>DATBEG010000075.1:0-46840 GCA_036276155.1 Bryobacteraceae bacterium | reverse complement strand
GATGCCCTCCTCTTTGGCCGGGTGACTTACGAAATGATGGAGGCAGCGTTCCGGCCGCCGGTGCCGACGGGAGCGACGCCTGACTGGATGAAATCCTTCGCCCGGACGATCGACCTGGCAAAGAAGTACGTCGTGTCGAGTACCCTGGACCGGGTCGATTGGAACGCGGAACTCGTGCGCGGGGACCTGGGAAAGGCCGTTCAGCAGCTCAAGCAGGAATCGGGTAGGGGAGTGCTCGTGGGAGGTGTGAAACTTCCGCTGGCGTTGGCGGAGTTGGGATTGATCGATGAGTACGAGTTCGTGGTGCAGCCCAGGCTAGCGGGACACGGGCCCACGTTGTTCGCAGGGCTATCGAAGACTGTCGACTTGAGGCTCGTGAGCCGCCTGGAGTTCCGCTCGGGGGCGGTGGCGATGCGGTATGAGCCGAGAAGGTAGCCACTGGCTTGTTTGCGCAAGACCAAAAAGTTCTTCGATTGAGATTTGAACTGGGCTTGGGGCTGGGAGCGATCGCCCGCAGTTGCTCGATGAAGGATCTCACATGCCTTATCCAATAGACTCCTCGCTCATTTCACTCAGTGTGCGGCGGTGGCCTACGGCGAACACGAAAAGCGGTTTGCCGCGAATTAGCTTTCGATCAAGCTAGCAATTGCTACTCGGTACTTGACCGCGAGTAATACTCTTATGTGAATTCGCGGATACTGCGAAGTAATTGAAGCGGCTACTGTCCACCTTTCAGCAATTTGAAGTTGACTTCCACTTGGGCGGCTGCTTTGAACGGCTTACCGTTCCTCATGGCCGCCTTAAATCGCCATTTCACAACACACGCTTTCGCGCTCTCGTCCAGGCCCATGCCGAGAGACTTAACGACAGCGACATCCTGAGGAATGCCTTCCTCATTGATGACGATCTTCAGCAATACAGTACCTTCCAAGCCGGCTTTTCGGGCAAGGTCCGAGTATTCCGGTTCCACTTTGCTGATCACAGTGGGCGGAACAACACCAGCTGGCGACGAGCCATTCGCTTGAGCGCCACTGGTTCGCATGCCGGCGATAGTCGTATTTGAGAGCGGCAGCATCGTGAATTGACAGTTCGGGTTCGTATACGCGGAACAGGACAAGATGCCGCGGCGAACAATCCTTTCCGTTCCGTCGTCGGGGAACACGAAATCGAAGCTCGCGGCTCGCAATGCTTCTTTCACTCCTTTAGGCGCATCCGCGTCGGCGGCGATCTCAACCTCCTGGACGCCTTGCCGCGAAACAACAACGAAGTAATCAGCGACCGGAGTGTCCTTCGGCAGCCCGGGCACTTTGACCGTCCGCAGTCGGCCGAGTTCTTCGCCCGCAGACACTGGCCGTTCCTTCAATGACGCGCTCCGTGTTATCGGCCTCGCAATTGGTGTGCCAGCTTTTTGCAGCCGCTCCCTAGCGTCTTCGTTGCTGCTTTGCGCGGCCAATGCCAACCTCCACATATGGATCGCTTGGGCCTGCTTGCCCTGTTTCTCATAGACCTGTCCCAAGTGATCGGCAACGTCCCCTTGTTGGTTCAGACGCCAGGCCGCATCGACGTACTTTTCCGCTTTCGCAAGATCACCCTGTTTGAAGTAGATCCAACCCAAGGTGTCCCATTCTGCCGCTAGCCCATTGACGTTCGCTACATCCTTCTGTTCAAGGCCGGTGAGAGTCGTTTTGGCACACTCCTGCTCCGTCAGGCTGATCGCACGTTGCACCCACTCGACGGGAGAAGGCGTTGTTACGCCGGCGTCAGTGAGGTAATAGGCGAGGTCATTGAGGACCAGCGGATCAGTAGTCGCTTTGGCAATTTCCTGAGCATCCGCAAGGGCATGAGCGTTATCGCCGGTGCCCAGGAATCCTAGGACAGATAGCACTCGCAAGTGATAGTTTGCCGGAGCGACAGCAATCGATTTTTCCAAAGCGGGCGCGATTTCGGCGTATCGCTTCCTCTGCGTTAGTAATGTGACCAGTTGCGTAGCGATGCCGTCATTTTCGGGCCAGAGCTGTAGGGCTTTGCGCCAGGCGTCTATTGCTTCATCACGCCTGCCCGCTTGCAGGAGCAAGGTTGCGAGCTCGCCGTACCCCTCCGCCTCACCCGGATGAAGCTCAATTTCTTTGCGAGCATCTGTAAATCCCTCATCTTTCTGCCCGGACGAGAATGCAACGTACGCATACATCGACCACAACCTAAGCTGTTTTGGATTCAACTTCTCAGCCTGTGCAAGAAGGTCACGCGCCTCCGGCGCCTTGTGCATTTGCAGAGCTTGCATCGCACGGTTTACCAATGCCTCGGCCGCAGGATTATTGACATCCGGCGGCGCCTCAGAAAGAGAAATGACAGTGTTCTGGTCAGTCTGCACGCCCTTTATGAATCTCTGATAGGCAGCCCATTGGTCGAGTGCCACCTTTGATCGTTTAACGGTCATCTTGCGCTCGCAGGCAAACGTGGCATCCTTGAACGAGTAATGTGCAGAGTAGTCGGCGAAATCGGTTTTGAGGGATACGTCGGGAGGGATATCCGGTGTGAAACCACTCGGCAGATGAATGGATGCGCGATAACTGGCAATCCCGGGTTCTCTTGCCCAGAAGGGCTCTTTCGGGCTTTCGGCCTCTGGACCGGGACCGAAATCAAGCGGCAGCAACGGAAACGTGATTTTGTGCTCCGCCCAATCGGAGTAGTTTTTGCGGTTGTAATCGTAGCTGCAATGGAAAGGCTTCTCGATATTTTCAAGGTCTTCCACTTCCACTGTGCTCACGTCACCTGCGAAGCCCAACCCGTAGGACATCTGCTGCACGCCCGTTTGCCACTGAGCGGGTGCAAGCTGACGGAAAGCGGCGCGTAGAGTAAGAGCAGTATCTCCGTCCAACTGCAGATCGAAGTGGCCATTCAATGTCCCATCGGCACTCAGCGCTGCAGTGACTGACATGGAGTTCGATACGGCAAAAGGAGGATCCATGGGCGTCTTCTGCAGAAACGCTTTTCCCGAAGCCGGCACTATAAGAGCCTGCTCATCCCGTATCGCCTGATTGATCAGTCCGTACGGCGCAACCTCGGCAGTCGTGTCGAGCCAAACGTATTGACCGCTTTGCCGAAGCACCGTGATCACGTGATTGAATGCGGCCGGAGAAGGAACATCGGCATTGAATTTCAGACCCGCTCCTATCAAAGCCGGCCATGCCTCAATCCCCTCGGCTTTGAGTAGCGCGGCAAAAAGCGTGTGCTTGTCTTTACAATCGCCGTATTGGTTCGCCAGCACCTCCTCCGCACTATGCGGCCGATAGCGTCCGACACCGAGCGAAATGGAGATGTAGCGGAACTTCATAGCCACATACTTATAGATGGCTCTTGCCTTGTCTGAATCGGAAGACAAGCCGGCGGTGAGTTCTTTGGCTTTGGCCTGAATAGCGGGAGTGACAGCCGCTTGCGGATCTGCGAGCCCGCCGAACCAACGTCCAACCTCCTCCCAGCTCTTGAACGTGCTGACCTCGATCTTTAGCGGTTCTTTCTCTTCAGCCGATGCTTTCTGCTCAGCGGGCTTGCTGGGATCTAGCTGCGAGTACCTCCAAACGTAGATGAGCTGACCGCCTTCTTCGCGTGTTTCCGGTTTCAGCTTGGCACTCGAAACGTGCACATATCGCGTCGCCGGAACACTGATTTCCAACGTCTGATGGAGAACAACCATTTCATTGATGAGGGACTGTGAGCACCAAAACTGGCCTGGCGTTTCCGGTTTGTTTTCCGAGATCTGAACCGAGTACTCCAGCACATCACCCACGCCAAGTGCCTTGACAGGAACTTGCTTCTGGCGGATGTCGTTATAAGTTGGCGCTGCTGCTGCCACGTCCGTCGCCATGTCGATGATCGAAGATTCCGGTGTTTCGACGACGGATCCGTCCGCCTTGCGAACTCTCACGTAGTCGACGCTGACCTCTTGGTTACCCGAGGCATAGGCGAACGACAGCACCCCGTATTGCCTAACGGCAGATTCCGACTGGATTTTCGCCGACAGGACTTGCTGGAAATGCTGAGCGCCCTCCGCATTGAAGCCGATTTTAGTGGTGATGCTTTGGATGACGGCCGCTTCTTTGGAATAATCAGGTGCATCCGCTGCAGTTGTATGTGTGCCGGACAAGATGGCTAAAACGACTGCAAGGAGCCATTTCGACATGGATAAATAAGAAGTGCTCCGGAGTCGGTTAAAGTTTCGTTTGTACCGTAAGCACACTATTGCTTGAAATGCCACATATGACTCTTCGGCTGTTCGTTGTCCTTATCACCTTCACAATCTTTCCGGGATTTGCAATTCCCCAGAGTGCTGGCGGATCGCACCTCATCTGGGCGGACGAATTCAATGGCACCCTTAACTCTCCGCCCGATCCTTTGAAATGGACCTATGATCTTGGCGACGGCGGCTGGGGCAATCACGAAAAAGAGCGCTACACCCGAGCGACTGAGAACGCCTTTCAGGACGGGAATGGACATCTTGTGATCCGCGCTCTCAGGGATGGCGACACGTTCACGTCGGCACGGATCAAAACAGAAGGGCTGTTTCAATTCCAGTATGGCCGGGTCGAAGCGCGCATCAAGATACCGTCTGCGCACGGACTCTGGCCGGCATTTTGGCTGCTGGGAGCCAACATCAAGACCGTTGGCTGGCCCTCTTGCGGCGAAATTGACATCATGGAGAACTTCGGTCCTCCCCACGATGATGCCCGAACAAATCGTTCAACGCTTCACGGACCGGGTTACCAGTCGACAGGCATGACAAGCATCTATCGACTGCCACCCGGCGAGAGCTTCAGTGATGACTTTCACGTGTTTGCTGCCGCCTGGAAGCGGCGTGAAATTGATTTCTCCATCGACGGAATATCTTATTTCAAGGCGACACGCTCGGCCATGCCGGCCGCCGGCAAATGGGTATTCGACAATGGGCCTTTGTTTCTCCTGTTGAATCTGGCCGTCGGCGGATCTCCTGCGCCGGTCGGATACCCCGATGATTCTGTCCGTTTCCCGCAGGAAATGTTAGTCGATTACATACGTGTGTATCAACGCTGAGCCGGCCGCAGCCCTGGTTGCTGTCGAGGTTCGGCCGCTATGAATCCTTTTCCACTTGCCCTGCATCTACCTTGATATCGAGATATTGGGAGATCGTGGAAGCCTATGTCACTACGGCCTGTTAAACAAATTATTCAAACCCAGAAAACAATCGAAGGTGCCGGCGTAAAACTGGAGCGAGCTTTCGGATTCGGCAAGACGAAAGAGTTCGACCCCTTCTTATTGCTGGACGACTTTCGCAACGATAATCCGCAAGACTATCTGGCCGGATTTCCATGGCATCCGCATCGCGGAATCGAGACGATTACCTACGTTCTTGCTGGTTCCGTAGAGCACGGTGACAGCCTCGGTAATCGGGGCAAGATGGCGGCGGGCGACGTGCAGTGGATGACCGCGGGCAGTGGCATCCTGCACCAGGAGATGCCGCGCGGAGATGCGCAGGGCCGCATGCACGGCTTTCAACTCTGGGCAAACCTTCCGTCATCGCTGAAGATGACTGCGCCGCGATACCAGGACATTCAGGCGAGCGCTATCCCGGAAGTGACGGATAACGATGGCACCCACGTGCGTATTATCTGTGGTGAGTTCTGGGGTAAGAGGGGTCCTGTGGAGGGGGTGGCGGCGGATCCGAATTATCTCGACATCTCCGTGCCGCCAAATAAGCGCAAGCGGCTGAAAGTCGACACTACCCGCAATGCATTCGCCTACGTGTTCGCAGGCTCCGGCACATTTCGAGACGCCTCTGACCCCCGTGCGGTTCTCACCGAACACGTTACTCAGCCTGATCCGACGCCCGTCTATGACGTCAAGAACCACTCATTGGTGCTGTTCGATCGCGGCGACGAGATAGCGGTGCAAGCAGGGGAAGAAGGAATTCGGTTCCTCCTGGTCTCGGGCAAACCGATCGAGGAGCCTGTGGCATGGTACGGGCCTATCGTCATGAACACGCAGGCTCAACTTCGGCAGGCAATGACCGATCTGGAGCGAGGCACCTTCATAGGTCAATGTGATACGTTAGCGGCCAAAACGTGATTCTGAAATTGCTTGGCGGTATTCTGCCGCTCTTCTCATTACCGCTTTGGAGTCAGAACGTCCAACGTCCGGAGATTATTGGCATCGCAACTGTCTCCTTTTACGCGCATGATCCAGCCGCGTCGCGCGTGTTCTATCACGAGATGCTCGGCTTCGACGAACCTTTCGACCTTAAGAATCCGGATGGCTCAACGTCGCTGGACTTTTTCAAAGTCAATGACCGGCAGTACATCGAGGTAGAGCCGGAGAAAAACGCCGGCACCGAGCGCCTGAAGTACGTCGCGTTCGAAGTGCGCAATGCGGAAGCCATACGCAAATACCTTTCGGAGCACGGTGTGCCGACGCCAGACCATGTGACCGCGGGGCGATCGGGAAATCTGAATCTAACCATCAAAGACCCGCAAGGTGTAGCAATCGCATTCGTGCAGCGTTTACCCGCCAGTCTGACCTCGCGGAGCCATGGCAAGGACATGCCGCAGACGCGGATTTCATCGCGCATCATGCATGTCGGGTTCGTAGTGACGAAACTGGAAGAGGAACTCAAGTTCTATGAGGATGTGCTCGGGTTCCGGGAATTTTGGCGCGGCAGCAGCAATGGACAGACATTGTCCTGGATCAATCTCCGGCTGCCTGACAGCCAAGACTACATCGAACTTATGCTATACGGAGAAGCTCCGGCTCCCGACAAACAAGGGTCTGCAAACCACGTGTGCCTTGAGGTTCCCGACGCGCAAGCGTCCGCAGGTATACTTGCTCATCGAGCGGGTGAGATCGGCTACAAACGCGCGATTGAGGTACATACAGGTAAGAACGGCAAGCGGATCATCAATTTGTTCGATCCTGATGGTACTAGGACGGAAGTGATGGAGCCGCATACTATCGACGGGAATCCAGCTCCGTCCTCGACCGCTCCGCCGCCGCGCTCCCGATTGTAAACTAGACTAATTTTCTGACAAGGCGCGCAGCGTCTCGCAAAGGTTTGGTAAGCCGCCAGGACGCGGATTGTAGGATACGTCGCTGCTGCTCCGCTTCTTGCTGTACCCTTTCCGCTGCTTCCTCCTTGACGCGACGAAGCTGACTCCGTAAGTGCTCCAGTTCGCGGTAATCATATAAGTTCCGTTGCCGAAGCGCCTGAATTGTGCGCGCCATACCTTCGTCCTTTTCACGAATCAGTCGACGATAAAAGTTCGTTACTTCCGAGTCGGATTCTGAGCGCTCCAACGCCACCGTGCTGCGGACGTCTCTGACAACTTCGCGTGTCTCCTCCAGCAGGCGTCTCCCGTGGCGTCCGTCTGGCTCTATGTAGGTCCCTTCGCACCACTCGTTCCACGAATGTATAAACACGATGCGTTCATCGGGTTGATAGCGCCAGCGAGTGTCGACGATTGCCTCCGACAGCCATAACCTATACGAATCGTTGTCAGTGTTCGTATGGATCACCGCGCGCGCGCCGTACCGCGGCGTATTGTCCCACGGGGCCATCACAGTCCTAAAGCGCTTGTAATGGGGAAGCGGCCGGCTCATGTGAAACGATGCGAATTTGCGGTAATCGACTATGCGTCCTTCGAAGCTTTCGGCCAATCCAAGGTTTTCTGAGTCTCGGAGGAGCACCGTTTCGGGAATAATGTTGCTCGGTATCTCGTACGACGCGTCGAAGCCAAGATCGCGCGGATGCGGAGGATCACTAGACCAGTCGTCGGCCATAACGAGATAGAGCCCTGGAAATCCGTGTTTCAGCACATCATCTCGCCAGAGGTCTGTCGCGGCATGTATGTTCGCAAACAGGTGAGGTTTGTAGATCGCCAGGACCGGCTTGCCGTCCACCTTTACGTAGCGATCATCGGCAAAGATCGGCAGGAGTTCGCGAATGAAAGCGAGATTGTCATCGGGCGAATGCTTCTGCGCCACAATGACCTCGTTATCGCCTCCATCCCACCGGCGGCTCCAGTTCTCGTTTGCCCACAAAAAGAGAAATGGCGCCTTCAGATCTGAACGAATGTAATTCTCTATGGGTTTATAGAGAAGCTTCTTGCCTTGGAAATAGTAGTAATAGAAGCAGAACCCGTCGATCCCGTGGTCATTAGCTAAACGCGTCTGTTCGCGGAGAACGTCCATCGAACGCAGATCGTAATAGCCAAGCTCGCCGGGCGTTCGCGGCTGATAATGGCCCTTGAAGAGGGGTTTGGACTTGATTACGTTATCCCACTCGGTGAAACCAGGCCGATGACCATAGTTATTCTCGGCAATGGGATGGAACTGCGGAAGAAAAAAAGCGAACAGCCGCGGAAGCTCTTTGATTTGCTCGGGCGGCTCGGCCCGTTCCTGTACGCAAACGCTTTTTAGAGTCGCCGAGACATGTTCCAGCGGCGGAGGTGCATCCCCGATACGGATGGCAGCGTTGCCCGGGTAGGGCAATAGCCCCTCGTTGCGGCCGAAGTGCAAATAGTGCTCCAGTGGATCAGTCACCACCACGAGGTCCGGCCGTTGACTGTTGTACCAGGACGCGTTGAATGCGCCGCTCGGTGAGTGCCCCGCTTTGGCGCCGATTGCGATGTAGTAATCAAGCGGCTCGAGCCCGTTCTGCAACGCTTCCGGATAATGTGTAACGTACCAGGACTTGTCGAACAAACCCGAATCCTGCACCATCCGCCGGTAGTCGCGATTGACAGTCGCGGGTTCTTTTTTTGGAGCGCTCGAAACTGTGTCCGGCTTCCTTGACTTCTTCTCGTCAAGAATCCGTAAAACGTATCGGGTCGCCTCCGCCACGTCGTCGACCGGCAATTCAGATACCAGCCCATTCAAATTACGGACGAGTCGCACTTCTGGCGAACCGCTTCCGTAAAAGCCGGTGAATGGATTGTATTGCCGAAAGAAGAAATGTTGGCCGAGAAGAACCACGCCCGGCGTCTTCGCCGCATTAGCGAAATGAGCAGGACCGCTGTCGATGCCCAAGAAAAGCCGCGCTCGTCTGATCACCTCAGCCGTTTCGAGCAAAGTCGTGCGGTTTCGAAGGTCCAGCACAAGCGAGTTCCATGCTTTTTCGCTCTTCGACGTATTCTTCTGTCCCGTCGCTTCCTTCTTGGTTCCTACCTCTACCACCGGTATGTTTAGCTCTTCAACCAAAAGACGAACAACGCTCAGCCACTTCTCATGGGTCCAGTGTTTTACGGGAGTGTTCGATTCGCGGTGAATTACACAAAACCCGTTCGGCAGCTTTAAAGCGTCCACTGCAGTGATCTGCTGCTCTCCCAGATAGACCTGAGGCTGGGCGGAAAGGCGCGGCAATCCGGCGCCGAGGCAGAACGCCTCGAGTATTGCTCCGTAATCGAACCACTCGTAGACGTTAACGAACGGGTTCCCACGGTCCTTGATTAGCGGAACACGGCAGCACTCGCAAATCCGAAGGTTGACGTGTAAATCGACAATTTCATCGTATTTGCCGTGCTTGCTGAGCTTGATCCAGTCCGTCATGCAATCCAGCGGGATTGTTTCGTCGATATTCGGGTTCGAATCGATGAGTTCCCGAAAGGGACGTTGAACAGCCCACGATATGTGCGCCTGCGGATGTTCGGCCCTGACATAGCGGGCCACGGGCTCACAAGCCACAATGTCCCCGAAATGTTCAATCAGCCCAATCAGTACCTTCATTCAAAAACAACCGGTCAAAACGGTGATACTAGCAGTGTAAATGAATGCCGAAGATTAACCGTCTCCCTGGCGCCAGCGACAGAAATTCTGGCGCGAACGGTCGCAGCGATCACACATCTGTTCCGAAGATAATCCGTGATGACAGCTAGCGCTCCCGTCTTTACAGACATCGATGGCCTGTTAGCTCTGGCGGCTGAGTGGCGCAGTCAGAGTCTTTCTGTGGGGTTCACCTGCGGCGCGTTCGACTTGTTGCACGCCGGCCACGCTGACTACCTCGCAAAGGCACAATCAATGTGTGATCGCCTCGTGGTGGGAGTCAATTCAGACGATTCCGTCCGCAGCTACAAAAGCCCGCTGCGACCGGTCGTCGCTCAGAAGCATCGCATGAACCTCATTGCGGCGCTGCGATGGGTCGATGCCGTCGTCCTGATGACCGATACCCGTCCCGCATCCATCATCAGTATCCTCAAACCCGAGCTCTACATAAAAGGTGGTGATTACGGCAAGGGAGAACTGAAGTCCGCGCCTCTGGTCGAATCCTATGGCGGGCGCGTCGAAACCATTCCGGTTGAGTACGAAATCAGTAGCTCGGACATAATTCGGCGGATCGAAGAGCTTTCTCAGTACGCGTCACCCGAAGCGATTGTGCCCCGCACCGGCCCCATCGTTTTTCTTGATCGCGACGGCACTTTGATCGAAAACGTCCACTTCTTGAATGACCCGAAACGAGTCAGGCTGCTCGATGGCGTCGGTGAGGGGCTCCGGTTGCTTCAAGATCAGGGCTTTCGTCTGGTGGTTGTCACGAACCAGCAAGGTCTTGCACTCGGCTACTTCGATTACGACGCCTTCGTCGCCACAAACTCTGCGATGCTCAGCCAATTGGCGCCTTTCGGCGTGAAGATTGAGAAGTTCTATTACTGTCCGCACTCGTTCGCCGACAATTGCGACTGTCGTAAACCCGGGCCGCTCTTGTTGAAAAAAGCAATGGCCGATCTCTCGGCCAGGCCAGAGCAGTGCTTCATGATCGGCGACTCGCCTGCCGATCTCGAAGCTGCGCACAGCGCCGGATGTAGGGGCACTCTCATCACTGCCGATCCCGAGGGCGCCGTTCCCGATGGTGCGCGTTCTTTTCTGGATGCGGCTCGTCGGGTTGTGGAACTCTCCAGCCGACCTCCAGCCTGAGACAATAGCTTTTCCGCTGCTGTATTGATGTCACATCAACGTTCTTTCTCGCCGGAATTGATCGCTGCTCTTCCGAAGAGCGGCTTTAGAGACGTTCAGGTGCTTGTTGTCGGCGATCTCATGCTCGACCAATATGTCGATGGAGACGTTCAGCGCATCTCTCCTGAAGCGCCTGTTCCTGTTGTCTCGGTGCGCAGACGGCGCGCCGTCCCCGGCGGAGCCGCCAACGTAGCTTTGAACGTTTTGGGCCTGGAAGCCAAGGTGATTGCGGCGGGTATCATCGGCGAAGATACACCCGGCGAGCGTTTGACGGACCTGCTTACGCAATCCGGTGTAAATGCCGCGTGCGTCGTGAAGACCCCGTCACGCCCTACCACCAGCAAGACGCGAATCATCTCCGGCAATCATCAAATCGTTCGACTTGATGAGGAACTTGCAGATGATCTGGACGATTCCTGCGCTGGACAGCTCATTCAAGCCCTGACTGGGTGCTTGAATCGGGAGGACATCGCTGCTGTCGTTCTGTCCGACTATGGCAAGGGCGTACTCGCGGGAGATCTTCCGCAACTGATCATCGAAGAATGTCGCCGTCGCGGTATTCCAGTGCTGGTGGATCCCAAGCGCCAGGACTACAATGCCTATCGCGGCGCCACGTGCGTTACGCCGAACCAAAAAGAATTCCATACCGCGCTCATCGGCACCGGAATCAATGGGAAGGACTTCGCGTTTGCCGGCCTTGCTTTTCGCGAGCAACTGCAATGCACCGCGCTCCTTGTCACGCAAGGCGGAGAAGGTATGACGCTCTTCACGCCCGCGGGCGCGAAACATCTCTCTGCGATGGCCGAAGAAGTTTTTGACGTTTCCGGCGCCGGTGATACCGTCATCGCCACGCTCGGTGTGGCTCTTGGGGCCGGCCTGAGCTTTGAAAACGCTGTCGAACTGGCGAACATTGCCGCCAGTGTGGTCGTCCGGCATGCCGGTACCACTCCCGTTGCGTGGCGCGAGTTGTCGGAAGTGCTCGGCCTGGATTCAATGCCTCAAGCCCGTGCCGCAAGCACATTCTCCACGGGCGCTGGACGGCGTTTGCCCGACTGACTCGCCGATTACTCCTGCCGCAGCGCAATCACCGGGTCCACACTCGCCGCTCGACCAGCCGGAAATCCCGCCGCGATGACACCGGCGACGAAGAACAACCCGACAGCCGTCAGGAGTACCGTCGGATCTACCGCTTTCAATCCGAACAGCAGCGATTTGATCGCAAGCAGAAGCGCCAGTGAACCGATCAGGCCGGCTATCAATCCGCCGCCGATCATCGCCAGCAGATCCCGACCAACCAGCATCACCAGTTCTGCGCGTTGCGCTCCCAGTGCTGCGCGAATTCCGATCTCCCGTGTCCGTCTCGCCACTGCGTAGTTCAATACTCCGAAGAGTCCAATTGCTGCCAGTACCAGCCCGAGAAACGCAAATGTCCCTCCAATGTCCGCGAGCAATTTCTCTCTCAGTATCGTGTTGCCCACCAGCGTGCTCAGGGTTGTAATCTGCCGAACACGAACGCCCGGACCGACGGTGGGTGTCGCGCGCTCAACCGTTCGCACTACCGAACCCACGTCCAGCGGCGATCGGATATACAGCGAAAAGTAACTCGCGCCTTCATTCGGGAGGTACACAATCGGCTCCGCTCCTCTGCGTAGACTGCCATAATTTGCGTTCGCCACCACGCCGACAACCTGGTGGTGCGCACGCTTCTTCCCTTCGGGTCTATCGAAGGTCTTACCAACTACATTTTCTCCGCCCAGGTACTGCCGTGCAAACGCGACGTTTACAACCGTCGGAATGGGATCCTGATCTGGTCCGTCGTGCCGGTCAAACGGGTGTCCGTACAGCACGGGCGTCCGCAGCGTCTTGAAATACCCTGGGGACACGCGATAGAAAATTTCCTCTCGTACGGATGGGCCCTTACCCGGCACCATCACTTGGTCGGTCCAACTACTGCCTGAGAAGATCGCCCAGGGAGCGACCGCTGCTCCTTCCACTTCAGGTGACGCGCTCACGGCGTCCTGCAGCCTTTTCATCATTGCGAGTTGCGCGTTCTTGTCCTGCTTGCGCAGATCGCTACTGACATCCAGTACAACTACGTTTCGCGCATCAAACCCTGTGTTCACAGAGAACAGGTTCCACAAACTGAACAAGAACGCCGCCCCTGCGGCTACAAGGCAGAAGGCAAACCCAACCTGAACTGCGACCATAAAACGCCCCATTCGCAGCCTGCTCGCTTGACCTGTCATGCCGCGCAGTGCCGTCATGGGTTGTACGCCCGCTGCCTGCCACGCCGGGAGCAGGCCGAAAAAGATGGTCGCAACAGCTGAAACAGCCGCGCAAAACAGCAGGACCCTTGAATTGATTGCTAGCGCAAACTGCACCGGGCTCCCTTCCGTAGAGAGTAGGTGAACCAGCAACGGCGCCAGGGTTCTTGCCAGAACCCAGCCCAATGCCCCAGCGAGGGCCGCCAGCAACAGGCTCTCTGTTAGAAGCTGCCGGATGAGCCGCAGTCTGCCCGCCCCGAGTGAAATTCTCATCGCCATCTCGCCGGAACGACTCACAACCTTCGCCAGTAGCAAGCTCGCAACATTTGCGCAGGCGATGAGGAAGATCCCGCCGGCGACGGCCAATATGATCCAGAGTGGGCGCGAGTAATCTCTTCTAAAATCGGAAACGCCCGCATCCGCTGAGTAAACCCGAAGTTGCGCGTTGAGGAACTGGTTTGCGATCGCAGGCGGCATTGTCGGAATGCGCTTGACGATACCTGCCTCATAGTCGTGGAATATCGGCTGTAATCGGGCCTTCACCTCCCGAGGCCTGGTGCCAGTTGCCATCCGGCCCACGATGCGGAACCAACTCCAACCCGGGTTTGTGAACGCCTCCTTGTTGTACATCATGGCGGGCACCCATATGTCCACAAACTTGCCCGGCTCTACGCCGAAAAACCCCTTCCGCGCAACTCCGACCACTTGGTACATTCCATTCGTGCTGTGGGTCTCCAAATAAATTTCCCGACCTAGCACATGAGGATCCCCGTTGAACCGCCGCTGCCAGTAGTCGTAGCTGAGCACGGCCACCGGCGACGCACCGGGCGCTCGATCGTCATCGGGTGAGAGCACACGTCCCAGCGCGGGTCCCACGCCCAATATCTGGAACGCGTCGCCCGAGAGGTACGACTGACCTACCTTTTCTGTGGGCGCGCCGTTCTCCGGGCCGCTAGCGTCGATGCGATTCACGTATCCGATCAATGCCAGTTGCACGGCCGTTCCCGCAGCCTTGCGCATATCCAGGTACATCGGATAATTGAATGCCTCGCGCTCGTCGGGAATATCGCTCCCCGGTTGCTCAATTCCCGGAGACGCGAGCCTGACGAGACGGTTCGGTTCGGGTATCGGTAGGGGCCGCAGCATAGCCGCGTCCAGAATCGAATAGATTGCTGTGTTTGCGCCGATGGCCAAGGAAAGGGACAGTATTACCGTTACCTCGACTGCCGGACTCTTCATCATTCCGCGCCAGGCATAACGCGCATCTTGGAGTATCGATTCCAAAGCGGCCCATAGCCGGATCTCCCGACTGGATTCACGGATCAGCGTCGTGTTTCCAAATCGCAGCGCAGCTTGTCGTTGAGCCTCCGTGGGCTCAAGTCCCGCCTTGCGCAACTCTGCAGCCCGGCGCTCCAGATGATCGCGCAACTCGTCCGCGAGATCGTGATCCAGCCGGCGTGGGCTGACTGCGTTCTTCAGTCTTGAAAACCAGGACATTTCTCCATTCCTCCCGCGCTCATCGCTACGCAAGCCGCAACACTCGGGCCACGCCACTCGAAAAGTTCGTCCAGCGCTCGGCTTCCGCTTCGAGCTGCTTCTTTCCCGTTCGCGTGAGGCTATAAACTCTCGCCCGGCGCTTATTCTCCGTGACCATCCATTCCGCCGTGATCCAGCCGGATTCCTCCATGCGGTGCAGGGCAGGGTACAGCGACCCTTCTTCGATTCGCAGCGCTTCCTCGGACAGTTGCTGGATGGCATTGGCGATGCCGTACCCGTGCAAAGGTCCGCGGCGGTCGAGAATGGTCAGGACAAGAAGGTCGAGAGTGGATTGTGTGGAGTTGTTTGAAGCCATGCAGATACTAAGATAGCTAGGGTAGCTGTCTCAGTATTGCACAAAACCGGATGGAACCCGCAAGGGGAATTACGACCGTCTCGCCCTAATTCATCAAGGTTGCGGGCCCGATCAGTCCGTAATGCTTTCGCATACGGCCGCGGAGTTCCGCCCGCGCCCGAAGCAGCCGGCTCTTCGCCGCTGCCACTGAAATCCCGAGAATACTCGCCACCTCCGTCATGGGCCGCTGCTCCACATCGCGTAGCAGGAACACGTTCCTGAGCATGGGTGGCGTATGTCGTATCTCAGTCTGCAGCACACTCCCGACCTCTGCCTGCCCCAGCACCTGCTCAGGCGACCGACGTTGGTCCGACAATTCTAATGTCATCTGGTCTTCACTGTGTAACGTATCTTCCAGGTAAGCGAATTTCGCGCGCCGCGCTTTCCGCAAATGCATCAGGCACTGGTTCACAACGATACGCGTGAGCCAAGTGGAGAACTTAGCCTCACGATTGAACTGGCCTATATGTTCGTACGCCTTCCAGAATGCGTTTTGTACTTCGTCTTCGGCATCCTGATGGTCTCGCACAATAGAAAGGGCAACTTTCAGCGCGGGCAGTTGATACCGTTTCATCAACTCGCCAAATGCGAGCTGATCGCCTTCACGGCAGCGTTCGACAAGATTATCGTCCGTGTCATGTTCAGCCGCCCGGTTTTGCATCTGCTGAAATTGTTGCGAATCCATCACTTAAAGCCTCTATAAACAACCTTACAGGGGAAGACGGAACTATGGTCGATAGTGATAAAAGCAGTTTTAGCAGTACAGAAATGGCGCCTGAAAATGATGGGCCCACTAAAGCAAACTTAAGAGCTGGTGAAAATGCGGAGGAGACCATCAAACGTCTCTTATCCACCTACGACATCGGCAGCAAGCTCAGGCAGCTCCGATTGCGGAAAAAGATCGCGCTGATCGACTTGGGCAGGCATACCGGCCTCTCCGCTTCCATGCTCTCGCAGCTTGAAAACGGGAAGCTCATCCCCACGCTCCCTACCCTCACACGTATAGCGATGGTATTTGACGTCGGGCTGGAGTTCTTCTTCGGCGAAAAGCGCCAGAAGCGGGTATTCTCCATCGTCCGGGCCCAAGAACGTATGGTCTTTCCCGAACAGCCAGAGAGCGCTTTCCCGGGCTACTACTTCGAGGTCCTTAACTACGGCGCAGTGGATAAAGGCCTAAACGCCTACCTCGCCGATTTCCCAAAGCACGAAAACCATCACTCAAAAGAGCATTCGCACGAAGGCTCGGAATTCATCCATATCCTGAGCGGCGATCTGTCGATCTTCTATCAGAATGAAGAGCATGTTTTGCATGCCGGAGACAGCGTCTACTTCGAAGCTTCTGAGCCGCATGCCTACCAGGGGCATTCCGAAACCCCGACCAAAGCCATTGTTATCACCACCCCACCCCGTCTGTAGTTACAATGAGCGTGCAATGCTTCCCCGGTTGCGCGCTCTCTTGCTGTTTGGGTTCGTTCTTTCAACTCCAGTTGCCTTAGCGAAGGACAAGTGGACCGAATTGAATATTGGTCCCTTCTACATCGACACGCAGGATGACGTTGCCGCCGCTCGCAACGATCTCACGCAATTAGAACAAGTCAGGTGGGTTTTGGGTGGCCTGCTCGAATCCAAAGACCTGCCGAGCTTATGGCCCATTCGCGTTCTACTGCTGAAAAACGCAAAAACGAACCCAAATGGGTTTGTTTTGCAACAGGGCCGATGGCTGCTGGTGACCTCCTCGGAGAGGCCCCTGCCCCTTGGCCAAGTCGCCCTCATCCTGCTGCAAGCAAATACCCAGCGGCTTCCCCCCGAAGTAGAAGCCGGACTGCCTGCACTCTTCTCAACCATCGAGGCCCACGGCGCGCATGTGACCTGGGGTACCGCTCCCGCCCATCCCGATCTGAACTGGGCGCGAATGCAGCTCTTTGCGACGAAGTGGGAATACTCCCTCAGCTTCCATATCTTTCTCGCGGCGCTCAAGAGCGGCACAGACATGCGCGCTGCCGAACGCAATGCTTTCGGCCAGGATCCGGCGGTCCTGGAAAGGGAGGTCGCGGCGAATCTGGCGAAGGGCAATTGGCCGCCGACTACGTTTTCAGGCAGGCCTCTTGATCCCAAACGGGACTTCGGCGAGCACGAGATCGATGATGCTTCAGCCCAGGTCTACATCGCCAACGCTAACTTAGAGAGCAATCCCGATGCTGCGGAAGATGCGTACAAAGCAGCTATTGCCGCTGGCGGTCGCGCTGCCGTTCTCGGGTACGACGGAATGGCGGGTTTGGCTGAACTCAGACACCAAAATCCGAAGGAATGGTACGATCACGCGATCAAAGCCGGCAGCCACGATGCCATAGATTTTGTGGGTGCTGCTCAAGGGCTAAACGAAACCCAAGGGTTGCCGCTTCTGAAACAAGCAGAAGCATTGAACCCGATGTGGGCCGAACCGGTGTTCGAGCAGGCTAACCTCGCTGCGGACGACCACGAAAGACTTGATCTCTTAAAGAAGGCCACTCGTTTAGACCCGCGGGATACCGAGTACTGGGTTGCACTCGCGCAGCTTCAAACCACGCTTGGCGACGCTGCCATCGCCCAAAGTAGTTGGGTTCGGGCCGAAGATTCGGCAGCCACGCCGGCCGAGAGAGACCGTCTTCACCAGGAACGAGTTCAGTCGGAGCAGGACCGTTTGGACGCTGCGGAGGCCGCTGCCAAGCGCGAGCGCGAAGCCGTCCACCAGGATGATCAGCGAGCACAGGACGCCGAAGCAGCCCGTATCCGAGCGGCGGAGGAACGGGCCAATAAGGGCAAAAACGATGCTCCGCCGGGCGAGGTTCTTCCCTGGAGCGCTGTGGTCCCCGAAAAGCACCTGACTGGCCGAATTACAGCCGTTGATTGCCTTGGCAGTAACGCTCGGCTGGAGGTGCAAGATCGAGCGGGTAAGCAGATTAGCCTGTTGTTGAAAGATGCGGCAAGTCTCGGCCTCCCCTGCGGGCCTCAAAAGCCGGCCCGAACGGCTAGTATCAGCTACTCCGCTGCGCCTAATGATCGCCTTCAGACCGCAGGGCAGGTTACTTCGCTGAAGATCCAGTGAGCCTGACCATCCGGCCTGCCCGGCCATCTGACTTGGAGGCGCTCGTCGCCGTCGAAAACGAATCCTTCACCCGGCCGAACTGGGTGGCCGAGGACTTCCTCAAGTACGAGACGTGGGTAGCCGAATCAGGCGAGCAGATTGCAGGCTTTGTCGTTGTCCGCGAAGTGTTTAGCGGTGAGCGGGAAATTCTCAATCTGGCCGTCGTCGGTCGTTTTCAGCGCCAGGGGATCGCCACCGCATTGCTGAAACAGGTGCTTGCGCACGCGGAGCGGGTTTTTCTGGAGGTGCGGGAATCGAATGCGGCCGCGTTAACGCTGTACCGAAAGCTTGGTTTCCTTGAGGTCGGCCGCCGCCCAAAGTACTACCACGCCCCCGATGAAACAGCTATTGTCATGCACATGAAATGATGCTAATACTTGGAGTGCGGATGGCCACTGGTGACCAGCCGCGAGTGAATACATGCACTCACACCCACCGGGCCAGATTCTTCCACATCCTCAGAACCAGACTCGGCGTGGTACTTCGCTAAAGGAGAATCCTTGATGGAGAATCATACGCAAGATGATGATTTGAAAGCGCATCTGCTCGCGACAGATGAGCATTTTAGGGCGCTCGCCGAGCAGCATGCGCAATTGAAGAAGCAGATTGGGGAAATTGAAACAAAGCCTCATCTGACCTCGGCTGATGAAATCGAGGAGCAGCGCTTGAAGAAGTTGAAGCTACACGTAAAGGACCAGATGAACGACATCATGGCCCAATACAAACACGCCACCGTGGCGTAACGCAGTTTTAGGCCATTTTCTAAAGCAAGAAGGGACCGCCGGAAAAGCGGTCCCTTTTTGCTACTTCGAAACCAGTTTAGTGGTTGGTATCCGGAGGCTGCGTGCTGGTACTAGTCGTCGTCGGCGACGAGGGTGACGGATCCGTGCTGGTATCCGTCGAATCCGGACGCCGCTTCAGCTTCGGCCGGTCTTCATCGTCACCTTTCGACTTCGCTGACGGATCGGTTTCGTCCTCAATCGGGGCATTTGAGTTCGGGTTGCGGCGCAGAGTCGGCTTGTTCGGGTCGTCGCTGGTCTTATCAGGTCGGCGCTGATTCTCGAGCATCGCCAAACGAGCTTTCACATCGTTGAACTCTGAGGTGGTTACCACATACTCCGGCTTCGGTTTTAGCGTCCCAATCTGCTTTTGTATCTTCTCGATACGGTCATCTGTCGGCGGGTGCGTAGAGAACATTTTCGACATCGTTCCTGGCTTGCGCTTCTCCATGGTCTGGATCTTCTCGAAGAAGTCGACGAGCCCGGTCGGGTCATAACCAGTCTTGTACAGGTACTGCACGCCCAGGTAGTCGGCTTCGGCTTCAAAATTGCGCGAGAACTTCAGGAATGACATGGGAACCAGCAGGCCGGAAGCCTCATAAATTCCGTACGCTGCAGCACCACCCATGAAAATCAACGGAATCGTCGCGAGCTGAGCAATTTCGCCGCGGGTCGCCTGGCGCGTGCCATGTCGGGCAGCCACGTGGGCGATCTCGTGCGCCATCACGCCGGCCAGCTCCGCTTCGTTGTCGGCCTTCAGGATCAAGCCAGTCTGGACGAAGAAGAAGCCGCCGGGCAAAGCGAACGCATTCACGGACGGATCTTCGATCACTTTAATGGTGAACGGCACCTTAGCATCGGAGTTGCGCACAAGGTTCTGACCGATGCGGTTCACATACTCCGAGACAATCGGGTCGTTAACCACCTTCGATTGCCGTTCGACCTGTTGAGCGAGCTGCTTGCCGAGGGCGATTTCCTTTTCCAGAGAGTAGAAATTGACCTTTCCGCTGACATTGCGGTCACCAATGTCATCGGGGTTCTTTTCACTCCCTTTGTTGTTGCTCTGGTTGCTTTTTTGATCATCCTGCGTATACGCCGCAAACGGGACGGTGAGGGCGAACGCGAGGACGAGACTTACGGAAGATCTAAATGGAGAAAATCGCTTCACGGGTACTCCTTTGCGGCAAACGGCACAAGGTTTTTGACGCCCTTGCGCCTGGTAAGCAAACCGGCTCAGGTCTGAATTCAGTATAAGGCCGATTGGCAATAGCGGAAACATGCGAAGCGGCGCTGCCGGGCACTAACACGTACGAAGGACTAGGAACATACCGGGCAACGCGCCGCGTTCGCATAGACAGGAGATTCTCTTACTTAACGTATCCTCAGTACGATGGGTTTCGAAAAAGAATCGGCTACTGTGGCAGCGACGGGTGACGCGCTGGCCAAGCGATACCGCGAACAGTTTCCGGTTACGAAGGAACTGATTTACCTGAATCACGCCGCCGTTGCGCCGCTCTGCCAGCCCGCTGCCGACGCCATGAAATGGCTGACGGAAGACGCCTGCCTTTACGGTTCCCTGCATTACGGGCAGTGGATGGAGTCCTATGACGGATTGCGCGCCGGCACGGCTCGGCTGATCAATGCCTCGCCGGATGAGATTGCCATCGTAAAGAACACATCCGAGGGCATAGCGACCGTGGCGTTAGGCATCGATTGGAAAGCCGGGGACCGCGTTGTCGCGTTCACAGAGGAATTTCCGGCCAACTACTATCCGTGGCTTCGTTTGGAAAAACGTGGGGTTTCCGTTACCTGGCTGTCGATTTATGATCCGGTCGACGTCATCGCGGAAGCGATCCCGGGAGCTCGTCTGCTCGCCATCAGCTACGTGAATTACCTCAGCGGTTATCGCGTAGACCTGGATCGCATCGGCAAATTATGCCGCGAAAACGGATGCTTCTTCTTCGTGGACGCGATTCAGGGCATGGGAGCGTTGCCGCTCGACGTGGAAGCCAGCTACATTGATGCGCTTGCCGCCGACGGTCACAAATGGATGCTTGGGCCGGAAGGTAACGGCGTGCTTTACATAAGACGTAAATGGCTGGATTTGATCGAGCCTGTTGAGTTCGGTTGGACGAACCCGGCCGGATACGCCGATTACAGCTCACGCGACATGACGCTGCGTCCCGATGCCGGCCGTTACGAGTGCGGAACTCTCAATACGGTGAGCTGTTTCGGCCTTCGGGCGGCTATCGATTTTCTGCTCGAAGTCGGAGTCGAAAACGTCGGGGCGAACGTGTTAAGCCTGGCCGATCAACTCGAAAGCGGTGCGCGCGCCAAAGGCTACCAGGTGATAGTCCCGCGTACCGAAAACACGTCTTCTGGCATTGTCTCCATGCGGCATCCGGAATTGGATTCCCGTATGGTGGTCAGCGAACTCAAGCAGAAGCGGATTCTCGCCGCGCCGCGGCAAGGCTGGGTGCGTATGTCACCACATTTTTACCTCACTTCCGAAGACATCCATCAGGTTTTGGATTCTCTTCCGGCCGTCTAACCGCCTTCCGTCGACGATCACGGCGCACGCTGAAAAATTTTCTGCTTTCCATTTCAGATACTTAGCGGCCTCAACACGCGGCCGCGACACGTAGGCGACTTGAGAATCGTGCCAGGAGTACGATGCAATCTCAAGTTGATCTGGAACGGCTGGAAGCGGCTGCGCTGCAGGCCGTCGCCTGTGAAAAAAACATGGGGGTGCCTGCCGAACTGACGGTGGCGCAATGGGCGTTAGAAAGCGGCTGGGGTGCGCACCAGCCGGGCAACAATTGCTTCGGAATAAAAGCCTATCCGGGCTGCTACGGCGTGCAGTGCCTGACAACCTATGAGGTGGTGAACGGAATAACCCGTTTCGTCGATCGGGAATTTGCGACCTTCGCCAGCCTGACTGATTGCTTTAGCAAGCACGCCACGCTCATCTGCGAGGGCAAGCTATATGAACAAGCCTGGCAGCAATACAAGGCTTCGGGCAACGTATTAGCATTGATCCAGTGCATTGCTCCCATCTATTCAACCGCCCCGAACTACGCATCCTTGTTGATGGATATCCTTGCCATGCCGGAGATTACCTCCGCAATCGCAACTGCACGGAAGTGATCGGCACGCGCGGGCCGCTATAGATGCGAGCGCTTTACATTACTGAACCGGGTGGAAGTGAACTCCGCGATATTGAGCCGCCCCACCCCAAGCCGAACGAGGTTCTGCTCAAAACACGGCTTATCGGTTTCTGTGGTACAGATCTGAGCACATACCGCGGCAAAAATCCGCTCGTCAGCTATCCGCGAATTCCGGGTCATGAGATAGCGGCAACGGTCGTCGATCTCGGCGCCGAGGTGCCGAACGACATTCGAACTGGCGCCGAAGTGACCGTTTATCCGAATACTTGCTGCGGGAAATGCGCGTCATGCCGTCGCGGACGGCCCAACGCCTGCAAGTTCAATCAGACGTTGGGGAACCAGCGCGACGGAGCGTTGACGGACTACTTCTGTGTGCCTTGGGACAAGGTATATCGAGCGCCGGATTTGTCACTGTGCGAATTGGCTCTGGTAGAGCCGCTCTCGGTCGGTTTTCATGCTGTCGAACGCGGGCGCGTCACCGAGCATGACATTGTCGCTGTAATCGGATGCGGAATGGTCGGCTTGGGTGCGATTGCGTCGTCGTCGTCACGTGGCGCGAACGTGATTGCCGTCGATGTGGACGAAAGCAAGCTGCAACTGGCGCGCAAAGCGGGAGCAGGCGCGGCTGTGAATTCTCGCGCCGGCAATGTCGAGCAGACTTTGCAAGGGATGACGGATGGCTTCGGACCTGACGTTGTTATCGAAGCAGTGGGTGTGCCGGACACGTATCGACTCGCCGTCGAATTGGTAGCGCATACTGGCCGAGTGGTCTACATTGGCTGGGCAAAGGATCCGGTTACATTCGACACCAAGAATTTTGTCCACAAGGAACTCGATATCCTCGGGTCACGCAATTATCTGAACGAGTTCCCTACCGTCATCGATTTGTTATGCCAGAAGCGGTTCCCGGTGAACGAAACGATCTCCCGTGTTGTCCCCATGAGTGAAGCCGGCGACGCACTGCGGGCCTGGTGTGATGCGCCACAGGCGTTCACAAAAATTCTGGTTGATTTGGAAGCCTAGCGGTGCTGTACCGGGAACTTGGCCGGACCGGCCTGCGACTTTCGGTGACCGGATTCGGCGGTTCACCGCTAGGCGATGAGTTCGGGCGCGTGGACCCGGAAGACGGTGAACGCGCGGTTCACGCGGCCATCGACGCAGGCATCAACTTCTTCGATGTTTCTCCATATTATGGGCGGACGCTCGCCGAAACTCGGCTTGGAAATGCGCTCGCAGGCCATCGGGAGCGCGTTGTTCTCTCGACAAAGTGCGGACGTTATGACAAAAATGAGTTCGATTTCTCGGCCGACCGCGTGAGAGCCAGCATCGACGAATCACTGCAGCGGCTGCGGACAGACCACGTCGATATCTTCCTGGCGCATGACATCGAGTTCGGCGATCGCGAACAGATCCTGCGTGAGACCTTACCCGCGATGCGCGATGTGCAACGGGCAGGCAAAGCGCGCTGCATCGGAGTCTCAGGCCTTCCGCTCAGAATGCTAGCCGATGTGGCGCAACGCGGCGATGTGGACGTGATTCTTTCGTACTGTCATTTCAATCTGCTCTCGCGTGACCTGGATACAGTGCTGACGCCGGTGCTGCGGTCGCGCGGCATTGGCCTGATCAACGCATCGCCGTTGCACATGCGCCTGCTCTCCACCCACGGTCCGGCCGCCTGGCATCCGGCGCCGGAAATCGTCAGATGGAAAGCGGCCGCCGCGGTGGGCCTGATCGAGAGATTCGGACTCGATCCGGCGCCGGTCGGGCTTCGTTTCTGCATCGATCATCCATACGCTTCATCGACGCTCATAGGAATGTCGAATGCGCACGAAGTAGAGGACAACCTGAAAGCTCTCGATCTGCATCTGCTGCCGGAACTGATGCACGAGATCGATTCGATTACCGCGCCCGTCCACAACGTGACGTGGCCATCCGGAAGAGCCGAAAACAGCGATGTATAAGATCGACTCGCACCACCACTTCTGGAAGTATGATCCGGTGGAGTACGACTGGATTACCGACGAGATGGCGACGATCCGGCGCGACTTCAAGCCGGCCGACCTGCGGTTAGAGACGGAAAAGACGGGAATCTCAGGCGTCATTAGCGTCCAGGCGCGGGAGAGCGTCGACGAGACTCTGGCCCTCCTGACCTACGCAAACGCCAACGACTTCATCAAGGGCGTAGTCGGCTGGGTGCCGCTCAATGACCCGAACGTTTCAGACGTCATCGGCAAATTGGCTTTGAATCGTAAATTGCGGGGTGTGCGGCACCTCTTGCAAGGCGAACCGGATCCCGATTACATGCTGCGCAAAGATTTCAATCGCGGAATCGCCACGCTTCGGCAGTTCGGGCTCACCTACGACGTTTTAATCTATGAACGCCAGATGCCGCAAACGATTCAGTTCGTAGATCGCCATCCGGACCAGATTTTCGTGCTGGACCATTTCGGCAAACCGCGGGTAAAAGCTCGCGAACTCTCGCCCTGGCGCGAACGAATGTTCGAACTGGCAAAGCGTCCGAACGTCCATTGCAAACTTTCCGGACTCGTCACGGAAGCCGACTATCACGGCTGGACCGAGCAGCAACTGGCGCCCTATTTTGATGTCGCGCTCCAGGCTTTCGGCCCCGAGCGCCTGATGTTCGGGTCAGACTGGCCGGTCTGCCTCGTCGCAACGACATATGCAAATTGGGTTCGAATCGTAGCCAAGCACTGCAGCGGCCTTTCGCCATCAGAGCAGGAACGAATTTGGTCCGGAACGGCAATTAAAGCGTACGGATTGTCATGATTCGGTAACCAGTACCTATACAATAAAAGCCATTCCAACTATGCAACGTAACTCGATGCTGCGGCTGTTGCCGTGTGCCCTGGCATTCGCCTGTCTGGCCTCGGCGCAACAGATGGATCCGGATTTTGCCAAATCCCAGAAAGAATGGACCACCCGGCCGGAATTTTCGAGTCCGCTAGTCGATCATCTTCCGAAATCCACGACGGTGCCGTCGCCGAAGGACGTGCTCGGATATTACGTCGGCGCGCCGAAGCACCTGAGCTATTACGGAGACCTGGTGAAGTATTACCGCGCTTTGGCTGAGAAATCGCCGCGCGTGAAGGTGATCGATATCGGCAAAACGGATGAGGGCCGCGAATGCATTATGGTCTTCGTTGGTTCGGAAGACAGTATCGCGAATCTCGAGACCTATCGCAAATATCTGGCGCAACTGGCCGATCCGCGCGGTTTGAGTGAAGCGCAGGCGCAGGAAATTATCGCGAAAGCGAAGCCCATCTACACAGCTATGGGCGGCTTGCATAGCGGCGAGACCGGGCCTTCGGAGATGCTGATGGAGCTTGCGTACCGACTCGCGACGGAGGACACGCCCATCATCAAGGGCATCCGCGATCACATCATCGTGTCTATCTATCCGGCTGCGGACCCCGATGGTCGCGACCGTTACTGCGATTGGTATTACCGCTACAAAATCAACGAAACCGGCGAGCAGGACAACATGGGCGGCCCCCCGTATTGGGGCAAGTACATCTTCCACGACGACAACCGCGACATCAATTACTCACAGATGCCCATGCGCAATCTGCTCGCGTGGTATCTCGAATGGCATCCGCCGATCATGCATGAGCTGCATGAATCCGAACCGTTCATGTATACATTCAGCGGTCAGGCTCCGCAGAACCCTACGCTCGATCCGATTCTCTATGGTGAACTGCCGTGGTTCTCGAATTTCGAAATGGCGCAGATGATCAAGTACGGCATGCCGGGAGTATGGACGCACGCGTTTGTCGATATGTGGTCGCCGGGATACCTCGGTTTCATGTCGTCGAATCACAATGGCATGCTGCGCATGTACGAGACCTTCGGCAACGGCGGCGCGAACACGATGCACCGGCGAATCAATGCCGGCGGACCGGGTGGCGGCGGCCCGCCTCCCGGCCTGGAACGCGGCGGCGGCCCCACGGATCGCGAATGGTATCGACCCTTACCTCCTTACAAAGAGACCGACTGGTCGATGCGCAACAACACCAATTACATGGAAACGGGTGTGTTGAGCGCGCTGCAAATGACCTCGGCATTTCCGCAGGTGGTGCTCGACAATTTCTATCGTAAGAGCAAGAATTCCGTCGAAGCGGGCAAGAAGGATGCGCCTTACGGATACGTGATTCCGGGCGATCAAGCCGATCCCACGCGCATTGCGTTCGTGGTGAACATTCTTCGGCTGCAAGGCATTGAAGTCGGCCGCGCAACCGGGGAGATCAAGCTCAAAGAAGGTACGTTCCCAGCTGGCTCATTTGTGGTGAAGCGAGACCAGCCGTATGGGCGATTAGCGAAAATTCTGCTCGAAAAGCAGGTCTATCCCGACCCAGCCCTGCGCACCTATGATGATGCGGCCTGGACCATGGGGCTCATGACGCATACCAAAGTCGTCGAGAGCGCCGACCTCAAGGTGCTGGATGTGCCCGTAAACAAAGTCGATCGCTTCGAACCCAAGGGGAATGTTGCCGGTGAGGCGGGTAGCGGTTACGCAGTGCTCGATAACGGTTCGGCCGACATGGTTACGCTGCGTTGGCGGCTGAAAGATGTGCCGGTGAAGATAGCGGAGCAGCAGTTCAAAGCAGGCAATCACGATATCCCCGCGGGGTCGTTTGTCGTTCCGGCGGATGCAGGCGACAAACTGAAGTCTGCGATTGAACCGCTCGGTCTCACGGCCGTCGGATTGACCGCCGCGCCGAACGTGAAGATGCACGATGCCAATCTGCCGCGCGTCGCGATCTACAGCACCTGGGGCAGCACCCAGGACGTTGGCTGGGTTCGCTACGCGTTCGACCACTACGATGTTCCGTTTGACCTCATCTTCAAGGAGCGCGTGAAGCAAGGCGATCTGCGGTCGGCCTATGACGTGATCGTGGTCCCGAACCAGGCGCGCTCGGCCAAGCAACTTGTCTTCGACATCGAGCCGAAGAAAATCCCGCTCGCCTATACGAAGACCGATAAGTTCAAGTACCTGGGAGACTATGGATCATCACCTGACATCACAGGCGGTATGGGGTTGGAAGGTGTCGTTGAGCTCGAGAAATTTGTGGGCAAAGGCGGCGTGCTAATCACTCTCGGAGTGGCGAGCAGTTTCCCCGCCGAGTTCGGCATTACGCGGCGCGTCGAAGCTGCGCGAACTTCACCGCAATTCTATGCGCCCGGACCGATTGTGCAGGCCGAAGTCCTCAAGCCGCAGCATCCGATTTTCTACGGCTACACCGAAAAGACAATGCCCGTGCGCTGGGCGAGTGGTCCGCTATTGACCGTTCCGCAAACCGATCGCGACGAGATCCTGATGCGCTTCCCAGGCGGCGATGATTCCGTATTGAGCGGCATCATGAAAGGCGCCAACGAGATCCGGAATCGTCCGGCCATTGTCGACGTGCCGGTGGGCGAAGGCCGAGTGGTCTTGTTCGCCACGAATCCCTGTTATCGCTGGCAGAATCTCGGCGAGTTCCGCATGCTCTTCAATGCGTTGCTGAACTTCGACGACATGCCTTCAAAATCGGGTGGCAACAAGCAGCCGATCAGCAGCGAAAGCAATCAGTAGGCCCATGACTAAGTTCTTCACCGCCGGTCTGGTTTGCGCACTGCTTATCCAGACCGCGTCTGCTGACAACACGATCAGAGCCTCTATCCGCCCGGCGAGTTCGCGCGAGAAGGCACCGGCTTTCACGCTGATGAACGCCTCGGGCCACGCGGTCCGGCTCTCGGATTACAAGGGCAAAGTTGTCGTCCTTAACTTCTGGGCGGTGAATTGTGGGGGCTGCCGCCTGGAGCTTCCCTCGTTCGTCGACATCAACAACAGCTACAAATCGAAGGGCCTCGCTGTCGTCGGCATTTCGATGGACATCTCCTATGAGGACCTAAAGGACGCAAAGGAAGCCTGGGCCAGGGTAAACCCTTTTCTTCCGGCGCATCACATCGACTACACCATCCTTATGGGCGATAGCGTCGTAGAAAAGGCGTACCAGACAGATGCGCTTCCGGCGACTTACCTCATCGACAAGGACGGTCGTGTCGCCGCCACCTATGTGGGCGTAGTAAACAAGGACAATCTTGAGGCAAATATCAAGACTGTGCTGACCGGGCGTTAGCGCGGCCTAGACTGCACGTTAACTCCCAGCGAATCGAGCGCCAGTCGAATCAGGTCCTCCTCTTGCCATAGCTTCGGATGAATCACCCACGCGGATCAACTCGTCCGTCTTGGACTACTGCCCTTGAGGCCACCTCCGTCTAAGCACCACATCAAAGTGGTGCTGACTTGCCGTAAAATGACAATTGAGGAGATCCGGCATTGAAAACTGAAGCGCCGAACCCGAATATAATCGTGTGGTTCCAGGACCGATTTGTGCGGCTGGGAGACGCCAATGTCAATATCCTCACGCACGGCCTGAATTACGGAACCGGAGTGTTTGAGGGCATTCGCGGCTATTATGACCGCGAGCGCGAAGAGATGTTTCTTTGCCGTGTCCTGGAGCACTACGAACGCTGGAAACAAAACTGCGGCATTCTGCGAATTGACGTTCCTGCCTCGGCCCATAAATTGTGCGAGATCACTGCCGAGCTTTGCCTCCGCAATGATTTCCGGACAAATATATATGTCCGTCCGATCGCCTATAAATCGTCAGCGCGCATTGGCGTGGCGGCGGACGACAATGATGCGCACGCGATTATCGCCATGCCCTTCGGCAACTACTTTGAGAATCAGCGAGGGTTGAAAGCAGGCGTGGTGAGTTGGCGGCGTATCGACGACACCATGATTCCGGGCCGCGCCAAGATCTGCGGCTCCTACGTGAACAGTGTTCTGGCAGGCGACGAAGCACGACGGAACGGGCACGACGAGGCTATTTTCCTGAACCAGGACGGCCATGTCGCCGAGGGTGCGACGTGCAACCTCTTTATCGTTCGCAAAGGCAAGCTGATTACCCCGCCGGTAACTGATAACATCCTGGAAGGAATCACTCGGGCGAGCGTGATGGAATTGGCGGAGCGAGAACTTGGGCTGGAGGTTGTGCAGCGTTCAATCGACAGGACTGAGCTCTACGTGTGCGACGAGGTTTTCTTCACTGGAACGGCTGTGGAAGTTGCGCCGATTGTGTCCGTCGACCATCGAAAGGTGGGAACGGGCGAGATTGGACCGGTGACCAGCCGCATTCGTTCGCTCTATGCAGACGCTGTGCGCGGTCGCATGCCCGGTTATCTTCACTGGCTGTGGCCGGCGTATAAAGAAGCTTTGTTAGGTCAGACAGCCTGATTGGGAATGGCGGCTTCCAGTTCAATTGCGATAGAGGATCAGCGCACATCGGCCGAGAATGTCCACTCGCGCTTCGATTGGCGGCAGGTAGCAAAACTGCTTCTGACGTCGCGCGCGCTGGACCACCTGGAAGAGACAAAGCTCTTTCCGGAGAAGAAGATCCTCTACCAGTTTTCCGCGCGTGGACACGAGCTGTCCCAAATCCTTCTTGGCAGTCTCCTGACCGGAGAGCACGACGGTGTCGGTGCTTATTATCGTTCGCGCCCGCTGCTGCTGACGCTGGGACTTACAGTTGCCGACGCGCTGGCAAGCGGGATGGCGAAGTTGGGCGGCGTGAGCGACGGCCGTGACATCGGTGTGGTGTTCAACCTTGCGGGTACGAATGGGCCCACCGTTCTGCCTATGGCAGGTGGTGTGGGAACGCAATACACCACAACTGCCGGTTGGGCACGGGCGATTCGGTACTATTCCGAGACGCTTCACGACACGAGCTATGAGGGCGCGATTGCCGTCGTGTCAGGCGGCGATGGCTCCGTCGCGACCAATGGATTCTGGTCAGCGCTCAACATCGCCACGACAACACGGCTGCCGATGCTGTTCTTCATTGAAGACAATGGCTACGGGATCTCGGTTCCAGGCACGCGGCAAACACCAGGCGGCGACATTGCCGCCAATTTGGGTTCGTTCCGTAACTTGACCGTTCTCGCCGGGGATGGATGCGATCCGGCGGAAGCAGCGCAATTGGTTCATCAGGCTGTCAGCATTGTGAGAGGCGGGGAGGGACCGGCGCTACTGCGGATGCGGATTCCGCGTCTGAGCGGCCATTCGGGACAAGACACGCAAGCCTACAAGAGCCCTGAATTGCTTGCGGGCGAACGTGCGCGCGATCCGCTTGCAACTTTGCATCGTTATCTGGTTCCGGCGCTGCTGACGCCAGAGGAGTGGAACGCACTGGAGCACGACGCCGAGATTGAGCTTCAGCGTGCGTTGGCAGAGGCGCTGGCACGTCCTGATCCCGATGCGTCGCGCGCCACGCACTTTCTCTTCGCAGAGAAGCGCCGCGACTTGCCGTCGCGCTACGAGCCGGAGCGCGTGCGTATCAACATGCTCGAAGGCATTCGCCGAACCCTCGAGCATGAGTTGCGAGTGAATCCGAAAGCTCTCATCTTCGGCGAGGATGTGGGGCCCAAAGGCGGCGTACATGCGGCGACACTCGATCTGCAGCGCACGTTCGGCGAAGATCGCGTCTTCGATACCAGCCTTTCGGAGGAAGGCATAATCGGAAACGCGGTAGGTCTGGCGCTAGCGGGTTTGCGTCCTGTGCCCGAGATTCAGTTCCGCAAGTATGCCGAGCCTGCCATGGAGCAACTTGGCGATTGCGGCACCATGCGCTGGCGCACTGCCGGCAGGTTCAGTGCCCCTATTGTCGTGCGCATGCCGGGAGGGTTCAGCAAGTGCGGCGACCCGTGGCATTCTGTATCGAGCGAAGTGACGTTTGCACACGCCCCTGGTTGGCAGGTCATCATGCCGTCGAATGCGGAAGATGCTGTTGGGCTGCTGCGTGCGGCGCTACGCGATGGTAATCCGACGATCTTTTTCGAACACCGCGCCTTACTCGACGCAGCATCGGCGCGGCGGCCGTATCCGGGCGACGAGTTTGTGCTTCCCTTGAGCGTCGCGAATGTGGCGCGCGAAGGCGAGAAACTTTCTGTCATCACTTGGGGCGCGATGGTGGAACGGTGTTTAGCTGCTGCCGAGAAGACGCAAGGCTCCGTTGAAGTGATCGACCTGCGGACGATTTCGCCATGGGATCGCAATGCGGTGATCGCGTCGGTCAACAAGACGAAGCGCTGTTTGATAGTGCATGAAGACACAATGACCGCGGGCTTCGGCGCGGAAATCGCGGCAGTGATTGCTAAGGAGTGTTTCTTCAATCTGGACGCGCCCATTGAGCGGCTTGCCGTTCCTGACGTTCCACTGCCTTACAACGTCGGTTTATTGAGCGCGTTGCTGCCGGGAGTGGAAACAATTGCAGCCAGGATCGAAGAGTTGCTGGCATTCTAAAAGGTGACGAGGCAGTAAAGATATGTACGCGCAAATGGTAGACACGGGCGTCGAACGCATGCGCGTCCCGGGCGAGATGAGTCCGGAAGAGCAGAAATTTCAGGAGCGCATCGACGCCGGCATCAAGATCGAGCCGAAAGATTACATGCCGGAGGCGTATCGCAAGACGCTCATCCGGCAAATTTCACAGCACGCGCATTCGGAAATCGTGGGGCAATTGCCGGAAGGCAACTGGATCACGCGCGCGCCTTCGCTGAAGCGCAAAGCCATCCTGCTTGCGAAAGTGCAGGACGAGGCCGGCCACGGGCTGTATCTATACAGCGCCGTCGAGACGTTGGATGTCTCGCGTGAGCAGACCGTAGAAGACCTGCTGAGCGGCAAAGCCAAATACTCGAGCATCTTTAACTACCCGACGCTGACATGGGCGGATATGGGGGCGATCGGCTGGCTGGTCGACGGTGCCGCAATCATCAATCAGATCCCTATCTGCCGATGCTCCTATGGACCTTATGCGCGCGCCATGGTGAGGATCTGCAAAGAGGAGAGTTTTCACCAGCGGCAGGGATTCGACATTCTTCTGACCCTGTCTCGCGGCACGCCGGAACAGAAAGCAATGGCCCAGGACGCCCTGAATCGCTGGTGGTGGCCGTCATTGATGATGCAAGGGCCGCCGGACGGGGATTCCAAACACAGCGCGCAGTCTATGCGCTGGAAGATCAAGCTGTTCTCCAATGATGAGCTACGGCAGAAGTTCATCGACCAGACCGTGCCCCAGGCGGAGTATCTGGGACTCACAATTCCCGATCCCGATCTGAAGTGGAATCCGGAACGCGCTCACTACGACTTCGGCAAGATCGATTGGGACGAATTCTACAACGTCATTCAGGGCAATGGTCCTTGCAATCGTGAGCGCTTGCGCGCACGCGTCAATGCGCACGAAGAGGGTACATGGGTGCGCGAAGCTGCGGCCGCCTATGCGCAGAAGAAGGCGAAAAAGAAAGCTGCTGCATGAACGATTGGCCGCTGTGGGAGATCTTTATCCGAAGTCAACACGGGCTGGCGCATAAGCACGTCGGCAGCCTGCATGCCCCCGATGCTGAGATGGCAATCAAGAACGCTCGCGATGTGTATACGCGCCGCAATGAGGGCGTGAGCATCTGGGTAGTGCAATCGTCGGATATCACGGCCAGTAGTCCTGGTGAAAAAGAGCCTTTGTTTGAACCGGCAAACAGCAAAGTATATCGTCATCCTGCGTTCTACGAAGTTCCGGACGAAGTGAAGAATATCTAGGCGAATGGCTGCTGGAGCTTTGTTCGAGTACGTGTTGCGGCTGGGGGATAACTGCCTCATTCTTAGCCAGCGCTTGTCGGAACTATGCGGCCACGGTCCCGTGCTTGAAGAAGATATTGCAATCGCAAACATTGCGCTCGATCTTCTCGGGCATGCGCGCTTCTGGTTGTCCTATGCGGGAGAAATAGAGGGCGAAGGGCGAGACGAAGACAAGCTCGCGTTTCTGCGCGACGCGGGTGATTTCCGGAATGTTCTCCTCGTTGAGCAGCCGAATGGCGACTATGCGATGACCGTCGCGCGGCAGTTCTTTTTCGATGCCTGGTACTTCCATATATTGCGGGGTCTCAAAAATTCTGTGGATGCGCGTGTGGCGAGCATTGCGGAGAAAGCATTCAAAGAAGTCACTTATCATCTGGAGCGCAGCACAGACTGGATGCTTCGCATGGGTGATGGCACAGAAGAGAGTCACAGGCGCATGCAGGCTGCTGTGAACGATCTGTGGATGTACACGGGCGAGTTGTTCGAAATGGATGAGGTCGATCGAGAGATGGTTGAGTTGGGCGGTGGCGTCGATCTCGCAAACCTGCACCCGCTTTGGACTGAACACATCGCCAGGACATTCGCCGAAGCGACCCTCGAAATTCCAGAAAGCAAGTGGATGCAGCGCGGCGGCAAGCGTGGCGTGCACACGGAGAAGCTGGGATATTTACTCGCCGAGATGCAATTTCTGCAGCGTGCATATCCGGGGGCGCAGTGGTAGCAACACATCCGAGTGCTGCCGAAGTCTGGGCGTGGCTGGGCGAAATCGCCGACCCTGAGATACCGGTGTTGTCGATCCTTGACCTCGGGATCGTGCGCCAGGTTGCTTGGAACCCGAACCGCGATGAACTGACAATTGGAATCACGCCCACTTACTCGGGTTGTCCTGCGATGGATGTGATTGCGGAGGAGATCCGGCGGTGTTCGAAGGAGCACGGCATTGAGAATTTGCGATTACTAACGCAACTCTCGCCCGCGTGGACAACGGATTGGATGACGGACGATGCGAAAGCGCGGTTGCGTGAATACGGGATTGCGCCGCCGGCGTCGTCGCTCGTCCAGATTGAAGCCGCCCGGCCGGCGTGTCCGCGATGCGGGTCGGCTGAAACACAAGTCGTGAGCCGCTACGGGTCAACGCCCTGCCAAGCGCTATATAGATGTTTGTCCTGTCTGGAGCCGTTCAATGCCTTCAAGCGTCATTGAAGAGCAAACGCCCTCGACAGGTACCGCTCATTTTTACCCATTGACCGTTCGCGCCATCACGCGTGAGACGCGAGACGCCGTGACCGTGGTCTTCGACGTTCCCCGTCAATTAGAGGAAAAATTCCGGTACACCCAAGGCCAATACGTGACTCTGCGCGCCCTTATCGACGGCGCCGAAGTGCGCCGATCGTACTCCATCTGCTCGGCAGTTCAGGATCAGCTCCTGCGCGTCGCGGTGAAGCGTGTTGCCGGCGGTGTGTTTTCATCGTGGCTCATACAGAATGTCCATGCGGGCGACAGCGTAGAGGTGATGCCGCCGGAGGGCCGTTTTCACGTACCGCTCTCTGCCTCGCACGCCAAACAATATGTTGCCTTTGCGGCCGGCAGCGGGATCACGCCGATTCTCTCGATCATCAAGACGACGCTTCTAACTGAGCCCAGCAGCCGTTTCACGCTGTTCTACGGTAATCGCGCTTCGAGCACGATCCTGTTCCGTGAAGAACTGGCGGAGTTGAAAGATGTTTACCTCGATCGCTTCAGCCTGCTGCACGTTATGACCCGCGAGCATCAGGATGTCGACTTATTGAATGGACGAATCGACGGCGAGAAAGCAGAACAACTGCTGCAACAGTTCTGCCGCTTCGAAGATATCGATGAAATTTTTCTCTGCGGGCCGCGGGACATGGTGGATAGCATCGTTGCGCGGCTGAAAGCAATGGGCTTTGCGGCAGCGCACATCAAAATTGAGCTGTTCACGGTCAAAGAGAACGAGCAGCAGATCCGGCGCAAAGTGGCGTCTTCAGAAGAGGCGGCCGAGTGCCAGGTAACGGTGATTGTCGATGGCGGCGTGCAGCACTTTTCCATGCAGCGCAACAAAACGATTCTGGATGCGGCGCTGGAGCACGGCATAGATCTGCGCCATTCGTGCAAATCAGGTGTGTGCGCAACCTGCCGGGCGAAGCTCGTTGCCGGTCAGGTGGACATGGATGCGAACTATGCGCTTGAAGATTATGAGATAGCGCGCGGATTCATTCTGAGCTGCCAGAGCTACCCCGTAACTGACCACGTGACAGTCGATTTCGATCAGGATAATTAATCAGTCAATGTCAGACAATTTTTTCTCGCGCCATAAGGCACTGCTCGACAAGGCAGTCGAGACGATTCAGCAACGCGGCTATTGGAGTCCGTTTTCGGAAATGCCGAGCCCGAAGGTCTACGGCGAAACCGCAAATGAGGACGGCAAGAAAGCATTCGAATCACTGTTGAACAAACCGTTTGCCGTTGATCAGCCGGGCGCAACAGGGCAGACAGGAAGTGAGCGCTCTCCATTCGGCATTAAATTGGGCATCAGCTATCCAAAACCCGATCTCGACACGCTGATCGCGGCAGTGCAGAAATCGGAGGCGCAATGGCGCAACGCGGGACCGGAGACATGGGTGGGCGTGTCGCTCGAGATTCTTTCGCGGCTGAACAAGAAGAGCTTCGAAATCGCTTACTCCGTGATGCACACTTCCGGGCAGGCGTTCATGATGGCCTTTCAGGCGGGCGGACCGCACGCGCAGGACCGCGGTCTGGAAGCGGTGGCATACGCGTGGTCGGAAATGAGCCGTATTCCGAAAACAGCCACCTGGGAGAAGCCTCAAGGGAAAAATGAACCGCTCCGAATGGAGAAGCGCTATCGTATCGTTCCGCGCGGTATCGGACTGGTCATCGGGTGCTGCACATTCCCGACGTGGAACAGTTATCCCGGCCTGTTTGCCAGCCTGGCCACTGGAAACGCAGTCATTGTGAAGCCGCATCCCGGCGCGATTTTGCCCCTGGCGATTACTGTTCAAATTGCTCGCGAAGTGCTGCGGGAAGCGGGATTCGATCCGAACGTCGTGACGCTCGTCGCGCATGAGCAGGGTGACGATGTTGCGCAGAAGCTGGCTGTCCGGCACGAGATCAAGGTCATCGATTTCACTGGCAGCACCGCGAATGGCGAGTGGCTGGAGCGGAACGCTCACCAGGCGCAGGTGTTCACGGAGAAAGCCGGTGTGAACCCGGTCATCATTGATTCCACGGACGACTTGAAAGGCATGATGCGCAACATTGCCTTTTCGATTGCGCTCTATTCCGGGCAGATGTGTACCGCGCCGCAGAACATCTATGTACCCAAAGATGGCATCGGCACGCCGGAAGGTCACGTTAGCTTCGACCGGGTTGCACTCGCTATCGGCGACGGCTTGAGCAAGCTACTCGGCGATTCTGCGCGTGCGGTCGAAGTGCTGGGCGCTATCCAGAACGAAACGATTCTCCAGCGCATTGAAAAATCGCGTTCTCTTGGTGAAGTAGTCGTTGACAGCAAGCCGGTTCCGCATCCGATGTTTGCCGACGCATGCGTGCGCACACCGCTGCTGCTCAAGACGGATGCGAAGGATCAATCTAAGTTCATGCAGGAACTGTTCGGCCCGATCGCGTTCGTAATCTCGACCGAAAACACCGCGCAGAGCATCGAATTGGCGAAGCGCGGCTCGATTGAGCACGGCGCAATTACCATGTCGGTGTATTCCACCGATCAGAAGGTCTTGGACGAGGTGACAGACGCGGCGGCGGAAGCAGGCGTGGCCCTTTCGTTCAATCTGACGGGCGGCGTGTTTGTGAATCAGTCGGCGGCGTATAGCGACTTCCATGCAAGCGGCGCCAACCCGGCGGCAAATTCGTCGCTGACGGACTCAGCGTTCGTCGCGAACCGCTTCCGCGTGGCGCAAACCCGCGCTCACATCTAGTCTGTACATGGCCCAGATCTTTTCTATAGACGGGATTGTGCCGGTAGTCGACCCGAGCGCATTTCTGCATCCGACAGCGGTTCTGATCGGCGACGTCATCGTGGGTGCGGGCTGCTATGTGGGACCGAACGCATCGCTGCGCGGCGACTTCGGGCGCGTGATCCTGGAGCAGGGCAGCAACCTGCAGGATACCTGCGTGATGCACAGTTTTCCCGGCATGGATACTGTCGTCGAACAAAACGGCCACATTGGTCACGGCGCCATTCTCCACGGCTGCCGCATCGGCAACAACTCCATGGTTGGGATGAACGCCGTCATCATGGATGAGGCCGAGATTGGCGAAATGAGTATTGTGGCCGCGATGGCATTTGTCAAATCGGCACAAAAGATTCCGCCGCGGAGCCTCGTCGTCGGTATACCGGCAAAGGTGTTGCGCGAACTGACAAATGACGAGGTTGCCTGGAAACGGCGCGGCACAGAAACGTATCAAAAGCTCGCCATTCGTAGTCTGCAGACGATGAAACCGGCGGAACCGCTCCGTGAACTGGATCCGAATCGTCCACGCATTCAGTCCACCGACTTTAAGCCGCTGTTCGCATCAAGGTCGAAGCGGTGAGCGACACTATATTGCTTGATGTTCGCGACGCCGTAGCGCGCGTGACTCTAAACCGGCCAGACAAGCTGAACAGCTTCAATGTGCGGATGCACGAAGAGCTGCGCGATGCACTGAACAAGATAGAAAACGATTCGAGCGTTCGGGTGATGGTGCTGACTGGTGCGGGACGCGGGTTTTGCGCGGGGCAGGATTTGGGAGATCGAGCGGTGAGTGCGGGTGACTCACTCGACTTGGGCGCTTCGATCGAAAATTACTATGCTCCATTGGTGCGCCGCTTGCGGAAGCTGCCCATGCCCGTGATTGCAGCGGTAAACGGGGTAGCTGCCGGCGCAGGAGCGAACCTGGCGTTTGCCTGTGACCTGGTGATTGCGGCGAAATCGGCGAGCTTCATCGAGTCGTTCTGCAAACTCGGGCTGATTCCAGATACAGGCGGAACATATTTCCTTCCGCGGCTTGCGGGGACCGCCCGCGCCATGGGCATGGCGCTGCTAGGAGACAAGATCTCGGCCGTGCAGGCAGCCGAATGGGGGCTCATCTGGGAGTGCATCGAGGACGCGGAGTTTGGGGCAACCATCGACAAACTCGCCGCGCAGCTCGCAGCAGCACCGACAACAGGATTGGCGAGAATCAAACACGCGATCTATTCATCCGGCCAGCGCTCGCTCGATGAGCAGTTGGATTTCGAACGCGACACGATGCGTGAGCTGGGACGATCTGCGGATTTCCGCGAAGGCGTCGCGGCCTTTCTCGAAAAGCGCGCCCCGAGATTCACGGGTCACTAATGAAGCCGGATGATACTGTCGCCGTACTTGGCGCTGGAACCATGGGGGCAGGAATTTCCCAGGTTGCTGCCGCCGCGGGCCATCCGGTGTTGCTCTATGATGTCAGAACGGATGCCGCCGCCAAAGCGATTAACGACATCCGGATCAATCTTCAGAAACTTGTTGCCAAAGGCAAGTTGAGCGCGGAAGCGGCCGCTGCAGCGCGCGTGACCTCGGCAGCTTCCATAGGACAACTGGGGCCAGCAGGTCTGGTGATCGAAGCAATCGTCGAAGATCTCACAGCAAAAAGAGAAGTCTTCGCGAAACTCGAGAACATCATCGCTGAGGATTGCCTTCTGGCGACCAACACGTCTTCCATTTCGGTTACTGCAATCGCTGCGGCCCTACAGCGTCCGGGGCGATTGGCCGGCATGCATTTTTTCAATCCCGCGCCGATCATGGAACTCGTGGAAGTCGTTAGTGGGCTCGCCACGGATCGCGACTGCGCGGAAACAATCTACGCGACAGCCAAAGCGTGGGGCAAAACCCCAGTGCGCTTGAAATCGAGTCCCGGTTTCATCGTGAATCGTGTCGCACGGCCGTTTTACCTGGAAGCCTTGAAGCTGCTGCAGGAGCGCGTTGCGACTCCTGCGACAATCGACGCGGTAATGCGCGAAGCGGGCGGATTCCGCATGGGCCCGTTTGAGTTAATGGACCTGATCGGCAACGATGTCAATCTGGCAGTGAGCAAATCTCTGTTTGAAGCTTTCTTCTACGAGCCAAGGTTTCGACCGTCTTTGCTGCAGCAGGAACTTGTCGACGCGGGCCGGTTGGGGCGGAAAACAGGCCGCGGTTGGTACGACTACGCTGACGGCGCCGTAAAGCCGATGGCTGATCCGGAGCCGCCGGCGGATTTGATCGTTCAGCGCATTCTGACGGCCATTGCGGATGAAGCACAACGCGTAGTTGACGAAGGTATTTGCACGGCAGAGGATCTGAATCTTGCGATGAGGAAAGGCGTGAACTATCCAATGGGACCGCTGGAGTGGCGAAACAAACTGTGAATACGGCTTATATCTGCGACGCGATTCGCACTCCCTTTGGCCGGCACGCAGGATCTCTCGCAACGATTCGCACCGACGATCTTGCGGCAATCCCGATAAAAGTTCTCATGGCCCGCAACCCGCAAGTGGATTGGGGCGCGGTGGATGACGTCATCTACGGTTGCGCGAATCAGGCGGGGGAAGACAATCGCAACGTGGCGCGCATGGCCGCGCTGCTCGCTGGATTGCCGGTTGCAGTTCCGGGGACAACCGTAAATCGCCTATGTGGATCGAGTATGGACGCCATCGCAATTGCTGCGCGAGCGATTCAGGTCGGCGACATGGATCTGGTGATCGCTGGCGGCGCAGAAAGTATGACCCGTGCTCCGTTCGTGCTCGCCAAGAATGAGACCGGATTCGGGCGCAATATCGAAGCGTTCGACACCACCATCGGCTGGCGCTTCGTCAATCCTGTGATGAGGGAGCAATACGGCGTGGATTCCATGCCGGAAACGGCAGAGAACGTAGCAGAAGACTTCCACGTCTCGCGCGCCGACCAGGACGCGTTCGCGCTTCGCAGCCAGCAGCGCTGGGCACGCGCCCACCAAGAAGGATTCTTCCGTTGCGAGACCATCCCCGTGGAAATTCCCCAGAAGAAAGGCGCGCCCAAAGTCTTCGATACGGATGAGCAGCCGCGTCCCGATACGACGCTCGAAGCACTCGCGAAGCTAAAACCTGTGGTGAAGCCGAACGGCGCCGTTACTGCAGGCAATGCGTCGGGCATCAACGACGGAAGTGCCGCTGTACTGCTGGCAAGTGAGGAAGCGGTTCGCAAATACAGTTTGCGCCCAAGAGCTCGCGTGATCACGTCGGCGGTCGTCGGAGTTGAGCCGCGAATTATGGGAATCGCTCCTGCGCCTGCCACGCGCAAAGTTCTGGCGAAGGCTGCTCTCGAACTCAGCGATATCGAGCTATTCGAATTGAACGAAGCCTTTGCGTCGCAATCCGTTGCCGTTCTGCGCGAGCTCGGTTTGCCCGAAGATGCCGATTTCGTCAATCCAAGCGGAGGAGCGATTGCGATCGGCCATCCCTTGGGGGCAAGCGGCGCGCGCCTGATCGCCACGGCGACATATCAATTGCAAAAGATGCAGGCGCGCTATGCCCTGTGCACGATGTGCATCGGCGTGGGGCAGGGCATAGCGACTATCCTGGAACGCGTCATTTAGTTCTGCGTGCCGGGCGTTTCGGGAGTCGCCCTTTGCCGGCCACCTTGCCTCGGCTCCGCTTTGCCGGCATCCAGATGGTTCCAGTTCAGGATTGCGTTGAAGCCAAGAAAGTAGGTTCCCTGCGTCTGCCAGCGCCAGAACGGACGCAGCGCGAACATCACAATGTGGCCTTGACCCAAGCTTACGTCCATGGCCAGCGGCTTGCCGGATAAAGCTTGTCCGCCTGAAAGCATACCGGATAAGAGCATCTCGTTCGGATCGCGTGGGAATGACATCAGCACACGTGGACGCGCATCTTCCGCGATGCCGTACTGGCGCATCATGGCGCGCATGCTCTCAGCCTCATCAGCCTGCGGTCCCGGCGCTTGCACGAGTTCGGGCGCGGTGTCGCCTTCATCGGCTTGCCACGGTGAGATATGAACGGGTACGGCATTCGGCGTCACATTCTGCCCGAAGGTGACGGAGTTGCGTCCACCAGGACCGCCGCCGCCGCCGAATCCGCCTGCGCCGCCAAAACCACCACCGGCGGTGAAGACCGGATCCTGATTGAAGTAGATGGGCAAATCCTTACCGTCATATCCGTACAGGACTGGGCTTTTTCGATCCGCAATGACGCCGCGCAGAATGGTGCCGCGCGCAGCCAGAGTGTCGGGATGATCGACAGTCACGCCGGAAGCAAGGCCGTAGTCCGCCATCAACGCCGCCGTTGAGCCTTCCGTAATCAGCGTGCCCCCTTGCTCGACAAACTTCGCCAGTTCGCCAAGTCCTTCAACCCCCATGCCGCCGCGAATATCATCGCTCTCATCGATCGCGCCCAGGTTGGGAGTCAGATCCGATTTCTTGTACGGAATCGGGTCTTTGCCGGTGCGCGCGATTCCATTCACTTGCGATTGTGATGTGCCGCCGACGTGCGGAAAGATGATCACGTCGTACTTCTCGCGCAACTGGCCATCGCGAAGTTTCTGGTCGGCAAAATAGGTGTACGGAACGCCGTAGTGGTCCAGTGCGGCGCGTACCCAACCTTCATCCTGTGTACGCGACCACGAGTGCACGTAGCCGATGCGCGGTACCTGCATCTCGTGAGTCTTTACAGTGGGCGCGGTCGTCGTTGCCCAGGCAGTGAGCCCGAGTTCCTTGATCTGCGGCCCGAGTTTGGACTCATCCGCATCCGGAATGATGAACGCGCCCGCACGGAACTTGTGTCCGTTCATTTCGAAATCGTCTTCCGCCGCGAGCATCTTCACGTCCTTGTTGCGCATCCGGAACGCCATCAGATTGTTATCTGTCGTGTGGTCGACAACAAGCACGTTGCCCGTGCCATCCAATACGGCCGGCGCTTTCGCATCAGCAGCTAGCAGCGTCATCGGCGATGACAAAACCGATTTATCCTGCACGGGATGCAACTCCACATTGCGCATGAACTGCATCGTCCAGCCAGTGTCGTCATAGGCCCGCGGGTTCGTAACCGGATAATTCTGGATAGAAAAGTACATGTCGGCGAGCACGCGATACGGCTGGTCCGCGCGGATGATGTAATCGCCCGGCGCAACTTGCAGATTTCCGGCTTTGAAGCTTGAACTCGCAGTCGAAACTTCCACGCCTTGATGGCGCAGCGCGTTCACCATATCGGCAGCATCCGCGCGGCGACGTTGAGTGGCCGGGATTAGCCATGCGTAAGTAGGACCGTTCTTGCCCTTATCGACGGAACGCTTCGTCTTCAGCCAGTAGTTTTCGAGATATAGCTCTTTTTCCGTGGCGACTTTATTCAGCGCAAACAGCAGGGCCGATTCCTGGATGTTGGTGTTGTTGCGCGGACCCCAGGCGATGCTCGGCAGCGGCGGATTGGACCGATACCATTCGCGGCTTGTCGCGGTAGGCTGCAGACGCAGGTTCTTATTGATGTCCGGACCATAGCTCTGCACCTCGTAGAAGCGGCCAAACGAGTTGTGCGTGATCGCAATCCAGAACAGGTAATTCGGAACCCAGCCGTCATAAAAGCCGTAAGTGAACACACCCGGCACGCCGCGCTTCGCCATCTCCATCAACTCTGTTTGCGCAAGCATCCACCATTCGTCAATCTGGATTGGATCGAGTGAATCGTTGTAGGGCCCTGTTCCGGTTGAGACGTAAAGGTACGATTGCGCTTCGTGCAGATCATGGAATACGGTGGGATGCCATTCGAGCAGACTGTGCGTAATGTTCTGCGTGATCTTCAGGTACTGGCCCATGCCGTCGCGATTATTGTCATGCTGGACGTATTTGCCCCAATACATCAGCGGCGGCCGGGGCTTGCCGGTTTTCTTGCCGTAGTAGTAGGTGTCCACTTCTTTTTCGCGGCCATCTACCTCCACAACCGGCGTGATAAAGACGATGCTGTTGTTGCGAATCTTTTGTATGAAAGGTGATTCGTCCACGATCAGCCGATACGCCATTTCGATCAGCATCTCCGGGCCGCCCGTTTCGGGCGAATGGATGCCGCTATTCAGCCAATAGATCGGCTTGCCGGTGTTGATGATCTGGCGAGCACGTTGGTCGGAAGTCTTGCGCGGATCGCCTAACTCGGCAAGCATGTCCTTGTACTTGTCGAGATCACGAATCGTCTTCTCGTCTGAGATGGCGAGAATGACCTGGTCGCGGCCCTCTTCGGTCTGACCTATCTTCCAGAACTTCGCGCGCGGCGAAGCCTTCGCGAGTGCTTCGTAGTAGCGATAGATGTCTTTGGCGTAGGTCAGTTCGCCCGGTGTGCCGGGAATCCGGCCCAAGAACTTGAGCGGTGTCGGCACCGTACTCGAGGCCGGCAGGTGATCCACCAGTTCCGTTGTGATCCGGGGATCCTGCAGGTACTGTTTGATCAGCTTCCCGTAGTCTTCGTCGTTTTTCTGCGGCGACGTCGTGGCGCTGGACGTCTGACCTGACAGGGCGAGTGCAAAGGCACAGACCGAGATAGCGCCCAAAACTCGGGCGATCAAGCGTTGTTTGGACATGGTTTGACTAGAGGTTTCAGGGTAAGGCGGGAATCGACAGTGCAAGGGTTACGCTTACACCGTTATTTTTCGATTTACGAGGGATGTTGTAGCCCGGGAATGGCATTGCTAAATGCTGAACTACGATAGTAACGACATTTTGCAAAGGCGCATGACTGACGAACAATCGCAACCTTTCCTCGTTATTGGCACTCCATGCTACGGCAGGCAAGTTTCTGATATCTATGCGGCTTCCTTGCTGAAGCTGCAACTGGCATGCGTGCAACGCAACATTCGGCTATTGGTTCACATGCTGGGCAGCGAAGCCCTCATCACGCGCGCGCGTCAGAACGTGGTCGCGCAGTTTCTGGCGAATGGCGAGGCTACGCATCTTCTCTTCGTGGATGCGGATATCGGATTTGAACCGGAACAGGTCTTTCGTTTGCTTGAGTTCGATGAGGATGCTGTGGCCGCGATCTATCCGTTGAAGCGTCTCGATTGGAACAAGATCGCCACCACTGCTTCGGAGCGCGAGAGTCTGCCTGCCCGTTCGCTGTCGTATCTCGTGCGATTTCCGGATGATGCGCGCGTCGAAAGCCGAGGAGAGTTCGCCAAGGTGAAGTATGCAGGGACGGGATTTTTGTTGCTGAAGCGGCAGATGTTGTTGGCGATGCTGGACCAGTATCCCGAACTCCGTTACGCGCATGAGCATCGCCCGAATGATCCGATGGACGGCAGCCCCTGGCGCTACGCTTTGTTCAACTGCTTTGTCGATGAGACAGGTACATATCTGAGCGAGGACTTCAGCTTCTGTCGGCGCTGGACCGACATGGGCGGCGAGATCTGGATCGATCTAAGGAGCCGGCTCACGCATCTGGGAGCCGTCGCGTTCGAGGGCGATTTGTGGACCCAGTTTTCGTTCACACAGCAGCCGGATCAACAAGACGCTTCGTGAAGACTCGCTATGATGTGTGAACCGCGAATATGCCGCACGAAGTATTCATCAGTTACCGGCACGAAGACAAGGAATGGGCGGGTCGCATCTGTAGCGCACTCGAAGCCCGAGGGATTGCTTGTTGGATAGCCTATCGGGATATCGCGCCGGGCGCCGATTGGCCGGCGGAGATCATGAACGGCCTGAAGCACAGCAAGTTCTTCGCTGTCATCCTGTCGTCGAACTCCGTCAACGAAGAGCAGATATCGCGTGAAGTGCGCATCGCCGCGGATGAATTGAAGCTGCGTATCTTTCCCATCCGCATCGAAGACGTGCAGCCGCCGGCAAAGGTCGGCTACTTTTTGGGCGACATTCAATGGTTGGATGTCTTCGATGGCAAGTTCGAGACGGCTATCGATCAATTGGCGGCAAGGATTCGCGGCGCAGCAGTTCCACCTGTCGCAGCGCCTGTCCATAGTGGTTCGCCTAAAATCGCACCACCCCGGGCGCGCGGCAAGTCACCGTTGATGCTATGGATTGGGGTCGGCGTCGCGGCGTTGCTGATTGCCGCCATTGCCATCGCTTTCGCCAAGCGCAAGCCGACAGTGCCCGATGGCGTAAGTCAGGTCGCGATTTCTTTTCTAAACAACTTGAGCAGAGGTGACTTCCAAGCCGCCTGGGACGAACTCACGCCCACAAGACGAGGGCAGTTGAAGTATGTCCCATGGCTGAAAGAGAAAGCGGCAGAGGCGCATCAAAATGGCCCTTTCACGACCGAGCTGAGAACTTGTCAGGCGCTCGCGAACGGTGCCGGCTACGGCTGCGATTTCAAACTGATTTACGAGAACGGAAAGAAAACAGCGCCTGCTTCTTTGACGGTTGCGAAAGAAGCCAACAGCGGCTTTGGCGTAGAAGTAGAAAAGCACGCAAAACCGCAGTAGCTTAATTGCGGCGGTGAAGAGCCGCTCTTAGCACTCGCATGGTCGCCACTACTTCCGCGTCATCCGCAGCTCGATCATCATCCGCTCCTCCCCTTTGTCATCGATCATGAAATGGCGATGAAGGAGAAGGCGGCCGCCTTCCTCAAGGTGCGCGCGAGCGACGGTCTTGCGCCCGGGATGCTCAGTGTCGAGGGGCGTGGTCCAGAGGACGATGTTCTTGCCGTCGAACGTGCCGTCGCTCTGGCGAATTGACATCGTCGTCTGCCGCGAGTCATACCACACGGTGGTGAAGCGATTCGTTTTGGAATCGAAGCCGGAAATTCCGGTGCCAGTGCTCTTCGTTCCGTCAGGATTGAAGAAGGTGAAATCCGACTGCAGAAACTTGCCGTTCTGGATCATGTACTGCTTACACGTGCCTCTCGTCACAATCGGCTTCCCGTTGGTCGCGAAGAAAGTCTTGACGACGTCCCAGTCGCCCGCAAATTGCGCGAGCAGCTTCTGACCGGCGCCTACCGCGTTCGGCGGCTCATATTCATTATGGGTTTGCTGCGCGAGCGCGGCCGTGGCAATGAGCAACGTCGCGGTAATCCATTTCTTCATGGCACTCCTTCTTCATGGCACTCCTGATGATATGCGACACATCGCAATCCCGACTTCCGCCGGCACTATTCCGAATCACATCCTCCTCATAATCACAGTTCGGCCAAACAAAATAATTCCCGTGTCCTCAATGTTTTAGAAGCTCAAATAACCGGTTGCTGTACTAGCCGGTTCCACACTCATTTCAGAACCGCGCACGTCATTAAGCGGAGGTTTCTCTCTCCCGGTTTTGCTCTTTTTTTGAAAGGAACTTGATTTATGGCCACAGCCAAGCAGATCGCAGCCAACCGCATCAACAGTCAAAACTCGCCCGGCCCGTCATCGCCGGAAGCCAAAGAGAAGGTTTCTCAGAACCGCACCGTCCACGGTCTTTGCGGCAAATTCTGCGTCCGGCCCTTCGAAAGTCAGGAACGCTTCGACACTTTGCTCGACGCCCTCACGCAAGCCGAAAAGCCGGCCGATGCCTCGGAACTGGAACTCGTCGTCAAAATGGCCGAACACACCTGGCTTGCTCGCCGTGCCCTGCGCGCCCAGGACAACTGCTTCACCATGGAGCCAAGAACCCCAGACCAGGAACTCGCGGGCGTAATCCCCGTCGGCATCGATCCTCGCCTGGAGCGTTACGTCCGCTACCACGCCGCCCAGGACCGCGCCTACCGCCGCGCCTCTCAGGAGCTCATGGAGCGAAGAAAACAAAGGCAATTAGTGGAAATTGGCATTGAACGGCAAAAACAGGCCGCAGCCGAAGAAGAGCGCAGGCAAGCACAGGAGCGTCGCAGACAAGAAGACGCCGAGCGCCGGCAAAACGAAGAAATCCGCCGCGACGAGCGCCACAAAATTGCCACCGAGATCGCGAAAACCCGCAAACAATTGGTCGAAATCAAGGCCGCCAAGGCACTCGC
>DATBEG010000074.1:0-102591 GCA_036276155.1 Bryobacteraceae bacterium | reverse complement strand
CGTTTCGCAAAAACACGCAGAGGAACTGCTCGCACTGCGCAAAAAACAGCAGCAGCAGCGCGACGACCTGCATTCGTACAAGGTAATGACCGCCAGATTGCGCCTCGATCCCATGCTGGAACGCGTCTTGGAGGGTCGTGAGTGGAACTCGCCGCCCCAACCCGTCAAAAAGGAGGTCGCTGCCGCCTAAAACGCATGCGAAACATCCTCTGAACGACAGCGCAACGCCACACCTGCGCCGTCTTTAGCGCGCTCCTAACCGATCGGTAACCGAATCTAAGGGACTGGACTTAGCCGCTGGCGCTCTGCGGGCTACTTGACAGAAAAACGGCGCAGTCTAGAATAGGTTATCTCGCTATGCAGGGTTGTCAGCACGAGCGAACCGAGTTCCTCTACCGCCGAGATGGCGTCGATTATGTCCGCTGCCTTGATTGCGGCCAGGTCTTCGAATCAGAAGATCTCGATTCGGTTCCCGTTTACGAAGAAGAAGAGGAAGAAAAACCGCGGAAGCGTCGCTAGGCGTCGTCTCCATCGCGAAGTGTTTTTCTAGCCTCGCTTTATAGGCGCGTACACAAAACCGCATGAGATCCTTAGCGGTGGGGAATGTTGCCATAACGCGGCGTGCGGCATCAGCAACGATGAAAATTCGTATCGCCTCGCCACGTCAGTTGGCGGCAAGGTTTTCGAGGGTGCTCCTCTGACTCGCGCTACCTCTGCGGAAAGCCCCGGCGCGAAGCCAAGGCTGGAGATGAAGAGCCCTTTGCGCGTTGTTGCCATCGGCGGCGGCACGGGTCTGTCCACTCTTCTCTCCGGACTCAAGAAGCACGCGCGCGGTGGTCAGGAATCGCGCCCCACAGCGAAGCCTCACCTTGAAATCACAGCTGTCGTGACGGTCAGCGACGACGGCGGCAGTTCCGGCCGTCTGCGCCGCGATTTCGACATCCTGCCGCCGGGCGATATCCGGAACTGCATGACGGCGCTCTCTGAAGACGAGGCGCTGCTGTCCCAACTCTTTCGTTATCGCTTCGCCGGCGGCCGCGGTCTGAAAGGTCACAGCTTCGGCAATCTCTTCCTGACCGCGCTCCACCAGATCACCGGCGACTTCGCCCACGCCGTCAGGCTGTCATCGGAAATTCTGGCCATTCGAGGCCGTATCTTCCCGGCCACGTCCGCTAACGTCACCCTGGAAGCCATCCTCGAAGACGGCACCGTCGTGCGCGGCGAAAGCAAAATCAGTAAAAGCCGCCGACCCATTCGCGAGATCCGGCTGAACCCCGGCGACTGTCGGCCTCTGCCTGAAACTCTCGAAGCCATCGCTCGCGCCGATCTCATTACGTTCGGCCCTGGCTCGCTCTACACCAGCGTCATCCCTAACGTCCTAGTCGAGGGAATCCCGGAGGCAATCCAGAAATCCCGCGCGCTCAAGGTCTATTTCGTCAATCTCATGTGGCAGCCGGGTGAGACGATCAACTTCACCGCGTCACAACACGTTAGTGCCATCCTGTCGCATGCGCACCGCAAATTGATCGATTGCGTCGTACTGAACACTGCGCAAATCCCGCTCGGGTTGCAGCGTCGCTACGCCCGCGCCCAGGTCGAGCCCGTCGAGAACGATTTCGAACGCCTTACCAAATCAGGCCTGAAAGTGGTCACTGCCGACCTCATTGCCGAGCCCGACACGGCTCCCCTTCGGGTACGTCACGATCCTGCCGCTCTGGCGCAGGTTGTAATCGATCTCGCAGCCCGCTCCCGCGCGCATCAGGTTCGGCGCGAAAACCTTATCCAGCAAAAACGAAGCAGATGAACAATCCAGTAACAGCCGTGATCCTGGGCGCAGGGCTCGGCACGCGCATGAAGTCTCAGCACGCCAAAGTCCTGCATGAGGCCGGCGGCGATACCCTGCTCAATCACGTGATTCGTGCCGCACTCTCGGTCACCACGCCCGAGCACGTCGTTGTCGTCGTCGGCCATCAAGCCGAAGAAGTGCAGGCGAGTGTTCGTGTTCCCGGCGTCCGTTTCGCCCGCCAGCATCAGCAAAAAGGCAGCGGCGATGCCGCTCGCTCCGCCCAGTCTGTCCTGGATTCAAAGAAAGGTGATGCAAAGGACGGCCTGCTCCTTATCCTGAACGGCGATGGCCCGCTTCTGAAAGCCGAAACGATTCAGCGCCTGGTCGCAGCGGCCAGACAACACGGCCATGGAGGCGCGCTCATCACCACCCGCCTTGACGATCCCACCGGCTACGGCCGCATAATTCGTGACGAATACGGTCATATCGCGGCGATCGTCGAGCAGAAGGCGGGAACTCCCGAACAGCTCGCCATTACTGAGGTCAATCCCGGCGTCTACTGCTTCTCCGCGCCGGAGTTTTGGGCCCACATCGGCGAGCTTCAGCCCACTCAGCCCGCCAACGAGTTTTACCTGACCGATATGGCCGAGATTCTGCGCCATCACGGAAGTCCTGTTCTCCCGCACCCGGTGTCGGACAACACGGAACTGCTCGGCATCAACACGCGCGTGGAGCTCGCTGTCGCCGATCGTATCCTGCGAAACCGCAAAACGACCGAACTCATGCTCTCCGGCGTCACCATCGAGTACCCCGAGACCGTGACCATTGACGTGGACGTCCGGGTCGCGCCCGACACCGTCATCGAAGCGAACGTGCAACTCCGCGGCAGCACCGTGATCGAGTCCAATTGCCGCATCGGAACGGGCTCCGTTCTTCGCAAGTGCAAAGTCGCTGCCGGGGCGACTGTCCTCCCATATGTCATTGCCGACAACTCGGTCATCGGCGCTGGCGCGCATGTCGGTCCGTTCTCCCGTATGCGTATGGAAGCCGAGGCGTGTGAAAACGCCCACATCGGTAATTTCGTCGAATTAAAGAAGACCAAACTCGGGGCGCGCGCTAAAGCCAGCCATCTCGCTTATCTTGGCGATTCGCAAATCGGCGCCGACGTGAACATAGGTGCGGGCGCCATCACTTGCAATTTCGACGGCGAGAAGAAACATCCCACCAGCATTGCCGCCGGCGCATTCGTCGGAAGTAACTCAACTCTCGTCGCTCCCGTAAACATCGGAGAAGGTGCTTACATCGCCGCAGGTTCAGTGATCACGAAGGACGTCCAGCCCGATGCCCTCGCGCTCGGCCGCGCCTTCCAGGTCGACAAACCCGGGTGGGCACGGAAACGCCGCCAGTCCAAACGCTAGGCGACCGTCAATGATGTTTCGTCGATTTCGTCTCCGAGTGCACCAGCACCTGTAGAGCCACGTTTCCCTCAGACAAGCGCTGGTACCGGACCGTCACCTTCGCATCTGTTTTGCAGAGGTTCCGGTTCAGCTTGGTCTTCGGCGTCAGTTCGAAAGTCCGCGTATCCGGCGGGTGCCCGACAATGGTCCGCGACACGATGATTTGATCGTCCGTGATAGCCGTAACCGTGCCGGCGAAGAACTGCGGCCTCTGCACAGGTGGAGCAGTATTAGTCCGTGGCGCATTGCTGGAAGATGTGGAAGTCGAGGTCCCCGGATTTTGGGCAAAGCAGGCGCCCATGCCGCACACAAACAGAGTAAGGGCCAGTGCCAGCGTTGCAGGTGTCAACGTTACTTGTGTAGCACAGAGTCTAGACGACCGTAGTTGGATGATAGACGTTCGGTAACTTCAGTTCCCCGATCGCGATTAGCTCACCACTGGTTTGTGAAAGAGCCTTAACCATCGGGGCGCCCGGCTCTACCACAAACGGTGATGTCCGGAACTCGCGGCCCTGCCTGATCTGACTTTCAGTCACCATGTCGACGTATTGGCTCGGCATAGTCGGAAGCAGACTGCTTGATGACAGAATGGCCTCGGAAATCCGGCCGGCGGATGCCAGGTCCGCCAGTTCGTCGAGCGTTCGCGAGTCGGCAACGTTGAAGTGTCCGACTCCGGTCCTCCGCAGCGCGGCAAGCAGTCCGCCGCACCCTAAGCGCTGCCCAAGATCATGAGCGAGGCTTCTTATGTATGTGCCCGCTGAGCATGTAACGCGAATCGAGACCTTGGGCGGGTTGACATCCAGAACGTCGAGGTCGCTGATATTGACTTCGACAGGCTTCAGGGCAACCTGTACGTTTTGTCGAGCTAATTTGTAGGCGCGCACGCCGGCTACTTTTTTGGCTGAGACCGGAGGAGGAACTTGCAGGAAAGTGCCGCGAAAGGCGTCCAGCGCGTCGACAATCACCGACGCGTCCGCGGGCGGTGCGATGCCGCTCGGCTCCGTCTCGCCGTCTGCATCGTAAGTGTTGGAAACGGACCCCAGCAGGATTTCGGCTATATATGTCTTTTTCGCTTTATCGAAGTACTGTGCAAGGCGCGTCGCCGTCCCTGTCACAAGTACCAATAACCCCCTCGCCATGGGATCGAGAGTGCCCAGGTGACCAGCGCGTTTTGTTCCGGCCAGCTTGCGCCAACGATTCACGACATCGTGGCTCGTGCAGCCGCTCGGTTTATCGATCAGAACAACGCCGTTCATGGACAATGTAGGTAAGGCAAACCTTGGAAGAAGAAGTACTTGGTAAGGCATACGACTCGCGGCTGATGCGCCGTCTGCTCGTATACATGCGGCCCTACAGGTTGGTGGTGCTGGCGTCGCTGATACTGCTGCTCGTCGATTCCATTTTCCAGATTATCGGACCGCTTCTTACGAAGCTTGCAGTCGACCGATATCTGGTCCCGACCAACCATCCGGAAAGCTTCCCGTTTCTCGACAAATGGCTGTCGCACAATCCGTGGACTGGCTTGTCGCAGCTGGCGCTCGCCTACCTGGTCGTAGTTGTCTGCGGTTTCGTTTTCGATTTTGGCCAGACATATCTGATGCAGTGGACGGGCCAGAAAGCCATGTTTGATCTTCGCCGTCAGCTCATGGCCCATCTGCAGACGCTCGACATCGCGTACTACGACAGAAATCCGGTCGGCCGGCTAGTCACCCGCGTGACTACGGATGTCGATGTTTTGAACGATCTCTTCGCATCGGGCCTCGTCACCATTGTGGGCGACATTCTGATGCTTTCCTTCGTCATCATTGCCATGCTGAGGCTTAGCCCAGGCATGACCGGCTTGATGCTGGCCGTGATGCCGCTGGTTGTTCTCGTCACCATTCAGTTCCGGCGCACAGCCTCGCAGAGTTATCGCCGCATCCGTGTGGCTATCGCAAAGATCAACGCCTACTTGCAGGAACACATCGCCGGCATCGCCGTCCTCCAGCTCTTCAATCGCGAGGCGCGGAGCAAAGAGGAATTCACCGAAATCAACCGCGCCCACATGCTCGCCTTCAAAGAGTCCATCACGGCGTATGGCTGGTTTTACCCGGTGGTTGAATTTCTCGGCATGCTCGCCCTGGCGCTCATTCTTGCCTATGGAGGCTTCCGCATCCGCTCCGGCGCATTGACTCTCGGCGTGCTCGTCGCCTTTTTCCAGTACGGTCTGCGCTTCTTCCGGCCCATTCAGGATCTGAGCGAAAAGTACAACATCCTGCAGGGTGCGATGGCCGCCTCTGAGCGTATCTTCAAGCTGCTCGACACACAGCCGAACATTGTCTCTCCCGCCACTACCATTCCCTTTCCGGAAGGCGCAGTGGGCATCGAGTTTGATCACGTCTGGTTCGCCTACAACGACGAAGCTTGGGTCCTTCGCGATGTCAGCTTCACGATTGAGCCAGGCGAAACCATGGCTGTCGTTGGCCACACCGGCGCCGGCAAGACCACGCTCACGAACCTGCTCATGCGCTTCTACGATGTCCAGCGCGGGGCTGTGCGCATCGGCGGCATCGATGTTCGCGACTTCGATCTGAATGATCTGCGCCGCCATTTCGGCGTCGTGTTGCAGGACGCCTATCTCTTCTCGGGCACGCTCGAATCGAACATCCGCCTCGGCACTCCGCACATTAACGATGCGCAGGTTCGTCAGGCCGCTGAGCGCGTCAATCTGCTCGATTTCGTAGAGGAACTGCCCGACCGCTTTGACACACTCGTCAGGGAACGCGGCTCCGGATTCTCAACCGGTCAGAAACAGCTCATCAGCTTTGCTCGCGCGCTTGCGCACGACCCGCAGATCCTGATCCTTGATGAAGCGACATCCAGCGTCGACACCGAAACCGAGCTGCGTGTGCGCGAAGCTCTCACGCGTCTCGTCTCAAACCGCACATCAGTAGTGATCGCGCACCGTTTGTCCACCATCCAGCGCGCCGATCGCATCATCGTGATGCACAAAGCGCAGTTGCGCGAAATGGGCACCCACCAGCAACTGCTCGCACGCCGCGGCATTTACTGGAAGTTGTACCAACTGCAATATAAGGAGCAAGAGCTTGATCAGCGAGCAGAACTTGCCCCACAGTAGCCGTAAAGTTTGCGGCAATCCGCCCACTCACGTGTTCCGTGCGTTCGGCGGATTGAAGGTGCGCCAGAAACTCGCCATCCTGCACAACGTCTTTTTCTTTGTTCTTGCAGTATCGGTTTATCTATCGCTCATTCCGCTTTTCGCCACGCATCTCGATGCCGCCAAAGAGCGTGAGTTCCGCATGGTCTCGCAGGTCTTCGAATCCGACGGTTCCTTAGGCGACCTCAGCGCGTACGGCTTCCGCGAGGGTTCAGCCGAAAGCATCGGATTGCCGGAAGCAGGCAGACAGTATCTCGCTGTCCATCCCGCTGCGTCCTGGCAGGATTCTCAAGACCTCTATCGCAACGACAAACGGCCCGGCATCTATCGCCGCGTTACACTGCCTTCCGAGTTCTACGACTCGGCTCTGCGGCGTGCCCGCTTGAGTCTCTTTGCGGCGCTCGGCACCATTTACGTGCTCTCCATCATCGTGCTCGAGTTCCTCATCATGCCGCAATACGTCTATCAGCCGCTCACTCTCATGCTGAACGCGGACTCGGCTACCCAGCGTGACGACCGTGAACACGAAATGATCGACAACCGGTTCATCCTCAACGATGAAATCGGGCAGATCATGCATTCGCGCAACGCCACCGTCGCTCAGCTCCGTAAACATGAAGACGATCTGGCCGGCGCCCTCCAGCGCCTTGAGGAGCAGGATCGTTTAGTCAGTCTCGGCATGTTGAGTACCAGCGTCGCGCACGAGTTGAATACGCCGCTCGCCGTTCTTCAAGGCTCCATCGAGAAGCTTCAGGAAACCACCAGGGACGATGCTCCCACGCAGGAGCGGCTCGCGCGCATGCTTCGTGTTACGCAGCGCCTACGCAAGATCAGCGAAGGCCTGGTCGATTTTGCGCGTGTGCGAAAGCGCGAAACAGAAGCCATTGCTCTGCGGCCCATCATCGAAGAAAGCTGGAACCTCGTCGCGATCGATGAGAAAGCCGCCGCCGTTTCGTTCTCGAACAACGTTCGCGAAGGCGAATTGGTGGTCGGCAACGCCGATCGTCTCGTACAAGTCTTCGTCAATCTGTTGCGCAACGCGTTGATCGCCGTCTCGATCAATGGCGAAATCCGCGTTGAGACGAAACACATTCAGCGTGGCGGTCACGACTGGGTCTGCTGCACTGTGTTCGACAATGGCCCCGGAATTCCCGCCGATGTTTTACCGAATCTGTTCGAGGCATTCGTAACCACACGGCTCGATGCGCGCGGCACCGGGCTAGGGCTGACCGTAGCCGAGGGCATTGTCACTCAGCACGGAGGCACCATCTCCGCCGCGAACCGGCCCGGCGGCGGAGCCTCGCTCGAAGTGACGCTTCCTGCGGCGTAACGGACTATGAGCGAAGCAGCACAGCTCATCACTGAACCGGTCGATATCGCAGTACTCGACGACGACTACGATTTCCTCAATTACATTGAGGATCTGTTGCGCGACGAAGGTCTGTACACGGTGCGTACCTTCGCGCACCCGAATGATCTGTTTGCGTCCGCCGAAACAAAGCTGCCCGATATCGTTCTTCTCGACATGAAGATGGGCGAATCTACCGGCGAGAAAGTAGTAGAGCAGTTGCTGCTGCGCTGGCCGGAGCTCTGCATTATCGTCGTAACGGGCTATCCGTCATTGGAGAACATGCGCGCGACTTTCAAGTTGCGCATCTTCGATTACTTGGCGAAGCCGTTCTCGCTGGCCCAGCTTCGTCAAACGCTCGATAACGCAATTGAGGTATTTGGACTCGGCCAGAGTCCGCCCGACCGCTTGCGGCGGCGGCTCGGCCATCGCATCAAGGTGCTGCGCGTAGAGCACGAATGGTCACTGAAAGATCTGGCGGCGGCGACAAAGCTCAGCGTCTCGCAGATCAGTTCCATCGAACGTGGAACTAATCTTCCGAGCATTGAAAGTCTGCTTGCTATATGCCGCGCGTTTGAGCGCAAACCCTCTGAAATACTGTCGTCCATTGACTTCTGATTATGCTGAATCCAACACGGGAACTTGCTCCGCTTTTGTCGCGTCTGCGAAACTATATACATGTGCACGGATCTGTGTCCGTGCCTTTTTAATTAATCGTTAATGATTGGAAAAAATCTGCTGCGATGTGCTGTCGTGGCCTTGACCACTCTCGCGCCCGCGCAGCAGGTTTCGGAAACCAGTGCTTTTCCTTGTCCGGAGAAGCTATCGTTTCGTGTGGAATGGCACGGAATAATGGCCGGCATGGCGACCGTGAGCTTGGTTCGTCCAAAGCCCGATCAGTGGCAGACAACGCTCGACGTCGAAAGCGCGGGAATGGTCAATCGTCTTTATCACGTACTCGACAAGTACAAGGTTTTGATGAATGGAAAATTCTGCGGTGTCGCCTCCGAGTTGAACGCAGAGGAAGGTAAGCACAACAAATACGAGAAGCTGAGCTTCGATCCGTCACAGCGCAAAGTCTCGTATTACGAACGCGACATCGTAAAGAACCAGGAGACGCGTAAGGAGGTCGATGCTTCAACATGCGAGTACGAGATCACCGGCGCTCTACTGACGTTGCGGTCTCTCAATCTGGAGCCGGGCAAGTCCATCATGCTGCCGATGACCGACGGAAAGAAAGCCGCTAATGTTCGCATCGAAGCACAAGGCAAGGAGAAGATGACGTATGAGGGCAAGACTTACCCCACCATCCGCTACGAGGCCTTCGTCTTCGACAATGTCCTGTACAAGCGCAAGGGCCGGCTGCTGATGTGGATCACGGACGACAGCGCCCGCCTGCCGGTGGCGCTCCGGATGCAGATGGGTTTTCCCATTGGCGCCGTCAATGTAGAACTGCAAAAACAGGACAAGGCTTAGCAACCAAACTGCGTGGGAAGTACGTCATCATAGTAAATATGCGTTGGTTATTCACCAGCTTGGCTGTACTCGGTGTAGCCACATGCCTGTTTGCGCAAGAGGAGATGAACGTTTCGCAGCTTGCGGACTTCATACGCTCCGAAATGGCGCTGGGACATCACACGGATAAACAGGTCGCAGCCTATGTCAAGAAAATCCACCTCACGGAGCGTCTGACGGACAAGACCATCCTGGACCTGGAGGCGCAAGGCGCGCAGCCGAAAACGGTTCAGGCGCTGCAGGAACTTCGAGATGAGACGGCTAATCTGAAGCCGCCACTGAAAGACGCCACTTACTCCCCTGCAACCGCGCCCGACAACACCCTCAGTTCTGCTCCCGCAACGGGGAGTTTGGGATCGACAAAAGCGCCGGTCATTCCGCCGCCTGATTCTATTACCCGGCAGAAAATCCTCGGAATGATGAAGGAATATGCGATGCAGTACACGCAAAATCTTCCCAACTTCATCTGCACTGAGGCGACTCGCCGTTATATCGATCCGAACGGCGGTGACGCATACCGCAGCCTCGGCATACTGCTCTCTCGCATTGCCTATCGCGACGGCAACGAAGACAATAAAATCTTCTCCATCAATGGCAAGCTGCAGGACATGGACATGCGGAGCGCGAAAGTCGGCGGCGGCTCTGTTTCCAGCGGTGAGTTCGGCAGCATGATGCGCGCCATCTTTGAGCCGAGCAGCCAAGCCGACTTCGGCTGGGACCACTGGGCCACGCTGCGCGGCAGACGCATGGCGGTGTTCAACTACTTCATCGACAGCGGCCACTCGGAGTACTCGATCGACTACGGTTCAAGCGAGAGCGATCATCAACGGATCATCACGGCTTATTCGGGACTGATCTACGCCGATCCGAATACTGGCGAGATCACTCGCATCAAGTTTGTCGCACGGGACATTCCCAAGAGCTTCCCCGTGAACTCGGCCGAAGAGACGCTGGACTACGACCAAGTCCAGATCAGCGGCAATCCGTATATTGTCCCGCTGGTTGCCACGCTGTACATGAGTGCAGGGCGCGACAAGACGAAGAACGAGATCCAGTTTGCGAATTATAAGAAGTTCGAAACCGGCTCGACCATCTTCTACGGCGACAGTAAGATCACCAGCTCAGCAGAAGCGGCTCCTCCGCCATTGCCCGCAAGCAAGACGGAAGAGCGTCCGGCTGCGGAGTCACCGAATCCTAATCCATTTGCGCTTCCGACTCCCGCGCCTCCGCCGCCGACCAAACCTCCTGGGACACCTCAGCAATAGCGGCCAGCGTGCGAACCAGCACGCTTGACCGATTGCTCTCGTCGACGTTTATTACGTAGACGTGAGGTCCGGCAGGCCGCCAACGCTCGAACATTCGCTCGCACGCATAACCGGCAAATACGGAAAGCAGCGGCACTCGGGCTGCTGACGCGACATGCTGGCCGGCTGAATCATAGCCGACGTACAGCTTGCTCTGAGCAATGTGGCTGGCGAACCCGGCATAGCTGCCATCGTGAATGTGAAGGAGCGGCGGATGGCCGAGACGTTCCGCGAGTAAGTCAATTCGTTGCGCTTCTTCCCCGCCCGCGCCGCGATCCAATAACACGGAGCGGCCCTGACTCAGCAGAGCGGAAAGAACCTCCAATTCGAAGTCATCGTCGATGCGCTTCGCCGAGTTGTCGCCGACACCCCAACTCACCGTGACGTCAGCGATCCTCGGTTGCGGTTGCGGAGCGACAAACGGAGCAGCCGCAGGAGTATCGAACACTTCAGACAGCCATCGTGCCGTTAGCCGCGGCAACGTGTCCGACCCTTCAAAGCCGTACGCACGGCTTTCGAAAAAGTAGTAGCGCGCGTCATCGCAAATCGGAATGAGCCCAAGCTGAGTGAGGCGTGAATCCGGGTCAATCACCACGGAACTGAATTCATCGACCGCAACGTGCAACTCGGCCGCGGCAAGCAGCCGGTCGCGCAGCAAGGCCGAGCGGCCGTACGTGATCGAAATCGGCACGACTCGCGGATCGTTCAAATAAAGCTCAGCGTTCTTTAGGGGAGCAACCAGGCAGATCTCAGCGTTCGGGAATCGTTCTTTTGCGGCCGCAATGGCGACACTCGTGACTGCGACATCGGCGCCCAACGTGATCCGAGAGAGCACGAAAACCCGGCTGACTTCGCCCCCGGCGAATTTGCGAACCTGTCGCACGCGGCGGTAACGCAGATATAGATCCTCGGCTGAATATTCGGGCAGAGCGCGCGAGATCACATGCGAGAACAAACGCGCGTACACTTCGCACAGCTCCGGTTCGAAAAGATCGGCGAAGCGCTCGATCACAATAGAAAACAGCGCTCGTGTGGCATTGCGCGCGAGGAATTCATCTTCATCATCGAGCGCGCGTTCGATCAGCGCATCGAGAGCGCGCGAGGGCCACGTACCGTAGGCGAGGGAATCCCTGACGATCTCGTTGGCCAGTTCAGCCGCCGATGTACTTGCCAATTAGCAGCCTCAGTTCTTCTTCAGTTTCCGGCGGGAAGGCAGCGGGATCGGTGATAATCGCATGCTTCAATGCCGAGCCGCAGCGGCAGGCTCGTGTATCGGGCAGCGCAGCCACCACGGTGCGAACCAGCTTGCACGCATTAGCCGCGTTCTGCTGAAGTGTTTGAATAATCTGATCCACGGTCACGGCAGCGTGTTCTTCGTGCCAGCAGTCGTAGTCGGTGACCATCGCGATCGTGACGTAACAGATCTCGGCTTCGCGCGCGAGTTTGGCCTCGGTCAGGTTCGTCATGCCAATAACGTCCATGCCCCAACTGCGATACAGGTTTGACTCCGCACGTGTAGAAAACGCAGGGCCCTCCATGCAAACATACGTTCCGCCCAGTTTAGCGTTGATGCTGAGCTTGCCGGCTGAGTTGTGGACCAGCGCCGAAAGCTGAGGACAGACCGGATCGGCGAAGCTAACATGTGCGACGATTCCGCGGCCGAAGAAAGTCGATATGCGGCCGCGCGTTCGGTCTACAAACTGATCGGGAATGACGAAGTCGAGCGGGCGATGTTCTTCCTTCAGGGAGCCGACAGCGCTGAGCGAAAGAATGCGCTCGACACCGAGCATTTTCATGCCGTAGATGTTGGCGCGGAAGTTAAGTTCCGAAGGGGAAATACGATGGCCCTTGCCGTGACGGGCAAGAAACGCGACAGGCACGCCTTCCAGGGCGCCCACGACATACAGGTCTGAGGGGTTGCCGAAGGGAGTCTCGAGCCGCACTTCTTCCTGGGCTTCGAAACCCGGCATGGAGTACAGGCCGCTGCCTCCGATGACGCCGATGGTGGCTTTGTGTTCCAATGATGATTCCTTTAATTCTGGATTAGCTCCAATAAGATACCGCCGGTTGACGATGGGTGCACGAATACGTATGTATGACCACCCGCACCTTGCCGCGGTTCACTCAATAATTTCGCGCCGCTTGCCTTGAGGTTCTCAATTGCGTGTGCAAGGTCGTCCACTCTTAATGCAATGTGGTGTAATCCAGGGCCGCGTTTCGCAATGAATTTTCGGATGGTCGAATCTTCGTCCGACGCTTCGAGGAGTTCGATACGAGAGTCTTCCGCAGGCAGCATGGCCACGTGCACTTTTTCATGGGCGATTGTTTCGCGGTGAGCGACTTTCATACCCAGAACGCCTTCGTAGAATCGAAGCGCTTCGTCGATGCTCGCAACCGCGATGCCGAGATGATCGATGACGATACTCATGCGCCTCTCACACTGTCCAACAAGGCTTCCACAGCCGTGTAGGGATCTTCAGACCGGTTTGCGAGACGCTGCGCGTGCGATTCGATGTCTTGCGCCGGCAGCATAGTCATGAGCCGATCGCGAAGGAGCTCGCGCAGCCGCGCAACCCACGTTTCGGCACGCGCGCTGCTGTGCTTCTTCGAGGCAAAAATACGTTCTACTACTTCGAGCAAGTCTTCCAGACCTTGGTCCTCGGCGGCAATGACGCGGCGAACTGGTGCAGCATGGGCGCGCTCCGCATCTGTCCCAAGACTCTGCATTGCACGAATCTCCTGTTCCAGGCGTTCAGCGCCCGGCAAATCGGATTTGTTGATTGCAAACACGTCGGCAACCTCCATGATTCCGGCCTTGATCGCCTGGACGTCGTCGCCCAGACCGGGGACCAGAACAACCACGGTCACATCAGCCAATGAGGCGATTTCGACTTCGTCCTGACCGACACCGACGGTCTCGATCAAGACAACGTCACGTCCAGCGGCATCGAGAAGAAGAGACAAATCGAGAGTCGCCTGGGCGATGCCGCCCAGCCGGCCGCGCGTCGCCATGGAGCGAATGAAGACGCCGGGGTCGTCATGGTGATCCTGCATGCGGATGCGGTCGCCAAGAATTGCGCCGCGTGTATACGGGCTACTGGGGTCGACCGCGATGATACCCGCAGTTCTTCCTTGCCGCCGAATAACCTTGGCTAACCGGTCGACCAGCGTACTTTTGCCACTGCCGGGCGGACCGGTAATGCCGACGATCAGGGCGCGGCCGGTTCGCGGGAAGAGTTCGGAGATGATCTGGCGAGCGGCCGGCGTCTGACTCTCGACCACGGTGGCCGCACGGGCAAGCGCACGAAGATCACCGGAGATGATTCCGTCGACGAGTTCGGAATGAGAAGCGGCTGTCAACTTACTCTTTTAACAGTTGACGCGCAATGACCAGCCGCTGAATTTCGCTGGTTCCTTCGCCAATGGTGCAGAGCTTCACGTCACGGTAGAACTTTTCCACCGGGTAATCCTTGATGAAACCGTAGCCGCCGTGTATCTGCAACGCCTGGTCGGCCACGCTAACGGCTATTTCTGAAGCGAAGAGCTTCGCCATGGCGGATTCCTTGGTGACGCGCTTGCCGGCATCTTTTCTCGCGCCCGCACAATAAGTCAGCCAGCGCGCCGCTTCAATGGAGGTGGCCATGTTCGAAAGTTTGTCCTGAATGGCCTGGAATTCGGAGATGAAGCGGCCGAACTGTTTGCGGTGCTTTGAGTACTTCAGCCCGGCCTCGAAAGCACCTTGCGCGAGACCGACGGAGAGCGCGGCAATGGAGATGCGCCCACCGTCGAGAACGCGAAGACTGTCTACAAAACCTTCCCCCGCCTTGCCCAGAAGCTGCGTCTGCGGCAGGTGGCAATCGAGAAAGAGCACTTCACCGGTGGCACTTGAACGCATGCCCAGCTTGTTCTCTTTCTTGCCGACGCGAAAACCCGGCGTGCCTTTTTCGAGAATGAATGCCGATATCCCGTGCGAGGAGGCAGACCTGTCAGTGACTGCCATCGCCACGCAGACATCTGCGTAGTGAGCGTTGGTCGTGAACGTCTTGCCGCCGTTCAAAATCCATTCATCGCCATTGCGGGTCGCGATCGATCGCGTGCCGGCCGCATCGGAACCAGCTTCGGGTTCGGTGAGGGACCAACAACCGATCCATTCACCGGATGCCAATTTAGAGATATATTTTCTTTTCTGTTCGTCGTTCCCAGCGATGAAGATGTGATTGGTGCAGAGCGAGTTGTGAGCGGCAACGATCAGCGCGAAGCTGGGGTCGACCCGAGCGAGTTCCTCAATGATGATGGCGTATTCGATATAGCCATAGCCGGCACCCCCCAACTCTTCGGGAAAAATGGCCCCCAGAAGCCCGAGCTGACCGGCCTTCTTTACCGCTTCCAGGGGGAAGGTCTGGTTTTCATCCCATTCAGAGACATGGGGGGCGATTTCAGCTTCAGCAAAATCGCGGATGGAACGACGTAGTTGGACCTGCTCCTCAGAAAAATCGAAATTCATAGACAAATCCGGCAGAACGCCGAGTGAAGGTTCTGAAGGTCAGGGTAGCACTGGCTCTATGGAGTGCGGGTCCCGGCCGTGCCGTTCCGGGCGCGGGGGGAAACAAAGGTACCGCCGGCGAGGACCGTCTCGATAGCCGGACCCAAGTCGGTGACCAAAGATCCTTTGGTCACGTAAGCCTTCGCTCCGAGTTGGAGAGCCTCCTCGGCGCAAGCTTTCTGCTGGTACTGACTAATGATGATGATGGAGAGTTCCGGTTGATGCTCACGCAGAAAACGAGCGGCCGGAAAACCACCCATGACCGGCATGCTAACGTCCAGGAAAAGAACGTTCGGCTGTAGCCGCTGGACGTGCTCGATAGCGACGCGGCCGTTGTCGGCCTCTGCGAGCACCTGAGCGCCGAGGTTTTCTGCTAAGTCCCGGAGAATTTGGCGAATCGCCGGGTCATCGTCCGCTATGACCAAACGGAAGTTGTTCATAGCGCGCGTTCCATGCTCATATTTCCTGCTATCGCTCTATCGTTGGACTTCGGCGGCAGCTTGCGACTCACTAGCAAAACTCTGTGTTTTGTAACTCAAGCCAAATACGGAGGCAAAAAGCGAGGAAGAGCGCACCCCCGGCGCGGCGGTTCTCGATGCGGGCAGGATAGCTTGAGCAGATCGTCTATGATGAACCCAATGCTCACAATTCCACTGTTTTTCCTCTTAATGGCGCCCCAGCAACAGGGCGCGCGCGAGCCAGCCGCACAGGCGCAACAACAGGTATCCCGACAAGTCACTCCGGCGCCTTCCGTGCCGACAACACCTGCTGCGCCGGCGAGCGGGCGTGGAGGAAGAGGAGGCGTGGCCGGACCGGGACCGGCTGTAGGCGGAGAAATCGACGAGACGCCGGTGGTGACGCATCACTCGATCACGGTACGAGGCAAGACGCTGAACTACACAGCGACTGTGGCACAGATGCCGTTGAAAAATCCGGAAGGCGAAACGGAGGCGCACATCTTCTATATGGCGTATACGCTGGACGGCGCTGAAAGCACTAGAAGGCCGCTGACTTTTTGCTTCAACGGCGGACCGGGATCGGCTTCGATGTGGGTGCACATGGGAGGAATGGGCCCACGAAGTCCGCGATTGATGCCGAATGGGTCAATGCCGCCCCCTCCCTATGAGATTAAAGACAACCAGGACACGTGGCTGGACATGACAGATCTGGTGTTTATCGATCCGGTTGGAACGGGGTACAGCAGAGCCAAGAACATCGAAATTGCGCGGCGCATGAACAGCGTCAGCGGCGACATTCAATCTGTGGGCGAGTTTATGCGGCTGTATGTGACCCGAAACAATCGGGAATTGTCCCCGCTGTTCATCGCAGGCGAGAGTTACGGAACTTTTCGAGCAGCGGGACTGGCGGGTTACCTGGTAGATCGCGGACTGGCCTTCAATGGAATTGTGCTGATTGGAACGACTCTGAATCTGGAAACGATCTGGAGCCGCAGCGACGACCTGGTCTATCAACTGGAGTTTCCTACCTACGTCGCTGACGCCTGGTATCACAAAAAGGTCGCGGCCGACCTGCAGAGTAAGAGCCTAAAAGCAGTTCTAGATGAGGCGAAGGCCTTCTCTATGGGCGAATACGCGGCGGCACTGGAGAAAGGGGACGATCTCCCCGCCGCGGAGCGAAAGGAGATTATCGAGAAACTGCACCGCTATACGGGTCTGGATCCGGTGTATCTGGATGAGAGCAACCTGCGATTTGACGTGTCTCATTTTGCGCGTCAATTAATGCGTCCGGAACATGAGACTATCGGCCGATACGATGGACGGCTCACGGCCGCTTCGTCACTGGATACGGGAGAGACGAGCGAATTCGACCCGTCGAGCACCGAGATTACCCCGCCATTTACGGCTGCATTCACGAATTACATCCGATCGGAACTTGGTTACAAGACCGACATGTATTACTACCCGAGCGGCGGAATTCAGCCCTGGAACTATGACGTGCAGAACGGATTCGGCAGCGAAACGGCGGCGCTGCACAATGCGCTCACCAAGAATCCTTACATGAAGGTGTTGGTGGCGGCGGGTTATTACGACCTGGCGACACCATTTTACGCAGTTGAATATACGTTCAAGCACATGGGTCTGAACCCGGACATGCACAAACGCATTTCGTGGGCCTATTTTCAGGCCGGACACATGCTGTACATCGACAGCGACTCGCATGCGAAGCTACATCACGACGTCGGCGAATTTTTGTCTGGCGCTTTACCGAAGAATGACATACAGTAACTGGCAGTAACTGGATCGTCAGGAGGTAACAGTTGGCAGACGCAGACGCGAATATCCCACGTCACTGGAGTGGAGTTGTCCTCACGCACACGGACCAGATCCCGGTAACGGTGATTTTCGAGACCGGGCAGTTACCTCTACTATCCGGGCATGTCGAATCGGAGGTTAAGGCTGTCAACGGAAACTTCCGGGGCTACCTGCACGGGACGCGCTTAATTCTGAAATTCGAGCCTTTAGGCGATTTTCACGGTGAGTTGTACCCGCTTTTGATCGTGGGTACGGCAGCCCCAGCGAACGGGGGGCTTCCAAGTGCGACAGTTACTTTGTTCGCTGCCCCGACTACCACCAGACCGGAACCTGGCATGTATCCGGCCGAGGCGCCAACGGCAACGGCCATGTTGTAATCCATGGAACTTTACACGACGGCGGACGCCCCGTACCGACCGGGAGCCTATCGCTATTTCTGCAGAACAATCCGCTGCCATTGCCCGGTATGTATCCAATCGGCTCTTGAGTAATCTGCACCCCGGCCAAACATCACAAATCGCGAGTCCGCGGCAGGGTGCGATCGAATTCTTACTGAGCCGCGCCGCGGCGGGTGTGTGGCGCGATTACAATATGGGCGGGACCGAAAGTGACGAATGGGTTACTGCTTACGTGGCGCATGCTTTGGCCGAGACTACGCTCGACGAGGCGAGACATGCGGCCTCAACAGCATGGGATCAGCTTAAACAGCTAGCGTCGACACATGGGCCGGGCCTGGGGTATAACAGGCTGACTCCACAGGACGCAGACTCGAGTGCCTGGGCGGTGCGCTTGGCACGGATCATTGGTAAGTCATACGATGATTTTGCACGTGGGTGCCTGAATTACGTGCGGAGTCATGTGCTCGGTGCGGGCGGAATCGCGACTTATACTGCCGCATCCCTGCTGAAAGCTGGCGTCGGCGATTCCGAAGCGGCGGTGGCCGGTTGGATAGCGCCGCACTTCTGCATTAGCGCGACAGCCGCATACATTCCGGAAATTGGTGGATCGCTGAAGATCTGCGAGTATCTAGCCAACAAACAAGATCAAGACGGGCGTTGGCGATCTTATTGGTGGCATGACGATGAATACGCTACGGCACTTGCCATCGAGAGCCTTGCAAGAAGCGGAGACTACCAAGAGTCCATGCGTAAAGCTGCTTTGTGGTTATCTGCAAGAACGGCGACATCTTCAGCATTCGTCATCGCACTGTGTGTTCTTGGATTACGCAAGGCCGGGTGCTCTGCGTGGCGAGAGTTCCTGCCCGAACTTCTGAGCTTGCAGTCAGAGGACGGATCATGGCCGGCAAGCGCGCGAATGCGCATGCCGCCTCCGGATCTGGTTGATCCGCGCACGAGATGGCGCTGGGACAAGCATTCGAATGGAATCGGCTGCGTGATGGCGGATTGGAACAGAATCTTCACCACTGCCACCGTACTTAGAGCTTTAACTGCGTGCCACAACGATTAGCGAGCGTTCTGGCAGAGCGCCTCTCAGAAGTCGGCTTCGCACCCGAACATTTGCTTGCTGAACTGGTGTTTGCACGTGTGCACCGGAGGGGCAGACTGGAAGCATCACAGCTTCCGCCAGAATTTGAGGAGGTGGAGAGGCTTTGGCCGTCGATCACGTACCTGCTGGGTATGGGGGCATCACTGACGGAGTTTCTGACGGCAGGGGTGGCTGCCGATGGTGCGCTGCGGGGTCAAATGGCGTCGCTGGGAGGCGTTGCGAACGCGATGTATGGCCTTTGCGATTGGTTGCTAGATACGGGGCATGGCGTTCCGAAACTTTTTCAAGATGCGCCCCAATGTGCTTCGGAAAGGCCCCCACGAACGCATCAGCAGTTGATTGTGAGTCTGCTGAATTTTTACACAAGGGAGCTGTGGCGTCTTTCCAGCAGCAAGCCGGAGATTGCGGAACTGACCCTTCGCGCATTGAAGAAGCTGTACGTGGCCGAAATGCAATCCACTGCTACGAGCGGTATTACGCGATCGGCATGGTGGCGCAAAAGCGCGTTGCCGGTCTTCGTTATCGCGCTGCCTGGATGGATTTCAAGCGAAACCGGGCGCCGTATCAGTATCGCCGAACACCTGCGATGGTTGGGAAAGACGGGGGAGTTGATCGGATGGGTGGATGATTTCGCGGATTATGAAGACGATTGTGCGTCGGGTGATGCGAATAGGTTGAAAGCACTAGACCGCGATTCTATACTGAGGGTTGCCACAAAAGTAGCGGAACAAGGTCGGCAAGTGCTCCGTGATTGGGATTTACATAACGAGCACGTGGCAGCGCGCAACACATTCCTGGTGATGATATGGAGCTGGTTGACCGTCGACCCACAGAACAAAGGTCCAGAAGCGCACGCTGGTTCTGGACTGTAACGCTCGCCATTCTGACGTTCGAACTTCTCACCTGGTGTTTCACGCTGGCGTGCTTAGTCGCGCGCCAAGGGGTAGCGCCTGACCCTGGATGGAGCAGTCGCTTCCGGCACGGAGTCTGGCAGATCGACGGCGTACACAACAGGACAGCCGCGGGCGATCCGCAAAGCGGCGATGAGGCAGTGGCAGTGAACGGCAAGGCGCCGAGTTGGTTGGGACCTGCATACGAAACTCTGCCGATCTTCCCCGGGCAGGCTTATGCGATGAGCATCATTCGGGGAGGGCGAGAGTTTTCGTTCAGTCTGCGAATGGGCCGGAACCCTTCCATTCACATTCTGGATCCGTGCTCGAACCTCTTTATTGCGGCGCTCTTTCTTGCGTCCGGCATTTGGATGCGCATCAGCGCGCCTCGCGATCTGACAGCGCGTCTTGGCACGCTGACGTTTCTGGGCTGTTGCCTATTTATGCTCTCGCCGGTGGCGACGGCTTTTCCCGGATGGAATAGCTCGACAGCGTGGATCGCGATGCTCGTGGGACGACTTCCGTGGCCGCTGGCTCCTGCAGTCGGCTGGGACTTCCTGTCGCGTTTTCCGCATGAAGTACCGCAGGGAAAATTTGTCGCGATTCTGCGACGAGCCCTTTACACAACTGCAATCGCGCTTTGGATTGTGGTGATTGTGCCCGTGTTCGGTCAGCTTTTTTGGCTACCAAGCAGTTCGTGGCTGACGTTTGTGCAATTTCTCGGTTGGGAAGGGCCGCTGGGGGATATTCCGCGCATCACCTTCGACGGGATCGTCGCCATCGCCTGTTGTTACGTTTTGATTCGGAATTACCGGCTGTTAACCGACGTCAACTCGCGGCGGAAGATGCGATTGGCAGTCGCCTCGTTCGGGTTCACTTCGATCTGTCTGCTGATTTTGCGAACGCTGGATCTAGCCGCCAGCGTAATCGACAGCGCCCCGCTTCATTTCGCCGAGCGAATTTCCGAAACAACGATGACGGTCGCGATGGGCATACTGCCGTTAACGCTTACCTATGCAGTGGTAAAGCATCACGTTCTGGGCGTGCGGCTTGTGATTCGCCGCGGCCTGCAGTATCTGCTTGCGAAGAATGTTTTACGTCTCATCATCTTTGCTCCTGTGCTGATTGTGGTAGCGAAGATTATCCGCAGACCGGACCAAAGCGTATCCGATCTGATTTTCAAGAGTTCGTGGAGCTTTTATCTCCTATTTATCTGCACGGCGGCGTTCAGCCTGCGCTATCGCCGTCAACTTAGTAAGTGGCTGGACAAACGCTTCTTCCGCGTTGCTCTTGAGGAAGAAGAGGGGTTGGTGCGGCTTTCTGAAGATTTGAAGGGAGCAGCGACCGAAGAAGAAATTGCGGCCATGGTAGCGGAGCGAATTCAAGCGGCACTCCCGGTGCAAGGCATCCATATTTTCCTGCGGTCGCAGTCCGACGGGCGATTGCATGCGGCGTTTAACACGCCAGGTCGCAATGCACAAAAACTATCCGCGCAGATCGAAAGCGGACCACCGGCGGTCCTGACCGGAAATTCAGTAGTGACGGTCAGCGATGTGGATTCCGACTTTGCCGATCCGGTGAGAGGAGACGAGCAGTTGTTGATTGTTCCTTTCGTCGGAAGCGATGGCAGGAATGTGGGGGCGCTCGTGTTAGGCCCGAAGAGATCGGAACAGGACTACACGTTAAAAGAACGCGAGTTGCTGCAAGCAGTGGCTGTCCAAATGGCGCTAGCCTGCGAGGTGTTGCGGCTGAAGCGCAGCGTAGACCAGGAAAGCAGACAGCGAATTGCCGTCCTTGGGCGCCTTGACCGCGAGAACATCCAGCTTCTGAATGAATGCTTCAAGTGCGGCCGATGTTACGACAGTTCGATGCAGCAATGCCCTGAAGATGCATCAGCGCTGGAATTGACTTTGCCTGTGGAGCGAGTTGTTGTGGGGCGATATCGGCTGGATCGGCGACTCGGCGCCGGCGGCATGGGAGTGGTATTTGCCGCGCTGGATCTGAGGCTTCAGAAATTAGTTGCCGTGAAGGTGATGGTGGGCGAGTTGTTTGGAAATCCGCGAGCGGCGCTCCGGTTCAAAAGAGAGGCGCAGGCGATTGCTTCTCTCAACCATCCGAATGTCGTGGGAGTTCACGATTTTGGTGAATTACCGGCAGGCGGGGCGTTCCTGGTGATGGATCTTCTGCGAGGAGTTTCCTGGCGCGAAATGTTACTGGAGCCCGGACAATTAGAACCAGACCGTGTCGCAGGCTGGGTATCGGATCTTTGCGCGGGCGTAGCTGCCGCTCACGCCCAGAATGTCATTCATCGCGATCTGAAGCCGGAGAATGTCTTCATCTGCGGGGATCGGGAACGCGAGACCGCGATCGTGCTCGATTTTGGCGTTGCGAAGGTACAGACCGACACCGACCCGAAACGCCCCAAAGTATCCGTGACGGGGGCAATCATCGGCACTCAATCCTACATGTCTCCCGAACAGCGTGCGGGCCAGGCAGTGGGACCGGCCAGCGATGTGTTTTCGATTGCCGTGATGGTTTTGGAGACGCTTGCGCAGAGCAGACCGCCGGCAACGGCGGCCCACGAGTGGGTAGAGAGCGCATTAGAGAAGCTGGCCGGCTCAGGCGCGCTGCGGAACATCCTTCGGTGGGCGCTAGCGGAGGATTCGAATGAACGCATTGGAGACGCGCGAGCTTTGGGCGATCGGCTCTCGGCCGCTATTCGACTTGACCAGCCAACGATCACGACCGGAGCCGGATCTCCTGACACTGAGACATTCACCTTCGGAGCGGCGAACTAACGCGCGCTCACTTACGACTTAGTAACTTGATCGACGGATCTCAGGCGAGCCAGGAAACGCGGCAGTAAGTCGAGCTTCAGCGCATTGGCGCCGTCGGACAAAGCTTCGGGTGGATTCTGGTGCACCTCCACGAAGATACCGGCGATGCCGACGGCTGTGGCGGCGCGAGCGAGAGTCTCGATAAATTGAGGCTGTCCGCCGGAAGTCTTACCGGACGCGCCGGGCAGTTGCACGCTGTGCGTGGCGTCGAAAATGACCGGGTAGCCAGTTTCAGCCATGATCGCGAGGCCGCGCATGTCGACCACGAGGTTGTTGTAGCCGAATGAGGAGCCACGTTCGGTGAGCAGAATGTTGTCGTTGCCGGTGCTAGCGACTTTGTCGGCAGCGTTCGCAATATCCGCCGGCGCGACGAACTGACCCTTCTTGATATTGACCACGCGGCGTGTTTCGCCGGCAGCGACCAGAAGATCCGTCTGGCGGCACAGGAAAGCCGGAATCTGCAGGATATCGACGGTTTCCGCTACTGCTTCGGCCTGCCGAGGTTCGTGGATGTCGGTGAGGACGGGAATACCGAGATCGCGCACCTTTTTTAGGATGCGAATGCCTTCGGCGAGTCCGGGCCCACGATAAGAGGACACGCTGCTGCGATTTGCTTTATCGAAGGACGCCTTGAATACGTAAGGTCCGGCAATGTCGCGAATCTGCTGCGCGATCCAGAGCACGTGCTCTTGGCTCTCGATGACGCAAGGGCCAGCGATGAGTGCGAACGGGGCGTGATTAGCGAAAACAATGGGTCCGGCAGCGCTTGAGATCTCGATGCGGCGCATTACTCAGCGTGCGCGAACGCCGCTGCTTCCGGGTGAGCGTGCACGCGATGTTTTGTCGCGTCCTGACGCTTGAGAGCTGCCCCGAGGAACGCGGTAAACAGTGGATGCGGTTCGAGCGGCTTCGATTTAAATTCAGGATGGAACTGGCAACCGAGATACCACGGGTGACCGGGCAACTCGCAGATCTCCACATAGATACCGTCCGGTGTGGCGCCCGTGATTCGAAGCCCATTCTCGGTCAGGATGTTCTCGTATTCACGATTAAATTCGTAGCGGTGGCGATGGCGCTCACTGATGTCGCCCGCACGGTAGGCGTGGCAAGCGAAACTGCCCTCGGCCAGACGGCACGGGTAGGCTCCTAAACGCATGGTGCCGCCTAGCTCGTCGACGCCTTTCAACTCACGCAGCTTGAAGATCACGCGGTACGGCGTGGCAGGGTTGAATTCGGTGCTGTCGGCGTCAACCAATCCGCAAACATTGCGCGCAAATTCGATGACCATGGTCTGCATACCCAGGCAGATCCCGAAGTAAGGAATCTTTTCTTCGCGCGCACAACGAATGGCATGGAGCATTCCCTGTATGCCGCGGCGCCCGAAGCCCCCGGGAACCAGAATGCCGTCAAAGCGGGAAAGATATTCGCGACAGTCCGGCCATTCCATCTGTTCCGCCTCAATCCACTCGATGTTGACCTTGGCCTGATGCGCGATGCCGGCGTGCAAGAGAGCTTCTTTCAAACTCTTGTAGGAATCTTCGTACTCGACATACTTACCGACTAACCCGATATTTATCTCGCGCGTGGGATTGTGCATGCGTTCGAGCATTTCAACCCAGCGCGACAGATTACGCGGCGGCGCTTGCATGTGTAACATGCGCAGGATGGTGTCGTCGACCCCTTGCTCGGCAAAGAGCAGCGGGATTTCGTACACGGACCGCACGTCGCGAGCAGTGATTACGCTCTTGACGTCAACGTCACAGAAGAGCGCAATCTTCTCTTTGACGTCATCGGGCAAGGGGCGCTCCGAGCGGCAGAGAAGGATGTCTGGCTGAATACCAATGGCGCGCAGTTCTTTGACGCTGTGCTGGGTGGGCTTTGTTTTAAGCTCTTGGGCAGCAGCGATCCAGGGCACAAGGGTGAGATGGACGAAGAGCGTATTTTCTCGGCCTTCTTCATGACGCATCTGGCGAATTGCTTCGATAAACGGCAACGATTCGATATCGCCTACGGTGCCACCGATCTCGACGATGGCGACGTCTACGTCAGCCGCCACTTTGCGGCACGCGGCCTTAATTTCGTTGGTCACGTGCGGGATGACCTGCACTGTTTTTCCCAGATAATCCCCGCGGCGCTCGCGAGTGATGATGTTCTCGTAGATGCGGCCGGAGGTTAAGTTATTGCTCTGGGTGAGCGGAGCGTGCGTAAATCGCTCATAGTGGCCGAGATCGAGGTCGGTCTCAGCGCCGTCATCAGTTACGAAGACTTCGCCATGCTGGAAGGGACTCATCGTACCGGGGTCGATATTCAGGTACGGGTCGAATTTCTGCAGGGTGACACGAAGACCACGGCTTTCGAGAAGACAGCCAATCGACGCTCCCGCGATCCCCTTTCCCAAGGACGAAACGACACCGCCAGTCACGAATATGTACCTAGGCATGAGTTACTACGGTTGGGCCTCCATTTTATTTTGCTCAGCTATAGCCAACAGACTCCGCACAGACTGTGAAAAGTTGATTTACTCTTTCTAGATCATCCGGGGTATCGACGCCGAGCGATTCGTATTCGGTCTCAATCACGCGAATGCGGAAGCCATTCTCGAGTGCGCGCAACTGTTCCAGACGCTCGGCCTGCTCGAGAGGGCCGACCGGGAGATCGGGGTACCGCGTCACCAGGTCAGCGCGATAGACGTATAAACCCACGTGCTTGAAGTAGATTGGGACGCTGCCGCCATCTCGCTCGTATGGGATCGGCGACCGGGAAAAGTAAATGGCATCGCCTATGAGGTTTGTCACCACTTTAACGACGTTCGGATTCAGGACGTCAGCCGGATCGGCAATCCGTTTCTTCAGCGTGCCCATGGCGACGTCCTCGTGATCAGTTACAGCAAGAATGGCAGCGTCGATAGCTTCGGGATCAATCAGCGGCTCATCGCCTTGGATATTGACGTAAATAGCAGCGGATTCGGACGAAGCAACTTCGGCGAGACGGTCAGTACCGGAGGGATGATCGGGATTCGTAAGGCGCACGCGTCCTCCGAAGGCTTTTACCGCTTCGAAAATCCGATGGTCGTCAGTGGCGACGAGCACGTCGCTCATATAGCGGGAAAGGCACGCACGTTCGTAGACATGCTGGACCATGGGCTTTCCAGCGATGGAGGCGAGAGCTTTACCGGGGAATCGGGAGGAGGCAAACCGGGCAGGAATTATGCCCAGAATTCGCGACCGCACAATAGAGTGTAGCACGCGATTTTACGAAGGCCTGATCGATTTCGTTTATAGGCGCGAGGGGCAAATACAGGCGGTCTGAGTCACTTGGCAGGTTTGCACTACTGGTCGGAGCGCCAACCGGGCGCGCGCACCAACCGCCGTGGTTCCATCTAGTCCAAGGTGAAGGATTGAGCGATTTGAATCACCAAAAGACGTATTGGGATAGGACGTGAAGTTACTGCAGCTGCTCTTCCGAACCTTCTTCGTGCTGCGGCTGTTCTTCTATGTCTATGTCGTCGTCTGAATTGCTGGTGATCCCGGCGGCGCGGTCTGCCTTGCGTTGCAGACGCTTCGCGAACTTTTCCTGTTGCCGTTCTCTTCGTTCCTGCTCTTTTTGGCGTTTTTTGAAAGTTTGTGGCCCGCGTCCAGGCATAGTATTCCCCTCAAGTAACAAGCTGCCGCGATGGCCACAAGCAGCCAAGCACGGCAGCCGTTAAAACTAAATTTTATCTTGCGCAGTGAAGCGGCTCATGGGAGCCGCAGTGCACTACCAACGATTGGTGCGTCCGCCGCGACGACTGCCGCCCCCGCCGCTACCGCCCCGGTTGCCCGAGTTGCTGCGCGCCCCAAATCCGCCACCACTGCCCGCCGGTTTCGGCCGAGCTTCGTTCACATTCATGGCACGGCCATGTAATTCAGCGCCGTTCAGATGCGCAATCGCATTCTGGGCAGCTTCCGAATCGCTCATCTCGACGAACGCGAAGCCTCTCGGCTGACCGGTTTCACGGTCGGTCACGACGTTGACTCTGTCTACACTGCCGTACGCTCCGAAAGCATTCTGGAGGTCAGCGGAGGTTGCTTGATAACTGAGATTTCCGACAAAAATGTTGGTCACAGTAGGTCCTTTTTTCGTTTGAATTTATCTTTGTCTGACTGCTGGCAACCAACTTCTTGGAAAACTCGCCGGAAGGGGGAATAGCGGCCGGAAGGCACTCGGATACAAAACAAATGCGGGGCAAAGACATATTCAGTATACCAGCGAATTGCGTTCGCCGTAAGCCCTGCAAAAGTAAAGAAACATGCCTGATGGCCGAACTGGAAAAGATAGGAAGACCAGCTAAGGCTCGACCTTTACTCATAAGCAGTACCTGAATGTAGGGACTGAAACGGTTACGAGGTACGGCTGTCTAACTAAAGATGCAGTCTGACCGTCGGCATCGAGCGGCTAAACCACTGATTCCACGGCGGCCACCCGCAGAGTGGCTGGCGTTGCTTGACTCTACGGGAGAAGGCATCTACGGCATAGATCCGCACGGTTTATGCACGTTCGTCAACCGGGCGGCGTGCCAGATGCTGGGCTATGAGCCGCAAGAGATGCATGGCCGGAACATGCACGGCCTCATCCATCACACCAGGCCGAATGGCGATCCCTACCCGGAGGCCGAATGCCCGATCTTTGAGGCCGCCCATTCAGGGCGGCCGACGCGGTGTGAGGACGATGTCTTATTTCGTCGCGATGGGACGACCTTTGCTGCGGAATACTCTTCTTCTCCGATTCTGAAAGAAGGCGTGGTGGCGGGCACGATCATCACGTTCATCGACATCAGCGTCCGCAAAAAGGCGGAAGAACGGCTGCGGATGCAGTTCACTGTCAGCCAACTTCTGGCCAGCGCTAGCCAGGTGGATGAGGTAGCCCGCCCGCTGCTGGCAACGATTGGCACCGGTCTGCGATGGGAGGTAGGCTTTCTCTGGATACGGCAGCGGGAGGAGGATTCGCTTCAGTGCCTGCAGAGTTGGAGCATGACAAATTTCGCGAGCCCGCATTTTGCAGAGGAGATGTGCCGCGTGCGGTTCGCCGAAGGCGAAGGATTGCCGGGTCGAGTCTGGAAACAGAGAAGGGCGATCTGGCTGCCCGACCTGGATGCAGAGGGTGCGCTCCCGCGAAGAGAGCAACTCGCTTCGGAAAACCTCAGGAGCGCAGTCGCGTTTCCGATTGTGGACCGTGGCGAAGTGGTAGGCATAGCCGAGTTTTTCGCGCACCAGATCCGGGAACTGGATGCCGACCTGATCTCGACGTTGCTTTCCATCGGCAACCAGGTGGGTCAATTCCTCCAGAGAGCACGCGGCGAGGAAGCGTTGCGGACGGGCGAGAGCCGCAAGGCCGCGATTCTCGAATCCGCGCTCGATTGCATTATCACGATCGACCGCAATAGCCGGGTGCTCGAGTTCAACCCGGCAGCCGAGAGGACGTTCGGCTATAGCAAAGCGGAAGCAATCGGTCGTTTACTTCCCGAATTGATCATTCCGCCCGACTTGCGCGCCCAGCATTATGGCGGCATGGAGCACTATCTGAGGACCGGCGAAGGACGGGTGCTTGGCAAACGTCTCGAGCTGAATGGGATGAGATCCGACGGCAGAATATTCCCCGTCGAGCTCGCCGTCACACGCCTAGCGCACGAAGAACCGCCTGTCTTCACCGCCTATATTCGCGATTTGTCGGAACGGCGACAAACTCAGACTGCCCTGAAGATGTCGGAGATACGGTATGCAACGCTGTTCGAAAACATTTTGGAAGGCGTATACCAGACCGACCCGCAAGGCAACATTCTGACTGGCAATCCGGCGCTCATCCGGATGCTTGGATTCGAAACTCTGGAGGAACTGAGGGCCGCGGGCGGCGTTCCAGCCCTTTATGCGAACGAGGACGACAGACCGGCGAGACTGGAGGAATTGGAACGCGCAGGTGAGTTGCGCAATGCCGAACTGCTTCTCAATCGACGCGACGGTTCGCAACTGGTGGTGCTGGAGAACTCGCGCGTGGTGCGGAACGCGGAAGGGAGCGTTCTGTATTACGAAGGCACTTTAACCGATATCACGGAGCGCAAGAACGCGGAAACGGAACTTCTGGCCGCAAAGGAAGCCGCCGAACGTGCCAACCGGGCGAAGAGCGATTTTCTTGCCAACATGAGCCACGAGTTGCGTACGCCGCTGAACGCCATCATCGGGTACAGCGAAATGCTGCAGGAAGAGGCGGAAGACTTACAGATCGCTTCGCTGGTTCCCGACCTGAACAAAATCGGAACGGCGGGGCGGCATCTACTTTCGCTCATCAATGATGTCCTGGATGTCACGAAGATTGAAGCGGGCCGGATGCAACTTTATCCGGAAGCTTTCAAAGTGGCAGATCTTGTTCACGAGATCAGCGACACGGTGAAACAGTTGATCGAATCCAACGGCAACCGGTATGTCCTGGATGTTCGCAATGATCTCGAAACGATGTACGCAGACCCGGCAAAGGTCCGGCAGAGTTTGTTCAATCTGTTATCGAACGCGGCCAAATTCACTTCTTCAGGGACTATTACGCTTACGGTCGAACGCTTCAGGAGCGGACAAGGCGAACTGGTCAGGTTTGTGGTTTCCGATACGGGAATCGGCATCGCGCCAGAGAAGCAGGACAGGATCTTCGAGGCATTCGCCCAGGGCGACATCTCCACGGCCAAGCTGTATGGCGGCACAGGCCTGGGACTTGCGATCACGAAGCACTTCTGCCGCATGATGGGCGGCGAACTCAAGATGCAAAGCGAACTGGGCAAAGGCTCGCAGTTTGAGATTATTTTGCCCGTTCGGACTTCACCGGCGGAAGAAACCGCGCAACCTTCGTTTTCTCAGAACCCAAACGGCGTGCGGCCCGTCCTGGTAGTAGATGACGATCCCACCGCGCGCGAACTGATCTGCCGCTCGCTGGAGCGGGAAAGCATCCCCACTGTGATTGCGAATAACGGGCGAGCAGCGATCAAACTAGCGCGGGAGGTGAAGCCAGCGGCTATTACTCTGGACGTCATCATGCCCGACATGGACGGCTGGAGCACCCTAAACGCATTAAAAGCCGACCCGGAACTGCGCCATATTCCCGTAATCATGACCACGGTTTCGGACGATCGGGCGCTCGGGTATGCCCTTGGCGCGTCGCACTACATAACGAAACCGATCGACCGCGAGCGACTGGTCAACGTTCTCACGCACTACCGCTGCCTGCTACCTCCCTGCCCCGTGCTTGTCGTGGAGGACGACTCCGCCAGCCGGGAGCTATTAAAGGCAATTCTGGAGCGCGAAAACTGGAGCGTCGCGACGGCAGAAAACGGCGCGGCCGCCCTTCGCAAGCTGGAAGAGCAGCACTTCGAACTGATTCTCCTTGATCTACTGATGCCGGAGATGGACGGCTTCGAGTTCATTCGGGTCCTTCGTGAGGACGAACGGTGGCGATCCCTTCCGGTGATCGTTGTGACGGCGAAAGACATGACGGAGCAAGACCGCAAAAAGTTGAACGGAGACATTCAGGGCGTGATCGCGAAGAACGGACTCAGCAGAGAGGCCCTGATACGGGAGATCCAGGCGCTGGTGGGTTCGAGAAGCCTGGCGGGTGTGCGGGCATAGAGATGGCAAGAATCCTTTTAGTGGAAGATAACGTCCTCAATCGCGACATGTTGTCGCGGCGTTTGAAGCGGCGCGGTTACGAGATCATCGACGCAGCCGATGGAGAGCAGGCAGTCCGGCTGGCTACGACACTTCTTCCCGATTTGGTTCTGATGGATATCAACCTGCCTGGTATGGACGGTTGCGAGGCGACTCGCCGAATCAGAAGGAACGAGGCGACGGCGTCCATTCCGATCATCGCGTTGACAGCTCATGCGATGAGCGGCGACAGAGAAAGGACGATGGGCGCCGGATGCAACGAATACGAAACCAAGCCAGTCAACTTCGAAGGACTGCTTTCGAAGATGCAGAACCTACTGGAAGCGCCCCAAGGCAGCAGCGCAAACGGATGATGAGCACAGAAGCCGGCAAGTCATTTTCGCGCGAAGGGCTAGCTGAGTTGCGGCATCGGCTGCGCACACCTTTGAACCACATTCTTGGATACAGCGAGATGCTGTTGCAGGAGATTGCGGCGCTGCCGGACGATGTAGCGGAAAAGCTGCACGCAGTCCATAGGGATGGCGAATACATGCTGAACCGGTTGCAGTATCGCCTCAACACGGAGCACGTTGTTTCTACGACCGAACTCGAGGATTTTCAGCGTTCGCTGCTGGCCCCCCTGCATCGGATTTCTCGAGCAGCGGGGGCGATTCTGCAGGACGGAGACGCGAAATTGATTGCGGATGTTCTGCGCATCGCGAACGGAGCAGCGGAACTGCTCGATTTCGCGGAAGAAAAGCCGCGCGTCGACAGGCACATTTCTCTGCGGCTCAGAACAGAGAATGCACGCTCGCCGGTTCCGCGGGCGAACGCGTCCATTCTGGTGGTGGACGACGACGAAGCAAACCGCGACATTCTGTCGCGGCAACTGCAGCGTTTAGGATTTGAGACCACTCCGGCAACGAACGGGAAAGAGGGTCTGCACATCCTCACACGACGAAACTTCGATGTGATTCTGGTGGATTTCATGATGCCGGAGATGGATGGGCTGGACGTCCTGGCCGCCATCAAAGAAAATCCCGAGACGACTAACGTTCCGGTGATCATGATTTCTGCGCTCGATGAATTGTCGGGCGTGAGCCGGTGCATTCAGCGGGGCGCGGACGACTATCTATTCAAGCCTTTCGACCCTGTGCTGCTGAGTGCCCGTATCAGCGCGGCACTGGAACGAACACGACTGCGCATGCAGGAGCGGGAGCGGACATGTGAACTGGAACGAATGAGCCAGGAACTGCAGCGCTCGAACGAGGATCTGAAACGATTCGCCTATGCGGCATCACATGACCTGCAAGCGCCGCTACGCACGATCACCACTCATCTCCAGTTGCTGGAACGCCGTATCGGGAAACGGATCGAGCCCGAAGATAGGGAGTTGCTGCAGTTCCCGGTGCAGGCGGCGCTGCGGATGAGCCAACTCATCAGAGACCTTTTGACTTACTCGCAAGTCAGCACCGACGAGCGCGACATCAGCCGCATTTCGTGCGACGATGTTCTGGCGAGCACTCTAGAAGACCTGAGTTCTGCGATTACGGAATCCGCCGCAACCATCACGCACGATCCACTGCCTACAATTTTTGCGGATCCCGTTCAGTTGAGGCGATTGCTTTTGAACCTCATCAGCAACGCGATTAAGTACCGCGGCGAGCGGCCGCCACGAATTCACGTCAGCGCGCACCGGGAATTCGCAGCGTGGCACTTCACTGTGGCCGATAACGGCATCGGAATACCGGAAAATCAACTGAATGAAGTGTTCAATCTGTTCAGGCGGCTGCATGGACAGGACGTACCTGGGACCGGCCTGGGATTGTCGATCTGCAAACGCATCATGGAGCGGATCGGCGGCCGTATCTGGGTGGAATCGGAAGAAGGCAACGGATCCACGTTCCACTTCACTATTCCGGATGCGGATTCGACCGAAATACCGGACGAAGCGGCGTAAAGGCGAGCACAGCGAAAACCCGGAAGGTGATATGGATCTCTGGCCGGTAGTTGGAATCCCATGTGGATTGGAACATAGGATCTCACTCTCCTACGCGTTGGCTGAGATAGCGGAAGAACCAAAGCCCAAAGAGATTTATGCCGGCTAGGCCTTAGCGGCCGGTGCCTCGTCGCACCACGGCTATCAGCTGCTCAATAGCCTGAATGATGGTCGCGGGCTGGTCGATCAGCACCATATGCGTGCTGTTCTCCGCTACGAATTGCCTGCTGTCACGCGAAAGATTCAACAATCGCCGTTGCAGTTGTCGGTATTTCGCCGAATCGTAAAGAGTGGAAACAACGGCCACGGGCTTGCTGCCGAGCGGAAACGCAGCACTTGTTTCAGCAGCTTTCACTTCTGAAAAGCAGACCGCCGCCATCTCGGGCGATGGTCGAAACGATCCGATAGACATCGCCCAACGATGCAGTTCCTGGTCGCGCTCGGGCAGGCGGCTGAAGTTCTCGTCGTCTGCCAGGTCGAGTGCGATGGGTGTCTTCCAGATAAGCGCGGGCGGACTGTCCAATCCCGCGGATTGAAAGGGCGCGGGCTCGGATTTCGCTGCCGCATCCCCACCGGTATCAATGAACGCATGGTCGACAAACACCATCCCCGCAATTTCACTCGAAAATCGAGCGGCATACAATCGCGAAACCAAGCCGCCTATCGAAAATCCGACCATAATGTAAGGGGGTGCGATTCCCGCACTCTTCAGCATGGCGTGCAGCTCGTTCACCCGGTCCGTGCAGTTCGGATTTGAAGTTGTCGGAAGCGGATCACTCCAGGCCGTACCCGCGGCATCGTACGTGCAAATCCGCGTCGTCTGTGCAATTTTGGGTTGTACCAGCCCCCAGTCGAAGGAAAAGCCGCCAGCGGCCACGACAACCGTCGGGCTACCTTGGCCGGTGCAGTAGATGTGCACGCGATGCCCACCCGCGTCGACCAGTTTCCCGGGCATTGCAGGCGTTGTACCGTTCTGCGCCGCGGCAGACGTCACGCATAAAAATAGGAGGCAGATGACAAAAGTCCGCGCGGTGTTGCGACTCTTATGGGCCGTAACGCTCACGATATCGGTTGGATGCTCGCGAAAGGACGTTTCGCTACCACCGTCCACGCCGCAAGTGTCCCGCAATAATCGATCCTACATCGACCTGCAGCCTGGGATGACTGTACATGTGGTGGTTCCGCTCCTCAAGTCAGGCGAGTTTCGTTCCGATCTGGTGGAGCAGAAAGCGGAAGGCAATACGATTTCACTGCGGGCTTCGAACTTGGTCGGATACACCAACTCCTCTTACATGGTGACAGGAAAGCCACGCAGCGTCCATCTGACATTTGTGTCGGCGCAAGAGACGAGAGACGGCAAACCTACAATGCTACCGGCCCAGCCCGGATTACCTTTTCAACTGCCGCCAAAATCCGAGCTCGTCCGGCTAGTATTTCTCGTGCGCGTCAGTCAGGCCGATCACAACATGGCCGTCCTCGGCGCCAAACGACTCGAGCTTTTGGACGCATTCACGAAGCGCTTGATGGATGATCCGAGCATCTGCCGTGGTACCGGCGAAGTATTCTGCTCCTGGGTACCAGCAGGCGTGGCCGTCAGGCCCGAGAAATAAATCCCTCGCCATAAAGATTTTGGATCTTCCGAATAGAAATTTGCTGCCGAGGCCGGCCCGCGCGACTTGCTAACCTTGCTTCTAATCGTTAGTAGATGCAGAATCAGACTTTGAATTCGGGCGACAACGCCTGGATGCTCACTAGTGCTGCGCTCGTCCTCATGATGACCGGGCCCGGTCTTGCATTGTTTTATGGCGGGTTGGTGCGCAGCAAGAACGTGCTTAGCACGATGATGCACAGCTTCGCGCTTATGGCAGTTGTCACGGTATTGTGGGCGATCTATGGGTACAGCCTCGCCTTCGCCGAAGGCAATTCTTTCATTGGCGGCTTCAGCTACTTCTTCTTGAATAACGTCGGAACGGCTCCCAATGCCGATTACGGCGCAACCGTGCCGCATGAGACTTACATGATCTACCAATTGATGTTCGCCATCATCACGCCGGCTTTGATTTCGGGCGCGTTTGCGGAGCGAATTAAGTTCAGCGCGATGCTGCTATTCACCTGCTTGTGGTCCACCATTGTGTACTTTCCGATGGCGCACATGGTGTGGGGAAAGGGCGGGCTGCTGAATGCGTTTCTCGGCGGAAAAATTCCATGTTTCGATTTCGCCGGCGGCACCGTGGTGCACATTACCTCCGGCGTGAGTGCCCTGGTTTGCGCACTGTACCTCGGCAAGCGGATCGGGTTCGGCAGAGACACGATGAAGCCGCACAATCTGGTTCTGAGCGCGATCGGAGCATGTCTCCTTTGGGTTGGCTGGTTCGGCTTCAACGCCGGCAGTGCGGTTGCAGCCTCTGGCCTCGCCACCAGCGCCTTTGTGGCGACGCACTTTGGCGCGGCCGCCGCGGCGCTGGGCTGGATGTTTGCGGAATGGGCGCGCCACGGCAAACCGAGCATGTTGGGCGGCATATCCGGCGCAGTCGCGGGACTTGTAGCCATCACACCAGCTTCGGGTTTCGTGCAGCCATTTCCGGCTCTGCTGATCGGGTTCCTCGCCGGCGTATTCTGCTTCTTCATGGTCACCACCGTGAAGAATAAATTTGGATACGATGACACGCTGGACGCTTTTGGCGTGCATGGCGCAGGCGGCACGCTGGGTGCGCTGTTGACGGGAGTCTTCGCGACACGTGCCATCAATGACGGTTTGAAAGATGCTGCCGGCAAGATCCTCCCGCTTGGCTGGGTAGACGGCAATCCGCGCCAGGTTTTGAATCAAGCTATCGGCGTTGTTATTAGCTGGGTTCTGGCAATCGTCGGCACCTGGCTCATCCTTAAATTCGTAGATGCCGTAATCGGAGTTCGCGCCACGAAAGAAGAGGAAGTGGAAGGACTCGATATCAGCTTGCACGGAGAGGATGCATACAACCTGGATGCATAATCAGGGCATGCGGAACAGCAGAGGCTGCGCGTGAAAAAGATCGAAGCCATCATTCAGCCATTCAAACTGGACGAGGTCAAAGAAGCGCTGAAGAGCCTTGGAGTGGAAGGGATCACCATCACGGAAGCGCGTGGTCACGGCCGTCAGAAGGGGCACAAAGAGGTTTATCGCGGCGCGGAATACGAAGTGGATCTTCTGCCCAAGATCAAGATTGAGACGGTGATTCCAGACGCGCGCGTGGAGGAGGTCATACACGCGATCGCAAATGCTGCTCGTACCGGGAGAATCGGTGACGGCAAGATCTTCGTCCTCGACGTTCTGGATGCGATCCGAATTCGCAACAGCGATTCTGGCGAGGCTGCACTATAGATGTAGTTGTCCATCCGGAGAACACGCCTTCCGCAATATGTGAAGCATCGCGCAATAGCGCTGTCAGGCAGAAACTCGCAACGAAAACCGATGCGGTCGACTGCCTGGTCTCCGAGGTTGTTGAACGAATACTTAGCCGTCACATTTCCACAAAGTTCACGGTCTGTGCAGTCGGCGGCTATGGACGCCGCGAGTTGTTCCCCTATTCAGACGTGGACATGGTTTTACTGTTTGAAGATGAGAACGCGATTGCCGAGGCGAAGAGCCACATTCCGGATTTCATCAGCGCCTTATGGGACGGCGGCTTGCGCGCCAGCCATTCTGTCAGAACCGTGCGCGAATGCACGGAACTGAATACGGAGAACATCGAACTCCATATCAGCCTGCTGGACCTCCGTTTTATCCAAGGCGATGGCGCACTATTTGAAACGCTACGTACGAGCTTGTCGGCGTTCCTGGGGCGCCACGGAGCAGTGCTGGCGAGACACCTCACCGATCTCACGCGGCAACGGCACGCTCGGTACAACGACACCGTTTTTCACCTGGAGCCTAACATCAAAGATGCACCGGGGGGTGTACGCGATATTCACGTCCTGCGATGGCTGCACAGTCTTGCGCCGCAGCACGATGCCGCTTTTCCTGGAGACGCGCTAGACGCAGAAATTGCGTTCTTGTTTTCGGTGCGATGGTTTCTGCATGAACGTGCCGGGCGCGACAACAACCTGCTGAGCTACGAAATGCAGGATGAAGCAGCGCGCTTGCTGCCGGATAAAGCGGTTATGCCGGACGCGTGGATGCGGCGCTATTTTCAATCCGCGCGTGCGGTGTACAGGCAAACCGAGCTTGCGCTGGAAGCCGTTGAGGCGAGCGATACGTCTCTCCTGCGACAGTTTCGTGATTGGCGTTCGCGACTTTCCACTTCGGAGTTCACGGTGTCGCGCGAGCGCGTGTTCCTGCGCAATCCGTCCGAAACGCTAAGTACGACAGAGAACGTGATGCGGCTGTTCACGTTTATCGCGCGGCACGGGCTGCCACTTTCCTGGGATGCGCACCGCCGCATTTCCGAAAACCGGCCGACCATCGCAGCCGCTTTTTCAGGAACTCCGGCGTTGTGGGCCGCATGGCGTGAGTTGCTGGGCCTGCCTCATGCCTCGTTGGCGCTGCTGGAGATGCAGGAAACCGGCGTTCTAGCCGAAGTCCTGCCAGAGTGGAACGCAATCGATGGACTGGTGGTGCGAGATTTCTACCATCGTTACACTGTCGATGAGCACACGCTGGTGGCGCTGAAGGTTGCCGACGACCTACTCGGCAACAAACCGGAAACGCCCACCCGGTTCCATGACTTTCTGGTCGATCCGGGAGAGCAAGCGATTTTGCGACTCGGCCTATTGCTGCACGACATCGGCAAGGGGACAAAGCCCGGGGATCACGTCGCCGGCTCGGCGGAGGCCGCAAAGCCAGTCTTCGATCGTATGCAGGCGCCTGCCGAAGTACGCTCCGCCGTGACATTGCTGATTGAGCACCATCTGGATCTCTCATTGATCATGACCGGCCGCGATCTGGAAGATCCAGCCACGGCACGCTTCCTTACTTCCCGCATTTCGACCCAGGAAGATCTGCGGCGGCTCACTTTGCTGACGTACTGCGACATTGCCGCAGTGAATGCAACATCAATGACTCCCTGGCGCCTGGAGCAACTCTGGCTCGTGTATAGCTCCGGCTCCGAGCAGTTCGTGCGTGAACTCGACACCGCGCGCATTCACTGGCCGAGCCGGGACGTTCCCGAGTGGGCTCATGATTCGGCAATCAGCGATTTCCTGGAAGGCTTTCCCAAGCGGTATCTGCTAACCCATGCCCGCGAGCAGATTGAGCATCATTTTGAGCTTGAAACGCAAGTTCGGCGGGAGGGAGCCGCGGTCGAGATCGCACGCGAAGCAGGAGCTTATGTGCTGACAGTTCTCGCGAAAGACGAGCCGGGTCTTTTCGCCAGCGTGTGCGGAGCGCTGGCCGGTTTCGGGATGGACATTGTGAAAGCGGAGGCTTCGTCCAATGCGGCGGGACTGGCGCTCGATCAGTTTCGCTTTGCCGACCCGATGCGAACGCTGGAGCTAAACCCCGGCGAGATCAACCGCTTGGAATGGACCATCGGCTGCGTTTTGAAGCATTCTGTCGAAGTGGCAGACCTGCTGAAACGCCGCCGCGCGCCGCGCAAGCGAACGGGTGCCGTGATGGCTCCGGTGGTGCATTTCAATAACGATGCCTCCGATATAGCCACCCTGATCGAGTTTTCCGGGCAAGACCGGCCGGGATTGCTGCACGATTTGGCTTCAGTCATCTCTCAGGCAGGCTGCAACATCGAGTTGGTCATGATCGACACCGAGGCGCGGAAGGCCGTCGACGTGTTCTACGTCACGCGCGAGGGTGCCAAACTCAACGAGACGACGCAGCATCGTCTTAAGAAGGAACTCACGGCTGCAGCATCGCCGTTTGCCTAATCTGGGCTTCACGGCGGGCTCTGTTACGCACACTAGGCCCGGACAAATCCTGGGACCCTCTGCCAACCAGTACTATTGAAAAATGTTGGATCTTTTCCGCCTCGACGGGAAGCTAGCGCTTATCACCGGCGGAGCGAGCGGAATAGGTGAGTCGTGCGCCAGGCTCTTCACGGAAACGGGTGCGCGCGTGATCATTGCCGACCTGCAGGAAGAACGCGGCAGGGATCTGGCGGCAAGCCTTCGGGGAGCGGAGTTTCGCCGCTGCGACGTTACGAGCGAAGAGAGCGTTCAAAGCGCGCTGATTGGCCTGGAAGGGCTGGATATTCTGGTGAACTCGGCTGGCATCGGGATGGTTGGAAACGTGCAAGAAACGGAGTTGGCCGGCTTACAGCATCTGCTTCGGGTCAACGTCGAGGGCACCTTCATTGTGTTGAAGGCTGCGCTGTATCTGATCCTACGCGTTCGTGGGTGCATCGTAAACCTGGGCTCAGTGGCTGGGCTGGTCGGCGTAAAGAGAAGATTTGCCTATTGCGCCACGAAAGGAGCAGTCATCGCCATGACACGCCAGCTTGCCGTGGACTATCCCACGCAATTGAGGGTAAACTGCATTGCGCCGGGCACCGTCGAGTCGCCATTTGTCGAGGATTATCTGGAGCGCTATCACAGGCACGAGAAGGAAAAGATCCGAATCGAACTGCATGGGAGGCAACCCTTAGGCCGTATGGGCAAGCCCGACGAGATTGCTGCTTTAGCGCTATACATTTGTTCGCCTGCTGCCGATTTTATGAATGGATCAATTATCACGATCGATGGCGGTTGGACGGCAGCGTAAGTATTCGTTTTGGCTGCATGAAGATTTCTTTAAGTTCTGGAGAATCTTTTAGTTGACGCGATTAACCGAAGTACTTACGATATAAGTAACCTGCATTGCGCTGTATCCAAACCGTTCGTGTGTGTTTGGGTTCGCTGGTTTCCGCGGCTGCGCTGACGTGGAAGGCTGGCGGTGTCGGTTGGGTGTCTCAGTTTAAGTTCATCAAGGTTGGGTACATGAAGCTCCGCATTATTTGCCGATCTCTCGCCTGTGCCGCCGGGCTGATGGCCCTTGGCGGCAGCCTGACACTTCAGGCAACAGCGACTACGGCTGTAACCACGGCACATAAGAAACACAAGAAGAGGGTGGTTGCGGGTTCCGAAGTAGTCGTTTCGGCTCGCACCCACCGGGCAGTTCCGCGGACGACAACGGAGGCAGGTTTGCTGCACACGGACGCCGTGACGACTCGCCGTGTAGCTGTCGCGCGCCGCAGGACACGCGGGAAGGTGTACTTCAATCCCTGGACAGAGCCGACTTTCGCCGACTCCACGGTAGGTGATTCGGTGGACGGAGAAGATCCGGTAGTCCGGAAGGCGGCAATGGACGCGCTCGGGCCCTACAACGGCTCAGTTGTTGTTGCCGACCCGCAGACCGGCCGAATCCTGAGCATCGTCAACCAGAAACTCGCGCTGAAGGGCGCCTACCAGCCCTGCTCCACCGTGAAAATGGTGGTGTCGCTCGCCTCGTTGAGCGAAGGCATAATTTCTTCCGAGACGAACGTTCACCTGACCAGGCGTTACAGCATGGATATGACGCAGGCGATTGCTCATTCAAACAATCTCTACTTTGCGAAGCTGGGCGAGCAGTTAGGGTTTGATCGCGTGGAGAAATACTCGAAGTTATTTGGACTCGGTGAAAAAGCCGGCCTCGACATTCCCGGCGAAGAAGCCGGCTACCTGACCCCCGACCCTCCAAGCACCGGGGTCGGCATGATGACCAGTTTCGGTGATGGAATTCGTCTCACCCCCCTAGAGTTGACCGGTATTGTCACAGCCATCGCGAACGGCGGCACGATGTACTACCTGCAGTACCCGCGCACAAAGGACGAAGTGGATGCGTTTGTTCCTCGCATCAAGCGGGAACTGGATATCGCAAATTGGATTCCGCAGATCAAGGCCGGCATGTTGGGCGCAGTAGAATATGGCACCGCGCGCCGCGCCAGCTTAGATCGAAGCGAGTTGATTTTTGGTAAGACCGGCACCTGCACAGACACGGCGCAACCCGGCGTTCATCTGGGCTGGTTCGCGTCCTACAATGATCTCGGCAGCAAGAAGCTGGTTGTGATCGTGTTGCTCACGGGGGGACATGTCGCGAGCGGCGCCAGCGCGTCCGGTGTTGGCGGTAACGTGTATCACAACCTGGCATTACAGCGGTACTTCGGCGATGAGCAGGCTGCTCTCGCCATGATGCCTGTCAGCTACTCTTCCGTAAAAGGAACCCGCTGAAACCGCCTTCCCATAGGCGATAAAGTGTGAGGCTGGTATGATCCTGCCGGCTACTTACTTAGCTGTGCTCGTGCTGCTCGTCGTGTCCCTCTTCTGCTTGGGTACATGGATCAACACGTTCAAGGCAGCCGGGCCGAAATGGGGATTCGAACTGTTCTCCATGGACTTTTCCGCCGGAGCCCTGATTGTAGTTGTTATCGCGGCTTATACGTTGGGCACTCTCGGATCAGACCTGCCGTTCAGTGACCGCCTGCTGGTGGCTGGTAAAACCAACCAGGTACTCGCCATCCTTAGCGGCGCGGTATTCAACCTCGGCAATATGCTTCTGCTTGCATCCGTATCGCTGATTGGGATCTCTGTCGCTTTTCCCCTTAGCATCGGCGTTGCCTTGATCGTCAGCGGCTGTTTTCATTACCGGGCCGACAACATCAGTTACCTAGTTGGAGGCAGCGTCCTGGCGTTGATCACCGTGGTGCTTGAACTCCGAGCCGCTCGTCTGCGCGAAGCGGCGAGGCCTGCCCAAAAACCCGTGCTGCCCGTAGCGGCTGGTCAGGTGAATCCGGCGACAGCAACCGTCGCTGCTGCATCGCGAACCGCACCGCTGAAGACAAGCTCCGGCCATAGCCACGGTAACCACTCCATCGGTTCGCAAAAAGGCCCCGAGCCGAAGCGAATGTCGCGCCGCTCGGTACGCGGTATCACGGCGGGACTGATTGGCGGGATCGCGCTTGGCTTTTTTGTCCCGATTCTTGAAGATTGCGTTCCGGGCGACATCGGGCTGGGACCGTACGCAGGCATGCTGCTGTTCGGCATAGGCATGTTTGCTTCTACATTCGCCTACAACTTCTATTTCCTGAACATCACAATTGAGGGGAACGCTCTCACTTTCGCCTCCTATTTCAGAGGCAAGCGGAAGCAGCATCTTCTCGGGTTGTTGGGCGGAACGATTTGTATCAGTGGTCTGCTTGCTGCAACGCTCGGGGTTCAGAGCAGCGGGTCGGTGGACATGCCGAAGCTGCTTTCATTCCTGATACCGCTTCTCTCCATACCGCTCGCAGTTTTCTATGGAGCGGCTTTTTGGAAAGAGTGGCGTGTGGCTTCCCATTCCAGGTCTGCTCATCTACTGGCATTCGTTCTGTTTTTGTGCAGCCTAGGGCTGTTCGCGTACGGCTTCAACGTTCACTGAGCCTCGAAGCCGAGCCTCGACCGTAGTTGCTTCAGCACTTCAGGAGACGGCAAGCCGCCCTGCGCCAGCACTGCCGATCCGCCGCCACGCCCACCGGCCTGCGCCAGAACTTCTTTAAGCAAAGCGCCGGCATTGATGCCACAATCGGGCGAGCAAGCGATCAGAACGCCCGCAGGCTGCGAACCTACCGCCAGTACTACTGCCCGCGGCAACTTCGCGAAGGCTTGCGATTTCGCGCGTACCGCGTCGTCAATAGCCGAAACTTCCAGGAACGAGCGCCGCAGACCATCCGGGGACAGCGGACTATTTGAATAGGCCGCTTCGCCCTCGCGCCTCGCCAAATCTGACGTCAGCCGCTGTTGCGTTTTCTCCACTTCCGCCAGGCGATCCTTGAGGCTGCTGACGTATTCCTGGATCTGCGGGATAGCGGTCGAGGTGATTCGCGAAAGTTCCGCCAGTATCCGGTGCTCCTGCTTTGCGCGACGCAACGCTCTGCCGCCGCACACAAATTCCACGCGAACGTTGCCACGCAACTTCTCCCAGCGCAGAATCTGAATCGGCCCAAGTTCAGCCGTTGAGCGAACGTGCGTTCCTCCGCAGGCGCTTCTGTCGAAGCCGGTAATCTCGACAATCCGCAACTCTCCAGCTCGTTCGCTCGGCTTGCGTAAGCCCTCGACGGAGCCGGCATTCTCGAAAGAAATGTTGACCGGCCGGGCTTCCCACACGATCGCGTTCGCCTGTGTCTCCACTTCATCGATCTGGGCCTCCGTCAGCTCCTTGAGCCCGAGTTCGATAGTCGAAACATCCGCTCCCATGTGGAAGCTGAGCGTTTGGGCTTTGAGAACGTTCATGAAAACAGCAGAGAGGAGGTGTTGCCCCGTATGCTGCTGCATGTGATCGTAGCGACGCTGCCAATCGACGCGACCCCTGAGAACAGCGCACGGGGCAAGCGGACCAGCAAGAACGTGCGCGATCCGGTCGCCTTCGTCAACCACATCCACCACACACTGGTCACCGAGCATCCCGAGGTCATTTGGCTGGCCGCCCGATGTGGGATAGAACGCCGTCGATTCCAAATAGACTTTCCGTGCATCTTCCACAGTTTCCTCAGCTTGCGCCGGGAATTCGGTGAGGTAGCAGTCCTGATAATAAAGCCGGTTTGTGGCCACCACTTCAGATCTAGCATCCCGCCGCAACTCCCACGCATCCTGATAAGAGAAAATAGGTGCAGGTGTCGCTACACGAGCATATTCAGGCGATTAAGCGGGAAGATCCGGCTGCGAAAAGCAGCCTCGAAATTGTGTTGGCTTACCCCGGCCTGCACGCGATCCTCTTCCACAAGGTCTCGCATTGGCTTTACGAGCGTAAGCGCTACGTTTTGGCTCGCCTGGTTTCCCATTTCGCTCGTTTCCTGACGGGGATTGAGATCCATCCGGGAGCCACCATCGGCAACCGGCTTTTCATCGATCACGGAATGGGTGTAGTGATTGGCGAAACGGCTGAAATCGGGGATGACGTGCTGCTCTATCAAGGCGTAACGGTCGGCGGTACGGGTGCGCAACGCGGAAAGAGGCATCCCACGCTCGGCAATCGCGTGGTTGTGGGAACTGGCGCGGCCGTTCTCGGCAACATCACCCTGGGCGACGACGTGAAAGTAGGCGCAGGCTCGGTGGTGGTTCACTCCGTGCCGCCAGGCGCCACTGTGGTCGGCATTCCGGGCAAAGTGGTGAAGGGGCGCGGCACTCTGGGGACGCTGGAGCATGGGCAAGTTGCCGAATGCGCTGAGGGCGAGATGGCCGATCTCGAGCAGATGAACGATCGAATTCGCGAACTCGAGGCGCTACTGCGGCTTCTTCTGGAAGAGCGCGTTGGGGAAGGCCGCGGCTAAGGACAATGCGCCGCCAAACACGACGGCGAGCACCAACATCGGCCACTGCAATGAGGAATGGGCCGTCACTCGCGACGGCAAAACAAACGACGCAGGCCGGTAAAGCGCCCACACAAAGATGAGATTGATGGCTTGCGCGCAGATTATCGCAGTCCTCGCCCAGTGAGGTAAAGCAAGCACGATTGAGATCAGACCAAGCGCGAGAAGCAGAATATCGGCGTAAGAGCCGTGTTCGGTCACGGTCTGCGCTGGTCCGAAGAGCACAAGAGACCAGACGAATAGGTTGCAAGCTGCCACCGCAATCATCACGCTGCCATACGCCAAAACGGGGCGAAAGCGTCTGACACAGACTGCGATCAAAGTTGCGATGAGAAGCAATCCGACGGTGTAGAGAATGTATTCGCGTTCCGCAACGCGCAGACCTGGCCAGGGTTGCCCCGTCCATCCGGCGATGGTCGCGATATTCGAAATCTTGTGCCCCAGAATGGAGCCGATACTCAGTTGCGCATACGCGTCGCGAATGGATTGCCACACGCCGCGCGAGTCAGGCTCGATCACACCGGCCAAGTGCATCTTCAGCAAACGAGTGCCAGGCGGATCATAAAACTTCTGGTACATCGCCCAGGGCACGAAGCCAATCAGCGCGATCAAACACGTCCAGATCGCCTGTCTCCAGGTAAACATCCCTCGACGGAAAAACAGTAACGCGAAGAATGCAGGCGCACTAAACACGCTTCCCGGATGCGCGAGCACTGCCAGGACAAAGCACGTGGCCACAAGCAACGCCTCTATCCGGGTGAGCCGCCTTCTCTCGATTGCAGCCGGGCCGATGATCGCAAAAGCAAACAGCACGAAACACGCAGCCAGCAATTTCGGCCAGGCATAGACGTCGTTGTAGACGAGAAACGCGGAAAAGAGCAGCAACCCCACCCCTTGCGCCGCCAATACTCGTCCAACACCCAGCACGCGCAGGAACGTCCAAACGCCGCATATCCATACACACTGCAGCACTGTCCCAAGAACCTGGTACTGCAGTCCGGTGTTCCCGGCCACGCGCAACGGGCGCTGCAGGAGAAAAATGCCGGCTTGCAACGGCGGACGATCACTGCTCAGCCAGTCAACGCAGCAGAATGGACGAACCGGAGCGCGATCGTAGAGCCGCTGCGCAAAGATGAACGGAATGATATTGTCGCCAGCACGGATATTTGGAAAGAAGCGGAAATTTGCGACATCCACTCCGGCCCGCAACGGATTCACCCAGAGATAGAGTATGCTCAGCGAGAATACCGCCAGACAAAACGTGTACGCAAGCGGGATGCAAAAATCCGGCTGCAAGACTCGGGAGGACGCGGCCCGGCGCCGAATCGCAACAACGGCAAGCGCACACGCGATCAAGCCGTAGGAAAAACTTTGTCCCGCTGTTTTGTTTCCTAAATAGATCCAGAACGCTGCGTAGCCGAAGGCACTACTAGCGGCCATGACGAGAGGAAGCGCATACCTGGGGAGAATGGCAAGTTTTCGCGAAATCAACAGAATTGCTGCCAAGCCGGGGAGGAGAAAAAGAATCAACTCGGCAGCGCAAAGCAGGAGCAGAATGAGGGCCGACACACGGTCGAACTCGCTACTTCACGAATCCGAGTTTCTTTAGATCCGGGCCGGGTGACGGTTCGTTGAATTGGTTGATGCCAAACGTGTCTTTGACCTGGCCGTCGTCCAGCGCTACTCCGTAAGGAGGATCGACGAAGGGAAATGCCTTTTTGAGCTTGGCGGTTTCCAGGCTGGTATTCGCCTTGAAGCGCGTCATGTCCAGGAAGTCTTTTGCGAACTGCGGATCGTTGGTCGGAATGCCGACCACATTTGTATCTCCCCAATTCAGCGTCGACATAAACTTCGCGGCGTCGACGCAGTGCATGCATTCGGGATTGTAGAAGAAAAGGAAGACTTTTCCGTGCGTCAGGTCAGCAGGCTTGCCATTCACGACTACTGGATTCGGCACCTGCACGTTTCGCCGCATGGCCGCATTCACGGCCATGCTCGCACCAGCGAGCACCACGAGCGACAGAAAGATCACCCCAGGAATGCGAAAACTAGCCACGCGGCGCGACCAGAAGAAAGCGATCAGTCCGAGCAACAGAAAAATGCCGTCCCCGATGAAGAAACCCGGACCGACGGTCCGCTTGATCAGAGGGAAGCAATTGCACTCACGTCCCACAAGCTGCGGATAGAAGTAAGCAATCCAGCCGATGAAGAAGATCATCAACGCAGAACCGAGAAGACCACCCCAGCGGCGATACGCCGGAATAAACAGCAGAATGCCCGCGAACAACTCAACTGCACCCAGCGCCGGAGCAGCCAGCAGTCCCAGACCCGCAGGCACGCGCGCCTGCTCCAGCAACTCGCCCGCCTGATATGGCTGCAGCACCTTCCAGCCACCGGAAACGGTAAAGACGATGCCTAGCAGGATGCCTGCGATTGCCGCGACAATTGTCACCCAGGATGGACGCAGCACGTCCGCGCGACTTGCGCGCATCGGAAGATGGAGATCGGGCGCGATGGACAAAAAGCTTCTCTTTACCTGCATTTTGATTGTATCGTTCTGTTGCTGGACATCGGTTGCAAAGACGTGAGAGGATTCATACGGCAACGAGCCAACAACGAGGGCGCCACTGAAAATCAGAACGTACTCCACGACGTGCTTTGCTGCTTTGGTAGTCTTTTCCATCGCGATGCGGGCAGCGGATCTCAAAGACGACAGCAAGTTGGATGCGGAAGTGAAGAAGATCACCGATTCGGCCATCCTCATCGATACCCATAACGACATTCCGAGCTTTACGGTAAATGGCGCGGACATCGGCAGCTCGCCGAAGAATCACACGGACATTCCCCGCCTCCGCGCTGGCGGTGTTGGCGCAGTCTTCTTCTCCGTGTACGTGGCCGCAACCTACGTGGACGGAAATCATTCTGCCAACCGCGCGCTGCAGATGATCGACACCGTGTATCACGACATAATCGACCGCTATCCAGATACGTTCAAGCTTGCCCTGACTGCCCACGAGATCGAAGAAGCTCACCGCGAGCATAAAATCGCTGCACTGATGGGCATTGAAGGCGGACATGCCATTGAAGACAGTCCGCGTCTGCTGCGCGATTACTTCCGGCTCGGCGTCCGGTACATGACCCTGACGCACTGGAACACCAACAATTGGGCAGATTCCTCGGGCGACATCAATAACGCTTCGGTACAACATCACAACGGACTCACACAGCAGGGCAAGGACTTCGTTCAAGAAATGAACCGCCTCGGCATGATGGTCGACATCAGCCACGTGGCCGACAAGACCTTCTACGACGCACTCGACGTGAGCCAGGCGCCTATCATTGCGTCGCATTCTTCCTGCCGCGCCGTGACGAACGCTCCGCGAAATATGACAGACGACATGATTCGTAAACTCGCGGCGAAAGGCGGAGTCATTCAGATCAATATCAATTGTGGCTTTATTTCGCAAAAGTCAGCCGATGCGCCGAAAGACGCACCCGTTCGCGCCACTCTCGCCGACGTAGTGGCCCATATCGACCACGCGCGCCAGGTAGGCGGCATCGACGCGGTTGGGATTGGCACGGATTTCGATGGGATTACTTGCACGCCCGAAGGTCTCGACGATGTGTCGAAGTTCCCGAACCTCACTCGCGCGCTGCTCGAGAAAGGCTATTCGCCTTCAGACATCAAAAAGATCTACGGCGAAAATACGCTACGCGTCATGCGCCAGGTGGAAAAAATCGCGCACGATCTACAGCAGAGCGGCCGCTAAGACGTTTGCTCCTGCTTCTTTGCCGCTTGCCAGAGTTCTTCCATGCTGTCCAGCGTTGTTTCCGCCATGGTCGCGCCGGCAGCTTTCACTTGCCGTTCGATATGAGCGAACCGCTTTCGAAACCGCGCGTTCGTTTTGCGTAGTGCCTGCTCCGGATCCACTTTCAGGAACCGCGCCAGGTTTACAAGCGTGAACAGAAGGTCGCCGATCTCATGCTCGACGTGTTCTTTGTCTGAGCTTTCACGGGCGCTGGCCAATTCGGCCGCTTCTTCGGTAAGCTTCTCCACCACGCCGCTGATATCGGGCCATTCGAATCCAACCCCGGCCGCTTTCTTGCTGATCTTTTCGGCCTCTACAAGAGCCGGCAGGTTGCGCGGCACGGAATCCAGCACGCACTCATTGGCCGCAATTCCCTGCTCTACCTTTTCCTGTTTCTTGATTTCGTCCCAGCGGACTTTTACGTCTTCGGGTGTGTGCGCCTTCGCGTCCGCGAATACGTGTGGGTGCCGCCGCACTAGTTTGGTGTTGATCGCCTCCAGCGAATCGGTGATGTCGAACAGTCCTTCATCGCGTGCCATCTCCGCAAAGAACACCGGCTGCAGCATCAAGTCTCCGAGTTCTTCCTGCAAAGCACTCCAGTCGCGCGCGTCAATGGCATCCATCACCTCGTAAGCTTCTTCCAAGAGATAGGCTTTGATGGTGTCGAATGTCTGTTTGCGGTCCCAGGGGCAGCCGTCAGGCGCTCGCAAACGCGCCATAATTCTGATCAGTTCGGTGAATTTTTGGCCTGCCTCTTCAGTCCAATCCGTCAAATCGAAGTCTCCGGTCCGACTATAGCGATTTCAAACTAACGGTTTGTCAAAATAGAATTTTAGAGAAGAGGCCGTATGCCCGCCGACACCGATTTTCCACTTCCACCTGCCAACTTTCTATTTTTGGTCGAGTCGATTCTGATGCAGGCGCAGATTCAGCTCGGGTTGCTCAATTTCGGCGAGAAAGACGAAAAGCCGGAAGTAAATCTGCCGCTGGCGCGTCACTCCATCGACCTGCTCGCGATGCTGCAGGAGAAAACTAAAGGCAATCTCTCGCTGGAAGAGCAACGATTGCTCGAGAACGGCTTGACCGAGCTGCGTTTTCGCTACGTGCAGGTCACCGACGAAGAGAAACGCCGCAATTCGCCCATCACTGTCGTAGAAGAGAAGAAAAAGGAAGACGACAGCCCGCTCATCATCACCGCGGACGGCGGCAAAGGGTCCAAGACCGAGTAGATGCTCGAGCAATTCGAGCACGCATCCATTCTTGTGCTCGGTTCCGGTACCAGCGTTGGCGTGCCGATGATCGGCTGCCAATGTAAGGTATGCACGTCCACTGACCCGCGCGACAGACGGCTGCGCCCCTCCGTCCTCCTACGCCTTGGGAATGCGCGTGTCCTCATCGATACAGCGCCCGATTTCCGGTACCAGGCGCTGCACTTCGGCATCGAACGAATCGATGCGATTCTCTACACTCACGCCCACGCCGACCACATTCTTGGGCTGGATGACGTTCGCCCCTTCAACTTCATGCAGAAGGGTGAGATCCCGCTATTTGCGTCTGCCGAGGCTTGGGGCGTCATTGAACGAACCTTCCAATACGTATTCGCGAACACGCCGAGCGAATCGAGCCGGCCGCGTCTGAAGCCGTACGTCTTCGACACAGAAGCGTTCTTTGCAGCCGGGATGGAATTTCAGCCCATCCGCATGTCGCACGGCAAAGGCACGGTGCACGGGTTTCGATTCGGCGACTGCGCTTATCTCACTGATCACAGCCTGATCCCGGAAGAAAGCCTGACGAAATTGACGGGGCTGGATGTCGTTTTCCTCGATGCCCTGCGTCACAATCCGCATCCCACGCACTCCACAGTGGAAGAAAGTCTACGCACGGTAGAGTTGCTGAAGCCGAAGCGTGCCTATTTCACACACATTTCGCATGATCTGATGCACGCCGCAGTGGAACCCCGCTTGCCGGAAGGCGTTCACATGGCCTATGACGGTTTAGAGATTTCGATTGGGTGCGCGGATCACGAATGAGCACCCGCATCTTCAGAACCTTGGACGAAGCACGCGGCCAAGTTGCGCCTTCGGCTCTGGCCATCGGCAACTTCGATGGCGTTCACATCGGACACCAGGCTCTCCTTGCCGAAGCAAAGCGCACCGCAAATGAGACCGGAGAGACGCCCTCCGTTCTGACGTTTCATCCTCACCCCACTGCCGTCGTGGCGCCCGATAGGACACCACCACTCATCTCTACGCTCGAGCAACGTCTCGAACTGCTCAAGGCAGCCGGTGCCGAACAGATTTTGGTTCTTCCTTTTACCAGCGAGGTTGCGGCTCTCACGCCGGAAGAATTTGTCTCGCAGGTCCTTGTCGACATTCTCAAGGCGAAGTCAGTCTTCGTCGGGCTGAATTTCCGTTTCGCGCGCAAACAAGCGGGCACGCCGGAGGTTCTGGAGCAGTTGGGCAAACAGTTTGGCTTTGAGGCGCGATTTATTCAACCGGTGACATGGCGCGGCGAATGCGTTTCGAGTTCTGTTATCCGCGAATACATCAAGAATGGGAACGTCAGCCGAGCAGGGCGACTCCTTGGCCGCTGCTTTTTTGTGGAAGGAGATGTGATAGCCGGCCGTGGCGTCGGTTCAAAGCAGCTTGTCCCCACTTTGAACGTTCGGCCTCAGCCGCAGCAAGTTCTTCCGCGCGGCATCTACGTGACAGAAACAATCGATGCCACCAGAAACCGCCGCTGGCACTCTATTACCAACGTCGGTACCAGTCCCACGTTCGGCACGAACGAGACGATGATTGAAACGTATCTCCTTTCGGAGTTTGACGGTCTGACGCCGGAGAATATACGGGTGGATTTCCGCCTGTTCCTGCGCTGGGAGACCTGGTTTCCTACTGTTGAAGATCTGCGCGTTCAGATTCTGAAGGATGTTGCGCGCGCACAGACTTACTGGCGTCGGGCCACGCGTCAGATTTCGTAGTGAATCGAATTCCTTCGATATACTGAGAGCGTTTCAAGCGACACCCGAGGAGTGAATCATGCAGCTTTCTCAAGGCAAAGTGAACCACATGAACGCGCTGTCCAATGACAAGGGCGTGATTGCCGCGGCCGCCATGGATCAAAGAGGCAGCCTGCGCAAGTCAATTGCAACCGCCAGAGGAGTTCCGCAGGAGCAGGTAACCGACGACATGATGAGCGAGTTCAAAATCGCCGTCTCCAAGGTTCTAACGCCGCATGCCAGCGCAATCCTTCTCGATCCCGAATTCGGCATACCTGCTGCAAAGGCGCGCTCCAAGAACGCCGGCCTGCTGCTTGCGTACGAAGAAAGCGGCTATGACAACACGAAAGAAGGCCGTTTGCCCGATCTGCTTCCGCACCTGTCCGTGAAGCGCATCAAGGAACTCGGGGCGGATGCTGTAAAAATTCTGATCTATTACACTCCATTCGATAAGGCGGGAGTCAACGACATTAAGCACGCTTTCATTGAGCGGATCGGCGCCGAGTGCGAGACATACGACGTCCCCTTCTTCCTCGAATTTGTCGGCTATGACCCTGAAGGGGGCGACGAGAAAGGCTTCGAATTCGCCAAGAAGAAGCCGGAAGTCGTGATCGGCGCGATGAGGGAATTTGGCAAACCGCAATACAAGGTCGACGTGCTGAAAGTGGAAGTGCCGGTCAACGCCGAATACGTAGAGGGTAGCAGCGTTTACAAGGGCAAGACAGCATATACGCGTAAAGAAGCCCTCGATCTTTATCGCCGTGCGGCAGAAGAAGCGAAGAAGCCGTTCATCTATCTCAGCGCAGGCGTCGGAAACGATCAATTTGTTGAGTCGTTAAATATGGCTGCGGAAGCGGGCACGGATTATTCCGGCGTTCTCTGCGGGCGCGCAACATGGAAAGACGGTGTTCCCGTGTACGCGAAGGGCGGCGTCACAGCACTCGAGGACTGGCTGGCCGACCAGGGCGTCAAGAACATCAATGCCGTCAACGCTGCCATCAAAGGCGCCAAATCGTGGCAGACCAAGTATGGGGTAGCGGCAACAGCCTAGCTGCAGCCGCGTTACATGTCCTTTGCTTCGATCCCTGACGCAATAGAAGATTTTCGGCAGGGCAAGATTCTCGTTGTCGTAGATGACGAGGACCGCGAGAACGAAGGCGATCTCACTATCGGCGCTGAGAAAATTACACCGGAAGTGATCAACTTCATGGCCACGCGCGGTCGCGGCCTGATCTGTCTGGCCCTTGATGCCGAAACGTGTGCGCGTCTCGATCTGCAACCCATGTCGCCGGTGAATACGGCACGTTTCGGAACTGCATTCTGTGAAGCGATCGACGCGGCTGAAGGGGTGACCACCGGTATTTCGGCGTATGATCGCGCTCATACCATTCGGGTCGCCATCGACCCGAATTCCCGACCACAGGATCTTGCTCGCCCCGGCCATATTTTTCCGCTGCGCGCACGTCCCGGCGGTGTCCTCGTGCGCTCAGGCCAAACAGAAGCAGCGGTCGATCTAGCGAAACTGGCTGGTCTCGCGCCCGGGGGAGTGATCTGCGAAATCATGAATGAAGACGGAACTATGGCCCGGGTTCCGCAACTGATCGAGTTCTGCAGACAGCACGGCTTCAAGATGGTTTCCGTCGCCGATCTCATCCGCTACCGACTGCAGACGGAGAAACTGGTCGCGCGTGATGCCGCCGGGCGGGTGCGCACCGCTTTTGGAGATTTTGAAACTATCCGCTATAAGAGTCAGGTGGATGGCGAAATGCATGTCGCTCTCGTACGCGGCGATGTTCGAAATGGGCGCAATGTACTGGTGCGCGTTCAGTCGCGCTGCGTCTATGGAGACGTGTTTGGCTCCACTGATTGCGACTGCGGTGAACTCGTGAGCGCCGCGCTGCGAGCCATTTCCGACGCCGGTGGCGGCGTCTTCGTTTACCTTCATCAAAACGGCCCCGGCATTCAGGTTGCTCACCGCGATGGCAGGAACGAACTGATCACTCACGAGCGCGCACCCACGACATTTACCGCCACCGAGAAGCACACCCCGCTACAGCACGATATCGGTGTCGGAGCGCAGATTCTCTCCGATCTCGGCCTTACAACCATTCATCTGCTGACGAATCATCCCCGCAAGGTAGTCGGCCTGGAAGGATTCGGCATCCAAATCACAAAGCAAATTCCATTCGGACAGCAGCATGGCCCACGCGTTTGAACTGCCTCGTTTCTATCCGATTCTCGACACGAATGTGCTTCAGCAGCAAGATTGCGAGGCGCTGAGAGCGGCCGAGGGCCTGATCGAAGGCGGCGTACGCATTCTTCAGTACCGGCACAAATCGGACTGGACCCAGACACATTTCGACACTGCCCGGCAGATCGCGCACGTCTGTCACCAAGCCGGCGTTTTGTTCGTGCTCGATGATCGCGCCGATTTTGCGAAGCTGCTAGGTGCGGCTTTACACGTGGGCCAGGACGATTTGCCGCCCGCTGCTGCGCGCCGCGTTGTCGGCGATGAAGTCATCGGCTTTTCCACCCACAATCGTGCGCAGCTATCGCGCGCGGCAGAAGAGCCAGTCGAGTATGTATCACTCGGTCCAATCTTTGCGACAAAGTCGAAGCAAAATCCCGATCCAGTGGTGGGAATCGATGGGCTGCGGAAGCTACGATCACTCACGACTAAGCCGCTTGCCGCCATAGGCGGCATCACGCCATTGAACGCCTGCGATGTGATCGAAGCCGGCGCAAACTCCGTCGCCATTATCTCCGGGCTGTTCGATTCCAAAGCGTGCGACGGCGGCGGAGTAAGGCGTTCCGCACAGAACTGGATAGAACTGTTGCGGCAGGCGAGGGCGGCAGTTCAGTAAACGCGGTTCTCTTTTGCCCAAGGGCGCTCTGCTAGCCTATCGTGTAACTGATGGGTCTATTCGCAACTAAACCGCTCGAGACGTTGCTGGCGCAGGCAGAAAGCGAAAAGGGTCTCAAGCGTAGTCTGGGCGCGGTTTCGTTGGTAGCGCTCGGCATCGGCGCGATTATCGGGGCGGGTATTTTCACGTTGACCGGTGTCGCCGCGTCCACACACGCTGGACCGGCAATGGTCTATTCCTTTATACTCGCCGCCATTGGCTGTGCCTTCGCGGGACTATGCTACAGCGAGTTTTCAACCATGATCCCGATTGCGGGAAGCGCATACACGTACTCGTACTGCACAATGGGTGAATTAATCGCTTGGATTATTGGTTGGGCTCTCGTACTGGAGTATGCGGTGGGCGCCGCTACTGTCTCAGTAAGCTGGGCCGCAACATTCGATTCCATCCTATTGTCGTTCGGCATTCAATTGCCACGTGCGATTGTCGCTTCACCGTTTTCTCCGCAACCTGGAAGTGGAAATCTCATTGCCGTAATCATTATCTGCATCATTTCTTTCATCTTGATTCGCGGAATCAAAGAATCAGCGCGCGTGAACGATATCATCGTCGTTCTAAAAGTCGTGGTCGTAGTGTTCTTCATTGGGATTGGCTATTTTTTTATCAATTACAAGAACTACCACCCATTTCTTCCCCCGAACACTGGCAGTTTCGGCGCGTTTGGCTGGACTGGAGTACTGGCCGCTGCCGGGCAGATATTTTTTGCCTACATCGGCTTCGATGCCGTGTCCACGGCGGCGCAAGAGGCGCGCGATCCAAAACGCGACATGCCGATTGGCATCATCGGCTCACTGGCAATCTGCACGGTTCTGTATATTCTCTACTCCCTTGTGCTCACCGGGATCGTGAACTATAAGGACCTGAATGTAGCTGCGCCGCTTGCGGTCGCTGTCGATCACATGAAGGGGCTGCCCTGGGTCGGATTCTTAATGAAGCTCGGCTCGCTCTGCGGGTTGACATCGGTCATGCTTGTCATGCTGCTTGGTCAGTCGCGCGTCTTTTATTCGATGTCGAATGACGGGCTTCTTCCGAGGCTGTTTTCTGAGATTCATCCTCGCTTTCGCACGCCCTGGAAATCGAACCTCTTGCTCATGGTGTTTGTGTCCATCGGCGCAGCCTTCACACCAATTGCGAGTCTCGGGAACCTAACGAGTATCGGAACCCTTTTCGCGTTCGTCGTGGTTTGTGTCGGCATCATACTGATGCGCAAGCAGCGTCCCGACCTTCAACGCCCATTCCGCACACCGTTGGTTCCGCTCGTGCCAGTGCTTGGCGTTGTCGTGAACCTTGCATTGATGGCGGGTCTGGGTTTGATTACCTGGTCAGCGTTTCTTGTCTGGATGATCATCGGGCTGATTATCTACTTCAGCTACAGCCGCCACAGAAGCACAGTACAAGCGGCACGACGAGGCCATCAAATGGCCCGCTGACATAGATTTGCTGTTAGATTCGCGACTAAATCTTGACGACTCTGTTAGCCTAACTTTAACTTATGACCCTTACTCGAAGGAAACCGCTTGAGGCCCTTCTTCAACAGGCGGCCCATAGTGGACTGAAGCGCACGCTCACTGCGAAATCATTGGTTGCGCTCGGCGTGGGAGCTATCATCGGCGCCGGTCTCTTTGTGCGAACAGCAGCAGCTTCGGCCGAAGCTGCCGGCCCCGCCGTTGTCGTCAGCTTCATAATCGCCGCGATTGGCTGTTGCTTCGCCGGTCTCTGCTACGCCGAGTTCGCGGCCATGATCCCCATCGCCGGCAGCGCTTACACATATGCGTACACAACTATGGGCGAATTCGTCGCATGGATCATCGGTTGGGCGCTGATTCTCGAGTATGCGCTGGGCGCCGCAACTGTCGCGATCAGTTGGAGCGAGTATCTCAATAAGTTAACCGGCGGCTCCATTCCATACCAATGGTGTCACTCGCCTATGCAAACGGACCCCGTTAGCGGAGCGCACGGCCTTTTCAATATCCCCGCGCTTATTATCGTCCTGCTGTTGACGCTCATTCTCATTAAAGGCGTGCAGGAATCGGCAACTGTGAACGCAGTCATAGTGGTTATCAAGGTGACCATCGTAATCGCGTTCATCGCAGTGGGCTGGCACTTCGTGAGCGCTGCAAACCTGACGCCGTTCACCATCCCGGCGAACACGCCCGGACATGAGGACTACTTCAAACACGGTTGGGCGGGCGTTCTGGGCGGCGCGAGTATCGTCTTCTTCGCCTTCATCGGCTTCGACGCAGTCTCCACCGCCGCGCAGGAATGTAAGAATCCCGGCCGCGACATGCCCAAAGGTATTCTCGGATCGCTGGCAATGTGCACGATACTCTATATCCTTTTCGGCTACGTCCTGACAGGCGTCTGCAATTGGAAAGAGTTCGGCGGCGCCGGCGCGGAAGCTTCCGTCACCTACGCGGTTGAGCATCACATGCCCGGTTTTGGCTGGCTCGCTACCGCGATTACGATAGCCATATTGATGGGCTTCTCCTCCGTCATCCTGGTCATGCTCCTCGGCCAGAGCCGCGTGTTCTTCTCTATGGCGAACGACGGGTTGCTGCCAAAGCTTTTCTCGGCCGTTCATCCAAAATTCCGCACGCCCTACAAGGCCAACATCGTTCTGTTCTTCTTCGTGGGGGCATTCGCGGCAGTAGCGCCTGGCTCGTTGACAGGTGACCTGACTACAGTTGGCACGCTCTTCGCATTCGTATTGGTCTGCATCGGCGTAATTATGATGCGTCGCTTGCGACCGGATCTTGCTCGGCCGTTTCGCACACCTCTTGTGCCGCTGGTTCCGATTCTGGGCGTCATTGTCTGCGGCGGTATGATTGTCTCGCTCGATCACCGCTCGCAAATCACGGCTTTCTGCTGGATGCTGATCGGCCTGTGTGTGTACTTCATTTATGGACGGTCGCACAGCAAGCTGGCAACGCCCGCTCTTCTGGAACCGGCGCCCGCGGGCGACTGATTCAGTTCAGTACCGTAGCTTGCGGAAGTGAAGCTCCCGCACAACTTCGAACCCCGGCGTGCCCACGATCTGCTGCATGTAGATGGTCCACGGCTCGCCGGCTTCCTTCACCAGAACCGCCGTCGCACGAATTCGCCCCACAAGGTGGCCGCGCGTGTAGTCCCAATAGGCAAACGAGTCGAGGTATGGCGAGTCCGTTTTGTTTTCGGGCGCCGGCATACTGCCGACCAGGCCTTCTTCCAATTCCACTCGCAGCCAATCGGCCTCTTCCGACTTAATTAACAGCCGGCACCCGACAAATTCCGGCAGGAACACATAGCGGCAGGGAGGATATTCTCGTGGGATGAGCGCATAACCCGCGCCCGACACGAAGTAGCTGGCAAGAGGCAGATCCGTATATGAATTGAGGTTCCCGAGCACTCGCGCAGCGCTTCTTGTTTGCACCGGCTCGATGTCGATGTAATGTACCTGTTTGTGCCGCATCAGCGACACCGCTTCGGGCGAACTCAGCTTATTTGTGAAGAGAACGGTACGTTCCAGGAACTGTTTCGGCGCACTCTGAAACAGCAGGTTCAGACGCGATGCCAATCTAGTCTTCCTGTTGAATAAATACCGGCTCTTTGCCGGCCATCATTAGGCGCTCGTCGAGAGCGGCCTTGACGAGCTCTTCTTCCGCTTCCGACAGACCTTTCGCATCTTTCTCGATGCGCCCCAGCAAGCTCTTCATACGACCTCGCGAGATGTCGGCCGGTATCGCCATAGCGTATGCAAACAGCGCATCCGAACGCAGTTCCTCGTCGTCGAAAAACTTGCGCAGGCGGTCCAACTCAGTCCGCAGGCCATAATACCCGACGCCCCAGATAGCCGCGCGGCGCACTTCCAGAGAGTCGTCGTTCAGGTGGGTGGCAAAGTAACCGCGGAAGCTGGGATGCACGGAGCGCCACATCGCTTCCATGGCTTTGGCGCGGCCTTCTGGCTTGTCATATAGGTCCAGAATGGCTTGGCGCACTTCGTTGCGATCCACCTCAGATGCCAGCGCAACCGTAAGGCCGCCACGCTCCTCCGGATCGAGATCGGGCCTTCGCAGGGCAGCCAGCATCGCCTCAACGACTTCGGTTTCTTCCGTGACCGTCATCAGCGCTTCCCAGGCACGGGCACGCACGGTTCCGGATTCATCTTCCTTGGCAAGTCTCAGCAGTGCATCGCGTTCACCGTGCTGGAGATGACGATTAAAGAAGGAAGCAGCAGCGGCAGCACGTACGCTTGCCAGCGGATGTTCTAGAAGACTGGCGCGCGTCTCTTCACCGAGCAGGTCAACCGGCAGATCTGCTTCTTCGGGATAGAGTTCCCAAATGTTGAACTCCGGACGTTCCTCGTCGGTTGCAACCGGCGCTGTATTCAAATCAGAAATCACGTCCGTGATCTCCTTCTTCAGCTCCGCATCGGATTCGTCATTCAACTCCGCGAGCGAAGCTTCGAGTGCGCTCTTCGCTGCCGGACCGCCGTAAATGCCGAGGAGCATAGCAGTATCGGACAGGTCGTACTCCAGGCGATCGAGCAGCAGTTTCAGAATGCGATCGTCGCGAATGTGCAGATGCGCGAGGATGAACGCCACTTCTCCGCTATCAGTCTCATCCAGCTCCGCATAAAGTTCGAGCAAAGGTTCAAGGGCGGGACGGCCCAGCTCAACCAACGCTTCCACCAGCTCATCGGCAACGTCCAGCGGCTCTTCTTTGATGTAGCGAACGAAGAACGGAATAGCCTCCGGGGTCTTCCACACGCGGAAGATGGCAATCAGTTCCGGCGCCAGATCCAGCACGTCTCCGGAACGGTCGCGTTCGGCGAATTTAACCATCGCCGGAAGCGCCTGTTCACGCCGGCCCAGAAGGGAATGCAAAAAGCGATGATCCAGCCCGAGATGCCCGCGGGCAGCCTCTTCGAGAATCTCGGCTGGATCAGCTTCGTTTAGTTTGTTCGGATCGAGATACACCGTCGCTTACGCTTCGGGCTCAACGACAACCTTGATGGGTACAGTGACGTCGCGGTGCAGGCGCAGATTCACCTGATGCTCACCCAGTGTGCGAATCGGCGCTTCCAACTCCACCTTGCGGCGGTCGATATGGTATTTCTGCGCTTCAAGTGCATCCGCGATATCCTTCGCCGTTACTGAGCCGAAAAGCTGATTGTTCTCGCCCACGCGTTGGTGGAACGTGAGAACCACGTTCGACATTATCTGGCCGAGTTGTGCCGCATCGCCCTGGGCCTTCGCTTCCCGGCGGAGATACGCTTCACGCTCCTGCTCCACAATTTTCTTGTTGGCCTCGGAAGCAGGCACAGCCAAGCGCTTCGGCAGCAAGTAGTTGCGCGCATAGCCGTCGGCCACCTTCACAACTGCGCCGCGATTTCCGACTTTCTCGACGTCTTCTCTGAGAATGACTTCCATGTTGATCTCCGGCTCCTACATCCGCGAAGCGAAAGGCAACAGTGCGATGTTGCGCGCCTGCTTGATGGCTTCGCTCAAGCGCTTCTGGTGTGGCGTACAGACGCCCGAGATGCGTCGCGGAGTGATTTTGCCGCGCTCTGAAATGAAGCTGGAAAGCAGCTTCGAATCTTTGTAGTTGATGTCGTCGACCTTGTCCACGCAGAACCGGCACACCTTCTTACGCCGGAAGTATTGTTTCTTGCCCGTGGCGATAGCCTTATCGCCGCCGGTAGGACGTTGTGACGCCGCGATAGGACGTCCGCCTCTTTGTTCAGCCATGTGCGTTCCTCCTTATCCTTCCTGACCTTCTGCCCCAGTCTCAGCAGGCGCCGGAGCTGGTGCAGCCGGAGCCGCCGACGGCGCCGCAGGTGCGGGACGTGATGCGCCGGGAGCACCGGGCACGGGAGTTGCAGGCTCGTGCGGCAGCAATGGCGAAGTGGTCACAATTGCAGGCGCGGGTGCAGGTGGCTTGCGGGCTGCACGCTTCTCGCGCGCCTTGCGCCGCTTTTCAATGCGCTTCAGCTTCTCGTCAATGCGAACGGTCAAGAACTTCAGAACCAGGTCCGCCACTCGAAGCCGGCGTTCAATCTCTTTCACAGTCTCCGGCCTGGCCGAAAAGACAAACAGTATGTACTGTCCCTCGTTGTATTTCAGAACGCGGTAGGCGAGCTTGCGAACTCCCCACTTTTCCGTCTTATCCAGCGTTCCGCCCGCATGGGTGATCACGCCTTTTAATTGTTCGAGGAGCGGATCCACTTCTTCATCTGTGGCATCCGGTCGAACAACGAATAATTCCTCGTAAATCCTCATTCGTCCTCTTCTTTACTGCCTCGAGCGCGGCGATTAAATTTCGCCATGGCCTTAACGGCGCCTTCGGCAACGATGGTCTCGATGGCATCCGCGGTATAGGACACTATTTCCTCCATCTGGTCCCGCCTTCCCCGCTCCACAGGAGCGAGAACGTAATTAGCCGCGTCTTCAATCTCACCCTCCGGGCGTATACCCACCCGAACGCGAGTGAAGACATTGGTCTTCAACGCGGCAATAATCGACTTGACACCGTTGTGCCCAGCCGGTGAACCGTTCGTCTTGATCCGCAGGGCGGACCAAGGAAGATCCAATTCATCATGAACGACAACCAGACTCTCCGGCCCCAGGTTGTGGTACTTCAACACAGTACTGATACCGACGCCTGAATTGTTCATGAAAGTCTGCGGCTTCACCAGAATCACATTGTGATCGTGAATCCTGCCGCTGCCCGTCAGCGTTCCGCTTTCATTCTTTGTGATCCGAACGAAATGCCGGCGCGCCAACTCATCCACTACCCAGAAACCCGCATTGTGAGGCGTATCCTCGTAGCGGACTCCCGGATTGCCCAGCCCGGCGATAACCAGCACGGGCGAAAACTATTTCTTCTTGGGCGCTTCCGGTACGCCTTCTTCTTCCTTCTTACCCTTCTTCATGACTTCCGGTTCGGCCGCAGGAGCCACCACGCCAGCCGTCTCAGGAGTCGTGGTCTCTTCCGCACGCAGCGAAACAACGTGTGAAATCACGGCGTCCGCGGGGCTGAGCAGCTTCATGGAGCCGGTCAAAGGAATATCGCTCGCGCGCACGCTCTGACCGATCATCAGCTCGGACACGTTCACCGTGAACTGCTCGGGGATGTCGTCCGGCAGGCACTCGATTTCGATTTCGCGGGTGACGACCTCATGAATGCCACCCTGGATCTTGACACCCCGGGGATCGCCCTGCGTCGCCACCGGTACCTTCACGATGATGCGCTTGCTGAGATCAATCCGCTTCAAATCGACATGCAGCAGCGAATCTTTCATGGGATCGAACTGCCAGTCCACGATCATCACCGGCGTATTCTCGCCACCCGTAAGGCTGAGGTTGAAAATCGTGTTGTGGCCGGTCCGGCTGTGCAGGATTTTAGTCAGTTCCTTCGGGTCCACCGACACGGGCGCCGGTCCAGCGGGACCGCCGTAGATCACTGCGGGCATAGAGCCCTTCGCGCGCAGACGCCGCGCTTCATTCTTGCCACGAGAGTCGCGCGACTCTGCCGCGACCGTCAAATCCTTACGCATTCGTTCACCTTCAACTCAATTGAAAAGGGTGCTGATCGACCCGCCTTCGTGGATCGACTGAATCGCTCGCGCCAGCAACGGCGCTACCGATAACACCCGGATTTTGCAGCAACCCTTGGCATGGTCGCTCAACGGGATCGAGTTGGAAACTACCAACTCATTCAACGCCGAAGAGCTGATGCGCTCAACCGCCGGTCCCGATAGTACCGCATGCGTCGCGCAAGCCGTCACGGACTTTGCACCCTGGCTCAAAAGCGCTTCCACACCCTTCACCAGAGTTCCCGCCGTGTCCACTAAGTCGTCCACCATCAAACAGATTTTGCCGCGAACTTCACCGATGATGTTCATCACCTCGGCCACATTCGCGTCCGTTCGCCGCTTGTCGATAATCGCCAGCGGCACATTCAGCCGTTTCGCGAAATTCCGGGCGCGCTCGACGCCACCTGCATCCGGCGAAACGACAATAAGCTCCCCACGATCGAACTTGCCCTCAAAATACTCCACCATGACAGGCGCTGAAAACAGGTGATCGACTGGAATATCGAAGAAACCCTGAATCTGAGCAGCGTGGAGATCAAGCGCCAAAACGCGACTTGCTCCTGCCCTTTCGAGTAGACTGGCGACCAGTTTCGCGGAGATAGGCATCCGCGGCCGATCCTTTCGGTCCTGCCGCGCGTACCCATAATAGGGTAACACTGCCGTGATGCGTTCTGCACTAGCGCGCTTGAACGCGTCAATCAACAGCAGCAGTTCCATCAGGTGATGATCCACCGGCGTACAGGTTGGCTGTACGAGGAAAACGTCCGCACCCCGTACATTTTCCTGGATCTGCAGATGCGTCTCACCGTCAGCAAACCGCTTGATCATGGTAACGCCGAGGGGACACGCCAAAGCGTCGCAGATTTCCTGCGTCAAGGCAGGGTTCGCCGTCCCACTAAAGACCTTGAAATCAGTAAATAGCGGCCGAGGCGTCTTGCTAGCGGCTAATCCCAAATCACAATCCTTCTGAGCAAAATAAACTGCTGCCGGCTGTCGGCCCTAAGGCCTTCCGCCACAAAGCTTTATACCGGCGCCGGCTCAGGAATCGGACCGGTGTGGCCGCTCCCGCCGGGAAACGATCGGCTGCGCTCTGAGCCTCGGAACCGTTACCGAACACACCAAATACGGCGGCGCCACTACCAGTCATTCGCGCCAGTTTCGCCCCCGAGCGGCACAGTTTTCGGACGACGGCCGCCAACTCAGGATGGCGCTTGAACACGGGTCCCTCAAAATCGTTTGTAAGCGGAAGGTGGTCCAGACCGGTACCGCCCAGACTCCAGGCGATCGTCTGAAACTCTCTCAGAATAGGAGAGTCCGACACCGAAGTCAACGCACCTGGAACATCGTGGGCCAGTGCGCCGTACGCCTCGGCCGTTGAGACGTGAATGCCCGTGGACACCACAACCGCATGGTAGGACGGGATATCGGGCGTCGGGTACAGCTCGGTTCCCCGCGCCAGCGCCACCGCGGTTCCGCCTAGTAAAAAGAAAGGAACGTCGCTTCCCAGTTGCGCGCCCAAGCCAATCAGATCTGCCGTTGCGATGGGCCGATTCAACAAGGCAGGAAGCGCCACCAGCACGGCCCCCGCGTTGCTCGATCCTCCGCCCAGGCCCGCGCCCATGGGGATTTGCTTTCGCAGTGAAAAATCAACACGCGCGTTGACCTTCAGATGATCAAGGATTGCCCGCGCAGCGCGCACCACCAGGTTGTCAGCGATTTCATGCGAGCAGTCAATAGTGATGTCCGTTCTTCGGCCTCGCTCCGCGCTGATGACGAGGGTGTCTTTGAGGCTGATTGTCTGAAAGATGGTTCGAAGCTCGTGGTAGTTGTCGGAACGCTTATGCAGGACCCGTAGGTCGAGGTTGAGCTTGGCGAATGAGGGGACCGTGATTGTCACGCGTCAGTACTGCAGAAGCGTGAACACATCGCGGCCTTCCAACTTCTTCCGGCCGTTGAGGAATCCGAGTTCGATCACGAAGCCCAATCCGGCAACCTCTCCGTGAAGAAGTTCAATGAGCCGCGCGACCGCCGAGGCTGTGCCACCCGTTGCTAGCACGTCATCGATAATCAGCACTTTTTGTCCCGGCTGAATGGCATCAACGTGGATCTCCAGTTGATCGGTCCCATATTCCAGCTCGTACTCGATACTCTGCACCGTATGCGGCAACTTACGGGGCTTCCGCACCGGCACAAAACCTGCTCCGAGCGCGAGCGCCAATGCCGGCGCAAAGAAATATCCGCGCGCCTCAATGCCCACCACGATGTCGACACGCGAGCCCCTGTAATGTTGTGCGAGCGCATCCACCGTCTGCCGGAATCCTTCTCTGTCCTTCAGAAGGGTGGTGATGTCGTAGAAATTGATGCCCGGCTTCGGAAAATCCGGCACTTCGCGGATCAGTTGCTTCAGTGCGTCCACAGAGGAGGCGCTAGGGGCTAGAGCAGACACCCATCGATGTTAGCAAGTCGTTACATTCCGCCGACGCAACCTGCCGGTGTTCTCTAGATAGCCACTGCTCCAGTTTTTCTTTCAATTCCTGCTGGCGCACAGGCTTCGAGAGGTAATCGGTCATGCCCGCCGCCAGACACTCGTGCCGATCCTGAGCGAAAGCGTTGGCCGTCATCGCAATTATAGGAGTCCGAAGGCCCACCGAACCACTGGCGCGAATGCGCCGCGTCGCTTCAAAGCCGTCCATCTCGGGCATTAGACAATCCATCAGTACCAGGTCGTAATTTTGTAATGCAAACCGGCTGATGGCTTCCAGACCGTTGTTCGCAACCTCCACGCTGTATCCGAGATCGCGGACCATCAACTGTGCAACCTTCTGGTTGATACTGTTGTCCTCCACCAGCAGGATCTGATAGTCGCCCGCTCGGAATTTTCGGTGCGGCCGGAACGCCTGCACAGGCTCACTCGCTGCCAGCACCCGCCCTGACACCTGAACCATAATGGTGAACCAGAATTCCGAGCCCATTCCCGGCGTGCTGCGCGCGCCGATCTTGCCGCGCATCATTCCTACCAGCCGTTTGCAGATGGCGAGTCCCAATCCCGTGCCGCCGAACTGCCGCGTCGTTGATACGTGCGCCTGCGAAAACGGACGAAAGAGCCGCGCCTGCTGCTCCGGCGTCATCCCCACGCCGGTATCACCGATGGTGAATCGCAGCTCAATTTCCCCCGAATCCTGGGAAAGCAATTCGCACCGCAATTCGACCTTCCCGCGATGTGTGAATTTCATTGCGTTACTCAGCAGATTCAGAAGAATTTGCCGCAATCGAATTAGATCGCCCCGTACCATTCGCGGAACTTGCGGATCGATGTCCACAATCAGCCGATTCGACTTCCGAACTGCTTCGCACTTCACAATTTCGATTGCGCTGTCAATCGCTTCGGTAATTTCGAACTCCTCGCATTCGAGATCCAGACAGCCGGCTTCAATCTTTGAAAAGTCGAGAACGTCGTCGATAACTGCCAGCAACGCTTCTCCGGACTTTCGTATCGTGTCCACGCAATCCCGCTCTGGAGCGGCGAGATCCCGGTCCAGCAAAACGGCCGTCATCCCGATAATTCCATTGAGCGGTGTGCGAATCTCGTGGCTCATCATCGCCAGGAAGCTACTCTTACTCTGCGCTTCCAACTGAGCCTGCTGCCGCGCCTTAGCGGATTCTTCTAGCTTCTGCGTCAGCTCGTTCGCGTAGTGCTCCAGGCTCGATCGCGACGACTCTACTTCCAAAAAGTGCTGCAGTATCTCAACATCAGTGCAGGGCCGATCGACCAAGCCCAGCGATTGCCGTCCGGGGGTTGCGGCATACTCTGTGATCAGATCAGGTGCGATCACGGGATCGTGAGGGCTTTTTTCAGTGTCAGTCATCGCCAAAAGCTCGCCTCAAGACTTGCTGTGCGAGTTCAGAGCGGATGCAATTCTGTCTGCATCCCTGTCTGCTCTTCGGCTGCGCGGATCAGAAACTCTAGCAGCGTTGCCCGCACACGGCGAAAAATCTCACTTAAACCGTTCAGGAATATACAGGAGAGTTCCCAATATATCGGTTTGTAAAGATAAAACTATGCCGAACCGTTCGTTGCGCGGCAAGTTGTGGAACTGGACGGGTTTTCGAGCCCGGGAAGACCAGGTAACCATTCTTCTCAGTGTCGTAATCGGGGTCATTGTTGGTCTAACCGTCGTCGCCTTCATCCTTCTTACCGGTCGTTTAGCAACCCGTATGTATCCGCCGGAAAGCGCGGTTTGGCGACGTTTTTTTGTTCCTATTATCGGAACCCTGGTCAGCGGCTTTCTCCTTTACAAGTACTTTCCGAACGCCAGAGGCAGCGGCATCCCGCAGGCCAAATTCGCCCTGTTTATCCAAGACGGTTACATCGGTCTTAAAACGATAATCGGAAAATTCTTGTGCTGTTCCATTACGCTCGCAAGCGGTATCGCCCTCGGACGTGAGGGCCCATCGGTACAGATCGGCGCCGGCATTGCATCCGTTCTGGCGCGCAGGTACGGGCTCAGCAAAGCCACTGTGAAGGCGCTTGTACCGGTTGGCTGCTCGGCCGCGCTGGCCGCAGCGTTCAATACCCCTATTGCGGCCGTGCTTTTTTCTCTGGAGGAAATTCTGGGCGATCTCCACGCGCCCGTGATCGGCTCGGTTGTGCTCAGTTCCGCAACCTCATGGATGGTGCTGCACCTGATACTCGGCGACGAGCCGCTGTTCCATGTCCCGGCCTATCAGCTCGTCAATCCAGCGGAATTCGGAGTCTACGCCATCCTGGGCGTTGTCGGCGGCCTCGCTTCGGTTTGCTTCGTCAAGCTCCTGCTGCGGTTGAGAGTCTGGTTCCGGCAACTACCCGCCGCAACGGCGTGGGCACAGCCGGCAGTGGGCGGTTTGCTCATGGGCATTCTGGCGTTGATGCGGCCGGAAGTCCTCGGCGTCGGCTATGATTACGTGGACCGCGTACTCACCGGTGATTTCCCAATCAAAGTGGTGGTCATTCTGGCCGTGATGAAAATTATCGCCACCCCGACCTGCTACTCGTCCGGCAACGCGGGCGGCATCTTCGGACCGAGTCTCTTCATCGGCGCAATGGTGGGTGGCAGTGTCGGCTATGCCGCCCATATGGTGCTGCCCAACATGACTGCGAATCCCGGCGCCTACGCTCTCGTAGGAATGGGTACGGCGTTCGCGGGAATTGTCAGAACGCCACTCACGTCCGTGATCATGATTTTCGAGATGACGCGAGACTATTCCATCATCGTGCCGCTGATGATCTCGAACCTCATCAGTTTCTTCATCTCCCAGCAACTGCAGCGCGAACCCATCTATGAGGCGCTGGCACTCCAGGAAGGTGTCTATCTTCCCACCGGCGAGTCACGCGATGAACTGGAAGGCATCCACGTCGGTGAAGTCATGTTGACGAATGTCGACCCCCTCCCTGAAACCGCCCATCTGGTCGAAGCGAAAGCTTTCTTCGACGAGTATGCTTGCCACGCCTGGCCGGTCGGCCAGAAAAACAACTTGGTGGGCATGGTGAGCAGCCATCAGATTGAGACTGCGGACGACGACGTGAACGTGGTAGGGGAGTTGCTTGGGACTACTCATGACTATCCGTTCATCCACGCGGATCATCCCGCCAGCTACGCTCTGGAGCGAATGGGCAGCAACGGTGTGGATGCAATTCCGGTAGTGAGCCGCGCAAACATTCACCAGATGTTTGGCGTTGTGCGGCTGAACGACATTTTAGCGAAATACGGGGTCGCCGGCGTGCCGGGAGTTTTGGCGAAATGAGTACTGTATCGTCTATTCCGGGCACCGTCCATCGCCGTGGCCTCCCTATCGTGCGTCTCAGCGTTGCTGTTGCGGGTGTTATCGCTGCACTCTTTGCTGTCGATATGTCGCTTGAAAAAACGGAGCAAGGCGAACTCGCGGCGCAGGCACTGCGGGCCGACCGCAACGGCGAAAGCCTCCTCGCGCAGGGTCGGGCACCCGATGCTGTCGATGCGTTTCGGAAGGCTCACGCGCTCGAACGAGAGAACGTGAAGTACGAATTGGATCTCATTCAAGCGTTAATGGCTGCCGGCAAACTTCAGGAAGCTCAGCCCTTGATGACCGACATACTCGAGGAGCAATCCAATGACGGCGAAGCCAATCTGATTGCGGCGCGTCTGGCAGCGAAAGAAGGCCATATCGTCGCAGCCGATTCGTACTATCACCGCGCCATCTATGGCGGGTGGCCTAACAACGTAGCGCAGCACCAGATTCAAACACGGCTCGAGCTGATCGAGTTCCTGACTCAGCGTGGTAAGCAAAACGAGATCCTGGCCGAACTCCTGCCCCTACAGGAACAGGTCGCGAAGAACGCCGGCTTGCAACCTGAGGTCGCGCGCCTGTTCCTCATCGCCGGGTCACCAGGGCGGGCGGCTGATGTCTTTCATCAGTTGATTCGTGCCCAGCCGAAAGACTTCACAAATTATGCAGGGCTCGGCGAAGCCGAACTGGCTCTGGGTGATTTTCGAGCCGCTCACAACGCCTTCGCAAACGCCTTGGCCCGCAATAGCAAAAATCCCACGCTGAAAGAGCGTCTCGAATTCGCCAACCTCCTGAGCAATCTCGACCCAACGGTTCGCTGGTTGTCTGCGCAAGACAAGTACTCGCGCACCGTACAGATCTTGCAGATGGCAAGCACCGATCTAACCCAATGCCTCACAAACCACCCGCAATCGGGAAACGACGCCACAACTCAGCTTCTGTCGAAAGCCCAAACCGCTTTGTCATCATCGCCGCCTAAGCAGCAGGTGAACGAAGTTGCCGAGAGCAATCTCAATCTCGCGCAACAGATCTGGCGCACGCGAGTGAGTGCATGCGGCTCAGGCGCGGCTCCTGATGAAGAGGCCCTGCCGCTGATTATGGACAAACTGGCGCAATAGCTCACCTGCTGCGTATGTAGGCCTCGATCAAACGCTCCCACTCGCGCCCTTGCTGAGGATCTGTGCGTGCAAACTCGGCGATCTCGGCGGCTGCCGTTTCATCGAGCGCAGTGCGTTCGTACACGACGGTCACCGCTGTCTCACCGCGAATCGACTCACCCAGGCAGATATCGATACGCGTCACAAGACTCTTGTCGCGAACGTGTGCGTATTGCACGTGCCCCGTCCTCACATCGAAGCAGGTATTTATCCAGACCCGATTGTCCACCACGAACACAGCGCCTTCTTGGTCACGCGCTGGTTCAGGGTGAACGAAACGAGGCCGCCAGTCCGGATCCCAGTCTCGCTCTTTCCAGGCGCCGAACAGCGCAAATGCCTGTGCATACGGCAATTTCACTCGGATGTGAAACTGACTTCGGCAATGCACTGCTTGGTTCAAGAACCGTTATATCCCTGGTTCTATATCCCTGGTTCGGGATTCTCGATAGAAACCGGCGTCGGTTGCACCAGCACCTTATTGGATTCCCGACCGCGGTATCTTCGAGCGATCCGCTGGCCCAGGCTGATGAATGGCGCCTCGATGAAATGATACATCGCGACGGGGCAAATAACCGCCAGCAAAACGAGCAAAGGCCAGCGATACGGCTCATTCACTTTTCCCATGAACATCATGATGCCCAAATGCGACAGATAGATGCCGTAGCTGTACTTCGCAACCAGATGCACCAGTCGGCCAAACCAGCCCGCCTTCAGTTCCGCGAAGTGCGGAATCGCCAACCCTAGCGACAGGCTAAAGATATAGCGATAGATCATGTCGTGTTCGCGATCCGCTATCAAGAAGAAGGTCCAAGTGGCGACAAATGCCAAAGGCCAAAACCAGCCGTTCACCCGCCTCTTAACTGAGCGCGAAAGCCTCCACGCCAAAATGCCGCCCAGGAAACACGGCGCGTAAGCAAGCACATTCAGCCGCTCGCTGATATGCGGCTGAAGCAGAGCAAAAGGAACGCTCGCCCCCCAAATCACAATCGCGTACCAGATCGCGCGCCCTCGCACCACAAGAAACACGATGGGAAGCACTATATACATCTGCACTTCGAGCGGCAACGTCCAGAGTCCGCCAACCATGATGTCTGAATACGTGAGATTCGTGGTAAGCGTGAGGTTGGAGATCAGTTGGTATGGCGTCCAGTAGCGCGGCTCCCCATTGGCCGTCGCTCCATGGGTAAAATATGCGACCAGAACGCAGAAAACAGCCAGTGGATAAATTCGAAAAAATCGCCGCGTGTAGAAGTCCCGGAACAGATAATTTGAGCCGTTCTTCTCTACCGATCTTTCCAGCGACAACATCAGCACGAAACTGGTATGAACGAAAAAGATCAGCACTCCCATCTGAGCAAAGTGCCATGCTGTTTCGTTCAGCCCCTCGTGCCGATAAGTGGCCAAATGTCCAAAAAAGACACACAACACCGCCACTGCTCGGATGAGGTCTAGATTTGTGCTTTCGCCACTGAAAGTGGACCGCCGGTAGCTGGCGGCTGACTCTGGCTTCTCCAAAACGCTGGTCAACACAGTCCTACGGAGGTCTCTGGCGACCGTCCTAATTGTACCTATCGGCTTTTTGCACAGTGCGATTACGGCGCCGCAGCCGGAGCGTTTACAGATCTCACACTCTCTACGTAGCGCTCGATTGCCAGCGCAATGGCGCAAAGCACCGGCGGGACAAAGCTGTACGCTTGCGATAGAAATATAAGGCAGACGGCGTAGCCGACCATCATCACGGAAAAAGTACGCGCAATCCCGCTGATAAAAGGAATGTTCGCTTTTGTCGATCGTCTAAGCGAGCGCATCGTCATAAATATTCCGGCGAGGAAGCAGAGGGCAGCGGGCAGGCCGCACTCGCTCGAAATCTGCGTGTACCCGTTGTGCGTCTGGTGCCACATTCCATGCTGTCCTTTGGCCGCCGCCATTCCGCCCTGATAGTCCATGAACTCACCCGGACCGATGCCAAAGAGCGGATGATGGAACGTGATGTCTATACTCGCATTGAACAGTGCGATACGCGCTTCTCTTGATTCCGCCGCCTCGACAGTTTCCTTCGATGCGACCAAAGACGTCATGCGGTCCAGCGCGGAACTGGGCGCGAAAGGAAGAATCGCCCCAATGAGGAGTGGAACGCCCACAATCAACGCCAGCCTCAGCTTGGTGGATCCCCTGACCAACAGGTAAGCCCCCATAGCCATCAACGCTACCAGGGCGCCGCGCGAACCTGTCCCTACCAGTTCGACTGCGCCAAGGCCCATCAAACCTATCCCGGCTATTCGAAGGAATAGATTCCTGTCTTTCTGAAACGTCCAGTACGCGATAGCGGGAAGAATCAGTATTAGCAGGGCGGCAAAATCGTTCGGGTTCTGAATGGTGCCGGCTGCAGTCTCAATCTCCAGTCTTCCGCTTGTAAAACTGTCGCTGAACCGACCGAGAACGATAGTGGTTGCCCCCGCGTACGCGATTGTATTTATAATTTTCTTGATCTCTGCGCCCGTCACCGCCACACCCGGAATAAGCAGCAGCAGGGGCATGTTTGTTCGCGCATAGGCGCTTAGAACGTCAACTGAGTTGCCCCGCCAGGTGCTGAAGACTGAAGCAACACACATAAACCCGAAAAACGCGACCCACACTCGTACGGCAGGACTGCTTAATCCCGAAAGGAGCTGCCCACTTGCGAGGCAAGTCAGCATCGCGAGCGAACCAATAATCAAGAGAATGTGGAAATCGATCCAGAAATACCCGGCCAGGAACTCGTGTATAAAGCTGAAGCGAGCGTAAATAAACGCGATTGTGAATGAGAATGCCATCTGCCGCGTTGTATTTACAATCGTGGCGCGTAAGGCCGGGTCCTTTACGTGTTCTTCTAAGGCAACTCCACCGTTTGGCGTTTGCAGCGCAAAAGGCGTCAGGGCTAGCGGCCTATTGGCGACGGCAGTTCCCCGCGCTGGGCTGGATTTGGGCTCTGCAGCCGACCGAAATGGAGCAGGGGTACGGCCGGGGGTGGGCTTAAATCTCGACATTATGGTGCGCCCGCCACCGAAGTGCCTCGGCACGTGGCGTACACTTGAACAGATCGCCCTAATCTTACCAAATATTTAGGCCTTCCCTGACGATACGAGCTTTGTAAGCGTTGGCCCGCTCCGGTTACCATAAAAGTACCGAAGCCTTTTGTAGGCCGCGTGTCGCAGGTAATAGTCCCTGCTTTGAATGTAAGTTCTCGCCTGCTTTCATCGTGCATCCTAGATCAGAACCAGACGGCCGGATTTCGCCCATCAATGCCTACGACTGACGCTGACGTCCCCGCCAAGCCCGGGCTTTCACAGAAAGCGGCCGCCGGTGTTGCATGGTCTACCGTCTCCACCGCTGGGAAACAGGCACTCTCCGTCCTATCGTTGGCCACCGTCGCGCGAGTCCTCGGACCGGGCGCTTACGGAATCATGGGCATGGCCGCATTGTTGATCGTATTTATCAGCATCATCCGCGATCTCGGTACTGGCACGGCCATCATCCAGCGGCCTACCATTACGAATGGACTGCTCAGTACCCTCTTTTGGGTCAACTGCGGGTTTGGCGCGCTGATCGCCATGCTGGTTGTCGCCACCAGCCCGATAGTAGCCCACTTTTTCCATCAGCCGCAGCTCACGCCCATCCTGTGCGCTATCTCAATCTCTCTTTGGCTAAACTCAGCCGGAATCGTGCACAATTCGCTGCTGATGCGCAATATGCAGTTCCGCCCGCTGGCAATCGCCGACCTGGGCTCTGGCCTCGCGGGCTATGTCGCCGCTCTTATCTCCGCCTATTCCGGTCTCGGGGTGTGGAGTCTGGTTTATGCGAACATCACGGCGGCTTTCACAAGCACTGCCGTCTACTGGGCGACGGCCGCCTGGCGTCCCGATTTGGAGTTCGATCGGCACGAATTGAGGACGGTGGCAAAGTTCAGCCTCAATCTCTCCGGCTTCGGTCTTACGAATTACTTCGCGCGCAATTCAGACAACTTGATAATCGGTAAAGTTTTGGGCCCGGTTGCACTCGGCAATTACCAGGTAGCCTACAACCTGATGCTCACGCCGCTGCAAAATGTCAGCTCCGTCATCGGCCAGGTGACGCTGCCGGCGTTCGCGCAAATTCAAGACGATAATGAGCGTTTCCGCTCCGCCTATCTTCGCTCGTCCAGCATTATTGCGCTGCTCACCTTTCCAATGATGGCGGGTCTGGGAATTGTTGCTGACCCTCTCATCCACTGCGTGTTGGGTAGCAAATGGCTCGGAGCGATCCCCATTTTCCAGATCCTTGCGCCCATTGGACTCATCCAGTCGGTTCAAACTCTCATCGCGGCCATCTACATAGCGAAAGGCCGCACAGACTGGTTTTTCCGTTGGGGCCTGTATACCTGCGCAGTTCTCATTGCCGCGTTCCTGGTCGGTGTTCGTTTCGGCGCGGTAGGTGTGGCTGTCGCCTACTTCATCACCTACTTGGTCCTCATGATGGTCCCCGGCTTTCTTATCCCGTTCAGCCTCATTGGCCTCCGCATGCGGGATTATTTGTGGGCGCTGTTTCCCCAGGCTCTGCTCACGGCTGGCATGTCGATTATCTGTTGGCTGTGCCTGTACTCCCTAGGCGTGTACGGCATCACGAACAATTGGGTTCGCCTTATAACGACTTCTTTACTCGGAGCTGGCGTTTACACAATCGCCTTGTATCTCCGTCCTATTCCGGCGGTCCGGCACATCACCGAGATACTCGGCAGATCGAATAATCGCCTGGCGTTGAAGTTTGTCTCCATAATCGAGAGCCGTACTTCGCTAACGCCCCGTTTCGACCTTCCGAACTGAGTCAAACAGCCTCCATCCATGCGGTTTTTGCATACTGATCTCAGAGCGCACGTCCAAAGGTTGGGTTGCGCCTGTCTTTTTCTGGCGGGATGGCGTGAAAAGCCAGTAAACTCTTAGAATGCCGTGAGCTTTGGTGGCGGACCAATCCGCACCTCGCGACAACTCGGGCTAGGCTAACTAACTATCGTGAAAAATCGATCGCTTCAGATCCAAAAGCCCGATGGTTCGACTGACGTCATAACCATCGAGAAGCCGGTCTTCCGGATAGGAAGAGCGGAGGGCAACGACCTTACCATCCCCGAAGCCAGCGTCTCCCGCTCGCATGCGGTTATCAACATCGAGCCGAATGGGCCGGCTATGCTGTCAGATCTGAATTCGGCCAACGGCACACTCGTCAACGGCGCCGCCATCGAAGCGCCGACGCCTCTTTCCCCGAATGACAGCATTTCCATCGGAAGCTTCCGCATGATATTTCGCGACGAAGCCCCCGACACGCCCTTCGTTATTCAGAGTTCCGGCATCGAGCTCGAACGCCTGCAGCAAGACCCGCAACTGCTGCTATCTGGCGAGGACCACACTGAGACAGGCACCGGCTCCAGCGGAGGCATCGAGATCCTTTACGAACTGGGAATGACGCTGGCCCGCAGCCACTCCATCGCAGACGTCTCCGGCGCCGCAGTCGATCTTCTCTTCAAAATCGAGAACGTACATCGCGCTACGCTCCTGATGTGGAATGAAGAGCGCGGTGACTTCGAGAACGCTCCTATTCTCTATCGCGGCGGCAAGAAGGATGACTCTCATGCTCCCGTCGTTCACGACCCGAGAACACGCGTCCTGAGCCGCACCATCCTCAATCGCGTCCGAGACGAGAATCGTCCGCTGCTGATTCGCGACGCCAGAGCTGAGGCTGCGCTTCGCTCTGCCGAAAGCGTCTTCTTCTCCGGCATCCAGGCAGCTTTCTGTTCCCCGCTTAGTTGCCAAGGGAAATTTCTCGGCGTCCTTTACGCGGACAATCTCGGCCGCCCCGACGCGTTCTCGGAAACCGATTTCCGCGTCTTCACTGCCATCGCTGCGCAGACCGGGCTGGCGCTCGGTAACGCCATCGCCAGCAAGGAACTCGTGCGCAGAGAAGTTCAGCGTCAGGCGCTCAAGGTCTATCTGCCACCCCAGGTTGCTGAACTCATCCTTTCCTCCGACGGAGCCATCGATCTTTCCGGCACGTTGCAGGAAATTAGCGTCCTGTTTGCCGATATTCGCGGCTTCACCAGGATGTCGGAAAGCATGGACGCCCGCGAGCTGGTCCGCATGCTGAACGAACTCTTCACCGTCATGAGCGACGTCATTTTCCGCGCGGGCGGAACGGTCGACAAGTTCATCGGCGATTGCGTCATGGCACTTTTCGGCGCCCCAATCCCTTCCGAATTTTCAGCCGACCAGGCTCTCAGCGCTGCCGTTCTCATGCAAAAGGCGGCCCAGCAGATGAATGAGAAGCGCGCGGCTGAAGGGCTGCGCCAGACGGAAATCGGCATCGGTCTGCATACTGGGCTGGCGGTCGTCGGCAACATCGGCTCACAAGATCGCGTGCAATATACGGCCATCGGAGACACGGTGAACGTCGCGTCCCGTCTGGTCGACAAAGCCGAACCCAATCAGATCATCGTTTCCGAGGAATTACGCCGGGTGCTGACAAATTCAGAAAAACTCGACTTTATCGGAGAGGTCGACCTGAAAGGCCGGCAACACAAACTGGGCATCTACTCCGCCCGCTGGCCCGAGATCGCGGCCGACATGGAACGCAATGCTGAAGATGGGGCCCTCCAAAATGTCTGAGTTTGCTCTCAAATTCTGGGGCGTGCGCGGCTCCATCCCGACGCCTGGTCCAGAGAACATCTCCTACGGCGGGAACACCACCTGCATTGAGCTTCACTGCGGCAGCGAAACTCTTGTCATTGATGCCGGCTCGGGTATGCGCAATCTCGGATTGAATCTCCCGAAGCGATTTCCTGGGCAGCACTTGAACGTTCACCTGCTGTTTACTCATTTTCACTGGGACCACCTTCAGGGCCTTCCGTTCTTCATACCGCTCTACGGTGAGGACAACGAGTTCAACTTCTATTCTTCTTGCCAGCCTGAGCGCCTTCGCGCCATATTGGAAGGTCAAATGGCGGCGCCATACTTCCCCGTTTCTTTCAAATTCCTTTCTTCCAAGAGAAATTTCCTTGAACTGAAAAAGCCACACCAGATCGGGAGAGCCAAAGTGTATCCGTTTCCTCTGAACCATCCACAAGGCGCAACCGGTTTCCGAATCGAGGTCGGCAGCTCGGTTGTCACTCATGCAAGCGATCTCGAACACGGTGAAGCGGAATTTGACAAAGTTCTACGTGAATACGCGCAGAATGCCGACGTCCTGATCTACGATTCGCAGTACACTCCGGAGGAGTATCCGAACCGCAGAGGTTGGGGCCATAGCACCTGGATGGAAGCTATCAAGGTTGCCCGCGACTGCAATGTCAAGCGGGTCATCCTGTTTCACCACGATCCGGGTCATAATGACGCCGCGGTCGGCGAGATAGAAAAAGAGGCGAGAACTCATTTCGCCGAGACGTACGCAGCTAAAGAAGGTTGGGAGTTCCCGCTGTGAGCATAGATTCCGTCGCGTCCAGAGAATCGCCGGCTTTTTTCCGCAACGAAATCGTTCCCGCTCTGCACCGCATTCAGGCAGAATACGGCTATCTTAATAGGAATGCGCTGGAGGAGTATTCGAAAAACACCGGCATTCCTCTTTACCGTCTGCACGAAGTAGCGAGTTACTTTCCGTTTTTCCATTTCAAAGAGCCTCCGGCGGTTACCGTCAAGATCTGTCAGAATATGGCCTGCCACATGTCTGGCGCGACGCACATCCTGGCTGAACTCGAGCCTTTCGCAAAAGAGAACGCGCCTCACGTGCACATCGAAGGCGTATCGTGTCTCGGTCGGTGCGACGCGGCGCCTATCGTCTGCGTCTCAGCCGCTCACAAGCCTGCAGCCGGTGCATCAACGAATGGCCTCGCGGGCCAGGTACTCAGCAATGCGCACGGAGACGAGAGTCACGGTGCTGAGGAGGAGTTTTACCTTTCACCCGCCAACACCACTGAGCTCCGGGAGGCCATCCAGGCGTGCCTTACCGGCAAAACCAAACACTTGCAGTCGCTCGGCGGCAGGCACGGCTCTGGGTATCCTTCGCCTGACTGGCTGATCGATCCCTATAAGGACGGCCTGCCCAAATATCAGGCCATTCGCAACTTGCTCGAGGCGAGAGATGGTCCAATCCGCGAGGCCTCGCGAAGTCTGATCGAGCAACTCCAGATTCCGGAAAGTGATGTTCCGCAATTCCTGCAAACCCTGAAGAAGAACAGCAAAGCGCAGCAGGAGAAGTCGCCCAAATGGGTGGAAGCCGCATTCAAAGAATTCGATTGTCGTCCAGCGAATGGGCCCATTGCCCTGCGCGGTTTGGGGGGCGCCGGCGTTCCGGCCAGTCAGAAGTGGCGAGATGTCCGGGAAGCCGTCATCAACCTGCGAGAACGAGATCTCGACGACCGCGCCTTTATCCTTGTCAACGGCGACGAGAGCGAGCCCGGAACCTTCAAAGACCGAGAGCTTCTGCTCCACTATCCTCATCTCGTAATTGAGGGCGTGATTCTGGCCGGAATCATCTCAGACGCCACTGAAGGCTTCATCTATATCCGCCACGAATATCCGGAACAGATTGAGGCCTGCGAGAAAGCCATAAAGGAAGCCGAACGCATGGGCGTTTGTGGTATGAACGCCTATCTCCTTGGCAAGCCCTTCCCCGTCTCTGTTTTCGTCAGTCCAGGTGGTTATATCTGCGGCGAACAAAGTGCACTTATCAACGCCCTCGAAGGTCATCGCGGCGAGCCGCGCAATTTGCCTCCGCAACCGCAAACCAACGGGCTCGAGCAGCAGCCGACACTTGTCAGCAATGTCGAAACGTACGCCTGGGCTCCTTACATCCTGGTGAACGGCGGCGCTCAGTATTGCAGTCTCGGCAATAACGGATGGGGAGGCAGACGTTTCTTCTCGGTATCTGGTGATGTCAACCGCCCGGGCGTCTACGAAGTGCCTATGGGGCTGACCCTTCGCGAACTGCTGCACGGCGACCAATATTGTCAGGGCATTTCCGGCACAGGAAAGCTAAAGGCATTCGCGCCCTCCGGGCCCTCCGGCGGTTTTATACCCGCCATATTGCCGTCGCCGCGCGATCCCGCGAAAAACAAAGCGTGGATTGCGCTGGCAGCGCGCCGCGGGTTTCCCGTAGACGCTCAGCAACTCGACATCCTCGACATGGAACTCGAGCTCGACCTGTGGCGTGCTCTCAGTCCCACGGGTATGTTGGGCGCCGGCCTGATCGTCTACGACGACACTCGAGACATGGCCGAACAATCTGTCAATTCACTCGAGTTTTTTCGAAACGAGTCTTGCGGCAAATGCGTTCCGTGCCGACTCGGTTCGCAAAAGCTGACGAACCTGGGCGAGAATGTGCTCGATCATGTGATCGATTCACAGTCCTGGCACAACGAAATTTTTCCCTTGGTGAAAGAGCTTGTGCAAGTCATGTCTGATTCGTCCATTTGCGGCCTGGGCCGTTCGTTTCAATCTCCGATTTCGACGCTCACTGACTATTTCAGTTCCGACCTGGAGCGACATCTTCTTCACCCCACGAGTACGCAATGAGTTCTTTTCCAATCAATTTAGGAGCCCGGGACGATGATGACGAGGGCCTATTTAGCCGCAACGTAGACGGTCAGCTTATCCGGCTTGATAAGCCGACGCGCGCCGATTATGAGGAAATCGTGACCGTTAAAGTCGACGGTCAGGAAGTCAGAGTGCCCAAAGCTGAACCGTTGAAGGACGCGCAGGGCAATGTCATCCAGGACATCAACGGTCGCACCACGCCGCGCTACACCACCATCTACGACGCGGTGTCGAAGCTGCGCAAGCAGCATTCTGTTCCAGTTGTCTGCCATCAGCCGCACATGCGGCCCGTCGCGGTCTGCCGCGTCTGCATGGTGCAGATCGCGAACAAAGGTCGCGTGGAACGCAAGCTGCTTCCCGCTTGTCAGCACCAGGTGAAGGATGGCATGGAAATCTTCTCCATGGACGATTCCGGAGCGAACGGGCAGCGTGTGAAGCGTTCTATCAAGATCGTCACCGAACTCCTCACCGCCGATGCACTCAAGCTTGCTCCCGAACCGGCGCCTGCCGAAGAACTCGCGCCGTTCAACGAGCTTCAACAACTGAAAGACCGGGTTGAACTCACCGACTCGCGATTCAAGCTGCCGTACTTCCGACGCGACAAGACTACGCGTCCGTTCGAAGCGCCGCCAAGGCCGAAACCCATCGACAACTCGTCTCCAGTGTTTATCGTCGACCACTCCGCCTGCATTCTTTGTGATCGCTGCGTTCGCGGCTGTGATGAAGTCAAGAAGAACAATGTCATCGCGCGTATGGGCAAAGGCCGGAACGCCCGCATCGCTTTCGATCTCGACGACCCGATGTTCGAATCGAGTTGCGTGCAGTGCGGTGAGTGCATGGTTTCATGCCCAACGTCCGCGATCACGTTTAAGCCCGTAGGCGTCGTGCAGGTGGAGATTAAAGGCGATGCCAAGCCGATTCCAACCGAAGATCTGCGCCGCGACCCGGACTTCGCGGAAATTCCTCCAAAGTTTCTCGCGTGGCAGAAAGGACTCGTCCTCCGCCGGAACGTGAAGCCGAATGAAATCCTCTGCGAAGAAGGCGATCCCGGTCATTCCGCGTTCATCATCAGGGAGGGAACTCTGAACATTGAACCCCGCGGCGTGGGACCCATTCCGCGTACAAAAGAAGATTTCATCGTCGGCGAAATGGCCTGCCTCAGCGGTGCGCCTCGTACTGCCCGCGTCAGAGCGGCCACGGAAGGTGAAATTTGGGAGATCCGCCGCAACGTTCTCGATCGCATGATGCGGTCGCCAAATCAGCGTGAGAGATTCGATCAGCTTTATCGCGACCGAGCATTAGCCACCGCTGTAACCCAGGCGAAAACGGAGTTGTTTGCCGGGCTTCGGGATCAGTCGCTCGAATTCCTGAAATCCAATATCAGTTTGGTGCGCGTCAATCCCGGCCAGACCATGTTCCGCCAGGGTGACCCCGCGGACTGCATGTACATTGTGCGTCTCGGCAACGTTCGGGTGGAAATCGCCACGGCGGGAAAACAGGAGACGTTCTATTACGTCGGACCCGGCAAGTTAATCGGCGAACTCGGACTGCTCGGGCTTCAACGTGACGATGCGAAGAACAAGTCCCGAGAACAGATTACTCGCGAACTGATTGCCGATTTCAATGCCGGCGTCGACAGGAAAGGCAAACGCACCGGCGGTTGTTCAGCTCTAGATCACGTCGAACTCGCTCGCATTGATCAGGCTACTTTCCGCGAACTAGTAAGGATGGAGCCGATCGTACTCGAAAGACTGGTGGATGTGGCAGTCGGACGGCTCAGCGAAGCCGGCAGGACGGGAATGCGGGATTTCCTCGAGCAAGGACTCTTTCAAGCCCAGAGTCTGCTTGCGCTCGATCTCACACGATGTACACGTTGCGATGAATGCACAAAAGCGTGTATCCAACAGCACGGTACTGATTCCCACGGCCAGCACATCACGCGCCTGCTGCGCGAAGGTTTGCGCTTCGGTGAATATCTGGTTGCTACCTCATGTCGCTCGTGCAGGGACGCCTACTGCATGATCGGGTGCCCCGTGGACGCTATTCATCGCGGCAAACATCAGCAGATCGTGATTGAAGACCACTGCATTGGCTGCGGTCTTTGCGCGCGAAACTGCCCGTACGGCAACATCTCTATGGAGCCGAATCTCTACGACATGATCGGGATGGAGACGGCCTCCAGCGGACACGAAATGAGGGCTCGGCTCAAAGCCGCGGTTTGCGATTTGTGCGACGCCGAAGGCCACCTCGACAAGCCGCAGCCGCGATGCGTGTACGCGTGTCCGCACGACGCGGCGCATCGCTACACCGGCGAACAATTGCTTGAGCTAGTAAACAACTCATAACCGCGTGCGATCGTCCCGTAGCGTTTCGGCAGCCCGGATATTGGTGTTGTTGCTCTCATCCGCTTTCGTGGATCTGGCTTTGCCGCCCCCTGCTCATTACATCAGCAGCCCGGGTGCACAAGAGCAGCGCATCCCTCGTCAATCGCCGTCCGTAACCGGAGTGCAAGGCCTCGTTCACAATGAGGCGGGTTTATCTCTTAGTGGTGCAAGGGTCATGTTGACCAACACAAGTACCGGACAGAAAATTCAATTCGTTACCCAAGGTGATGGCACTTTCCGAAAGCTAGGCGTTGCTCCGGGCGAATACGAGTTAGAAGTTGATTCCAACGGCTCCGAACCTTATCAACAGCACATTCAAATCACCGCCGGCAACGTGTCGGGCGTTGACGTTAAACTCACAGCCATGCCCTTTGCGCCGCCACGTGCCCCCGCACGCAGGGACGAACTTGGTCCGCCAAGTCCCGCTCAACCTCCGGCTCCCGAACCGCCGTTTCGTAACATTCCCGAAGAGCAGTCGCCCGGTCGGATGGAGCTAGCGCCTGCTCCTCTGCCGGATGATCAACAGGTCTTCACACCGCTTCCCAATCGATGGAAGAAAGACTACCCGGAGTATCGCCGCTACGGTTTCGGTGGCGATGTGCCGTTCGTTCCTGGCCACTGGTACGACCCTTTCAATCGCAACAAGCTGAAAGGCGACTATCCAATTTTCGGCAACAGAACCTTCTTAAATCTCACGGCAAGCAGCGACACTTTCCTTGAAGGCCGCTTGATTCCCTTGCCGGCGGGCATCAGCACGGCGCGTCCGGAAACAAGCAACTTCTTCGGCAACTTCGGTCAGTTATTCACGACGGAAGATCTCGCGTTCTCGTTTGATCTCTTTCATGGCGATGCGGCGTTCCGGCCAGTCGACTGGCGCGTCAAAGTCACCGTCGACGAAAATCTCAATTATCTTCTCGTGCAGGAGAACGGCATCGTCAGTCCCAACGTCAAAGCTGGCAGGACGCGCTTCGACGACCATGCCGGCATGCAGGAAGCTTTCGGTGAGGTGAAACTCGCCGACCTGAGCCACAACTACGATTTCATTTCGGTTCGAGCCGGTATTCAGGGCTTCAACAGCGATTTCCGCGGCTTCATCTTTTCAGACCAGGAACCCGGGGTCAGGCTTTTCGGAAATTTCGATTCAAATCGATATCAATACAACGTCGCGGGCTTCGCGATGTTGGAGAAAGATACGAATAGCGGCCTGAACAGCTTTAAGTACCGGCATCAGCAGGTCTACGTCGCCAATATCTATCGGCAGGATTTCTTCAAGCCCGGCTATACCATTCAGGCAAGCTTTCATTACGACAAAGACGATCCATCAATCCAATACGATCAGAACGGCTTTCTGGTCCGGCCTGCCCCCATCGGTTCCGTCGTCAACGGTCAAGTTGTCGAGCACAAGATCCGAGCCTACTATTACGGACTGACTGGAGATGGCCACATCGGGCGTCTGAATCTCGACCACGCTTTCTATCAGGTGCTTGGTCACGATTCGGATAACGCGATTGCCGGGCGTCGGGTGAGCATCAACGCCCAGATGGCCGCGGCCGAACTCTCTGTCGACAAAGATTGGGTCCGCTATAAAGCCTCGTTCTTCTACGCTTCAGGCGATAAGAACCCTCGCGACGGAACTGCGCGCGGCTTTGATGGCATCTTTGACAATCCCGATTTCGCGGGCGGCATCTTCAGTTTCTGGAATCGGGAAGGCATTCGTCTGCTGAGCACTAACGTTGCCTTGGATAATCCGGACAGTCTCGTTCCCAGTCTCAGATCCAGCAAAATCCAAGGTCAGGCGAATTTCGTCAATCCAGGCATATTCATTTACAACGCAGGAGCGGAGATTGACGTCACGCCTAAGCTCCGGGCCTTCCTGAACCTCAATCTGATCCGTTTCGCCGATACCGAGCCACTGGAGCTTTTGTTATTCCAGAGTCGCATTCACGCGGGAGTGGGCGCCGATTCTGGCTTGGGCGTGCGATATCGTCCTCCTTTAACCGACAACATCATCGTCACTGCGGGCGTCAACGCATTTCAGCCATTTCAGGGATTCACCGACATCTTTACGGGTCGGCTCCTATGGGCGGGATTCGTGAATGTCCGCTTCACGTTCTGATTAGACGCTCATGAATTACCGTCTTCCAAAAACTGTCCTGCTGATAATCGCTCTGTCCACTATTGCCCTGAGTCCGTCATACGCTCAGGATGACAGCCGGCGAAAGCTGCAAATGGAGCCGTTCCGGCAAACCGATGAGGATGTCCAGCATAATAGCCTGGGATGCGTGAGCTGTCACGGCATGACCGAGGCGCCGAGCATGCACAAGACGGGAACCGTCCATCTGGGCTGCAGCAATTGCCACGGCGGCGATCCTTCCGTGATGAAGCCTGAGGGCACGAACCCACAGAACGCGTCGTATATCGACGCAAAGTGGAAAGCTCACCCCCATCCTGAAGTCCCGTCAATGTGGAAAAGTTCCGCAAATCCGGTGCGGCCGTACTCAAACTGGTTGAAGGAAAGTTCGGACTACATCAAGTTCGTCAACCCCGGCGATTTGCGCGTTGCAGAAGAGACCTGCGGAAGAGTCGGTTGCCACAAGCAGGAAGTCCGTGCGGTTCAAACGAGCATGATGACCCATGGCGCCATGCTTTGGCAGGCCGCTCTCTATAACAACGGAATGTATCCGTTCAAGAACGCGCGGTTCGGAGAAAGCTATTCGAAGGACGGCGTTCCCCAAATACTCAAGACTTCTCCGGCGCCATCCCAGCAGGAGTTTCACGACAAAGGTGTTCTTCCTCAGTTGGAGCCTCTTCTTCGCTGGGAGATCACACAACCCGGAAACGTTCTTCGAGTCTTTGAGCGAGGCGGCGGACCACGTTCCGAAATCGGCAATCCGAATCCTGAAGAAGATCCCGGCGCTCCCGACGACAAATTGAGCGATCGCGGCTTCGGAACTCTTCTGCGCACAGATCCCGTATTCCTGGGCCTGCAGAAGACGCGCTTGCTCGATCCCCTGCTCTCTTTGCCGGGCACGAATGATCATCCCGGCGACTACCGGAACAGCGGCTGCACAGCGTGTCATGTCATTTACGCGAATGATCGCGACCCCCGCCATTCAGGGTCTTATTCGCAGTACGGCAATCTCGGCATGAGCGCGCAAATGGATCCGACAATTCCGAAGAATGAGTCCGGACATCCCATCCATCACGAGTTCACGCGGGCCATCCCCACCAGTCAGTGCATCGTTTGTCACATCCATCCCGGTACCAACATGGTGTCCTCTTATCTCGGCTACACATGGTGGGACAACGAGAGCGATGGCGACAAGATGTATCCCAAGAAGCAGCACAACCCCAGCCAGGATGAGCGCTTTGAGACCTGGCAAGCCAATCCCGAGAGCGCAGCTGCCCGCGGGCTTTGGAAAGATCCGACGTTCCTCGCGAACACAGGCAGTCCTGCTTTCAATAGCCAGCTCAAGACAACGCAGTTCGCCGATTTTCATGGCCATGGCTGGATCTTCCGCGGCGTTTACAAGCAGGATCGAAAAGGCACTCTTCTGGATGCAAACGACGCTCCAGTGAAGAAAGTCACGGATGCAGTCCACCTCAGCGACATTCACGTCGACAAAGGTATGCACTGCGTTGATTGCCACTTTGACCAGGATGGCCACGGCAATGGCAAGCTGTATGGCGAAACTCGCAACGCGGTCGAGATCGATTGCGTCGATTGCCACGGCACCATTGACAAGAAGGCAACTCTGCGCACCTCTGCTGCGGCGGCGCCGATGGGTGGCCGCGATTTCTCTGTCCAGCGCACTCCGTGGGGCAAGCGCCAGTTTGAGTGGATCGGAGAAAAGCTCTATCAACGCTCGATGGTGGATGAAAATCGAGAGCCGTGGGAAGTGGTCCAGACACTCGACACGATTACGCCGGGCAACGAACATTACAACGCGAAGTCACGCTATGCCAAGGCCGTTTTGAAAGACGGCGCGGTGGGCTCCGGCAAGATCGAGGACATCAAACTGGCTCACTCGAACAGTCGCATGACCTGCTACACCTGCCATTCTTCCTGGACGACAAGTTGCTTCGGTTGCCATCTGCCCATGCAGGCCAATCTGAAGGCGAAAATGCTGCACAATGAGGGCCTCACCACCCGCAACTATACCGCCTACAACTTCGAAGTGCTGCGCAATGACATCTATATGCTCGGCGTCGACGGAACGGTGACGAAAAATCGTGTTGCGCCCACCCGATCGACTTGCGCGGTGGTCGTCAGTTCCCAGAACGCCAACCGCGATTGGCTCTACTACGAGCAGCAGACGGTTTCGGCGGAAGGTTTTAGCGGATTCGGATTCAGTCCTTACTTCCCGCACACCGTTCGGGCCCGCGAGACGAAAAATTGCACCGATTGTCACGTCTCGGACAAGGGCGACAACAATGCCTGGATGGCTCAGCTTCTGATGCAGGGAACGAACTTGGTCAACTTCATGGGCCGCTACGTGTACATTGCGGAAGAAGGACACGGTTTTGAAGCCGTGACGGTCGCCGAGCACGACGATCCTTCGGCGGTTTTTGGAAGTGATCTGCAGAAGCTCGTCTATTCGGATGACTACGACAAGCTCCAGAAGCATCATCGCGAGTTGGACGAAGCGGATCACCACACCGGAAACGTCAACGACGTCCAGATGCGCGGCGAGTACCTCTACACCACGGGCAAGAACGGCTTCCGCGCCTACGACATTGCCAACATCGATAACAAAAATTTCTCAGAGAAGGTGAACACCGCGCCGGTCTCGCCGCTCGGGCAGCGCTTCTATGTCAATTTGAAAGATGCCACTTCGCTGGCGTCGCCATCGACGCTTGCTCTCGATCCTGGCCGTACGCATCTGGCCGAAAACGAGGAAGGCAAAGTCGCAGCCATATACGCGTTCCTGTACGCAACGGATGGGGAGGACGGCTTAGTCGTGATCGGAAATCCCTTGAGCAATCCCAAGTCGCCTGGGGTGCTTACGCTTCTGGACGGCAATCCGGAAAACAACTTCCTGCATGCGACCGTGAAGTTCAACCCCGAGAACAAGCTTCATGGTGCTCGACGTATTACGATTGCCGGCAATTACGCCTACATCCTGTGTGACCGAGGTCTGGTGGTTGTGGATCTGAGCAATCCGGAGCATCCGCAGGTCACGGGTGAAATTGGTTCGCCTGACCTGGTCCATCCGGTCGGACTGGCGCTGCAATTCCGTTATGCGTTTGTCGTGGACGCACAAGGATTCAAAGTTCTGGACGTCACCGACCTCGCTCATCCGAAGATTGTTCGAACGCCTGCGATTTCTTTGAGCGATGCGCACAACGTCTACGTGGCCCGAACATACGCTTACGTCGCCGGCGGCAAGCAAGGCATGGTCCTGGTGGATATCGAGAAGCCGGAACAGCCGAAAGTGGATCAGGTCTTCAACGCGAATGGCGAACTGAACGACACGAGGGACATCAAGCTGGGCATGACGGCGGCGAGCGCGTTCGCCTACATAGCGGACGGCAAGAACGGCTTGCGCATTGTTCAGGTTATCGCGCCAAATGATACGCCCGGCTATCTGGGATTCAGTCCGCGCCCGACGCCAAAACTCATCGCGACGTACCGGACCAAGGGTCCGGCGGTTGCCGTCTCGAAGGGCATCGACCGCGACCGTGGTGCAGACGAAAGCGGCAATCAGCTAACCGTCTTCAACCGCCGGGGCTCACGGCCCTTTAATCTCGAAGAGATGCAGAGGATGTACCTGCGGAACGGCAAACTCTACACCGTGACTGACACGCCGCCAGCGATGGACGATCAGTTTTCGGCGAAGAGGTAACTTACCTCGCCGCGGACGGCTTCATCAAGACCGATACCATCAACTGGTGAATGTCGTACTTGCCTTTGACCGGTTTCTCCTTAGTCCAGTCGTGGTAGCCGTGGCATTCGTAGCAACCGCCGGGCGCGGCGGCCTTTTCGCTGGGCACGTGGCACTTCTGGCAGGATTCAACCCCGGGTATCAGAACGTCTGAGGTAAGCCTGCTAGATCGCGTCTGCGAGTGGCACGATTCGCATTTGACTTCGAGGTGCGCCTGATGGTCGAAGTTGCCCTTCATCAGCCAGCGCGTTGTAATTTGCGGCTTGGCTATGACCGGGAGACTGGAACCGGGGTTGTACGAGATGGAGTGACACTGCTTGCACGTCTTGTTCCACAGGAGGTATTCCGCGTCCGCCGTGTGCTGGGCGATCCACGCTGAGGCTGTTCGCGGCGGCGGCATGGACGGACGTCCGGAGATGCGTTCGTCAGGCGTTCGCGTTCGTAGCTCTTCCGGATGATGAGCAATGTAATCGGTGAACTTCTGCACCACAAACGCGTGAACCAGTTCCGGCTTGACGTGCGGCACGCCTTCCGCGAAGCGTTCGTCAAACTGCAGCCCATGGCAGTTCAGGCAGTGCTCATAATAGTTCACCGGGGCCATGTAGGCTTTCGTGGATGACCGCGAATGCGGAGCAGGAACAGGCGCGAGTTGCACGTCCGCGACGGTACGGCCATAGGGCCACGACTGCACACTGCCGTTCGGTCGGTGGCAATCCGAGCATTCGAGGTTGACATAGTCGTTGGCGCCTGCGCGCAAATCTTTCTTCAGATGGACCGCGTGATTGAACTTGATGGTTCCCGGATCGATCTTCCCCAGTGCCAGAGCCTCGAAGTTAGGATGCCCGTTCGTGAAGCTGTTGATGTGTGCCGAAACTTTCACGATGCCATCGCGCGATTGTAAGTTGGCATGGCACGTTGTGCAATAACGGTCATTGGTTCGGGTTAGATCGATGATGCCCCGGTGCTCCACGTGACAACTCACGCAGGCGGGCGCCGGCAAAACCTGGTTTACCTGATGAATGGGACCGTTGTGGCAAGCGTCGCAGGTCTGGTCGGAGACCTTGCCGCCGAAGCTTGCATTGGCAACGTGACAGGTTGCGCAATTTTTACTGAAGTTGGCGTGCGAGGAAACAATCGGCCCTGCCGTGTACGGCGTCGCGGTGCCGGCTATCGAGTGGCCTGCCAGCCAAAGCAGGCCAGTGGCCGTAAGAGCTATAGAGCCCCAGAGGCTCAACTTGGCGATGCCCCGGGGATATTTGAAGTAGTGCGGGTCGATTCTTTGCGCAAGCTTCTTGGTATTCCAAATCCGGCCTGGCATCTGATCCTTTCGCTAGTAGAAGAGCGCAACAACGGCGTGAATGCCGCCCAACACAATAACGGCCGCCGAAGTCGGAATGTGGACGATGAGCCAGCCTTGAAGAATGCGCTGCAGAGTTCGCTGGCGGTTCAACTGGCGCGCTTCGGCGACAATCTTCTCGAGATCGTCGACAACCTGCGTCAGTGCGGGGGAAAGTTCTTTCCGGATGGAATAGAACGTCTGCTGGCTGCTCTTCGCGGTTGCCAAAGCGACGCCGGCCGCAGGCGGCCGCTCCGGGTTTTCGAGATAGGGTCGGATCTTTTCACGATATGTGTCGCTCAGACTGACTATGTCGGTTGCTGAAACCGGCAACGCGCCGGCTGAACCGAGCAACTTCTCCGCTTCAACTCGTAGTTCCGCCTGCACGTGAGGAATCTCTTCGTAAATGGTTTCTCGCTGGACCTGAGTAGTAATGAACTTCGGCATATAATGCTGAAGCACCGCGCCAAATATTCCACTGCCGATAACGAAGAACAAGAGGATCATCAGCACGAACGTCAGGGGCCCGCGCCAGGCAAACCCGCTATGGAAGAGAATTAGCGGCAGCGTAAGCAGACCGAACCACAGATGCCCGCGCATCCAGCTTTGTGTTCGACCCATATTCCATGTTCGAAGCCGTTTTTTCACGGCAAGTGCCCCTGCAAAAAGCATGAACGCGTACCCAAGACTGCCGTAGAAGAGACCGAGCGCGCTGCCGCCCGACGGCCCGCCCGGATAGGAACGCGCCCATATCAGATACGGGATAGCGCATAGCACCAGGATCACGATTGACGCGTAGATCCAGCGCCGATGACTTTGCTCGATTCGCATGCGGGAGAAAGCGTTGAGAAAACAGTATAACGAGCTTTCTCTAGCAATGCTCAGAATTATCGTGCAAAATAGAACGAGCTTCAAACTTTCCTATGCGTCTCGCCTTGATTGCCGTGGTTGGATTGGCCGCGAGCATGAACCTAGTGGGACAGAGCATCGCATCTCTGCCCGGCACTTATAACGGCCCTGGATCTTGTAGCGCCCCCGCCTGCCATGGCGGCATTCAACCGAGGTATCAAACGTCGGTGTTGCAGAACGAGTACAGCACCTGGATCTCGAAAGACAAACACGCGCATGCCTTCGCTGTCCTGACCAGCACAGTGGCCGGTAAGAACATGGCGCGGATCCTTCACCTCGATCCGACGACAGCTCCGAAGTGCCTGGCATGTCACGCAACCTATGTTCCGGCGAGTGAGCAGGCTAAGCCTTTTCACGATTACTCGGACGGAGTGGGCTGTGAAAGCTGCCACGGACCATCCTCAAAGTGGCTGAGTGACCACACGACGCGTGGCTGGACCTATGAGAAGTCCGTCCATGAGGACGGCATGTACGATACGCGCGACTTGATCAAGCGCAGCGAGAAGTGCCTGAGCTGCCATCTGGGCAATTCCGAGAAGTATGTCGACCACGAGATGCTGGCAGCCGGCCACCCCGATCTCTACTTCGAGCAGGATTCCTTTGAAGCAGTAGAACCACGTCACTGGAAGTACCCGCCGGACGCCGACAACTGGATTGCGCTTCGCACGCTGGCGGTTGGACAGGCGGTACAACTGCGTGAGAGCCTGAATCGTCTCGCGTTCCACGCTTCGGGCGGCGCATGGCCCGAGTACACGGAACTCGACTGCTTTGCGTGCCACCACAGCCTGACTTCAGCCGACAATAGCTGGCGGCAAGAGCGCGGCTATGGATACGGGAGCGCCTATGAGCGCAGGCCCGGCAACCCGCCTTACAATCTCAGCCATTACGTAATTCTGCAGAAGATCGTCGAGACATTGGAAGCGGGGACTGCTCGCCAAATCCAGAGTCAGGTGGACGAGATCTACAAGCGGGTCAGCATGCTTCAAAACAACCGCCCAGAAATCGCCTCGATGGCGAAGACTGCCTCGAGCGGCGCCGATGAACTGGCGCGGAAGCTCCAGAGGGCGAATTTTGATACCGCGTGGGGTGTGCGGCTGATGAAATCGATTACATCGGACGACAATATCCCGGCGCAGGGCGAACGTTCGGCTGAACAGGCCGCAATGGCGCTCCAGTCACTCTTCGTAGCGACCTGCGACAACGCCCATTTCCGAGATATGGAGCAACTGAGGAGTGCGATTAACTCGCTATTCGCCCAGTTCCAGACACCGTCGGCTTATGATCAGTACAAGTTTGCGAAGCAGTTGCACTCCATCAGTGCGCTGCTATGAGATATATAGGCAGCCATGGCGGGCGTGCGAATGCGGCCTTGCCTGAAGCGCGATTTTGGCCTGGTCTGGTGCCGTAACGGAACGTCGACGCCTACTTGCATAAATGCCGCACCTAACGATTTTCGCCTGTGGAGATGGTGTTTTTGTTATCCTACCTGAACGGCTCGGAACACCGCGTCGGTAATTCGACGGAACTTGAATGATCAAAGCCGCTCGCATTTCCTGTCATTTATTCCTTTTTCTTTCAATCGCGGCGTTGACCGCGCATCCTCAAACTCCAAATAACTCTGAATCCACGCAAACTCGACTGTTGATCGATGTACCCGGACCGCAAGCGTCGATATTCTCCGGAACGGCGACTTTCTCCGGCTGGGCGATTGATTCTTTCGGTCCGATTGCGGACATTTCGGCGACAATTGACAGCGCACCAGTGGCCGCAACGGTCACCCGAACAGAGCGAGCCGACATCTGCACTATTTACTCCAATGCGGCGGGCTGCCCCAATGTGGGATGGAACCTGACTGTCGACACGGGCACGTTGCTGTCGGGGGGCCATACCCTGCAGGTAACCGCTATATCGGCCGGCGGAAGCAGCACGACCGTGTCGCGCCAATTTACGACAACGGCGGCAGCGCCCAGCACGGCTTCGGGTTCGACCTCGGGCTCGGGACCGCAGCCGAAAGACAGCAGCAGCGGCAGTTTCACGCTGACCATCGCGCCGACGAACCTGACAATCAATGCCGGCAATACCGGGATTGCCACGGTGACGGTGACTCCGGCAAATGGCTTCACCGGAACAGTCACGTTCACATGCTCGGTTTCCAACCTGCCGGGGACGACTTGCTCGATCCCAGGAACAGCTTCGCCGGCAGATACGCTATCGGCTACGCTCGTCATCACGCCGCCGGGATTGGGCTCGCGAGCGCCGTGGTGGCGCAGTATCGGGGGCCGAAACAGCAACCCGTTGCTGCGGGTTGTATTTGTTGCATTGGGAGCTATTGTTCTCCTCCTGATGTTGCGAGGGCCGCGTCAGTACGCTTCGGCAATCGGTATCGCCTCGTGTTGCTGTACAGCGATCTTACTGACAGCGTGCAATGAAGGCAGTAACTCGAGTAGTGCCGGCGCTACGACGGCAGTAGTTTCCACGACATCGAACTTACAGACCGGCACAGTCAGTGTCACTGGAACGAGTGGGACACTTAGCCAGACGGCTACTGTTTCAGTTACTTACAATCCGAATACAAGTACAACCCGGTTACTTACGGCGCAGGATGTTACTAACATCATACAAGCTGCTTCCACGGCCATTAACTCGGCTGGTGCGGTTATCGCGGTAACGGATCGCTCCGGCAACGTGTTGGGCGTATTCCGGAATCCGGGTGCGCCGGCTACTTCAATCGGCAACTTCGGCGCGACCGTCGACACGAACGAACTGGCCGTGGCCCTGGCGCGCACGGCATCTTTCTTCAGCAACAATCAGGCACCCCTTTCATCTCGAACCGTGCGATACATCAGCGGAATCCACTTTCCTCCGGGCGTGGTCAACACTGGGAACGCAGCGCTGTACGGTATTGAGAACACGAACCGCGGTTGCCCAATCAGCAACAACTTTGCGCCCGGCCAGGCAGTTCCACAATCGAAGACCATCAACGGAACTCAAACCGGGCTGGGCGTTATCACCGGGAAAGCGGATATCAACGACAGCCAGCCTTTTGCCGTAAATCCCGGTGGCGTGCCTCTTTTTTATACGGACAGCTCAGGCAATGTGACTTTGGTTGGCGGGGTCGGGGTCGCCGGCGTTGCAGGTTCGGTAGCCGAATACGCCGCGTTCACCGCATCGGTCGAGGCAGGATTCCCCGCCAACCCCGCGTCGCCGGGAGTGGTGGTGATCAATGGTATCTCTTTGCCGTTTGTCAATCAGACAACCGCTCCGGCGGGGGTTCAATCCGGTACCGTTGCGGGCACGTGGGTGGTGAATCCAGTGGGAAGCTCGTCCGCGACACCCGAAGGTTACCTGGTGAACCCAGTCGCGGGACCGATCGGCGGGTTGACGCAATCGCAGGTGTCCGGGATCATCAGCGCGGCCGTGAATGAGGCGAGTCTTACCAGAGCGGTGATCCGATTGCCGATTGGCGAGCGCGCCAAGATGGCGATCTCCGTTTCCGACCTGGACGGCACCATCATCGGCCTTTACCGAATGACTGATGCGACGGTGTTCAGTATTGATGTCGCCGTTGCGAAAGCAAGAAACGTGATTTACTTCAGTGGACCGAACCGCCAGCCGAGCGATCTCCCAGGCGTGCCGATCGGGACGGCGGTTACAAACCGCACAATCGGGTTCGGCGCACAACCGCTTTTTCCGCCAGGCATTGACGGCACCGCGCCGGGACCGTTCTTCCCGCTTTATCAGTTCGATACCGCCAATCCGTGCACGCAAGGGCAGCAATCGGCGAATTCGAATCAAAGCGGCATTGTGTTTTTCCCCGGTAGCCAACCGCTGTATCTCAATGGCACGCTAGTGGGCGGACTGGGCGTCAGCGGTGACGGCGTGGATCAGGATGATTTTGTGACCGCAGCGGGCGGAACGAATTTTCAGGCGCCCGGGAACATACAGGCCAGTCAGATTAGCGTAAACGGTGTGCGTCTGCCGTATCAGAATTTCCCGCGCGATCCGACGAATTAGAGCGGTCACGTCACAGCAGGAAGCGTTTGAGACTCATGATCAATAATCAGCTCCCACCAGAATGGAGAGGACGATGCCGGTGACCTTTAGCCGGCGCCTCCACTGCGGACGTGGTTTGAGGACGCGCATAGGTCGGGGGTTAGGTTTTTATACCTGTTGTGGCAGGCCGCCGGGCAAGAACGGCCGGTAGGCGCTTACCCGCACACAAGGAATTCCTATCTTACTTAGATGCCGGGTGAACTGTCCTCAGAAGGCTAGAAAAGCAGCGAGGTTGGCCAGTAGACCTAACCGCCTCTCGTGGTGTCCTGCACAACTGAGATTTTTGCCGCTGAAATCGATGGAATAGAAAGCTTCGGGTCCGACTACATTTGTCACTGGCCAGAAGAAGCTGGTGGGCCTCTGGCAGTATGCCGGTGCACAGCTTTCGTGATAAAAGACACGGCTTTTTGAAGAAGCCGACGCGATTATCCACCTGGCTCTTTTGAAACGGAACAGAGGCGAACACTGAGCGTCAGATAGATAGAGAGTTTCAGCTAATAAGGAAGAGGTGAAATGACCCAGCACCAATTGTTTCAGCCATGTTGCCTTTTCTTTGAATGTCAATTTGGCGCTGATGAAAGTTTTCGTCCGCTGGCTACACAGGACGCCACCCGTCGCGCGGTCCGCTGATGCGAGCGGAAGCGATGGAGAACACGAAGACAATTACGCCAACAGAGGCGTCATCGTTCACGTTCAAGTGCTCAGACACTGGAAAGTGAAAAAGTGAATCAAACGGGTAATCAGGAGGGTCCCATTTTCCCTATTTCCATTTCCTACGAACTCAGCCGAGGCGTCAAGGCCAGCCTTCGGCAATCCCACATACGAGGAGATCGCGGTGCGTGCGTATGAATGCTGTGAAGAGCGTGGCGCAGACGGAAGCTCTGAATTTAAATTCCGTCATCAAATCTCGAGCACGATATTGAGAACACATGACCGCCGACATTGAACGGGAAAGAATTACCCGAGGGACGGAAGATTCAGATGCTCCTGGTCAACCGGGAGCCAAACCTCATTGGAGTTCGGGTGCGAAAACAGCCGTCGGTACAGCAACATCGCACGAGAGCCGCGTTTGGTTCACGATTTCGGAAGGCGCCATAAACGAATTGTATTTCCCGACCATTGATCAGGCAAATACGCGCAGCTTACGGTTTTTGGTGGCCGACGGAGGAGATTTCTTTTCTGATGAGGAGAAGGATGCGGATCATTCTGTTCGGCTGATCCACCCTGAGGTGCCCGCTTTTCACATTGCCAGTGTCTGCAAGAGACATTTCTACGCAATCGAGAAAGAGGTGATCACGGATTCTGATCGGGATGCGCTGTTGCTTAAGGTTCATTTTCAGCCCGATTCAAAGCACGGTGATCTGCGGCTCTATGCATTTTTGGACGCGCACGTCGGCGACTGCGGTGAACACAACGATGGATGGACAAAAGAGTATAAAGGCATTCCTATGCTCTTTGCGCGGCGGGAGCAGACCTCTCTCGCCATGGCGTCCACAGCGCCATTTAAAACCCTGAGCTGCGGATTCGTCGGCGTAAGTGACGGTCTCACTGATATCCGGGATCACAAGCAGATGACGTGGTCGTACAAGCAGGCGGAGAACGGAAATGTAGCGCTTACGGCGGAAATTGATTGGGCGGCCTGCGACGGCGAATTCATTCTGACGGTCGGTTTCGGCGGGCATGCTGCCGAAGCCGCGCATCAAGCTCGCGCCGCGCTTTTGCAGAACTTCGAAACAGTTCGGGAACGATACGTCAAGGGCTGGCTCGCAACCCAGCAGCCGCTTTTAAATCTCGGTCAACCGGACGAAAGAGGCTTCGACTTTTACCGTGTCAGTACAGCGGCGCTGCAAACACTCGAATCGAAGCGCTTCCCTGGCGCTGTCGTCGCAAGTCTCTCGATACCTTGGGGATTTGCTCGAGGCGACAAGGATGTTGGCGGTTATCACGTGGTGTGGCCGCGCGACATGGTCGAGGCCGCTATAGGGAAACTTGCCTGCGGTGATGCTCAGAGCGCGCGTCGCACTCTTTTCTACTTGAAATGCACTCAGGAGAAAAATGGCAACTGGACGCAAAACATGTGGCTCGATGGAACTCCCAAATGGACAGCCACCCAGATGGATGGTACGGCTTCTTGCATCATCCTTGCCGACGCATTGCGAAGAGCGAACGAGCTCGATGAGGCGAATCCATGGCCTATGATTCAGAAATCAGCCGGTTTTCTGGTGAGGAATGGTCCCGTCACTCAGCAGGACCGGTGGGAAGAAAATCCAGGTTATTCGCCATACACCATGGCCGTGCAAATCGCGGCACTCCTCGCGGCCGCGGATTTCGCTGACAGAGAGCAGAACAGCCAAACGGCCGAGTTCATCCGGGTCACCGCCGACGCTTGGAACGATTCGATAGATGAATGGACGTATGTCTCGGGGTCGGACATCGCACGCGCTCATGGCGTGACCGGATATTACGTCCGAATTAGCCCCCCCGAAGTGTTGCACGCTCTATCTATTCGGAACGTTTCGATACGAATTAAGAACAGGCCCGAGGAAGAGTCCCGGGCCGCCGCGATTGACGTGGTTAGCCCCGACGCGATAGCGCTGGTACGGTTCGGCGTCCGTGCAGCGGACGACCCGCGCGTAACCGACACGGTAAAGGTGATCGATAGTACTCTGAAAAAGAACCTTTCCAATGGACCTGTCTGGCATCGTTACACGAATGATGGATATGGCGAAAAAGCGGACGGCTCTCCATTCGAGAAGCAAGGAGAAGGTCGCGGTTGGCCCCTACTTACAGGCGAGCGAGCCCATTACGAAATCGCGCGGGGCAATTTCCAGCAAGCCGAGCTACTGTTGAAGACCATTCAAGCTCAGACGAGCGAGTGTGGGCTCATACCGGAGCAAGTCTGGGATTCAGACGATATCCCGGAACGAGAACTATACAACGGACGACCCACCGGGTCCGGCATGCCGTTGGTCTGGGCTCATGCGGAATACGTGAAGCTTTTGCGGTCTTTGAAAGAACTCCGAGTGTGGGACACGCCGCCCCAGCCTGTGCAGCGTTATCAGGTCCAGAAAAAAGTCGCGTCTTTTGGAATTTGGACATTCCGGCAGCAACGGGCCCGGATTGCGTCAGGAAAAGATCTGCGAATCGACGTGCTGGCGCCTGCGAAGGTTTACTGGAGCATCAATAACTGGAAAACGACCCAAGAAATCACAACTACGGATTCGGGCCTGGGTGTCCACTGGGCACTCCTGAATCTTGCGCAATCGAAGCCGGGCCAAACCGTGCAATTTACCTTCTTATGGCTTGATTCCAATAGCTGGGAAGGGACCAACTTCACAGTAAGCGTGACATAGATTTTACGCAGCCCGCCCTCCTCCGCTGGCGCTCAGACGCCCTCATCGTCACGTTCCGCTTTGCATTCGGCGGTAGTGCTGACGGTCCACAATGCTTCCTGGATGAGAGGCCGAGTGATATTCGGTGCGTCGGCCGTCCGTCCATTGTCATTGGGCGCGAAATTAAAAGATACTAGCTGGCATCGAGTAGGTGAGAGTGAGCTTGCTGCTTACAAACATTACAGAATTTTTTGGCTTCATCGGCGAGCTTGGAGTATTTGGCGCTCGCGCCGTCCAGCGGAGCTTTACTCGCCCATTTGAGTTCCGGGAAACCGTCCACCAAATTTATGAGGCTGGCTGGCGCTCATTGCCGCTGGTGATTGCATCTGGCTTCGCGTTCGGTGTCATTCTCGCCTTGCAAACGCGCGCCGAGATGCAAAGCTTCGGTGCAGGGGCGATGATTCCGCAGGCCGTCTCCACCGGCCTGTTTCGCGATATCGGAGCAATCATCGCGGCGCTACTCGTCGCCGGACGTGTGGGAGCCGGAATGGGCGCGGAAATCGCTGGTATGCGGGTCACCGAGCAGATCGACGCGCTAGAAGCCATTGGGGTCGACTCGTTTAAATACCTGGCAGTGACAAGAATCATAGCCTGTGTGATCATCATGCCGATACTGACATTGGTCCTCAATTTCGCGGGGCTGCTGGGAGGCATGCTTGCCGACACATGGGCGCTGCAGATGTCTCCGCGGGCATTCGTCACGAATGCTTTCCAGTCGATGGGATGGACCGATTATGTTCCACCTACGCTGAAACCCGTTGTATTTGGTTTGCTGATCGGAACGGTTGCTTCTTATCTCGGCTATAACGCTACGCAGGGTGCAACGGGAGTGGGCCGGGCTTCAACCCGAAGCGTGGTTTACTCCTTGTTACTGGTCATGCTCGCGGACGTGATTTTAGTCAAGCTGACCCAGTTCTTTTTTGAGAGCTAATTGTGGCAGATGGAGATAAAAAACCTGCAGTCCGTCTGGAACACGTCACCAAGAGTTTTGAAAACAGAAAAGTACTGGACGACGTGTCCATCGACGTGGCGCATGGGGAGGCGTTTTGCCTTCTCGGCCGCAGTGGAACGGGAAAAAGTGTCACGTTGAAGCTGATGATCGGATTAATTGCACCCGATCAGGGCCGTGTCTACGTAGATGGGGAGGAGATCCGAACCCTGGATCCGGGGCGGCTTTCAAACACGCGCAAGAAAATCGGCTTCTTGTTCCAAAGCGCCGCGCTCTTCGATTCCATAAGCGTCGGCGATAACGTGGCTTTCCCACTGCGGCGTCACACGAACAAATCGAGAGATGAGGTTCGTTCGATTGTTCAGGAGAAACTGAAGGACGTGGAACTCGAGAAAGAGGCCGGCAAAATGCCGTCCGACCTGTCGGGTGGCATGCGAAAACGTGCTGCGTTGGCACGCGCTTTGGTGCTCAATCCGAGCATTCTCCTTGTGGATGAGCCGAGCAGCGGCCTCGATTCTATAACCGCGACTGAAATCTATGACCTGCTCCTCAGCTTGAAGAAAAAGCATGACGTGACGCTGATCTGCGTTACGCACGATGCGGCTGGCACTCGCAAATTCGCTGATCGATTCGGCGTACTCGATAACGGCAAGATTGTGGGTTCCGGATCGGCCGAGGAACTAGAACGAAGCCGCAATCCATTGGTCAGGGATTTGGCGACAGGAGCAGAGACCTGATGTCGAAATCGGTAAAAGTAGGCATCCTGATCGTTGCCGGGGTGGTGCTGTTCGGTCTCGGGCTATTCCTCATAGGAAGCAGCAAACAGTTGTTCACGCACCACTACAGTATCTATACAGAATTCAGTAACATCGCCAGCATCACCAAAGGAGCAAACGTGCAGGTCTCAGGTATGGACGCTGGGACAGTCGATAATATCGAGATACCGGGCACGCCCTCAGACAAGTTTCGCATCGAACTGAAGGTCGACGAGAAGTTCCGGCATATCATCCGCCAAGACTCAGTCGCGACGGTTGCGACCCAAGGCATGGTAGGAAACCAATTCGTAGAGATCAAAAAAGGTACGGATAACTCACCCGAGTGCAACCCGGGCTGCACCATCAAGGGGCAGGAGGCGGCCAGTATTTCGCAACTCATGCAGCAGGGCAACGAGATCGCCGACCAGATCAAGAGCACGATCAAGGATCTTCACGGTCGGGCGGACACTGCTATGGGCAACATCACTGATCTGACCGGGCACGCTGATCAAGCTATAAAGAACGTCACGCCGGCTGTCCAGAAGATCGCAGCTAATGGAGTACGAATAAGCGGCAACGCCAACGAGATCGTCGCGAACGTGAGAAGCGGGAAGGGCGCTGCCGGCAAGCTGCTGATGGACCAGCAGACAGCACAAGACGTGACGACGATGATGTCTAACGCCAAACAAACCACAGCTAACGCCGATGATGCTGCCGCGAAAGCTGACAAGATGATCGCCGATATTCAAGAAAAAGACATTCCGAAAGTCGACCAGACCGTCACAAACGTGCAGGACGCGACGAGTCAGTTGAATGGCGCTGTCGGCACTTTTTTGTCGAAAGGCAACGGTGGGGAAAGCACGCCTGAAGCTCTTCGCGACACCATCCAACATGCGAACCAGGCTACAGGGAATCTGGCGGACGACACTGAGGCGATCAAACATAACTTCTTCTTCCGTGGATTTTTCAAGCGACGCGGCTTCTACAGCCTGGCTCACATGACGCCGAGCGAATACGGAAAAAGTGAGTTCATCAAGAAACCTGCCGCCCGCATCTGGGTTTCAGCAGCAGGCCTGTTCGAAATCGGTCCCGACGGCGCACAGAAACTTACGCCCGATGGCGCTTCGATTCTGGCCCGGGCATTTTCCGGGCTGGTCCATGACCTGCCGAACAACCCACTCATGGTGGAAGCTTACTCCCACAGTGACGCACCTGACCAGGAATATCTTTTTTCCGAGCAGCGTGCCGACCTCGTCCGCCGATTTCTGGAATCACGTTTTCAGGTGAAATCGAAATGGATCGGCGTAATGCCGTTCGAAGACCAGCCGCCCCCACGCGCTGGTAGGACCAAATGGGATGGCATCAGCATCGTGGTCATTCAGTCCAAGCAGAAGGTTGGGTGAGCAGTGCCAACAAGGTGGTCTGTTTGCGCTCGAGTCTTCTCGCAGGTTTTGTTCTCGATTGATGAACGAATACATTCTTGTCCAACGACTCCCCGCCAAAGACGGGACTACTGCGCGGGCGCCTTGGCACGAATGAGACCGATCAGCTCAGACGAGGTTGGGGCATGTCCTGCCTGCTTCAGCGAGTAGATTCGTTCGCCATTGAGGAAGATGTTCATGGAGCCTGGCGCTCCAGCGCGGACCCGGACTGGGACGCCAAATTCGCGCTCGATTTCGTCTTTGAGGCTCACGGCCGCAGCTTTGATCTCGGCTCAAAAGAAACAACGTTTAATTTCGATCGTCATGAACGTGGCGCTTGATGTGACAAGCGAACCCTTGCAAGCAGGCTATCAGAATTGTGTGCGAGGCGGAAGCCGGGCGGTTAATGTTTTCGCAATCTCGACGAAAGCATACGCAGATAGCTGCGCGCGGTGGGAAGGAGCTTCATCTTCGATTCGCCCGCTTTTCGAAAGATGAACTGAATGGGCTCCTCCACAATCTTCATCTTCTTTTTGTTCGCCTGGATGAGGATCTCCGGCAGAAACGCAAAGCCGGTATCGTCGAACGAGATACTTTGAAACGCCGACATTCGATACACGCGGTAGCCCGAGGTCTGATCGGCAACGGGCATCCCAATCACCTTCCGAATCATCACGTTCACGCCGTTGCTCAACGCGGTCTTCCAGAAAGGCGCGCCTTCGATGGTGCTGCCCGACACTTTGCGCGAGCCGACAACGATATCTGCCTCACGCGCAAATAGAGCAGCGGCGAGACGGGGCATCTCTTCGGGTTGATGATTGAGATCGGCATCCATGGTGACGACAGCATCGGCGTCGGGAGAAACGGACGCAAATCCACGCCGGAATGCTGCGCCGAGACCGGTGGGTTGCGCGGCATACAGAAGTTTTATCTGGGGACGCGTTGCCGCGAAGGACTGCGCGATAGACAGCGTGCCGTCGGTGCCCTCGATGACGTAGATGAGCTCCCAATCAGCTTCTGGCATCCCGTCAAAGACAGAAACAATCCGGGCTGTCAGATTCCCTATGTTCTCCTGCTCGTTATATGCAGCTATAACAACGGAATATTTCATCGGCAGACTATCGGGCAGGAAGTCAAGTTCGGCTGGAAGCGCTCATGGAACTCACAAGCGGAGGTCCTGCGTCGGAAGCAGGACTCCGACCCAGGAGAGCGAGATCTGTAGTGACCATTTCGTGGACCAGTTGTTCGAAGGAATAAGACTGCTCCCATCCGAGAATTCGCCGGGCCTTCGTTGCGTCGCCGCATAGCTGATCCACTTCGGCCGGTCGATAGAACTGCGGATTGACCACCACATATTGTTGGTAGTCCAGTCCCGCAGCGCCGAATGCCAACTCACAGAAGCGGCGTACGGTATGGGTCTGTCCGGTAGCAAGAATATAGTCGTCAGGCTCAGGCTGTTGCAGCATCAGGTGCATACCGCGGACGTAGTCGGCGGCGTGGCCCCAATCGCGGCGCGCATCGAGGTTACCTAATTGCACATCTTTCGAGAGACCAGCTTTAATTCGAGCAACACCGGCGCTGATTTTCCGGGTTACAAATTCAAAGCCGCGGCGCGGACTCTCATGATTGAAGAGAATTCCATTGCAGCAGAACAGGCCGTAGGCTTCGCGATAGTTCATGGCCAAATAGAAACCGGCCGCTTTACTGATGCCATAAGGGCTGCGGGGATGGAATCTGGTCAGCTCATTTTGCGGAGTCTCGTGGACCTTCCCGAACATCTCGCTCGATCCGGCGAAATAGAACTTGCTTTTCGGCTGCAAGCTCCTCAATGCTTCGAGCATGTAGTGCGTGCCATTCACGTTCGTGCTCATGGTGCTGAAGCCGTCGCTGAAGCTCTCAGCGACAAAGCTTTGCGCGGCGAGGTGATAGCACTCGTCGAACTCAGTTCTGCTGAACACCTGGAAGAGACTGGGGTAGCTTTCGAGACTGGCTGCGTGCAGGCGTATTTGGTCCTTCACTCCGCCAAGGCGCGTGAGACGACGTTCGGGCTCTTCGAGCGCAACGCGTCTGACGATGCCGTGCACTTCATAGCCAAGGCCGAGCAGGTACTCAGCCAGATAGCTTCCGTCCTGTCCCGTGATGCCCGTGATCAGGGCCTTCTTAGCCATCGATGCTCCTTGTCTTTTCTCTAAAAATCCTGCCGTCCACTGGACTAGGCAAGGCGAGAGAACCTTTCATCACTGCTTCGCATGCCGCGTTACGGCAGCGGCCAGCATTTGTGATGCAATCACAATCCTACCTCGGGTGCTTGCAAGGGAAGGCCACGGGAATCACTGTCATATCTATAGACATTGGGTAAATTGTGCTAATCTGCCGTTGTGAGCACGTCCACTCATCTTCGACGATTGGAAGCGGAAAGCATTCATATCTTTCGCGAAGTAGCAGCCGAGTGCCAGAGGCCTGTGTTGCTGTATTCGATTGGTAAGGACTCGTCGGTCCTGCTTCGCCTGGCTCAGAAGGCCTTCTATCCTGGCCGCATTCCGTTTCCTCTCTTACATATAGATACGGGATACAAGTTTAAAGAAATGATTGAGTTCCGGGACCGCTATACGGCTGAACTGGGACTCAGGCTCATTGTTCATACGAATAGAGCCGCTCACGCCGAAGGCGCGAATCCTTTTGCGTGGGGCACCCAACGCTGCTGCGGGGCGCTGAAAACGCAAGCCCTGCTGGACGGCTTGCGTCAGGGCGGTTTCGATGCCGCCGTCGGCGGTGCGCGGCGCGATGAAGAACGTTCGCGCGCGAAGGAGCGCGTTTTTTCTTTCCGAGACAGCCGCGGGCAATGGGATCCCCGAAATCAGCGCCCAGAACTGTGGACCGTATTTAATACCCGCATCCATGCGGGAGAGAGCCTGCGCGTGTTCCCCCTTTCAAATTGGACCGAACTCGATATCTGGCAGTACATACACGCCGAGAACATCCCGATCGTTCCTCTCTATTTCGCCAAAGTTCGACCCATGCTGGTCCGCGGCGATTCCCTGCTCCCGGTAGAACAGCCGTTTGTGCCGCTGCTCCCAGGTGAACAGGTAGAGATTGTGAAGTGCCGAATGCGGTCCCTGGGGTGCAGTCCGTGCACGGGCGCGATTCGCTCCGACGCGGAGACAGTTCCCGAAATCATAGAAGAGTTGCTTACGATGCGCCGGTCAGAAAGGCAGAACCGGATCATCGACCACGATCAGGACGGTTCGATGGAGCTGAAGAAACAGGAGGGCTACTTCTGATGGCAGCCGCCACGCTGGTTACTCCGGAGTCACTTTCGCACGCTTTCGCGATGGCCGAAGGGCGAGATTTACAGGCACCAGAATCAGGGGTAAAGGATCTGCTGCGGTTCATCACGTGCGGCAGCGTCGACGATGGAAAGTCGACACTGATTGGACGGCTCCTTTACGATTGCCACAGCGTATACGACGACCAACTCGAATCAGTGACGAAGGCGTCCGTCGGCCGAAACGCGGGTCCGCTTGATTTCTCGTTGTTGACGGACGGGTTGCGTGCAGAGCGCGAGCAAGGCATTACGATCGACGTAGCGTATCGATATTTCTCGACGCCCCGCCGGAAGTTCATCATTGCGGACACGCCGGGGCATGAGCAATATACGCGGAACATGGTCACGGGAGCCTCGACTGCGGAGCTTGCCGTGGTGCTGGTCGATGCGCGCAAGGGGCTGCTGGTGCAATCGAAGCGGCACTCCTACATCGCTTCGCTGCTGGGAATCCGCCACCTGGTCATCGCAATAAACAAAATGGACATGATCGGCTACGACCAGCAGGTATTCACTGATATAGAGGCCGAGTTCCGCAAGTTTCTGGCGCCATTTGCAGGCATGCAGCCGTATTTCGTTCCGGTCAGTGCGCTCGCGGGCGACAACGTTGTTCTTCCGAGCAAGCACATGCCCTGGTTCCATGGCGAGACGTTGCTGAAGCATTTGGAAGCTGTGGACGTGCAATCGCATTTGCAACATGCGCCGTTTCGCTTTCCCGTGCAGCGCGTGGCTCGTCCCAATCAGGAGTTTCGCGGCTACGCAGGGACGGTCGCG
>DATBEG010000073.1:0-15378 GCA_036276155.1 Bryobacteraceae bacterium | reverse complement strand
CAATGGTAATACGGTTTTGGGCAGGTCAATCGTGACGGAGTGCGCCATCGGGTCTATCCGTGCGGCGCGGCGGGCTGGAATATAGCAAGCCAAAAGAGCCGCGAGCATTAGACAGAATGAGACGGCCGTAAAGGTCAGGGGTCTGTTTGTCGCACGCCGTAGAGTAAATGCGAAAAACTCGACAATACTCTGGCGAGAATCAAAGCTGCTACGGCTCCGATAGCGACACCGACGAGCGCACGGCAAAAGGAGCTGGCTATTCGCGTTGCGATCGGCGCGGGGCGTCGCCGCCTGATTCGTCAGATTTTGACGGAAAGCATGGCACTCTCGGGCTGCGGGGCATTGCTTGGATTTCTTGTCGCGTTCGCGGCCGTCCGGGTATTAGGGGGCCTCAGTGCGGTTAAGGTGCCGCTCCTACCGACGGTTCGCATGGACGTCCCTGCGCTCGCTTTCTGCGTGCTAGTGGCGCTCATCAGCGGATTCGTCTTTGGACTCGCGCCTGCGCTACAGATACCGTTGGCTTCCGTTCACGAGAGACTAAAGGACACGACGCGTGCCGCAACAGCGAACAAGCGACACGCATGGCTTTCCAATACTTTGGTGGTTTCTGAGATCGTCTTTGCTTGCGTGCTGCTTGCTGGAGCCGGTCTCCTGGTACGAAGCTTCATCAACGTCTTGACTCTTAATCTGGGATTTCAACCGGAGAGTGCAGCCGCTCTCCGGGTGGACCGAGCCGCGAATTATTCGAACGTCGCCGAAAGGAACGCGTTTTACAATCGCGTTCTAGAGCGTGTCAGAACAATGCCGGCGGTTACTGCGGCGGCCCTGACTAACATGTTGCCGCTTGTCGGAGATCGAAGCTGGGAAATTACTGCCCAAGGCAAACTGTTCAAACCAGGTCACTTTCCGGAGGGCTTTATTCGCGTGGTGAGCGACGGCTATCTTCGGGCGATGGGAATTCCTCTGATCGCCGGCCGCGAATTCACTCAACGCGACACTTTGACGAGCGAACCAGTTGCGCTGGTTAACGAGACAACCGCACGCACGCTGTGGCCCGGGCAGAACGCGATTGGGCAGATTATCATGGCCGAAGGAAGTAAGCATCATCAGGGGCGTCGCGTGATCGGCGTCGTGGCCGATGTGCGTCATCGTTCTCTCGAACAGGATTCAGGGTGCGAGGTGTACATGCCTCTTTTCCAAAAAGACGAAGACGGCCAGCTCTACCTGGTGGTTCGCACCAGCCTTCCTCCCGCGGCACTCGCAGCTTCGCTCAGGACTACATTGCGCCCGATTGCACCTGAGTTAGCGACTGATGAATTCAGGGCCTTACAAGCGGTTGTAGATGGCGCCGCTTCACCACGGCGCTTTATTGTGCTTCTACTCTCGTGCTTTTCACTGTTTGCGGTCGTCCTGGCGGCACTGGGCATCTACGCTGTGATTTCTTATTCGGTGAATCAACGTAGAACCGAATTGGGAATACGCATGGCATTGGGCGCCACCACACACGAGTTGCAGGCAGGAGTTCTTCTTCAAGCGTTGAGGCTGGCTGGTGTGGGCATGCTGATGGGAAGCGTGGCGGCATGGGTTTTCTCACGAGGGTTGGGAAGCCTTCTGTTCGGAGTGACGTCAACAGATCCACTGACATTCTCCGCCACCGTTCTCATTCTCATGGTTGTGGCAACGGTCGCGGCGTATCTGCCGGCATTGTGGATCTCGAGAATCGAACCGCAATCGGCGCTGCGCACCAGCTAGTCAGCAACAGTAAAGGTGGCGACCAGCGGGAGGTGATCTGAAGCGATGAGCGACAGTTTGGTTCGATATAGATGCATGTGGCGCAGCTCAAAATCCCGATCGTAGTAGATGTGGTCGAGATGCATGAACGGCATGAAACCGGGGTAGGTGGTTCCACGTTTCAGGTGCATAATGATGTCCGCGCTCTGCAGGTGCTCGCTTAACAACTGGCTTGCCAAGCCGCGCGTCCACTCATTGAAGTCGCCGGCAACGATACGATGCGTCTGAAACTGAGGTGAACACAGTATGTCCGACGAAAGGATCTGCCGTGCCTGTTTCCGACGCTCCGCGTGCGAAGTTCCCAGGTGAAGCGCGAAGAAATGAATTTCGATTCCGCCCGGCAGCAGCAATGACACGCGGAGGCACTGCCGTCGCTCGCGCCCGAATACAGTGAGATCGTAATCTGCGTGAGAGACGACAGGAAGTTTGGTAAACAGAGCATTGCCATACGGCTGCCCCGCATGTTGGCGTGCGTTTCCGAAGATGAACGGAATGCCACTGCGGTTTGAGATCTCCTCTGCTTGGGACAACAGAATTTCCTGGGTTGCGAGGATTTCGGTTTCCAGGTGTCCGATAACAGCCGCAATGCGCGCCGGGCTTACCCGCCAATCCATGCCCTTGCACTTATGGACGTTGTAAGTCGACACACAGAGAGTTCTCATTCCTGGCGTTCCAGTAAGGAGAAGATTCGATCTGCGATGCGGAATCGTCTTTTCTGAAGCCATCCACTGTAAGTAATCTCTCTGCTTTGCGACAGATCGCGCTCAAAATCCTGCGCTACGCGTCGGGTTAGGGCTACATCCATCACAGCCAAGTTGACTTCGTCGTTTATCGAGAAGGAACGATAGTCGACGTTAGTTGAGCCCACCACGGTCCAAATATCGTCCACCATCAGAGCCTTCGTGTGGTTCATGGAGGGGATATATTCATACACTTTGACGCCGCTTTTGAGGAGAGAGCCGTATAGGTTCCGGCTGGCTGCGCGAGTAAGGCGCTGATCGTTGTTATCTCCCGGCGTTAGCACCTTCACTTCGACATTGCGCTCGCGAACGGCCTGGATTATTGCTCGACGGGCGCTGCCCGACGGGAGAAAATAAGGGGTTGAGATGTAAATGCACTTACGGGCGCTGGCAATAAGCAGTTGAAACAAGATGCGCGCCTGGGTTGCTCCGGCAGCCGGCGTACTTCCGATGACGAGGGCTGGCGAACCCTGGCCGTCACTTTCGCCGGAAAAATAGTCTTTGCCGGTGAGGATCTCTCCGGACACTCGCAGCCAATTCTGCGCAAAGACAGCCTGTAGCGCAGCGGCGGAAGGGCCTTCCACCCGCACCACCATGTCGCGCCAGCGTTTGCCCTTGACGCCGTCCTTCATCCACCAATCGGCGATACCGGGGCCGCCGATAAAGGCGACCGATCCATCTATAATCAGCAACTCTCTATGAGTCCTGTTGTTGAATTGGGGAATGTATCTGATTCGCAGCGGGTGATACCACCTGACTTGGCCGCCACTATCGAGCAGCTTTTGCAGATAGCTCAGAGGTGTGCTCAGGCTGCCGATGTAATCTAATGTCAGGCGAACTTGAACGCCCGCACGGGCACGCTCGGCCAAGGCATCGACGTACCGTATCGCGACCTCACCCTTGTGAAAAATGTATGCTTCCAGGTTGATGCTTGTGCGTGCGGAAGCAATAGCGTCGAGTTCTGCCTCGTAAAAGCACGGCCCGTTTGTCAGTACCTCCAGCTTGTTGCCGTGTAGCAGCTTCGCTTCGGTGAGATAAGCGAGTAGTCCACAAAACTCGGAGCTGTCGAGGGCACTCCTATCCGCTTCTTTGACGTTGTACGGAAGCCCGCGGCCGAAAAACGCAAGCCAAAGGGCAATACCCTGTAGCGCAAGGGCGATGCAGGCGACGATAAGGAATGCGGTATACACGCTAGAAGCGGCAACTTCCCCTCTTTAGACTCATTCCGCCCGTCATGATCACGGTTCGATCGGCGCCGCGGTGGAAATTTCGTGATTCGCGAATAGTAGCAATCCAAAGCGCTAGAACATGGATCCCCATCTGATGCCAGTAAGCGAGCGAAGCAGCTCTGTACTCGCTGATGCTCCGCCGCCACCGCCGGTCACGTTCGCTTTGCGCCAATCTTCCTCTGAGAGGACATGAATGGCGGCAAACTGTTTGGCTTCTAAAGCGCGATTGAGAGGTGTGAGTTGCTTGTCCGTGAGCCCGTTGAACTCCCGGATCACGTCATCCAGCTCGCGAGCGAGCGCGTCCGCACGAGCTACTTGCGAATCGGTGGGACGACCGTCGTATTGATTCACGTCACCATACAGGCCGCCGAGAAATTCACGCAGCCGTTCTTCGCCGGTGATCATGCCGCCTTCCTTGGTAGCGACGATTTTGACGCGAATCTGGTCCACGTCTGCGGCTAAGCGCTCCGCCTGCTTGCGGACAGGGTCGTTGGCCGGCAATTTGGCAGCGGTCGCGAGCGATTGATCACGAACGGAGATGATGGCATCCACGCCCCAACTCATATGGTTCAGCAAAGCGGCGAGGCGGTTCACGAGTTCGAACTGCGCCTTGCGATCTTCTAACGTGTAGGTGGCGCGGGGGTCGAGAGTGACGTTTAACTTGGTTGTGTACACCTGATCGTTTTTTGTCATCCTGACGGTGTAAACGCCCGGTACAAGACGAGGGCCAAGAGCAGCCCCGAAAAGAGCGCTTGCAGCGGGGGGAACGTGCGGCGGTTTCAGACGCATGGACCAGGTTGGGCGGTTAACGCCTCGATGCTTACTGGTGACGACGGTGTCAACGATGTTCCCCTTGTCGTCCAGGATTTCGATTTTGAGATCGCCGAAGATGTGGCGCGTACGTTGGTAGTAAGGGATTTCCGCGTCCGTGGGCTTGCTTGGACCATTGAACGAGTTATCGCCTTCGGACCAACCGCCGTTGGTTTCCATCCATTGCGGCGCTGCCTCGGTTGGAAGAAATGCCGCGTTGGCAGCCATGACTTGCGGCGTGAGAGCGCGCCAGGGTGAGATATCGTCAATAATCCAAATACCGCGGCCATGCGTGGCAAGGATGAGATCGGACGTGCGCGGATGCACCACGAGATCGCGAACCGCCACTGCCGGGAAGCGCGTACCTTTGTATTGGGCCCACCGTTCGCCACCGTCTACGCTGACCCACAACCCGAATTCCGTGCCGAGGAACAGGAGATTCGGATCTACCGTGTCTTCCTTGATGACGTGCGCATAGCCACGTACGCCCGATGCTTCGGCGGGCAGCGCAGTCCACGTCTTGCCGTAATCGGTGGTCCTAAAGACATGCGGCGACATATCACCTGTCATGTGCTGATCGAAGGTGGCGTAGGCAGTGGATTCGGAATGGCGGCTTGCCTCTATCCATGAGACCCAGCGAGTCTTGCCAAGGCCATGAACATTGGCTGAAAGATTCGTCCAGCTTTTCCCATCGTCGCGAGTGAATTGTATGTTGCCGTCGTCGGTGCCGACCCAAATCATCTGGGCATTCTTCGGCGATTCGGAAATCGCATAGACACTGGTGTTCATTTCGGCGGAAGAATTGTCGATGGTGACGCCGCCCGATTCTTCCTGCTTCTGTTTCTCGGGGTCGTTTGTTGTGAGATCGGGCGAGATTCGCTGCCACGACTGGCCATGGTCGCGTGAACGATAGAGGAACTGCGCTCCGATGTAGAGAGTGTTCTTGTCATTCGGGCTCACTTGAATAGGAGTGTTCCAGTTGAAGCGCAGCTTCTTTTCGCCATATTGCGCGTAGGGTTTCACGGAGCGGACTTCGTGCGTCCATCGATTGACACGGCCGATTTCGCCGCCCTGAGCTTCGGCATACAGATAGTTGGCATCGGACGGGTCAGGCCACATCCAGAAACCGTCGCCGCCATACATGTTGGTCCAGCGGGCGTTGGTCACGCCGCCGGGGAACGACGAATCGCCGACCCAGGAACTGTTGTCCTGCAGGCCGCCGTAGACCTGATACGGTTCTGCCATGTCGACGCTCACGTGATAGAACTGCGAAACGGGCAGGTTCACCATGTGTTCCCAACGCGTGCCCCCGTCGAGGCTGCGCCAAAGACCGCCGTCGTCGCAAGCGAACATCGTGTTGGAGTTCGCCGGGTCGATCCAGACGTCGTGAAAGTCGCCGTGCGCCGAGCCAGCAATCTGGCCGAAGCTTTTGCCCCCGTTGACGCTCAGCAGCAACGCGAGATCGACTTTGAACACTTTGTTTTCGTCTTTGGGATCGACTATCAGGTTGGCGAAATAGAAAGGCCGCCAGACCATGTATTGGCTGGCATCCAATCGCTGCCAATTATGACCACCGTCGCTCGAACGGAACAGAGCGCTGTTTTTCGATTCGACCATCGCATAGACAACTTGCGGATGTGAAGGCGCGATCTGGACGGCGATTCGACCGTAGGGTTTTTCCGGAAAGCCCTTTGCGTTCCCGGGCGTGAACTCAATCCAATGCTCGCCGGCATCGGTGGACTTGAAGAGACCGCTGCCCGGACCGCCAGAACGGAATGTCCAAGCTTCCCTGCGGAAATCCCACATGGATGCATAGATCGTTTTAGGCTCTTGTGCAGCCATGCTCAACATGCCGCAGCCGGTTGACTGATTCGCTCCGGCCAGAACTTTGCGCCAGGTCTTCCCGCCGTCGCTGGTCTTGTACACTCCACCTTCGGTGTTGTCGTCCCATGCATGGCCGGTGGCGCAAGCGTAGACGGTGTCGCTATCGGCGGGATCGACAAGGATTTTGGCGATGTGCTCGGAACCTTTGAGGCCGACGTTGGTCCAGTTTTCGCCGCCGTCGGTGGACTTGTAGACGCCGTTGCCGACGGAGACGCTGTTACGCATCCAGCTCTCGCCTGTGCCCACCCAGACATTTTTTGGATTGTGCAAGTCGATAGTGACAGCGCCGATCGATTGCACTTCCGGCAAATCAAAGACAGGCTTGAACGTGCTGCCGCCATTGATGGATTTCCAGACACCGCCGCTGGCTGATGCGGCGAAGACCGTCAGACGGCCGTCTTGATTCACGGCGGCAACAGCGGCAACGCGACCGCTCATTTCCGCCGAGCCGATGTTACGCGCCGGCAAACCCGAGATGGTTCCGGCGTCGAAGCGAACGGGCGTCTGCGCCTGCGTGATCACAAACGGCGTGACGCAAAGAACGGTTCGTAAACAGCGAGCCAGCATGTTAGTCGTTCCCCTTTCCCGGCTGACCGCCGTTAGCAGGCCCGGCACTCGGAGCGTGCATTTTGAATTCAGCCGGATCAATAGGAACGTTGGCCTCGATTTTTTCGAAGGTGATTTTGGCGAACGAGTTGGGATCCTGCTGCGAACTGCCCGTCTCCATTGAGAATGGAAAGTAAACACCATTGACCTTCTTATATGAGCCGAGATTCGTCACGGTCTCGCGCACGCCACCTCGAACGAACTCCAGCTTTTCCGTGCGGATTTCGAGGTATGTGTCGGGGTCGAGATAGTAATAGACGATGTCGCCGTTCGCGAGCGTCACCTTAAGGCGATAGGCGTCGTCGCCGTCGACAGTATCGTGACCGAGATACTCGACCCTATTATCTTTTGTGTCGTAGTCTACGAGCGGGCCGTAGAAGTCGGCTTCCTCCGTGATGTCGCGCAGTTCTTCGTCACCCATCAGCTCGGGATCTTTGCGCCCTTCAAACGGCGACACCCGCCAGCCCGCCGAGCCGTCGTAGGCCATGATTTGCGACATGCCCTGTATGGTGAACGCGTCCCGCACCATATTGGGCGCAATGGCAATTCGACTCACTTGTGCGACGAAGCTGCCGAATTGCGCTTTGCCGGTCATTCGCAGAGTCTTTATGGCTTTAATCTGCTGAGTGCCGCCGCGCGCCTCCAGATTCTTGGCAACGAGATCGGCCGCTGTTTGCGCGCTTAGCAGCAAAGGCGCGCATAGCAAGACTATGCACAAGCAATGTCGCATGCGTGGATTGTCCATTCAGTACACGATACTGCACATTACGTCAGCAAATAGCGTTTTTGATCCCGAGAATCTGCTCGGAATAAAAAAACGGCTCGCGAAGTTATCTGGAACGGTCTATCTCAAATGGAAGCGCCTGTGTAAATTCGCTTACGACGGACTTTTTTTCAGCCGGGATGTCGAACCAAGCCCTCCTCGTTCGACGTATAGATAGAATCTGCGGCGTAGAACGTCCGTAGACGCGCCAGCCGTCAGGAGGGTTTGTGAGTTTCCTAACCGATTTCAGAATTGCGTTCCGGTCACTTCTTCGCACAAAGGGCCTTGCCGCCACTGTTGTTCTAACTCTCGCTTTGGGAATTGGAGCCAATGCCGCGATTTTCGCGCTCGTGCGTGGGGTATTGCTGCGGCCGCTGGTAAATCGTGACGAAAACCGGCTCGTCTATATCCGGCAAAGCGCTCCCGGACTGGGTATTGAGGACACGACGTTTTCAGTACCAGAAATCCGAGACTTGCAGGCAAGCGTGAAGAGCATCAGCGAGTTCGGGGATTTCTCCACGATCGGTTTTACGATGGTGGGTCTCGGTGAACCGCGTGAAATACGCGCGGGGGTGGTTGGTGGAACGTATTTCGACGTGATGGGGTTGCGGCCGGTGCTGGGCCGTCTGCTCGGACCGAACGACGACGGGCCAAAGGCTGCCGGCGCAGTCGTGCTCACGCATCGCTTTTGGACAACCTCCCTCAAGGCGGATCCATCGGTCCTCGGAAAAGTCATTCGGCTGGGGGATCGCCCCGCCACTATCGTCGGCGTACTCGAGCCCTGTGTTCCTTATCCAGCGGAAACGGAGCTGATCGCGAACATAGTCACCAGCCCACATCACTTATCCGCCACGATGGTCACGGGCCGCGTGCACCGCATGACGGAACTGTTTGGGCGACTCGCGCCGGGCGCCGATCTCCCAAAGGTCCGCGCTGAGCTCGATTCCGTGTATATGCGAATGGTGAAGGCTCACCCGGAAGCCTATTCGAAGAAAGCCGCATCGCGTATCGGGGCTGTGTTACTCCGCGATCAGATCACCGCGAAAGCGAAAACCGTGCTCCTGGTACTCATGGCGGCGTCTGCACTTGTGTTTCTGATCGCGTGCTCTAACGTGGCGAACCTGATCCTAGCGAGGACGGTACGGAGGGAAGGTGAGTTGGGCGTGCGCGCGGCGCTTGGCGCAAGTCCGTTCATTCTGCGTCGGATGCTGCTGACGGAAAGTGTTCTCCTTTGCGGGACAGGCGCCATTCTCGGACTGCTGAGTGCTGGTCCGATGGTCAGCATCCTGGCTCGCTACGCGGCGCGCTATTCGGTTCGCGCGCTCGATCTCACCGTCGATTGGAGCATCGTTTGGATAGGAGCCGGCCTTGCGATCGTCGCGGCAATCTTGCTGGCTTTTGTTCCGCGCCTGCCCTCGGCAGGAACATCTCAAGGAAATGGATTGGCAAGCGGCAGTCTGAGAATCACGGCGGGCAGCGGGCGTAAGCAGAAGATCTTCGCGGTAACGCAAATTGCTGCGTCGTTTGTATTGCTGACCGGCGCCGTGATGCTGCTGAAGACGCTGCTCGCGTTGCAGTCGACGCAAATGCCGTTCGATATGCAGCATGTTGTCGCGATCAACGTGCCGGTGATGACGTATGGCCGCACGCCGAATCAAGTTATCGACTTTTATAAGGAAGCTGTGCGCCGCATCAAAGATCTTCCGGGAGTGACGGCGGTTGCGGTGGGGACAGCGGTGCCGTGGCGTGATGCGAACTTTGGCTTTGGGCTGGAGTTCTCAACAGATAGCCATCGCGGAGGGCGGAGCGACGATGATCCGCGGGCGCGATATCGGGTTGTATCGTCCGGGTTCTTTGCGGCCCTAGGAGTTCGGTTACTGGAAGGCCGGGACTTCGACGACAGAGACCGCGCAACCAGCGAGCCCGTCGTTATCGTGAGCAAGACGCTGGCCGAACGAATGTTTCCCCATGAGGACGCGTTGAATCATTACATCGTCTGGACGGATCCGGTGACGAAGTTTGTCAACATCAGCCAACAGCCGCGGCGCATTATCGGGGTTGCTGCCGACGTCGACGATGAAAACGTGGTCCCCGCGCCGATGGTGACGATTTACCATACGTTCGCGCAACAGGAACTTTGGGGAGGACGGATGTTCGTCCATACGCAGATGGACCCGCGTCCTTTGATACCACGCGTTACTGGTATTGTCCGTGGGCTTTCGGTGGATCAGCCGATTGAGCACGCGGCGACGCTAGAGGACATCCGCGCGGATGTGCTCACGCCGGATCGCCTGAACACGCTCGTCTTCGGCGTATTTGCGGCCGTCGCATTGGCCATTGCGGTTGTGGGCGTAGCGAGCGTGTTGGCGTTTTCGGTGAGCGCGAGAACTCGTGAGTTCGGAATTCGCATGGCCATTGGGTCAGACCCCCAGCAGCTAGTGCACGGTGTGCTTAATGAGGGAGCTGTGCTTGCGGGAGTGGGAGTGTTCTTGGGCGCGGTTGGCGGATTAGCACTTTTCGGGGCGGCGCGAGGTCTCTTGCCTGAAGTACGGACACCGGGAGTTTTGCCGATCGCAGCTTCAGCCGTGGTGCTACTCGCGGCCGCGGTCACGGCATCGCTACTCCCCGCATTGCGAGCCGCACAAGTCAACGTGGTGGAGGCGCTCCGCAGCGAGTAGACGTGTGTTCAGCACTCCTACCACTGCCTCGTCCACTCACGCCACCAACTGGTATTCCCGAGATTTAGCGCATTCCAGGCTGCGTCGAGGGAGCGTCTGTCCCCGCGCAGGATGGCATCGCGGCTGATGCCCGGCGGCATGCGAACGACTTGGGCAAAACGGTCTAACACTTCGCCGCGTTCATCCACAGGCGCTCGTTGCAGCAGGTGCCAGAGGGTGAGACCATCGCGTTTTCGGGCTTCCGCCAAAGCAGTGGACAGCGCTTGCCTGCTGCCGTGAAGATCAAATTCCGCAATGGCGTTCTTGAACGCCATTGATGCATCCAAGAAGTACGGAGTGTCCGGACCGTGCCCTAGCCTTGTTGTGCAGGCGGCTCCGGCTGGAATGAAAGATTCGGTACCGTGCCACTCGAATGCAACCCAGCCCATCTGTACTGTCAACAGACCGATCCCGGTTCTGTCCACGTGCAGCGTGTATTGGCAGCCTAGGTCCACAGCTTTGGCTGCGGGAGTGTCAATCACGAATTGCGTTGGCGGAGCCCAGATGAACGCGTGTATCGTTCCATGATCAAGGGCCAACCGTTGCTGATCGGCAGTCGCTGCAAGCAGTCGAACCCGGGAATCTGGTTCGATGTCCACTTTGCCGACGAGTTCCGATTGTATGGTTCCCCTCGTGTTTTCGGTGGTTTCCACCAACTGGCCCGCGTACATGGGCTTCGGCTTCTCGCCCGAAAACGACAATTGCCACGATGTCAATCTGTGTGCGGTGTACAGTTGGCGAACGAGCACGGCCGTTCCGATCACCACAATGAGAGTCGCAGCAGCGGCTATCCACCGCGTTGCCGGACGTCGGGTCCACGCATCTCTGGAAAAGCCTTGTCCGGGCCGTGGCGTTGACCAGCGCAACGTGCCTAACACCTTTTCCAGATGCGCAAGGTCGGCGTCAGGCTCACCAGTGCCGTCCCATAGATAGTCGTCGTTCATTGTCAAGCTTTCTCGTGCCCTGCCAGATAGCCGCGAAGGATTTTCATGCCCCGGCAAAGGTTCACGCGGACCGAATCAGGCGTCAGACCGGTGCGGGCGGCAATCTCCGGCCCAGTCATGCCTTCTACCAGTCTCAAGATCAAATTCTCGCGGTAAGTTTCCGGTAGCCGCTGAATGGCCGCGAGTATTGCCAGAGGCTCCGTGCTGGACTTCACTGCAGTTACCGGAACCGTGCCGAGGTCCCGTTTCGACCTAGTGCTCCGCAGGTGATCCGCGGCTACCCGGCGCGCAATTGTTATCAGCCAACCGCAAAAAGCCCCAGGTTCCCGCAACGCCGCGAGCTGCTGCATTGCCTTGACGAATACGTCTTGCATAAGATCTTCCGCGTCGTCGTAAGCGACACGGGCAATCAAAATACCGTGAATCAGCGGCTCGTATTGCTCATAGAGGCGGCCAAAAGCCGCGCGATCCCCGCATTGCGCGGCGCGAATCAGCGCGACTTCCGGTTGCGGCTCGATGGCTGTCAACACCAACGTTCCTACGGTTACTGCTACGGCTACTTTAGTGAAGCACGGTCCGCGCCCGAGCGGGTGTCCAGCATCGCTGTCACTTCGCTTTTTGTTGGCTCATGGAAGTAATGTTTGATGGATGCCCATTCGACTGAACCGGCATCGAATCGCACCAGAGCACCTGTGGCATAGTCCTTGTAATCTGGGTTCCTCGCGACAATTTTGACGGCCCATGCCCCTTCGGCAGGCCATTCGTGAACAACCGCGAACGTTCCCGGGGTCGAGAGCGGAATCAATTTCAGTGGGATGCTCCGCCACTGTCCATCAATCAATGCTTCGGCCGTTGCCGTCAACGACGTTTTTTCGGGTGAAACACAAGCAGTGGTTCGCGCAACAAGGACTGCGTGTTTCGAGAGGGCCTCGGGATTCGCTGCCGGATTATCAATTTGCAACGTCAAAGCTCCGCCCAGGAGCGGTAGGCCTACTACTAATACGGCTAATGCGGCCGCGAGGGTATTAACAACTGTTCGCATCTATATCTCCTTTCAGGGATTCAAAGTTCCGGTGAAAAGACGGAGCACATGGATCGAGTGTTAACGGATTGCTCAAGTACGGGGCGTAAAAAGAACTGTGTCAGTTCGCTCACTTTCGATGTACTTGTAGCCGAGGGACAGACGAGACAACCGCACGGAATATGGCGTATGAGATGGCGGAGATCGACCCTTTTATCAGCGCCATCGCGAAGCAGAGGATGTTCCCAAACTCGCGAGGTTAAGATAGGCCGAGCATCCGAGAATCAATACATATGTGCGATCAGGACCATTTCGAAAACGACATGCTGGAGTTTGAGAAGCTCGGCAAGGTGACCAGGAAGCAGTTCGGCATTATGTTGGGAGCAGGTATAGCGATGATGTTGCCTAAAGTTGCGAACGCAATTGCGGTTTCCGAATCCGACGTAAACGTGACCACGCCGGACGGCACCGCGGACTGCCATTTTGTGCATCCCGCAAGCGGGACAGCTCCAGGTGTTCTCATTTGGCCGGACATTTTCGGTCTACGGCCGGCATTTCGACAAATGGGAAAACGACTCGCTGAATCCGGCTATTCGGTTCTCGTGGTGAACCCGTTCTACCGGACCAAGAAAGCCCCCACTGCGGAGGCTGGCGCTGCAACACCGATAGACCAGGTGAGGCCGCTCGCACAAAGTCTCAACGAGCGGACCCAGATGACGGATGCCAAGGCGTTCCTTGCGTGGTTGGACGGGCAACCATCGGTCGCGAAGAATCGCAAAATGGGTACGCAGGGTTATTGCATGGGTGGTCCGTTCGCATTCCGGACCGCGGCTGCCGTACCCGGGCGCATTGGAGCCGTCGCCTCCTTCCACGGAGGCGGACTCGTTACGGATCAGCCCAATAGTCCACATCTCGAGGCGGCGACAAGCAAGGCGCAGTTCCTGATTGCGATTGCCGCTAATGACGATGCGCGGTCACCGAACGACAAGAACGTTCTGAAAGAGACCTTCGCGAAAGCGAATCTGCCAGCGGAAATCGAAGTGTACGCAGACGCTGCGCATGGCTGGTGCCCGCCGGATTCAAACGTCTATAACGAGCCACAAGCCGAAAAAGCATGGAGTCGTTTGCTTGTGCTATACGGCAAAGCTTTGGCCTGAAGATTGTGAGTCAGGGTGCAGATAGGGTCTGCCGGTCGCACCTTCCCTTCAGCTTCATCAGCAGTTTTCATTCGACTGCTTCCGCTTGATAGGCTCGACAGATGAGAAATGGATTCAAAGCCAGTATCCTGTTACTTCTTATCACGGGACTGGGCGGAGCGCAGGACTGGAAACAAGTGGTCAAGGATCGGATCGCGGCATATGGACACCGGAACTGGGTCGTGATTGCGGATTCGGCTTATCCGGCACAGTCGCGCGAGGGAATCGAAACGATTTCGGCCGATACCGGGCAAGTGGAGGCGCTGAGAGAAGTGCTGGCAGACCTGAGCGCGTCGCGGCACGTGCGGCCGATTGCCTACGTCGACCAGGAGCTGAAGTTCATCGGCGACGGTGACGCGCCCGGAGCGGATGCTTATCGAACACAGATTCTGGGTATGCTGCCGTCCGAGCAGACTCACGCGTTGCTTCATGAACAATTGATCAAGAAGCTGGATGACGCCGCCCAGACGTTTCGAGTATTGATCATCAAGACAAAAGAAACAATTCCGTACACGAGTGTTTTTCTGCAGCTCAATTGCGCGTACTGGAGCGATGAGTCCGAGAAGCAGTTGCGCGCGAGGATGGCGCGCTAGAGATTCGCGCTGGGGGGTGATGGAGGAGCAGATATTTCACGAGCTACTGGCCTACACGGCGTCGAAGATGGACGCCGCATTCATTCATCAGCACGTGGTGGATGCGTATGCGGTGCAGTACGCCCGGGAGGCAAAGAAGCCGATCAGCGTGGTTTTCGGCATGATCGGGCTCTACCTGCACTGCGAGAAAAACTTTACGGGGCGCGAGGTGCAGAAGGCGCACATGCGGCTGGCGAAGCGGCGGAAAAATTGGTTCTCGCCGGCGATACCGGAGGGCGGCCCTACCGTGGAGATTAATGATGTGCTTTCCGCTGAGCCCGGAGCAGCACGCGACGCCATGATTCACAAGTGGGCTGCAGCGGTTTGGGAGACTTGCACGAACGCACGGCCGGAGATTGTCGAACTGGCGAAGACAGAGCTAGGTGTCGGGGCGGGCGTTTAGGCAACTCTCTCGGCTTGGTGGACGCCGCGCGACAGGTCGTATTCCGCTTCGTCGACATAGCACCAGCCCCATTCCTCGCCGGGCTCGATGGAGCGCATCACAGGGTGGTGGGTCGAGTGGAAGTGCTTCGTCGCGTGCTTGTTCTTCGAAGAGTCGCAACACCCGACGTGGCCGCAGTCGAGGCAGATGCGCAGATGCACCCAGCGATCGCCGATTTTTATGCAGTCTTCGCAGACATTCTTGGCAGGGCGGAGATCTTTCGCTTCACGGATGTGTTCGCAGTTTTGCACAGGGGCTCCTTATCTAGGGTAGCGATGCGCGAATTAGACATGAGGGCTCTGGAGAGTTCGCAAGAGTCCCAAAGATTGTTGGTTTTTTCCGGTTACCTCGTCACTCCCGTGGTTTAACCGGGGCGGCAAAGACGGTCGGGGCGCCCGCGGCAAAGGCGGCTTTGTTGTAGGTCCCGACGTCTGTGCTTAAGAACGTATTGAACTGCCGGGTGCCCTCGTCGACTTTGCCATGCAGTTCCGAGATGCGCGCGCGCAGTTCCTCGTTAGGCGCTTCGCCGTACATATAGGAAAGGGCGCCCGCAACGGCGTCGACCTGCATGTGGAGGTCGGCGAGACCGTGGATATCGTCCTC
>DATBEG010000072.1:0-2582 GCA_036276155.1 Bryobacteraceae bacterium | reverse complement strand
CGTGAGCGGATGCTGGAAAACCTGCTCGAGAACCTTGAGCGTGAGCGTCACGATGTGCGCGCCCGCCTTTGCGGCTTGCACCAGATGCAGCGGACCGCGTACGGAGGCCGCCAATACCTGCGTCTTGTAGCCAAAGTTCTTATAGATGGTTAGGATGTCCTGCACGACTTCAATACCCGGCCAACCCAGATCGTCGAGACGGCCGATAAACGGACTGACGATATACGCATCTGCTTTGGCGGCCAGCAGAGCCTGTGCCGCGCTAAAGCACAGCGTTACGTTTGTGCGGATTCCCTCTTTGGCGAAAGCGTTCGCGGCCATGATGCCGGCGGGAATCAAAGGCACTTTGACGATGATGTTTTTGTGAACCTTCGCCAACCTGCGACCTTCCGCGATCATGCCCTTCAGGTCGGTCGCGATCACCTCGGCACTGATTTCGCCGTCGATAATGTCGCAGATTCGCCGAATCTGGTCCTCAACAGGCACGCCTTCTTTCGCGATGAGTGACGGGTTAGTGGTGACACCGTCGATGATGCCCCACGCGTTTGCCGTTTTGATCTCTTCGAGATTGGCCGAATCGAGAAAGAACTTCACTAAGACCTGATTTTTTGATGCTAACAGAGCCGATCGCAAGCGACACTATGGCGCCGCGCGCCAAGAGCATATTCGCCACGCCAGCGCACGCGATCAGAAGTACGAATCCCACCGCCAGCCAAAGCGCCACAAACATCGGTCGAGAGTTGTAGACGCCTGTGATCTCCGCAATGTTTTCTACCGCTGCGGTCAGACCAGTGTCTGTTTCCGGGTACTCCTTCACAAGACGCGCGGCAAGCGCATTCATTTCTTTACGGCTCGATGCCATGGAGACTCCATCTTTCAGGCGACCGAACAGAGTGACGCTGCGCGTAGCGCGCCGTCTCATTTGGGTATCCGGAATCAACGGCGTCCACAGATCCGTATCCTCCGGAAAGCGCTTGCCTGGCGGCATGATGCCAATGGCCGTACTTGGCACCTCGTTGACGAGTTTTGAGAAAGCCCAGAGATCGCGGCATCTCTCCTTCAGCGAAGTCGGATTGCCAAATTGCCTTTGCGCCGTAGCCGGATCACCGGTTTCCTCGGCCTTCATCTGGAGATGGAAGTTTATTTCAGCCTCCAGGTCTCGATCCAGTTGACGACGGCGCAGCAGCGCTCGAGTTTTCTTCCAAAGTTTACAGGGCCGGAGCGCAGGCTGCGGCGAAGCACCCCTATAATCAGGAACGATGTCCGATGTTTTGGAGGCTGCTGAACGTCTGTCTTCGGTTTCGAATTTGACGGTGCTGCCCAATGAACCTCTGGCTGCCTATACCCGGTTCGGTATTGGCGGGCCGGCCGTGTTGTTTTGCGACACCTCCGATGCTTTGGCGTTCACCGAAGCTATCGCGACGCTCAAGACGCTGGCGTTGCCGCGCATGATCGTCGGCGGAGGTACGAATTTAGTGGTCTGCGATTCGGGTTATGAAGGTGTAATCTTGCGCTTCACCGGCGCGAGGATTGCGCGAGACGAACTCAGGCTGAAGATCGAGTCTGGCGCTGTTTTGCAGGATGTGGTGGACCACAGCACCGCGCTCGGCCTAAGAGGGATGGAGACGCTGACCGGCATTCCGGGGTATCTCGGTGGCGCGGTGTACGGAAACGCCGGCGCGTACGGCCACTCCATGCACGAAATCGTGGAGCGTGTCACGTTTACAGACGGAGAGACGGTCCAGGAATTCAATAATGCGGCTTGCCGCTTCTCGTATCGCGAAAGCATTTTCAAGGACCAGAAAGACTGGATCATTCTTTCAACGGAGCTGCAATTTCGCGAGGGTGATCCTGCAGAACTGAAAAAAATCGCAACAGATATTCGCACGATTCGTGATGCAAAGTATCCTCCTACGATGAAGTGCGCGGGCAGCATATTCAAGAACGTTTTTTTCGCAAATCTGCCCGCCGCCGCGCAAAGCGAGGTGCCGCCGAAACTGGTGCGTGAGGGCAAGGTTCCATCTGCGTGGTTCCTGGAGCAGGTGGATGCGAAGGGCATGCGCCGCGGCGATATTCAGGTTGCCGCGTATCACGCCAATCTCATTTACAACGACGGCGCAGGCACCGCGGCCGATCTCGTGATCATTATCGAAGAGCTTAAGCGTCGGGTCCGAAACCGGTTCGGGTTCGATCTCGAAGAGGAAGTTCAGTACGTAGGATTTGCTTACAGCTCGGAGCCTGCCTAATGCGCAAACTTCTGTTCGCTTTCTCAACGGGGGCGCTGTTCTTCGCGGCTCTTGCCCTCGAGTCGCAAGACGCGATTACGGCGCTGCTCGTAAACGGAAAGTTCTGGACCGTAAATCCGCAGCAGCCACAAGCAGAAGCTGTTGCGATTCGTGGTAACCGCATTGCTGCAGTGGGCACGACGGCGGAAATCATGACGCTCAAGTCCGAAGGCACGCCGGTCTTGGATCTTGAAGGCAAGCGCGTGCTGCCCGGCTTCAACGATTCACACGTCCACTTCTTCCAGGGCGGTGCCGCACTCGCAGGACCACAGTTGCGCTACAGCAAGAGCCAGGAAG
>DATBEG010000071.1:0-36529 GCA_036276155.1 Bryobacteraceae bacterium | reverse complement strand
CGCCGATGGCGTGCACCACGGAACGGAGCCCCTGGGCGATTGCTTCGCTGCAAGTGGCTTGAATCTGTTCCGCGGTCATCGTCTGGCCGCCACTGGAGCCAAGACCGGCTGTTGCGAACAGTTTAATGAGGTCCGCGCCCTCAGCCTTGGTCTGACGCACCAGAGCGCGAAGTTGATCCGGATTCCCTGATTTGTCGGTGATCTGTATCAACGACGTCAGAATGCGCGGTCCCGGGAGGCGGCCGCGATTAATGCGGTCACGGACAAAACCATCCGCGCGAGATCCCGACGCTCTGGACAGTCGTAAAACCGCCCTGGAGCGTCAGCCAGGCGTTCTCAGCGTCATAGAGAACCACCTGTTCCGGCTTTTCGTTTCGCTGACGAACGATTTTGCCATCGGGGCCGAAATGCCAGTCCAGGTGAACATGAGTGTCGATCCAGCCGGGCATGACCGTGTAGTTGCGGAGGTCGATATTCGCGGGCGTTTTCGCATCGTCAATGCTGATAATTTTCGAGCCTTCGATGGTGATTTTTTCGTTGTGCAGGACATTGCCACGTCCATCGATGATTGTGCCCGTATCGATAACAAGCTTTTGGGCCGAGACGGTCGAAATTGCGAGAAGGAAGAGGACGGATAAGCGCATCCAGCCATGGTACCGGTCAGACGTGTGCGAAAACTCGAATTATAGGTTTTGAAGCCTGGGCGGCATGAGGGCCGCAAGCGAGTATGCTCCTGGTCCGGTGAAAGCCAGGGCCATTGCGATCAGCAGTTCTGTAAACGCATACTCAAAACCTCCGTGCGCGAGATCGAAACCGTGGGAGATGTGCACCATGAAGATGGCCCCAAGCATAATGACCACGATAGCCCCTGCGGCAATTCTTGTGAAGATGCCGAGCAGGATGCCAATTGCTCCGAAGAACTGACCTATACCGACGAGGTACGCGACAAAAAGCGGGACGTGCAGGAGAGCAGCGAATCGGGCAGGACCGGGACCGCCGAAAGCGCCGAACAGAATGGAACTTCCGTGATAGAGGAAGACCACTGAGGTGGCAATCCGAAGAAAGAGTAGCGCTGCGTTCATTAGATCTACATAGCACGTTTAGGCCGTTACACGTGGGAATATAGACCTGCTACCTTTTTGGTTTGTGCGTCGCCTCCCAGTATTGCTAGTGGTTTTGCTCTACCTTCGTGTGACGGGCCGAGCTGCCGATTTGTCGTGGACAATAGTGCGGAACTCGCATTTCGAAGTGTTTTCACAGGCGAGCCAAAATGAGGCTAAGGCGGCCGTGGTCTGGCTGGAACGCCTTCGAGCGTTCTTTATACAGGTGGGAATTTCCAACGGGGACGGCGACCGTCAGGTCCGCGGACCGGTTCGTGTTGTCCAATTCGGGTCGGAGAAGGATTTTGCCCCATTTCGGCCGAGCGCATCAGCCGATGCGTTTTTCCTGGCTGGTCCGACGCGCGACTACGTCGTGCTGTCGAAGTTATCCAGGGCGCAGACGGGCGTGGTTGCGCATGAATACGCTCATTTGGTTTTGCATTCGCTTGGTGTCCCCTTACCCGAATGGCTCGTCGAGGGGCTGGCGGAATTTTTCTCGACGGTTACAATTAGCGATCGTGAGTGCACGGTCGGAGGCGATCTACCGTTGCGCCGGGCCTTTTTGCAGCGCGGCCGCTGGATTCGGCTGCCCGCTTTGCTTTCGGTAGATTCCGTGACCCGTCTGGACCGGGAAAAAGCAGGAGTCTTTTACGCTGAGGCCTGGGCGTTGACCGACATGCTGGTCTTTTCCTCGCAGTACAATGGCCACCTGCCGCAACTCATGAGCAAATTGGCGATTGAGAAGGACAGCGCGGACGTGCTTACGGGGACCTACGGGAAGTCGGTGAACGAGATTGAGGCGGATTTACATGGCTGGCTGGACCGGCCACACGTGCCGGCACCATTGCCTGCGGTAAAGATGTCTGTGGAACTGAGCCCGGCTTCGCCTGTGGATGAATTTTCTTATCGGATGGTGATAGCTGATCTGCTTTTTGCGAATGGGCGATTGCGAGACGCCCAAGCGGCGTACCGCGCCCTTGTGCAGGAGCGGCCAAACGAGGCCGTCATTCACGCGGCCCTGGGTTCCATTGCGCTGCGCGAAGGCGCTTCGGACGTTGCTCGCGCCGAGTGGAAAGTGGCGATGCGACTCGGTGTTGAAGACGCGGGTGTTTGCTACCGCTATGCGAATCTGGCGGAAGACGCGGGCGTTCCAGTTGCTGAAATCACAGCGGCTTTGCAGAGAGCCGTTGAACTCGCGCCCGACTTCGATGATGGCAGGTACAAGCTGGGGCTGGTGGAACTTCACGCAGGCAACTATGCCGAGGCGGTGAGCGAGCTCCGCTCTATGAGAACCGTGCCGCGGGGGCGAGCGTATGGTTACTGGACTGCGATGGCAAACGCGTTGATCGAATTAGATGAGCGGGACGAGGCGAAAACAGCGGCCGCGCACGCAAGAGAGTTTGCGCAGAACGACGAACAACGCTCCTCCGCATCTCTCCTTGCCTATATGGCAGGGACTGATCTTACAGTTCAGATGACGCGCGACGAGCAAGGGCAACTGCAAATGATGACCGCGCGGAAGCCCCACGGTAGCGACAACTGGAATCCTTTCATAGAAGCGGGAGACCAGATCAAACACTTCGAAGGTAAAATCCGCAAAGTGGAGTGCAGCGCGAATAAAATAACCGGATTTGAAGTGGCAAACGGGACGCAGGACGTGAAGCTATCTCTGCCGGACCCATCGCGCGTGATGATTGTGGGCGGCGACCCTGAGTTCGTTTGTGGCGCGGAAGACGGCAGAACGGTTGCAATCGACTTCGCGACAGTGAGCGCACCGGGCCCGACTGACGGCCTGCTGCGCGGCATGCGCTTCCAGTAGCGGCTGCTGCATGGCCGAATATCCAGCCGCATTGTTGCGGCAGATTGTTTCTCCCCTTCTGCGTAGATTTCGAAAGAATCAATCAAATGTTCGCAATGAATATTTCGCTTCGGCGCCGTCAAAGCAGAATGCGCTGGACATCTTTCATGGCGAATGGTACACGACTCTGCCGCGAGAAGCGGGCGAGTTTCGCGCTGGCGCGATTGACCTTTACGCAGACCCACGAATTGCCTGGGCGTTAGGCGAGATTGGAGATCTAAATGGACGCGACATCATTGAACTCGGACCACTAGAAGGCGCGCATACGTACATGCTGGAACAAGCGGGATGCAGATCCATCCGATCAATCGAGGGCAACCCGCGAGCCTATCTGAAGTGCCTGGTGATGAAAGAGGTTGTGGGCCTGCAGCATACGCATTTTCTGTGCGGCGATTTTGTTGAGTATCTACGTAGTGGCCCCGAAAGGGCGGATGCGCTGATTGCTTCAGGCGTTTTGTATCACATGACGAATCCGGCAGAGCTCCTTTATCTCATCAGCCGCGTCACCGACTGCGTGTTTCTCTGGACCCACTATTACGATGCCCCTGCGCTCGAGAGACACCCGAGTATCAAGAGGAAGCTGACGAAGCAAACGGAGGCAGAATTCGCCGGCTTCCGGCACACCCTGCATCGCTACGAATACTGGAGCAGCTTCGGGCTCAAGCGCTTTATTGGAGGCCCGAATCCGCACGCGTTCTGGATGGAACGAGACGCCGTCCTCGGCTGTTTGCGATTTTTTGGGTTTGATTCGATCACGACCGGATTCGATGAACCAGAGCACCCGGACGGCCCTGCCTTTGCGGTGATTGCGCGCAGAAGCTAACGAGCGGCGCCGACGTCCTGCGCACGTCCTTTCCACTGGCCGCCGCGTCCGGTTGCGTATTGGAAAGCAGAGTGGACGGTGGCCGCCATGTAGAAGAGCGCGGCAAAGGGTAAGCTTATGCTCCAGAGCACGTTGCGGCGGTAAAAGCGAATCATCGGCAGGTAGGCAATGCTTATCAGGAGCCACGTGACGCCGCCGAGAATTGTGGGAATCAATCGGCCGCAGAAGATCAGCGCGAGAGGAAGCAGATAAGTCAGCGTGAGGCTAACGCATGTCCCGGCGAGGAGGAGCCAGGAGTGCCTGAGCTGGTTGAAGGCAGTGCGCGCGATCATCTTCTCGATTTCGGCAAAGGTTGCATACTTGCGCAAGCTGCGTGTCGACGGAGTTAAGCCGAGCCATACGCGTCCAGCGCTGGCTTTGATGGATTTCGCCAGCGCGCAATCGTCGATCACTTCCGAGCGAATCTGCGCAATACCGCCCGCGATTTGAAGCGTGGCCGTGCGTACGAGCATGCAGCCGCCGGCCGCCCCGGCAACTTTCGATTGAGGCTCGCGAATCGCGGCAGGCGGATAGAGCAGGAAGAAGAAGAACACGAATGCAGGGATTAACAATTTCTCCGCGGCCGTCTCGCAATTCAGCTTCACCATATAAGAGACGAGGTCATAGCTGCCGGACTGGGCGATGCGTAAGAGTCCGCTGAGATTATCGGGAGCGTGCGCGATGTCGGCGTCCGTGAGGAGGAGAAAGTCGGGATTGAGCTTTTCGGCCTCGGCAACACCCTGCGCGACAGCCCACATTTTGCCGGTCCATCCCGACGGAAGCGGGCGCGCTTGAATGACGGTCAGTTGGGAGATCGCGTTGGGGGCGGATGCGGCTTTGCGTGCGAGATCAGCGGTGCCATCATTACTGTGATCGTCGACGACGATGATGCGCAGCAGATTGGGACACTCCTGTTGGGCAAGCGAAGAAACTGTCTGTTCGATCGCGGCGGCTTCGTTTCGAGCAGGGATGACCGCGACGACGGTACTATCCAAAAACGTTGTTTTCTCAGCGGGAGCGAAGTGCTGTGACACTCGCCAGAAACCGGAGCGGCCGAACAACAGATACAGCCAGATGAGTACAGGAATAGACGCGACGGCTGTCAGCATAAGCTCTGCTCAGGCAGGTTGTTGCTGGGTCATGCAGTGCAAGGTGCCGAGGCCGAGAACGAGATCCGTGGACGCAATGCCGACAATGCGACGATCCGGAAACAGTTCGGCGAGCTTGTTTAGCGCGACGCGGTCGTTGGGATCGTTAAAAGTGGGCGCAAGCACCAGCGCGTTTGCGACGTAAAAGTTTGCATAACTGGCGGGAAGGCGTTGGGCATCGAAGAAGACAGGCAGAGGCATGGGCAGCATCTCAACGCGCAGAAGCCGTCCGTCCTGATTTTTCGCCTCGCGCAGAAGGGCGAGATTTTCACGCAACGGTTCGTAATTTGCTTCTGCCGGGTCTTGCTCGCTCGCGACGACCACGGTATCGGGTGCGGTAAAACGAGCGAGATCGTCCACATGTCCGTGAGTGTCATCCCCTGCAATTCCATTGCGGAGCCAAATGGTGTGATGTGCGCCCAGATAGTTAGCGAAGATCGCCTCCATATCTGCACGGGAGAACTCCGGATTGCGCGCCTGAATGGGACTTAGCAGGCATTCTTCGGTGGTCAGGATCGATCCTGCTCCGTTTATGTCGATGCTGCCGCCTTCGAGTACTACACGATGCTCATGCCACGTAGGAGTCCATATCGGAAGGTGCAGTTTCGGTGCGATCTGGGGCGGCACAGTGTCATCTTTGAGCGAATTCTTGTATTTTGCCCAACCATTGAACCGCCAGTTCAGAATGGCGCTCTCGCCTTCGGAGTTGCGGACGAAGATGGGGCAGAAGTCGCGGGTCCAACTGCGGTCCGTTGGAATACGCCAGAACTCGACGGCTTCCATTTGTGCGCCGGACTTCTTAAGGACGCGACGCGCTTTCTGCTCGACATCTTCGTTTTGGACCAGGATGCGGACTTTTTCGACCGACGAAAGATGCCGCACGATTTCGCCATAAACCCAGGGGATGGGCGAGAACTTGCCGGGCCAATCGGCGATCTCATGAGGCCACGCAAGCCAGGTGGCTTCGTGAGGCTCCCATTCCGCAGGCATGCGAAAGCCAAGTGCCGCTGGATATTCCGCCGTGCCGTGCATTCGCTAAGCGAGCCAGCGCTGCGTGATAGGAGCGTACGCGTCGATGCGGCGATCGCGTAGGAATGGCCAGTTACGACGAACTTCGTCCATCTGCTTTGGATCACACTCACTGACCAGCACTTCTTCCTTGTCGACCGATGCCTGCGCGATCACCCGGCCAAACGGATCGGAAACGAACGAATTGCCCCAGAATTCGAGCCCATTTTCTTGCGGACCTTCGAAGCCGGTGCGATTGATGGCCGCGACGAACACTCCATTGGCGATCGCATGGGCGCGCTGTATGGTTCTCCAGGCATCAAGCTGTGCTTCGCCGTACTGCGCCTTTTCAGACGGATGCCAGCCGATGGCCGTGGGGTAGAACAGTACATTTGCGCCTTGCAAGCTGGTGATGCGCGCTCCTTCCGGATACCACTGGTCCCAGCAAACTAACACGCCGATGCGCGAATAGCGAGTGTCAAAGTTCTGAAAACCGAGATCGCCCGGTGTGAAATAGAACTTCTCGAAATACAGAGGATCATCCGGAATGTGCATCTTGCGATATATACCGGTGAGAGAGCCGTCAGCGTCGATAATCGCAGCAGTGTTGTGGTACAGGCCCTGAGCGCGTTTCTCAAATAGAGAAGCGATGATAGAGACCTGCAGTTCCTTGGCGACCGCAGTAAGCACTTCTGTGGAAGGGCCCGGGATTGTCTCAGCGAGATTGAACAACTCGGCGTCTTCTTCGCGGCAGAAATACTGGCTGCGGAACAGTTCCTGCAAACAGATGATTTCGGCACCCTTACCCGCAGCGTCACGGATGCCGGCGATTGCCTTCCCCAGATTCGCTTCTGGATCAGTTGAGCAAGACATCTGCACAAGCCCGATCTTGAAGGCGCTATCACGTCGTGCTTGCGGCGCAATACTAGTTGACGGCATTTTAAATTCCAGCGTTTTGGATGTGATTGAGCCGGCGAAAGCTACATGTAAATGCCGCCGTTCACGTCGAGGACATGGCCCGTGATGAAACCCGCATCGTCACTGGCGAGAAACTTCACCGCAGCGGCAACATCCTGACCGGTGCCCATGCGGCGAAGCGGAGTGTTGTCAATCATCTTCTGTTTTAACTCAGGAGTTAACCCGTGCGTCATGTCAGTCTCGATAAAACCTGGCGCGACGGCATTGACCGTAATGTTGCGCGTTCCAAGCTCCTGGGCAAGAGACTTTGTGAGGCCGATGAGTCCCGCTTTGGAGGCTACGTAATTCGCCTGTCCGGGATTACCCATTTTCCCCACTACAGACGAGATATTCACAATCCGGCCCCAGCGCTCCCGCATCATTCCTGGTAGAACCTGCTGAACCATGTAGAACGCGGCGCTCAGGTTGGTATTGAGGACAGTTTCCCAATCCGCGGGTTTCATTCGAACGGCAAGGCCGTCCTTGGTCACGCCGGCATTGTTTACGAGAATGTCTATGCGACCGAACTCTTTGGCAGTTTTTGCGACGGCCTCGGTGATCATCTCTCGATGGGCAAGGTCAAGCTCGACGACAAATGTTTCGCCGCCACGCGACGAAATCTCCTTCGCGATCTCGTGCAGCTTGTCCGCCGAACGCGCCGCGAGTGCAACACGATATCCCGCCGCGGACAAAGCCTCGGCGCAAGCTTTCCCTATGCCGCGGCTTGCGCCCGTGATGAATGCCGTTCGCGTGCTCATGTGGAAAAATCCAAACATCATGATAATGGGTGTACACAACTGAATGGCTTTTGATGACTTGCGCGGATTCATTCGAGCCCTGGAAAAGAACGGAGAACTGAAGCGGATTCCGTTCGAAGTGGACCCCGAACTCGAGATTACGGAGTTCGCGGACCGTTCGGTGAAGAGCGGCGGACCGGCTCTGCTGTTCGAAAAACCGAAAGGGTCCAGTGTGCCCGTTCTCATCAACGCGTTTGCAAGCATGCGGCGTATGCAGATTGCGCTCGGCGTGGACGACATTGAGGAAATCGCGCAGAAGATTGCCGGCTACATCGAGCTGCAAAAACCGGAAGGTCTGCTTGACAAGCTCAAACTACTGCCGAAGCTGGCGGAGGTTGGCGCCATGTTTCCGAAGCAAGTCAGCACCGGGCCGTGCAAGGAAGTAATCCGGCGCGACAACTTTTCGCTGAATGAATTTCCCGTGCTTCGCTGCTGGCCCGGAGATGGCGGACGTTTCATCACGCTGCCTATGGTGTTTTCGAAGAATCCGGAGAACGGAAAACGCAATTGCGGCATGTACCGCATGCAGGTGTTCGATGGCCAGACCACGGGCATGCACTGGCAGAAACACAAGCAGGGCGCGGAACACTATCGCAGGCTGGTTGCGGATGGCAAGCAAACACGAATGCCGGTGGCCGTGAGTATCGGGTCTGATCCGGCCACGATTTACTCGTCCATTCTGCCGTTGCCGCCCGCGATTGACGAGATGATGTTCGCCGGATTTCTGCGAGCACGCCCGGTAGAGATGGTCAAATGTGAAACCTGCGATCTGGAGGTTCCGGCGAATTCGGAGCTCGTTCTCGAAGGCTATCTCAATCTCGGTGAACTTCGGCGCGAGGGACCGTTCGGAGATCACACCGGCTTCTATTCACTGGACGACGACTACCCGGTGTTCCATATCGAGTGCATCACGCATCGCAAGAATCCGATTTATGCTGCAACCATCGTCGGACCTCCTCCCATGGAGGATTTCTATATGGGCAAGGCGATTGAGCGCATTTTTCTTCCCTTAATGCGCACCCAGCTTCCCGAGGTGCGCGACATCTGCATGCCTGCGGAAGGAGTGTTTCACAACCTGATTCTGGTCTCCATTCGCAAGTCTTATCCGGGACAGGCCCGGAAGGTAATGCACGCTATTTGGGGACTGGGGCAAGCGATGTTCAGCAAATGCATCGTGGTGGTGGATGAAGACGTTGATATACAGAACCTGGCCGAAGTCGCCTGGAAGGCGTTGAACAACATCGATCCGCAACGAGACATCGAGTTCGTCATGGGGCCCATTGATTCGCTTGATCATGCGAGCCGAATGCCGAACTATGGATCGAAGATGGGCATTGATGCGACTACGAAATTGCGCTCCGAAGGCTTCTCGCGGCGCTGGCCCAACGTGATTACCATGTCGCCAGAAGTGGTGCGCCGGGTAGACGAACTCTGGAAGCGCGCGGGCCTGGACGCAAAAAAGTAGGACGTGAGCGAAAGGCTGCCGTATCGCGCGACTGCTGCTGCCGAGATCTATTCGGGCCTGCGGCTGCCCGTCGCGATTCTTCTCGACAATGTACGCAGCATGTATAACGTCGGTGCGTTCTTTCGAACCGCAGACGGCGCGGGAATCGAAAGGCTTCTGCTGAGCGGCATCACAGCGCGTCCCCCAAAAAGTGCGGTCACCAAGACCGCCCTGGGTGCAGAGATCCGTGTGCCCTGGGAATCGGTCGAAGACCCGAGCGCCAGAATCAGAGACCTGCGCTCAAACGGATACGAAATCGCTGGAATTGAGACCAGCGACCGCGCAATAGACCTGTTTGACTGGCGCCCACACTTTCCGGTGTGCGTGCTGTTTGGGCATGAAGTGGAGGGGCTCCCGGGCGGCCTTCTGGAAGGTTGTGACACGCACGTGCGTATCCCGATGCTCGGGCTAAAGCACTCGCTGAATGTGGCCAGCGCCGGAGCGGTGGTGATGTACGAGTTGCTGCGGAAATACCGGGAACTGCACTCGGTCAGGTAATCGGACGCCAACACCGTCCGTCTTTCTCGAGTAACTGGTCCGCTTCGGGCGGTCCTTGACTACCCGCAGCGTAATCAGGGAACGAAGTCTTTGGGGGCTCATTCGCCCAGGCTTCGATTACCGGCTGCACCACGCGCCATCCGCTCTCAATATTGTCGGCACGCTGGAACAGAGTCGCGTCGCCAATCATGACATCGTAAATGAGCGTTTCGTAGCCCGTGGAGGGCGCGGTTCCGAAATAGTCGCGGTACTTGAAATCCATCCAGACTTCGCCCATCGTCATCGTCGGACCTGGAATTTTAGCGCCGAACTCCAGTGAGATGCCCTCTTCCGGCTGGACGCGAATTACCAGCCAGTTGGGCGCAGGTTTCTGGACGGCAGTCTCCCGGAATAGCACGTGCGGAGCTTCTTTGAAGCGAATCGCGATCACGGATTTGCGCTTTGCGAGACGCTTCCCGGTGCGAATGTAGAACGGAACGCCGGCCCAACGCCAGTTTTCAATCATCAGCTTCAATGCTACGTAGGTTTCTACGTTGGAATCAGGTGCGACATCGGGTTCCTCGCGGTATCCACGGACGGGATTGCCGTCGATAGCGCCCGGCCCGTATTGGCCGCGCACGGCGTAACAGTTGGCCTCTCCCGGCACACAGACCCGCACTGACTCGATAACCTTCGCTTTTTCTGAGCGAACGGCATCCGCGCGAAAAGAATTGGGCGCTTCCATGGCTGTCATAGAGAGCAGTTGAAACATGTGATTGGGTACCATGTCCCGCAGAGCGCCAGTATTTTCGTAAAACTTTCCGCGAGCTTCGACGCCCACTGTCTCGGCCACCGTAATCTGGATGTGGTCGATACGATCGCGATTCCACACCGGTTCGAAAAGGCCATTGGCGAACCGGAACATCATGATATTCTGGACCGTTTCTTTTCCGAGGAAGTGATCGATTCGATAGATCTGTTTTTCGTCGAGCACTTCGAGAAGTTCGTGGTCGAGTTCGCGGGCTGAAGGCAGATCGTGACCAAAGGGCTTTTCAACTACAACGCGACGCCAATGCCCGTTCTCCTCGCGCACTAATCCCGCCTCGCCAAGATGCTTCACGACAGGTGCAAAAAAGCGGTCCGCGACGGCAAGATAGAACACATAGTTCCCGCACGTCTTTTGCTTAGCATCGATGTCGTGTAAGTGACGGGCGAGATCCTGATAGCTCTTTGGGTCATTGAGATCGCCACGCACATAGGTCATGCGTGAAACGAGCCAGTTCCAGATATCGGAGTTGAACTCTTCCGGGTGACCGCCCGCATCCACGAATTTCTGCGTCATCTCCTTCAACGACTGGTGCCATGTCTCGGCTGAAACATCGGCCAGATCGAAGCCCACGATGGCAAACTCCTCCGGCAGAAGTTTGTCGCATGCGAGATTGTAGAGCGACGGGACAACCAGTCTTTTCGTCAAATCCCCGCCGGCGCCGAATATAGCCATGGCGCTGGGGCTTGCGCATTTCGCACCACTTGAACGATCGTGCATAATTTTGTTCTCCTAGGAACCTTCTCCTGTTCTTGCTCGTCGCGTTTCGTTATCGGGCACCGAATGTCAATCAGGGGCAGCGTTGCCAAACCGGCGATTTGCGATGAAGTTGCTCTGCGGCTGCTCCAAGGATTGCACCGACGATATAAGCGGCCAATTCTGGTTTCAAAGCTGAATTCCCAGAGTCACATTATTCCCGCTCACATTGCGGTGTAAATTTGCACTAATGCCAGAAAGCCGATCGCGTCGACAGAGCCGGACAGCCACGTTAAGAAACCAGCGATGTAGATTTCGCCTCTACTTCGCATCTACATAGTGATGCTGGATATGCCAGAAATTGAACGCCTGAACCGTTTTCTAATGAACCTGGAAACAGGTCTATGACGAGCCTGGGCCAGCAGTTCGCAACGCTATTTCTACTTGCTATCCCGATTGCGTGCGTTGCGTGGACGGTTACGCACGAGGAGGTTTTCCGCGAACCTCGGGACTTCTGCAGAGAACGCAGCGAACGCTGCCGCAAGCTGCTGGAGCGCAAGTTTTTTTACTTGTTTACCTGTGAGTATTGCTTCAGCCATTACGTAACGATACTGTTCCTGATCATTACGCGATTCAAGCTGCTCTACGATGACTGGCGCGGATATCTGATGTCACTGTTTGCCCTAGTCTGGATTGCGAACACGTACATGAACATCTATGCCCGCGTCCGACTTGACATCAAACGCGAGCGCGTGGAGATTGCGGCTCATGAGAAGGCAATCAATGGCGAAGGCAGTCCGCTGACCGTGACAGAGGAGGGGTCGCGGAGGAACTAGCTGCCGGCCTGCCCCAGCAGCTTCTTCTGATCTGCCGGAGTGAGCTCATCGTACAACTCTGTGAACACAGCGTTCGTCCACCCGAAACCGGCTTGATTGGCGCTATAGCCGAAATGAATCTGCGCAGCGACGTTGGAGCCGCCGTTCACTACGTCATACTTTTCAACAATGAATCCCTGGCGAAGGAATTCCTTTCGCACGAGGCCGAGCCATTTCATCGAGATTCGCTCCGCGTCGTCGACATATCCGTAGCGACGCAAACCTTCGACGGCGATCATCTGCAAAGGGGCCCAGCCGAATGGCGAGTCCCACTGATTGCCGCTGACGTATGTGCTGGTTTGCAAGCCACCGATCTTCTCGAACAGTGGCAGGTTCTTGACCACACGAGCGGCCTGTTCTTTCGTGGCAAAACCAGCCCACAGCGGGTAGAACGTCGTCAAAAACGGATAATGGCGAACGCGCTTGTTGACGAAATCGTAGTCGTAATAAAGGCCATCTTTCGCGTCCCACATCAGGCTATTCACTTTTTCGCCACGCCGCTTCGCTTTGTCGCGCCACGTAGCGGCTTCGTCTTTCCGACCAACTATTTCCGCGATGTCGCCAGTCTGCATTTCCATGAGATAGAGCAGGGAATTGAGGCAAACAGGATCGTAGTGAATAATGTCGATGTTGAAGGGCCCGAAGCGGTTTGAGGGGTCGAATCCGGATTCACGCATTGAACGATCACCCTTGTAGAACAACGGCGTGAGTTGATCCGTTGTGCGGTCGAAGTACTGATTGACATCGTAATCAGTGATGGTGTGCGTCTTGAAGTACTCCTTCACCAACTCGTAATGCGTGCGGCCAGCGGCGTCGCGCTCGGCAGATACAACTTCGGGAGCCGGGCCTTCTCCGAAATCCCAATAGCGCGCCAAGGCCGTCTCGGGCGTCATGTGGGGCTCTGTCGCCCAAAGCTGGTAATATTTTTCGATCTGCGGCAGAGCGTCTTCCAGATACTTGCGATCATGCGTTTGTTTGTAGACGCCGAGCACCATTTGCGTCAGAAACGGCGGCTGTGAACGGGTCATGTAATAGGTTCGGTTCGCGTTCAGGATCTTGCCGTAATTGCGGACTTCATAAAGAAAGTCGTCGGCCATGTTCTTGGCCATCGTCAGTTCCTTGTCACGGAGAAGCCCGACCTGGATGAAGTAACTGTCCCAGCCATACATTTCGTTGAACCGTCCACCCGGCACGACGTAGGGGTGAGGCAAATAAAGCAGCCCTTGAGTCTTCAGGCTGTCAAGGTCTTCCGGCAGCGCTTCCACAGCGAGTGTCTTAAAACCCGCGGCCGGCATTTCACGGCGCAGACTTTCTTCGACTAGGCGGATGTCTTCCGTGTGCGAGATGTAAACCGGCCAGCGGCCATCCGGTCCGGGGTGGAATTTCGGATCTACTGCGGCAGTGGCAAGATTGCTGTTCGAGCGCGTCAGCACCTTCCACGTCTGCCTGACGTACGCAAGGATGTCGGTTGTCTGCGCAATGGGCGCCGGCGTTTGCGCCTGCAGCAGAAGCGCAGCGGCAATCGCAAGTATCAGGGTGAATACTGCTTTGTGCTTGGTTCGCATTTTTGTTACCAGGTGAATGTTACGGTCTTAGTTTGATAGCCGTTGCCCGGCGGAAACGCCAGATGCAGTTTCCCGCGGTCTATGCCGGCGTCGTGGGTGGTCACCCCTTGTCGGTTGAGCCGAAGAGGTAGATCATACTCAGACTCCGCGTCCGCCTCAAATTGAAACGTCATCTTGCGCGGCGAAATCTGCTCATCGAGTACCTTTAGCTGTCTGGTTTCGGCGCCCTGCTGAGGCAAACGAGTCGGAATACCGAGTTCGACGGCAGGTTGTTCGATAGAGAGTGTGTGGGCGGCGCTACTCGTTGGATTGCACGCAGCGTTAAAGGCGGCGGTCAGGCAGAAATCGGCGGGGCTTTTCGAGTCTGCGCGAATTTCCATCCTGCCTCCCGTTCTCCTGAATTCGAGATCAACCAATGTCGAGCCGAACGCGACATTTCGCAAAACGGCGTTGTCCCACTCGGCCGGCAGATGCGGGTTGACATATATCGTTTTGCCAGGCACATCAGAAGTGACTCCGAACAATCCGCGCAGCATTGGAGCAATGACCATTGCTGACGACCACATCTGATGCGAACTGCTGCGTCCGAGCGGCTGATAAAACTCTCCGGAAAGCAGTTCGGTTACGGAACCCAGGTCTTGAGCCCACGTGAGGCTGGCATTCTGCATCAAGTGCGCGAGACCCGAAAGCGGACGCCCTGCTCTGTACTCCGCCAGCGAAACCCATCCCGTGAACAACGGCCAAATGGAGCCCTGATGGTAGCTGATGGGATCGTAAAACGGAGTTCGATCACTGATATCGCGTGTTCCCCAATCTGCCGAGAACTCATCTGATGCCCAGCGTGTGAACATCGCACCAGCATGATCCAGAGCCAGTGTTCCGTCCCACCAAGCGACTGACGGATAGATACTGGCAGTCTCATCCAGCGTGCCGTCAGAGTTCTTCGCGAACGCATAAAGGTCCGTCTTGCTGTTGAAAAACTGCGATTCGATAGTTTGCTTGATTTCGCCGGCCTTCTTCTTTGCGGCCGCAGCGAGCTGGCCGTCCGACATGAGCGAGGCAAGCTCCGAAATCGCAAAAGCAGACTGCTGGTCCAGCGCCGCCAGGTAGGTCTCCTGGTGGGGCATGCCTTGCGGCCAGGACTCCACCCAGCCGGTGCCCTGGCTGTTGTCATAGATTCCGTTGCCGGATTCGTGGGCCCGAGTGAATTCATAGGCTTTACGAACCGCTGCCCAGTTTGTCTTGAGATAGTCGATGTCGCCACTGGCGCGAACGTAATCGCGCATCGCCATGACAAATAGCGGCGCGGAATCGGCGGCCGCGTAGAAATACGGCGTCTTGCTCCAGTCGAGCGTGTAGGCGGATTGGGAGAATTCGTGCATGATCTTGCCATCGGCTCGCTGGCGACGAATCAGAAAATCGAGTGCGCGTCGCGTAAGCGCAAAGTCGCCGTAGCTGTTGATGGCATAAGTAGTCCAGAGCGTGTCGCGGCCAAAGAACCAGGCGTATCCCGGGCGCGCTGAATCGCCCGATTCGTAATAGCCGGCAACCATGCCGGTCTCGTCGCCTCTATATTTCACCTGCATCTGGTCAACTGCAACTTCGGCCCAGCGAAGGGCTTCGTTCACTAAGCGGTCGGGAGTTTCTATGACTGTGCGGTGATCAAAGAAATGCAAATAATAATCCTGCGTCTGGTTGTAAAGCGCGGGAATGGCCGTGCCAATCGACGAGGCGAGTTCGTATGCCTGGTTGTTGCCTACTAGACCGAGAATCAGAGGATACACAACGCCGGAATCTTGTTTAGGATCGAAGTTCAATTTGAATTGAACCGGATACGTCTGCGGGCGCTCCTGATACGGCGGCATGATACCCGGCTGCGTCTTCGGCATTGCCACAACGGCTGAGAACGAGGGATCGTCTGTGTGCAGCACGTAAACACCACGATTGCCGTGAGTAACCCACTCCGCGTTCGGACGCCCGTAGTTCGGCGCCGGCCACATATGCAGCATCTCCGGCGTGAAGGAGAACGTCACTTCCATTGCGCGAGCGGAGTGAAGCTCGAAGTAAACAGCGAGAGCGGCGACCGGATTCTGCCCACCCCGCACTGCGAACATGTGCTGCCGGATGGTAAATGCCGCGTGCGAGTAGGTAACCACAGTTTCGGCCGGCGTTACGTTGATCTCCGCGGCCAGTGCGTTGACATCGATCGGGACGGGATAATCGGCGAGTTGGACCTGGATACTAAAATTACTCAGAATCTTGTTCGGCCAGATCCACGCTTCGAACTTGCCGCTTTGGCGCCCGAGCAGCGCGCCATATTCGCCGGCAACGGTCCACGGCAGCCGCGGAGCGCACTGGGATACGATCTCCAGTCCGTGAGCCTTTTGCGAGAAGTTTGGTACAGGAGCCAGATCCGCCGCCGCTAATGACAGAGCGTGCGTCAGGGCAGCAGCGCAGGCAAAGCAAACGATGCGATTCGCCATCAGACATATATCGAATCACATCACCGGGTTTGTGAGTTTAATCCGGGACTTGATCAGGAGACTACGGCGCGCCGACGGTTGCGGTGCCTGCGGCGACACTTCCACTGGTTGAATGGCCGCCACGCAGTCCAAAATAGGCACCCAAGCCAGCGGCTACAGCAATCGCTGCAATAATGCCGACCTTTGTTCCCGTTGACATGTGGTGCTCGCTGGGGGAGTGAACCTGATTGGCGGCGTCAAAGGAAGTGGCGGCCATGGCGAGCTTCTGATTGGGATAGTTGGCCTCCCGAATGTGGGCCGTGGTCGAGGCATCCAGATACGTTGCGGTGACATCAATCTCGAACTTGCCTACACCCGAAGGCGTCATATTCTCGACTGCCACGCGGCCGTTAAGATCAGTCACCAGCGAGTACGTGGGCCGCCCATTGGGGAACTTCACACCGGGCTCGTCGACGGGTGCCGAGAACTTGACGATTGCGCCGGCTACCGGGCGATCTGAATTGTCGCGTACTTCAATAACGGGCGGCGCGGCGGAAGGTGGCCTGAGTATATTTGTTCCGTTCCTGCCTGCCACCACAATGACTGTCAGGACCTCCGACGAAGGCTGCGCGGCCGGCGATGCAGCAGCCTGAAGGGGGGGCATCTGAGCAAAAGCGGTAGCTTCAAAGCCCGAAATCAGCCCGATTGCGGACAACAAAAGAGAAAGTATGGGGCGATACATCCACTAGTGAGGTTAGCAGCGTAATAACGTTCTGAGCTAGTCGCCCGCGAAGCTGGCCGGCGGCCTTGTTTGGGCCGGTGTTGCCGGACCGCGGCAGCGTGGACCGTTGAAGGGAAAAGTACTAGGATAGATGCAAGCCAAATACGAAAGCCCGGCTATGCTCCCGGGAGAATGGCGGGCGTAGGCATCGTTGACAAACTTCACGCAGAAGCCGGGCATAAAAGGAGAACGCAATTGCGACAGGTAGGCCTCACGATCGTGCTTTCTGCGCTTGTTGCCGCTGGTTCGGCAGCATATGGGCAGACAGCTGATACAGACACCCAGGGTGATCTGACTGCGCGCACACTTTATTACAACTCCGGCGATACGGATACCAAATCGGCGCCGAAACCGACGAAGCGTACACGGTCAACCAGCACGAGTTCCACTGCCACAGCTTCCGCGGCTTCGACGTCTACCATTCCCCCGACCTCGACTGCGTCAGCTTTGCCAGACACGCCAGTGCCGACTGCAGCCGCCGCGCCGGTTGCGAACCTTGGCGTGCGCTACAACGTGCTGTTGGTCGACGCGGCAACCGGGAACGGCCAGCCGGTCGATCCGGGCGGTATGTTCCATAACAGCGACTGTCTCGCCTTGAGCGTTCAATCCAATTACGACGGCTATCTATACGTTCTTGATAAAGGATCGAGCGGTAAGTGGGACGTTTTGCTGCCTTCGATAGAAATGAGCGACGAGTCGAATTTCGTCCGGGCTCGGACGAACATGAAAGCTCCCTCCCAGTACTGCTTCACGCTCGATAACCCCCCGGGGGTAGAGCACCTTTATCTGGTGCTTGCGCGCAGCCCGCAGGATATTGCCGAACTAAACACCGCGGTGAAGGCCTCGCGCACCAGCGGAGTTCCCTCAACGACAGCGCCTGATGCAGGGAACCGGCACATTGAAACGAAGATGGCGAGCCTGGAACAGACAATGAAATCGCGCGACCTGAAGATCACAAAGGTAAAGACGCCCAGCTATGCGGGCGAACCGGCAAACGCCGTTTACGTTGTCGATACCAGTCACGGCGCTTCCGATCGTCTTGTTGCGGAAATCGAAATCAGGCACAACTAAACATGATTCTTAAATCCCTCGCGACTGCGGCGTCGATCTGCGCGGTTTGGACACTCTTCGCTCAAGATCAGACCGCTACGCAGCAACAGACACCACAATCGCGGAAGACGATCGAAGTGACCATAGAACAGAAGCAGGGCTCCGAATGGAAGCCGGTCAGCTCTCAGAAGGTTTTTCGCGCCAACGACGTTGTTCGCTTCCGCCTGCAGTCCCAGATACCGGGCTACCTTTATGTTTTGAATCACGAGAGCGATGGCGTTAAGACATGGCTTTATCCGCGAACGGAGACCGCCGCGTCGAACTACGTGGACATCGATAGGCCTTACACCATCCCGGATTCGAAAGGTTCCTTTACGGTGGGTGGCAAGCCGGGCTTCGATGTGACGTACTGGATGATCAGCCCGACGTCATTGGCGGTCGATACTGGAATTAATGGACGTCGAGGCGAGAAGCCGAGCACCCTTCTTCCCCGTTGTGACGGACAGTTGCGCGCCCGAGGTGATTGCGAAGATAAACAGGCCGGTCCGCACGCCATCACGGATCCGGCTCAAGTTCCACCGGCGTTTTCAGCACAGGGCGGACTCATTTCTCGCGACCTTACTTTCAGCTCTGCCACTTCGTCCGTTCAGATCTCGACACCCGAAGCATTATCCGGAAGTATCATTTATGCGTTGTGGATTGCCCATCAATAGGGCGAAATTGGGGACGCTGCTTCTTGCAGCCCAACTGATTGCCTGGGGGCAAGTTCCGCCGGCCGCCCCGGCCCAACAGGCCGCTGCTCCGCAGCAGAAGGATCTGACAGGGCGCGACATATCGATCACGAAGACAGGTCCGAGCAAGCCGACACAGCAGACTGTTCCCCGCGGGTACGCTCTGATTATTGGCGTCAGCAAGTACAAGCTGATCGATCCCGCTCAGAACCTCCAGTTCCCCGAAACCGACGCAGAAGGCATCTATCGGGCTCTGATCAGCAAGGAAGCGGGCGCGTTCCCGGCCGAGAATGTCCATACCCTGATTGGTCCGACGGCGACCAAAGAGCGCATCAAATTTGAGCTCGAAAACTGGCTGGCCAAGGTGGCTCAGCCGAGCGACACCGTGGTGGTCTTCTTCGCCGGCCATGGCTTCGCAGTCGATGGCCGCGGATATTTCGCGCCGTATGACGTAGATCCAAACGACGTTACGAACACCGGCTATTCCATGGCCGATTTCGGACGGACGTTGGAAACAAAGGTCCGAGCTACGAACAAAGTCCTGCTGGTCGATGCGTGCCGATCCGGGAAGGTGAGTCGTGGATTGGTGGAGCAAGATCCGGGACAGGTGAACGCCGATCTCGGCAAACTTTCCAATTCGTTTCTCACGTTTGTGGCTGCGCGCGAGCAGGACAGAAGCTACGAGGATCCGAAGCTCGGCAGCGGCGCGGGACTATTCTCCTATTTCGTGACACGCGGTCTCGACGGTGATGCCGATCTCAACTGCGATGGATTTGTAACCGCGGACGAACTCATCGAATACGTTCGCACGAATGTCCGCCAGTACGCGCGCGAGCATGGCGTTTCGCAGACGCCGACCGATTACGGCGATTTCGAGCCGAAACTCGTTCTGGCGATCAGCCATCGCTGCGGCTCCGCCCTGATCTCGTCCGAAGTCAATGACGGCGAACTCGTGGTAGAAGGCAACATGGATGGCATCGACATCTATCTGGACGACAAGGCTGTCGGCACGGTCTCAACCGGGAAACCTTTGAAGCTGTCCGGTATTCCGGGCGGTGTTCACACAGTCATGGGTGTTCGTAAGGGATATGAGACCGACACCAAGCAAGCCACCGTAATTCCGGGGCAGTCGCGGGCCGTGAGTATCCGGATTCAGTACGCGCGCGAGTACAAAAAGCAGTCTATGAACTACATGCAGGATGGGGAAAAACTGCTCTTTAACCATCGTTCCTCGTTCAATCCGCTGGCAGTGTACGCGCCCGGTCAGCAAAATGCCAAGACATACCAGGAGGCGGCGGATCTGTTTCAGAAAGCCCTGAAAGAGGATGACCGGAACGCGCGTGCCGCTTATGACCTTGGGTTGGCTGATCTCTATCTGTCAAAGGACGCCGACAGCCTCGGCATGCTGAAGAAGGCCGTAACGCTGGATCCGACTTACGTCGAGGCAAAGACACAGTATGCCGGGCAGCTCATCGAATCCGGTGACCCGGACGAGGCTATCCGTCAGTTGACAGATGCGCTCCGGATGGACCCTAAGAATGACCTGGCGCTTACGTATCTTTCGCGGGCCTATTACGATAAAGGTGTTCTCGACAGGTCAGTTCAATCAGCCGATCAGGCGCTTGCTGTCAAACCGAACAATGCGGAAGCATATCTTTGGAAGGGAGCAGCGCTACGTTTGACCGCTGCACAGACGAAAGATCAGCCGCAAAAGTTGGCGCTGTACCAGCAATCCTGCGACGCGTTCAACTCTTTTCTGAAGCTCACAAATTTTTCGTCCCCCGCCTACGCCCAAGCGCTTTTTTATTTAAGCCCGATACCTGGCCTTGGACACCGCTCGCACGCCGACCGCACGGATTCCTGGAAACTGCAGCGAGGCATTGCGCTCGAAGGGCTGTGTGACGGTCAGAACCATATGGAACACTCCATTCAGGCAAACGGTTTTTGCGCTGAGGCGATCCAGGATGATCCAAGCGACCCCGTCGCCTACTACTTGATGGGCCATGTGCATCGCGACCTGTTCGGGCGCACACACGCCAAAGACGAATTGTTACTGGCGCGCGATAACTACCAGAAGGTCGTCAGACTCAACCCGGATCTGGATATTTCAAAGAATGCGAGAAATTATCTCGATCAGATTCAGGCTCTTCTCGAGAAACTCGCGATGCTGACTCGCGCTCAGTGAGTTGAGGCGTCTTTGGCGCAGCGGAATCCGACGTCCGGCCCGCTTCCACGTGCAGGTAACGGAGTGTTGTCCCACACGAGATTGGGCAGGTCGCTGGGTCGAATATTCAGGCCATAACTTCCTCCACGGCCCTGATAGAAGGGATCTCGCGGTGTGAGCGGGGGCGACAGATTGCTGTAGATCTTTCGATATCGTTCGAACTCCATGCCGGTCGGCGCGCTGCACTCGGTGTCCACCAACTCCAGAGCATTCCCAAGCATGTTGAGAGCACCAGACGGACTCGCGCCATTCGCATACGCATTGACCGGCATCAGATGCCCGCTGCCGCCGTCTTTGAGATTCGCAAGTCCCGGTTTGAAGGTGTCGCCCCACGGAAAAGACAGACCATCGAGCCCGCGCGCTGCAAGCTCCCATTCATTCGCCGTAGGCAAGCGTTTTCCGGCCCAGCTTGCAAACTGCACCGCTTCGTAATAGGTGACGTTGGTAACCGGCATGTCCGCGGACATCTTGGCCGTATCGGGCGGAGGATCGATTGATTTCTCTCTGCAGAACTGGCGATAAACGCCGAGCGGCACTTCCGTTTTGTCGATATAGAAGCTGCTGACCGGGGTAGGTGTCCGATTCTGGCCCAGATGCGCTTCGCCGCCCCGAACCAGCACCATGTCGCCCGAAGCCAGATGGAGTTCAGTAGGCAGGTTGGCCGGCGTTTGGGCCGTTGGCTGCGTGGAAGTAGAGGCGGTTGCAGAGGTTTGAGTCGCGGCCGTTGCGGGTGCGTGCTTCTTAGACCACCACAGATATCCGGCAACACTTGCCAACACCAGCACCAACACAATTGAGCTGGCAATCAGTCCGGTATAGCTGTGCCTGGGCGGCGGAGCAGGAGTAACCACCGGCTCAGGCACCTGCGCCGATGTCGCTCCAGGAATCGGTTCATTTCGAAGGCCGGGCTGATTGTTTCGAAGAGTCGGTTGATCCGGACTTGCTCCTAGCGTGGACGCGGCAGGTGAATAACTGAATGAGGTACTAGCGGACGGCGTTCCGTCTCGAAGCGCATCGAGATGCACGCGGAACTCATCCGCACTTTGAAATCGTTGTGCCGGATCCTTTTGCAAGGCGCGCAAAATGATGTCGTTCAGGGGGGGAGAGATTGCCGGATTGACCTCTATTGGCGATGCCGGCATTTGGTTGAGCTGCGCTTCGAGGACAGCCCAGGTGCTTTCGGATTCGAAAGGTCTGCGTCCGACGGCAAGTTCGTAAAGAACAATGCCCATGGAGTAAACGTCCGACCTCGCGTCCACGGCGGCGCCGCGAACCTGCTCCGGCGACATGTAGGAGACAGAGCCCATCGTGATACCCGCACGGGTCTGCAGATTGTCAGCCTGCGACTTTGCAATACCGAAGTCCATCAGCTTGACCACGCCTTGCGGCGTGACCATGATGTTGGACGGTTTGATGTCGCGGTGCACCACGCCGTTCTGATGGGCGTAGGCAAGAGCGCATAAGGTCTGCGAGATGCAATTGTGTAGTTCGGACGGCGGGATCAGTCCTTGCTTACCCCGGTCGGTGAGTGTGATGCCTTCCACGAACTCCATGAGCATCACGACTTCGTTTTCGACCCGGAACGCCGTCAGGAGCTTTGCAATATTCGGATGGTCCAGACGCGCCAGTGTCCGGATTTCCGAACCGAAGCGCTCGCCTACTTCAGGCTCGTTGGCGAAATCAGCCAACAAAACTTTCATCGCCTCGATTCGACCGGAGATGACATTTCGGACACGGTATACGCGCCCCATACCGCCTTTGCCTAAGACGTCAAGAATCTCGTAGTCGCTGACAGTCTGCCCGATTTCAAAAGGCAAGTAGACAAAACCCTCTCACACGGAATCGATAGCTAATTGAAATGCCTTGCATTGGGCAGTTTACCAATCAGCCGTTCGACATGTAGAGAATTTTGGTACGGCGGCGGCCACTAACCCTTCGGAGAGTGGAGGTACTGCTGTTGCAAGCATTCGTTCTTTGCCCATTGCTAGTTATTCGACAGGCTTAATACCTGCCGAACTAGTACACCACTGCAACATAGTTTCTTTACATTTGATAGATTCGTCTGATAAACATCGGTTGTCCCTTTCAGCATTCCTGGAGGTATTCGTCGTGAATCGTTCCTTTATTGCTACCGTTCTCGTTACCGTTGTGTACCTGACGGGCCTGCAACAGCCGTTATATTCGCAGCGCTTGTTGCCGTCTATCTATGATTGGCAGGAAATCAACCCTGCGCCTGATCTATCAGCTCTCAAGATCGTCGTGATCGCCGGTGAAGACGGAGTAAACATCGTTAAGAAGAAGACCGCCGTTCAGCCCGTGGTCGAAGTTCGCGACAAGAACAATACGCCAGTATCTGGAGTCATTGTCAATTTCACGACTCCTGATCAGGGTCCGTCGGCCGTTTTCTCCAACGGCGGCCACACGTTCTCCGCTGTTACCGATACGAGCGGCCGCGTAACTGTGACCGGAATGCAGCCAACCAGCACAGGAAAGTTTCAGATTACTGTGACAGCCAGTATGCAAGCGCGTGTCATTGCAACGGCAATTATCGGACAGACTAACTTCGCTACGGCATCGGCTGCGGCTGCGGCAGGCGGAACGGCCGCATCGACGGGTGCCGCGGCTGGTGGGTTATCGACTGGTTTGATCGTCGCCATTGTGGCGGGCGTTGCAGCGGCTGCTGCCGCAGGGGCTGTTCTGGCCACGCATGGAGGCGGCACAACAACGCCGACTGCAACCATTGGCGTCGCGAGCGGAACGGCCACGGTGGGAGCGCCCCACTGAGCTTGAGTTCAGTCGATTTGGGAAGCCAACGCACGCGACTAGCCCTGGCGTTCTCGTTGATTTGCGTTACAACATTCGCGCAAGGTCCGCAAATCGCACTGCAGGCCGGACGTATCTCTTCCGGCTCCGTCCAGCCGAGAACAAGCTCCAAATCGACGAAGCCAGACGTAGCTATTGCAGGTCCCACGTTGGGATATCTGCTTGATGCAAGCGGATCGAGCCTCATTCCAATTCGGGGCGTGGCGTCGGCGACATCACTCGGCGAACCGATCACCAAGCCGAACGGTACTGGACAGATATTCTTGCCGCCGCGCCAGCACTACGCACTTGCAGAACTGCCCGGCAGCGGAGGTTTAGCTGTTTGGCATCTGGCCAGACTTCATGTCGTCGCTGCGAGCGATATCCTCGATGTCATCTCGGGATTTACGGGGAAGCCCGATCTCACAGCGTTTAGTCCCACGGGCAGATCGGCCGCGATCTATTCCGCGTCCGAAGAGCGCATTCAAGTGGTTGTTGGCCTCCCAGGCAACCCCTCTGTCCTGGCAAAAATTCCACAGCCGTCATTCGGCGGGCCCTCGCGCATTTTCTTAAGTGACGATGGGCACCTGATTCTCACTACTAATACGAATGGACAGGTCTCACTCTCTGTAGATGGTGCGCCACTCCATACCTTGGCTTGGACCTATTCGCCGATGACGCTATCCTTCGTATCCAATACCCACAATCTCCTGGTGAGCGACGGCCGCCAGAAGCAGCTCCTGCTGATTCAGAACGTTGAAGCTCCCAACGGACCGCCCGTCGTGCTGGGCAGCGATATCCAGCCCGATCATCTGGCAGTCTGCAACGACGGTGCGACGATCGCAGCGCTCGACGCCAAGAGCCAGAAGCTTTGGGTCATGGATGCCAAATCTCTTGCCGTTACCAATGTTCCCATCGCGCAGCAGGCTGACGAAATGGTGACCCTGCGGGACGGCCATATGCTTCTGCTGTCTGCCTCGCCCGTGTTCGTCATGAAGTTAGCCGACCCAGTAGCGTTGGCCCTCACGACGAGTACCCAACCGAATGCCGGTCTGAACGTCCGGTAGCAAACGCCCCAATAATGACTGTCACAAGGAACGGTAGAACTGTGCCCTCGCCTCCGCATAAGCGCGCCAATGCCGCCCTCATGAAGCGCGGTGCTGGCAGCCTGATCCTTATTTTTTTAGCATTTACAGCGAGCGCGTCTCTCGCGCAGGCGAGTTCGGTTTTCTTGCGCGCCTCTCTCGGAGGAAGTACCGTAGACCTCTTGCTGGGCGTCGGGCCGCCTTCCTCTATTGCGGCCAATCCGCCGCGGTCGCAATCCTCTCAAGTCAATACAAGCTTCAGTTCGTTTCTGCAAGCCACAGTCACTGATTCCAATGGCAACCCGGTTCCGGGAGCAGCAGTAACATTCATGGCGCCGTCTTCGGGAGCCAGCGCGATTCTGAATATTCCTAATTCGGATATCAGCGGAAGCGGCACACTGACAGCGACGACAGATAGTAACGGAATTGCGGCCGTGGTCGCCGCTGCGAACACAGTGAGCGGGACTTACGACGTCACCGCGTCAGTAGATGGAGTTGGCGCATCTGCAACGTTTGCGCTGACCAACACGGCCAGTGCTGCGTTTAGCGTCACCTCAACAAGCGGAAGCATGCAATCTGCGGCTCTCAACACCGCCTTTGCGAAATCACTTGTTGCAACCGTAAGGGATCAATATGGAAACCCGGTTTCCGGAACGTCTGTGGCCTTTTCCGTGCCAATTTCTGGAGCAAGTGCGAATCTTTCGACTTACGCCGTCAGTACAGATTCGAATGGTGTTGCGAGTACAACAGCCATGGCGAACAATAGTGTGGGCGCCTATAACGTAGCAGCCACGATTCCGGGGACCAATACATCGACCTCCTTCGCGCTGACGAATAAGAATCTAGCCTCTATAAGCCTCAGCAGTTCCAAGGTTTCCATCACATTCGGCAGCAAAGTAACATTTACTGCCGCCGTCTTACCTGCTGGCGCCACCGGGAAAGTTACGTTTTTTGATGGGGGGGACTTTATCGGCTACACGCCCCTTCTCTCTGGTGCTTCGTACGCCAGCGCATCCCTTTCCACCATCCTGCTCTCCAGCGGCACGCATTCGATTACCGCTTTCTACTCGGGGGACTCGAACTACGCGTCTATTAGTGCAACAACCCTTGTACCGGCGCCAACGGTAACTACAGTCGCAGCGACCACGTTCATTCCGGGTGCATCCGTCGTGGTCGGCAATGCTGCTGCAAGCGCAATTGGTGATTTCAACGGAGATGGCGTTGCCGATCTTGCGCTCACAAATGCTTCGAGCGGCAGTATAACCCTGCTCATCGGGAACGGGGATGGGACGTTCCAAAGCGCGGTGAACTACTCGCTGGGCTCGCCTCTCGCCAGTTCAGGAGCTACAGCCAAAGATCCCGTTGCCATCGTGGCGGCCGATCTGAACGGCGACGGGTTCACCGATCTCGCCGTAGCGAACGCCGGTGATGGCACTGTCAACATTTTATTCGGGAACGGAGACGGCACGTTCAGAGCAGTGCAGAGTGCGCTGTCGAATCAGATGTACACTCTGGGCCAACTGGGCTCACTTGCGGTGGGCGACTTCAACGGCGATGGCGTGCCTGATCTCGTGATTACGAATTCCATCCAGAGTTATGCCGAAGTGATGCTGGGCAACGGCGATGGCACATTTGAGCTTCAGTCCGCGACGTTCCCCACGGGAATGACTCCGGTGAACATTCAGGTTGCCGACGTGAACGGCGACGGTATTGTTGACCTGATTACCGCGAATTATGACGGCAACAGCGTCAGCGTTTTCCTCGGAAACGGAGACGGCTCCTTCGCGGCAGCGGCGAATTACGCTGTCGAGAAGCACCCCTATCAGGCCGTCGTCGGAAAATTCAACCGTGACGGAATACCGGATATCGCTGTGGTGGCGATGGGTGCGGGGAATGTGGACGTGTTGCTGGGGCAGGCCAACGGTGTGTTCTCCCCCTATATGGCTTATCCCGTTGGCCTGAGCCCGAAATCGATTGTCGCGTTGGACTTCAACGATGACGGCAACAACGACCTCGCAGTGGTCAACAACGGCGACAGTACAGTCACGCTGCTGCATGGAAATGGCGACGGCACATTCGGAACGCAGCGTGTATACAACGTGGCGAACGGGCCGCAGTTTGTCGCCGTCGGGGATTTCAACGGCGATGGCAAGACCGATCTCGCAGTGTACGTCAACGGGTCGTCTGAACCTTCACCCAGTCAGATGAACCTCCTGCTTGGTGTCGGAGCGTCTCCGGGAATCACCCCTGCAAATGGAAATGCGCAGTCCACGATGGTTTCCTCCAATTTTTCGACGGCGCTTGCAGTGTCTATATCCGATGCAAACGGGAATCCGATCACGGGTGTTCCTGTCACCTTCTCGGCACCCTCGGCTACGACGAGGCCTGGAGCGTCGCTGTCCAGCAGCACGGCGGTGACAAACAGCCACGGCATCGCGTCGGTGACCGCAACCGCGAATACGGTCGCAGGCACTTACTACGCTTCAGCCTCCTCAACGGGCGTCACCGGATCAGTGCAGCTGCAATTGACGAACACCGCAGGACCAGCGTACACGTTTATTGCCTCTCAGACCAGCACGCCTCAATCGACACTCGTCAACTCAGCGTTTAGCTTGCCCTTGATTGCAACTGCGGTCGATATGTATGGGAATCCGGTGCCTGGGCTCCCTGCTAGCTTCGCTGTGCCGCTTTCCGGTGCCACTGCCTTGCTCTCAGCTAGCTCAGGTGTTACCGACAGCAACGGCAGCGTGAGCGTCGACGCCTCGGCCAACGGCACGGCAGGTTCGTACCTTGTCGCTGCATCCATCGCGAATACCGAACTCTTCACGAATTTTTCGTTGACGAATGCAAAGGTCGCGCCGTCTGTTCAACTCGGATCTACGAACAATCCCTCGACCTTCGGTTCGAATGTGGTCTTTACCGTCGCGGTGAATCCGGCTAGCGCTACCGGCAAAGTCACTCTGTACGACGGCGTAAATCCCGTTGCAACTCAGCCTCTGACCGCCGGGGTTGCGTCGGTCTCCACGATTCAGCTTTCAAGTGGAAAACACGCTCTGAGCGCCTACTACACGGGAGACGTTAATTATTCGCCCGCGAAATCGCAGGTCGTTTTTCAATCCGTCTCTCCGGTCCCCGCTACCACTCTTTACTCCGCGCCTAATGTGACAGTAGGTAATGCTCCGGTCGCGATCGCGACCGGCGATTTCAACGGCGATGGCATCGAGGACTTGGCCGTTGTCAACAAAACGGACGCCACCGTGAGCGTCCTGCTTGGCAATGGCGACGGGACCTTTACTGTTTCAGCGACTTTGACCGCCGGCACTGCGCCTGTCGCAATCGTTGCGGCCGATCTGAATGGCGACGGTCACGTCGACTTAGCAGTTGCAGACAGCTCGAGCGGTAACGTCGAAGTGCTTCTTGGCCACGGAGACGGCACGTTTGCGGTCGCGATGTCTACTGCGACACTGGGCGGACCGACCTCTCTGGCGCTCGGCGATTTCAACAGCGATGGAATACCGGATCTGCTCGTGGGCCTCAAGTACCAGGGCGGCCTTGTCGTGCTTCTGACCGGAGTAGGCGACGGTACTTTTGTCGGAACCGCCTACGCTGCCGTCCCCGGTCCCGTGTCGCTTGCCGTAGCCGACTTCAATAACGACGGCTTGCCTGATTTCGCTGTCGCTGGCAATAGCAACAATGTCTCCGTGTTCCTGAATACCGGTAGCGGTTCGTTCGGATCTGCCGTCACTCTGAACGTACAATCCGGGCAGACCTTTGCCGCAGCGGGCGATCTGAATGGGGACGGCAACACAGATCTAGTAGTTGCCAACACCGGATCTGCCAACCTCGTGGTCATTCTGGGCAACGGGAACGGCACATTCCAGTCGCCAGCGACTTTTTCTACAGGCGGCACGTCACCATACTGTGTTCAGATAGCCGACCTTAATGGCGACGGTAATCCTGATCTGGCTGTTGGTTATCTGAATGGCCGCACGATTGATGTCCTGCTCGGCAAGGGCGACGGGACCTTCGGTTCGACTACGACGTACGCTGCGGGATCGTTGCCCTCTTCGCTAGTGGTCGGCGACTTCAATGGTGATGGCCGTGCCGATCTGGCGGTCGCGAATCAAGAATCCAATACGCTAGCAATGCTTCTCGGCTCGGGCCCGGCGAACTTTCTTGCAATCACAGGCGGCAACAATCAGAGCGAACCTATTTCCACCGCGTTCGCCACTTCGCTGCAGGTCCTTGTAACCGATTCGAGCGGCAATCCTGTCCCGGGACTGAGTGTTACGTTTGCAACTCCGTCCTCAGGCGCGGGCCTCGTTCTGTCTTCGGGGACAGCAATCACAAACAACAGCGGCCTGGCGAGTGTGACCGCAACTTCGAATACTGTTGCAGGCACCTATACGCTCACTGCTTCGGTTCCCGGCGTTCCCAATTTGGTTACGTTCGCGTTGACCAACACTGCCGGCCCTCCCGCGTCGATTGTCGCCGCAGCGGGAACACCGCAAACCGCTGCAGTCAACACGCCTTTCGCTTCCGCGCTGCAGGTTTTAGTAACGGACGCAGGGGGTAATCCCGTTCCCGGCGTGTCCGTGAGCTTCGCGGTGCCCACGCCAGGAGCGACTGCCATCCTGTCGAGCATCGCAGCGACTACGAACAGTGTGGGCGCGGCTAGCGTCACGGCAATGGCGAACGCCATCGCAGGAAGTTACGACGTCGAGGCCGCCGTCGTCGGTATAAGCACGCCTGTCGTGTTTGCGTTGACCAACTCGCCATTAGCTCTGTCCTTGACTCTCGTTGCGGCTCCGAACCCGGTGAACTTCGGCGGCCGCGTTTCGCTTTCGGCTCTGTTGAACTTCAGCAACGCCACCGGCATAGTCACGTTCTACGACGGAACGAATGTTCTGGGTACCCAGCATGTTGGGTCCGGCTCGGCTACGATCTCGACCATCCTGCTGTCGAGCGGCAAGCATTCGATCCACGCGTACTATTCAGGGGATTCCACCTATCAACCGGCAAAATCGACACCGCTGCAGGAGAGCATCAATCTTGTCTCCGCGTCAATCTTAACCACTGGCGCCACGCAGACTGTCGGAACATTCCCGGGGTTTGTCGCTGTCGCAGACTTCAATGGTGACGGTAGGGACGATCTCGCCGTCGTGAATTCCGGCAGCGGCAACATCAGCATGCTCTTGGGCAAGGGCGACGGCACCTTCGCCGGGCCTGCGAACTACGACGTTGGCCAGAGTCCGAGCGCTGTCGTTGCCGTCGATTTGAATTCGGATGGCGCGCCTGATTTGGTCGTTGCCAATTCCGGAAGTAACTCTGTGAGCATCCTCCTCGGAAGTGGACAAGGTACATTCGGGGCCGCCACGCCCGTCACTGGCAAATTCAGCAGCCCGGCCTCTCTCGCGATTGGTGACTTCAATAACGACGGGAAACCGGATGTGGCCGTGGGCAACGGCGGGAACTCCGGGGTGACGATTCTTTTCGGAGACGGCGCAGGCGGGTTTTCGAGTTCGACGCAGCTAAGCATCCCGGCGGGGTCAAAAGCACTCGCGGTGGGTGATTTCAATGGGGATGGCAACGCTGATATCGCCATTGCGAATAACTTCACGGGAAGTGTTCTCGTTTTGCTCGGTAATGGCGACGGCACGTTCGCTAGTCCCGTTTCCTATGGAGCCGGATTAACGCCGGCCTACGTGACCGTTGCTGATTTTAACGGCGACGGCATCGCAGATCTTGCGGTCGCAAATAGCGGCGCCAACAACATCAGCGTCTTGTTAGGCAACGGCGATGGCACCTTCGTCACAGCATCGAACTTCACCGTGGGTTCGGGCCCAACCTCCATCGCCGCCGTTGACCTCGAAGGTCGAGGCATTGTCGACCTTTTGGTTACAAACAGTGCCGACAACACGATCAGTTATCTGATGGGGAACGGCGACGGCACGTTCGCTGCCCAACTCGCCTACCCTGCGGGAGCCCAGCCAGTTTCCATTGCTGGGGGCGATTTCAATGGCGACGGAAAGCCGGATGTTGCACTAGTCAACGAAACCACTGGCACAGTGGGGATACTGCTAGGAGCCGGGCCGGCTGCGACTCTGGCTGCGACGGCGGGCGCCACGCAGTCTGCTACGGTAGGTACCGCATTCGCCACGGCATTGCAGGTAACTGTCACGGATGCTGCATCCAATCCGATCTCAAACGTGAATGTTACATTCACTGCGCCTGCCGTGGGAGCTAGCGGAACTTTTGCAGGGGGGGTGACAACCGCGACCGTCCCCACCAACGCTTCCGGTGTGGCAACCGCGCCTACATTCACCGCAAACAACGTCGCTGGTTCCTTTGCACTCACGGCCAGTGTTGTCGGTGGTGCCAGTTCAGCCGTATTCACTCTGACTAACACATCGATTGCAGTGCTCATAACCACTGCATCTCTACCGTCGGGCGTAATCGGTAGTCCCTATTCGTCTTCGGTGACGGCGCAAGGTGGAACCACTCCATACGCGTGGAGCGTTTCGTCAGGCTCACTGCCGCCCGGGGTTACGCTGAATCCCGCAACTGGAGCAATCACTGGAACGCCGACGGGGCCTGCCGCGACCGGTTCTTTCACGGTTCAGTTAACCGACAGCGCGTCGCCCGCGCAAATTGCTACCAAACAGCTGAGTATCACGATCTCGACTAGTGGAAGTACGCCTTCCATCGTGACGGCTTCGCTCGCGAATGGCGTAGTCGGGAGTTCTTACTCTCAAACGCTCACAGCGCAAGGCGGTGTTGCCCCGTATGTGTGGTCTGTCGTGTCAGGCACCTTGCCGCCGGGATTATCGCTTGCTCCCGCCACTGGTGTGGTCTCCGGTATACCGACCATTGCCGTGCAATCGACGTTCACCGTTACGGTCAAGGACGGCATTGGGCAAAATGCTTCCGCATCCCTGATAATCAGTGTGAATGCGCTGATCTCGCTGGTATTGCCCAACGGGACTCAGCAGCCGGGCAACTCCATAACTAGCGGCCAAGTACAAGCTGCCCAGCCCGTATCGAGCGTTGTCACGGGTACAGTTACGCTCAACTTCAATCCCGATGCGACGGGACTTTCCAGCTCGTATGTCAACCCCGGGGTTTGCTTCGCCAGCAGCAGTTGCACTTCGCCTCCCCAGACGTCCACCACGTTCAGCATCCCGGCTGGATCCACCAGTGTTTCGCTCCCAGCCCTGCAGACGGGAACCGTTGCCGGCGACATTGTAGCTACGCTCTCTGTGACTGGCCAGCCAGACACCACAGCAGATTTGACTATTCCGAGAACGGCACCGGTGATTGAGGCGAATAGCGTTCAGATTCTCGACCTGACGTCTGCTGGTTTCGTTGTGGAACTGGTCGCGAATTCATCGCCGCGTGATCTGCAAACCGCGTCATTTACATTCAATGCCGTAAGTGGCGCTCAGATCAGCGGTTCCGCGACATTCACAATTGACGTCAGTTCCGCACTTACGCAGTGGTACAGCAGCAGCGAAGCGCAAAGCTACGGGAGCGCCTTCTCGTTGCAGATTCCGTTCTCGCTCAGCGGAAATCCGAGCGCGATCCAATCGGTGACCGTCACCCTCACCAATTCTGCTGGTACTTCAGCTTCGGCGACGGGGACGCCATAATCGGAGTAGTGGTGATCGTCCGAGAATTGAAGTCTGCGGCACGAGGCGTTTTGGAGTTTCTCAACGCCTTCAGCCATGAATCACGCGCGGCCCGGGCTGTAGAACAGCTGGAGAAATCTAACAAAGCGCACGTCGTAGAGCCCACTGTGAGGCATCTTGAAGCAGCTATTCAGTGGATCAAGACTGCTCAGGATGCGGCCGCAAGCGGTGGCGTGCCGTGGGGCTTTCGAGCGCGCCGTCCTGTTCGAAGCGCTGAAACAGTCGGCTGGGAAGCGCCGTACCCGGAAACCACTGGCTACATCATTCCTACTATGCTTCGATACGCGGCGACACATGGCGATAGCGATGCCCTGGAACGTGCCCAGCGCATGACAGAGTGGGAGCTCTCGATCCAACTCCCGGATGGCGGCATTCAGGGTGGCATTTACGGCGCGCAGCCCGTTGCCTCCAGTACGTTCGTGACGGGGCAAGTTCTCTTTGGATTCAATGCTGTCTACGAAGGATTTCACGACGAGCGTATTCGCATCGCCGCAATTCGAGCTGCAGATTGGCTTTGTGGCTGTCTGGATGATACGGGCCGGTTCGTGCGCGGGTACTCGCATTTTTGTGAGCCGGGAGCAAAAGCGTATGAAGCTCGGACGGGTCTGGCCCTGGCTGAATGTGGTGATCTGCTGGACGACGACAGTTATCGCAATGCCGCATCAAAAACAGCCGACTACGCGCTGAGCATGCAGCAGTCGAATGGCTGGTTTTCTGAGAACGATCTCGATATGCATGACGAGCCGCTGACCCACACCATTGGATATGTCCTCGAGGGGTTGCATGGCATCGGGCTGCGGCAGCGCCGACGGGATTGTCTGGACGCCGTCGATCGCACGCTGAGTGCTCTGGCCGGATTGATTCGGGCGGACGGATTCCTCGCCGGACGTCTTCGAGCCGACTGGAGTCCTGCGGTTAACTGGGCATGCTTGACAGGATCCTCACAAATCGCCGGAGTGTTCATGCGACGCTATGGCGATACTGGAAAACGCGAATATCTCGAAGCTGGCCATAAATTGCTGGGGTTCGTCTGTTTTACACAGGATTTGAAACCAGGAACTCGCGGTATCGACGGAGGGATTCGCGGATCGTATCCTATCGGCGGCGGATACGGACGCTGGTGCGTGCTGAACTGGGCCACAAAATTCTTCGCGGACTCAGTGATGGATTTCCTGCACGTGAAGAATCAAACGCAATCGGAAGCTCTTTTGTCCGCAGGCGCAGAGCATGGAGCGTGAGCCGATTCTGGCGCCGCTCGAAAGCTGTGGCCCTGAACTAGAGGATCTGCTGAGACGAGCTAGCGTTGCGAATCCATTCAGCACGATTGAGTACGGCAGGGCGGTGCAGGCCAGCGGACGAGAAGTTTGGATCGTTGGTTTGACCGGTGATGGGACTGAAGCAAACGTCACGCTCGGTTTAATCAAGACGGGGAGGCTTTCTACAGAGGTTGAGCTTCCTTCGCTGCCGCCGGTCGCAAGTGATCCCGAGTTTTGGGCAGTCGTCGACCAGTTGTGCCGCAAGCGTGGCGTCACCGATTTAGTTGCGGAGAGTTACGGCTCAGCGCCTTTTGACCTTCCTCCTCTTCGCGCCGAAACGTCTCGCAGTACGCGTCGTGAGTACATCTGGCGTCTCGACGGGAAAGACCTCTCTGGGATGCTCAGCGCGGATCATCGTCGGAATATCAAGAAAGCACAGAAAGCCAATGTTTCCATTCGCCGCACGCGCGACAAGCTCGACTGGCTTGGCGACCATATGAGCCTCGTGATTCATTCCGCGCAGAGACGCGTGGCGCGAGGCGAATCCGTTGCGTTGGCGAACGAGGAGCGGTTGTACCGTGCTTTTCTGGAAAGCGGCGCCGCGGAATTGTTTCAGGCCGTATCGGGAGAGAAAGTGCTTGCGTCCCTTCTGGTGCTTCTGTCGCCTCGGAGCGGTTACTCTCATACAACCGGCAGCAGCGCGGAAGGCATGACCGTTGGTGCATCGCGGTTTCTCATCAAGTCAATTGCCGAAGCGCTTCAGCAGGACGGCCGGGAGACGTTCAACCTTGGTGGCGCAGTCGACGGCACATCGCTTTCGCAATTCAAGTTAGGGTTTGGCGCGGAGCCTGTCGTTTTACCGGCAGCCGAATGTTACGTAGGTCCTGTTTGGAAGAAAAAGCTGCGCAGCGCAATACGCCTCTGGCGTTCAGATCCCGAGGCTTTTTCGCGCTCGCTGACCGGATCATCGTTACGACTGCTAGTATTCTCTATTGAAACGGCTGACACGGATGCTGCGGCCAACGTGTCTTTGTCGGACGTGCGTTTGCAGTTCCTTGACGCAAGCGCGTTGGCCTCCTTGACGTCGCCTGCCGACGATCCGACTTTTCAAGCGAGGCAACTCGAACGTCTACAGCGGATAGGAACAAGCCACGCTTACGGTGTCTACGTTGGAGACGAATTGGCGCATATCTCGTGGCTCATGCCTGCGTCTGCGGTGGCGATGGATGATCCAATTGTTCTGCAACTGCGTGAGGATGAGATGGAGATTACCGGCTGTGAAACTCTGTCCGGATTTCGCGGGCGAGGTATCTATCCCTATGCAATCCAGTGTCTTGCTCGCATTGCACTGGAGCAGGGAATCCGACGCATTTATATGAAGACGCACGAGTCGAATACTGCTTCGGAGCGCGGAATTCTCAAAGCCGGTTTGCAGCCGGCTGGCTCCGTGCGGATCGTTCAGCCGCCACTTCTGCCCTCGCGCACCATCGTCAAGCGCAGGCTGAGTGTGCAGCAGAACCTGAAGCAACGTCAAGGAACCTGAGTCTGACTCGTCATACCGTCTGTTTCGTTCTGCCGTGGTCGTTTGACGGCGCCGGCGGCGTATCTCGCGTTGTCAATAATCTAATGCGGGAATTTGCTTCCCACCCCGAACTCGGAATTGATCCGCTTGCACTGCAACTGGATTGGAGTTCGAAAACGGAAGACAAATTGGCTTCGGGCATCAGGCGGGGATACTCCCGGTTGCACTCTATTTACGACGAGAAAAGACCGCTACTTGCGTTTCTTACGTTTCTCGCTCATCTCCCTCGCGAACTGAACGCGCTACGCCAGTTCGCGAAGGCGAACAACATTGCATCCTTCGATATTCATTTCCCTGACCTTCAAGCTTTTGCGTTTGCGCTGCTGCGACTTCTTGGCCTGACCCAAACCGAAATTGTCCTGTCCGTGCACGGCTCCGATATCAGAGCTGCGCACGCGCAAGGCCGGTGGGCAAAGCTACTTTGGCGTTTCATGCTTCGGCACTCGACGATCGTGGTTGCCTGCTCCGAAGGCTTGCGTGAAGAAGTACTATTTCTTGAACGGCGAACCTCAACGGCGGTCGTGTACAACGGCATCGACATTCCGCTCTTTGCCCGCCACTCAGATCCGAACTTCCATTGGCCGCCGGAACTGCAGGGCCGCAGGTTGATCATCAAAGTCGCCGCCTTCGAGTATCGCAAGGGCCATGACATTCTGCTGCCTGCATTCGAACAGGTTGCGGCCGAGTTCAACGACGTCGCTCTCCTATTGCTCGGGCATTCGGGCGATGCGATGCCATACGTGAACTCCTGGATACGGAGCAAGGGCATGGAGAAGAGAGTCTTCATTTTTGAGGATGTACCCCATGCCCAGCTCTACGACTTCTTGAGCCACTCCGACGTCTTTGTCTTAGCCACACGCTGGCGCAAGTGCCAGATGGGCGAAGGATTCGCCCTCGCGCTTTTGGAGGCCGGCGCCGCGCAGTTGCCCGTAGTGGCAACCGCTTCGTGCGGCATCGAAGAGATCATCGCCAATGGCGAGAACGGCCTGGCCGTTCCTCTAGAAAACGCCAGCGCTTTGGCAAACGCGATCTCGTCACTGCTGAGTAACCCGGAGAGAGCCCGCGAGATGGCAGCCAGCCTTCACTCGCTTGTGCAGCACAAATTCACATGGTTGCAAACTGCCGAAGAATACCGGCGCGTGTTTGCACGGCTGTAATATTCCTCGGTGCCGAATGGCGATATTGCGCGACTTTT
>DATBEG010000070.1:0-7544 GCA_036276155.1 Bryobacteraceae bacterium | reverse complement strand
GCTGGTGCTCTTTCGCAACGCCACCTACTCCGGCTGCGGATCGGCACGCGCGGCCACCGGGCCGTTCTATTGCCCGCAGGACGAAAAGGTGTACATCGATCTCGGATTCTGGAATGACCTCAAGCGCTTCGGGGCGGGCGGAGAGTTCGCGCAGGCCTATGTGATTGCGCACGAGATCGGCCACCATGTGCAGAAGCTGGTGGGCACCGAGGCGAAGGTGGAGCAGTTGCGTGCCTATAATCCGTCGGCTGGCAACAAACTCTCGGTTGCGCTGGAGCTACAGGCGGACTGCTACGCGGGCGTGTGGGCGCATAGCGGCGAGCAGAGAAACATCATTCATACCGACGACGTCCAGCAGGGACTACAGGCAGCCGCGGCCGTCGGTGACGATCACCTGCAGAAGATGACGCAGGGGTACGTTGCGCCGGACAGCTTTACGCATGGGACATCGGAGCAGCGGATGGGCTGGTTCCAGCGCGGACTCGACAGCGGCGATATGCGCGCCTGCAACACGTTCGGGAACGCCAGTTCGGACTAAACCGCGGAAGAAGCAAAAAAATCCTGGACGATGTGTCGAATTCGGGTCCGGCCGTTCGACGACATTGTGAAGGCAGGGGGCAGCGCCCGCTAGGAAGGTTTGGTTTCCTTATCCGCATGCGTAGCACGCAGACAAATTTGGGGCGGCGTTGATTAAATTTCGTTCTCATGTCGATTCGGCCGCGCCCCGTTCGACGTATCAGCAGAGAGCCAGTACGAAAGCGAGCAACAGCAGTGCCGTGGCATTCGTAGACAATTGGTGCTATATTCCTTTACGCTGAAATTGAGGGTTAAGAGACTATGCAAGTGCAACTCACCGACGACCAGAAAGCCTTTATTCAGGAAGGCATCCAAGCAGGCCGCTTTGCCCGTGAGGAAGACGCCCTGCGAGAAGCTTTGTCCTTGTGGGAAGTTCGCGAGCGCCGCCGTGCTGAAATTCTTGCTGCTGTCGATCAGGCCGAGGCGTCTTTCGCACGTGGTGAAGGTCGCCGGGTTACGAGCCGTGAAGAAACAGTGCAGCTTGCCGATGATATAAAACGGCGCGGTCTTGCCCGGTTGAACGCAGAACAAAACCGCTGATGAGCGGTTTCCGAATTCTGCCCACTGCCGAGGCCGAGCTTGACGATATCTGGCTGTATGTCGCCCGCGAGAGCGGCAGCATCGACATCGCCAACCGCCTTATTGACAGCCTCACAGAGCGTTTTTTCTTGCTGGCTCTACATCCGCAGCTAGGGCGGCGGCGCGATCATGATTTACGCCCCGGCCTGCGCAGTTTCCCTGTGGGTGAGTATGTCATCGTTTACCGCATCGAGCCCGAGGAAATTCTCATCCTGCATGTCATGCGTGGCAGCCGCGATATTGCCGGACTGATGCAGGATTAGCCCCCCGGCCCTCTAATCGGGATTCCTAGAGGAGAAGACACGAAACGGAATTTAAAGCACGCTAGACAGTACGGTTGCGCTTGACGATGTCCATGACGGTGTTCTTGCTCCAACCCTAGCCGATGGCTCACTTCCCGATACGACTGGCCTTCGCTGACAAGTTTTTAAGACTTTGGACGCATAACGGTCCGCCTTAACGCGCTGACCTGGCCGCCGGCCGAACACGACGCCAGTGGTTTGAACTTGGTAGTCGCCGCCATCATTTTAGGGAACACGACCTATTTGCCACGCGTCGTCGATCACCTGCGCGTTCAGGGACACGATCCGGCACCGCGGTGATCTCGCCCATCTATCGCCACTTGGCTGGGAACACATCAATTTAACCGGTGACTATCACTGGGATTCTTCGCCAGCATTCGCGTAAGGTCTAAAAATTGGAACGTGCTGAAAAGGAAGGCCTTGGATCGGAAACTCAATTGCGCTTCCCGGACTCTCCTGCGACGTTTCGTAACGTCGAGGTAACATGTTACCGATCTCTTAGCTAAGTCCTTGATTCCGTGTAAGCTGACATTTACGGGATGCACAGTTATCTGCTCCTGTGGTCGGTCCATCAACAACTGCTCTTTCTGCTGGGAGTGCTGTCCTCCTTGTTTAAGACCTCGCTCGAACTGTGGTTGGAGAATCTTGCCTTCGGCACCAACTCGGCGTGCTGCGCCGGTCGGCGCCGAAACGGCTGAATCTGAGGCCTGCCGATCGGATTTTGTGGATCTGGTTAACGTCAAGTCTGGACGGACTGGAAATCAGCCCTGCTGATCGTGCAGCCAGAGACGGTTTATCGCCTGGCATCGCAAGGGCTTTCGTCTGTATTGGACTTGGAAAGTGCGGCGTGGCAAGCCCGGGCGCCCTGCGCTGCCGCAGGAAATTCGTGATTTGATACGGACGATGAGCCGCAACAATCCGTTGTGGGGTGCTCCGCGCATCCACGGTGAGTTGCTCAAACTCGGTATTGAGATCACTGAGCCAACCGTCGCCAAATACATGCTGCGACATCGCAAACCTCCTTCCCAGACTTGGCGGACGTTCCTGGACAACCACGTCAAGAGTCTGGTGTCAGTAGACTTTTTCACGGTGCCGACCATTCGGTTCCAGGTGCTCTACGTGTTCCTGGTACTGGCGCATGATCTCCGCCGCATTCTCCAGTTCGGAGTCACGGCGCATCCGACCGCGGAGTGGACGGTGCAGCAACTGCGGAATGCTTTTCCGTGGGAGAGTGCGCCACGCTATCTGCTGCGCGACCGTGATCGGATTTTCGGTGAGGAGTTTGTTAGCCAAGTAAAGGTGATGGGCATTAAACAGGTACTTTCTGCGCCCCGCTCTCCCTGGCAACGTGCTTATGTGGAGCGGCGCATTGGCTCCATTCGCCGCGAATGCCTTGATCACGTCGTTGTATTCAGTGAGAGCTCTCTGTGTCGCACACTCTCGGCGTATGGCGGCTATTACCATAACTGGAGAACTCATCTGTCGCTGGGCAAAGACGCTCCGGAAGCACGACGAGTACAGCCGCTTAGCGAAGGCAAAGTAGTCGAGATGCCTGAAGTGGGCGGTCTGCACCATCATTACGAACGCCGAGCCGCCTAATCCCGTTCCCGTACAGAAGAGAGCCAAGCCTGTTGCAGGGGTCAAACGTGGCCGCTGTCATACTCCACTGCACCCGAACGCGAATTCCCGGTTCCGATCCCCACGCAACAGCTCTTGATCGAAGACTGGATGAAAGTCCGTAGCTGTGGCTCGCCCCCAAAATTTTGAATTATTTGTAGGGACACTCATACTGAAAATATGGACGACGGTTTACTGCGCAGCTCACGACGAGATTTGATGAAGGGCATGATAGCTGCGACCGCGGTCGCGGGAATGCGCGCGCAATCGCCTCGCGCGACCCGGCCGAACATCCTCTATATCCATTCGCACGATACCGGCCGTTATATCCAGCCTTATGGTTTTGACGTCCCCACGCCGAACCTCCAGAAGCTCGCGAGCGAATGCATTCTGTTCCGCCAGGCGTTTGATGCCGCTCCCACTTGCTCGCCCAGCCGGGCGGCTCTACTGACAGGCCAATGTCCGCATAACAATGGAATGCTTGGACTTGCGCATCGCGGTTTCTCGCTCAACGATTACAACCAGCACATGCTGCACTGGCTACGCCCGCACGGCTATCGCTCGACGCTCATTGGCGTGCAGCACATAGCAAAGGATCCTCACACCATCGGCTATGACGAAATAGTCGAAACCGGCAGCGTTTACGTCGCGCAGGTTGCTCCGGCCGCGGTCCGCTTTCTGAATGACCGGCCGAAAGAACCGTTCTTTCTCGATGTTGGCTTCCACGAAACTCATCGCGAATTCGCGCCCGCCGGCTCGCAGGACGAGGAGCGTTTTACTCAGCCGCCCGTCCCGATTCCCGATATACCCGAAACGCGCCGCGACATGGCCGAATTCCACGCCACCGCACGCATACTCGATGACGGCGTCGGCGCTGTCTTGCAGGCGCTCGCCTCTGCCGGGCTCGCCGACAACACGCTCGTCATCTCGACCACCGATCACGGCATTGCGTTTCCTGCAATGAAGTGCAATCTTACGGTGCACGGCACGTCCGTTTACCTGATCATCCGAGGCCCGGGCGGCTTTCGAGGTGGTAAGGCCTGCGACGCCATGATCTCGCAGCTCGACCTCTACCCCACGCCCTGCGATCTGCTCAATATAGAGCAGCCGGGCTGGCTACAAGGCAGGTCGCTCATGCCGGTAATCAGCGGCGATGCGCCGCAGCTTCACGACGAACTTTTCGCCGAAGTAAATTATCACGCGGCCTATGAACCGAAGCGCGCAGTCCGCACTCTGCGCCATAACTACATCCGCCACTTCGGCGATAAGAGAACACCCGTGCTGCCGAATTGCGATGACGGCCTCAGCAAGACCTATTGGCTGCAACACGGTTGGCGCGATCAGATTGTCCCGCGCGAGCTGCTGTTCGACACCGTCTTCGATCCGGAAGAGAACCGCAACCTGGCGAACGACCCGGCATATGCAAACGCGCTGAACGAAATGCGTGGACGTCTCGACGCCTGGATGCAAAGAACGAATGACCCGCTCCTCGCTGGTCCCGTGAAGGCGCCGCACGGCGCCGCAGTCAACGATCTGGACGGCGTCTCGCCACAAGAGCCCGTTCGCTCCGCCTCATAGTTGCCGGATGGCTCAGGCCGGCTTCTCGAGTTCCGGCGGCATGTACCAGGCGAACAGTTCGGATTTCACTCGTTCCACCGTGCTCGTGTGCTCGGGGCGAAGCGCGAGGTTATTCATCTCTTGCGGATCTGTGCGCAAATCGTACAGCTCGGGCATGTCGTGAGTCCAGAGTGTGTACTTATAGCGGCCGCGCCGGAGCATATACTTCGCCTTAGGCGTTCGCAAATTGTATTCCGCAAAGACGGGTATTCCATGATTTGCCGCAGGATCGCGCACCTGCTCTGCGAAGCTCCGCCCGTCTATAGAAGACGAAACGGGCACCTTCGCCAACTCAGCAATCGTCGGCAGCAGGCCCACTTGGCTCAGCGGCATTTCGCAGGTGCCTGCTCTGGAAAATCCAGGCGAGCGAATCATCAGCGGAATGCCGCAAGACGCCTCATAAAACTGGAACTTCTGCCACAATCCGTGCTCGCCGAGCATTTCGCCGTGGTCGGAAGTGTAAACCACAATCGTGTTTTTCTTCGAGTCCTAGGTTTCGCAACTCGTCAAGAACCACCCCCGCAGAGTTGTCCATCTGGGCCAGGTTCGTGTAGTAATATGCAATGCGCCTGCGCGCTTGGACGGGATCGCGCAGTTCCGGAGTCGGGGCATTGTGTTCAATCGATTCGCGCACCTCCGCCGGTACGTTTGAAAGATCCACCTTGCCCCATGTATCCGGCAGATGCATGTCTTCCGCACGAAACATGTTTGCAAATCGCGTTGCGGGCAGAAACGGATCATGTGGCTTCAGAAACGAGCAGAATAAAAGAAACGGCTGCTGCTGCTTTCCGTATTTGCGGAGGAACCTCACGGATTCGCGCGCCACGAAGCTCTCGAAGTGATCCTGTTCGGGAATCTTCGAAACGCCACCGACCGCCACCGGGCCTTCGCGATCGTCCAATTCTCTCGTTCCCTTCCAAGGATCGCCAAAATCGCGCCATAAATCGTCGATCTGCGGCAGCCCGGATCCCGAGTTCGCACGGCTCAATTCATCCGCATGCAGCTTTGTCTTGGGCCCTAGAAACTGGTACCAATCATTGAAATCCAGCCGGTAGTCGAAGCCGTGCGTTTGCGCATCGACGAAGTGCATCTTTCCGATCAGCCCCGTGACGTATCCGGCTTGGCCGAAATAATGCGCAATCGTTTTATGCGCAATCGGCCACGGAACTGTGTTGTTCCAGGCCTGGTGATTGTGCGTGTATAGGCCGGTTAGTATGGAGGCGCGCGACGGGGTGCAAACCGGATTGGTGCAATAGGCGCTTGTGAATCGCGCCGCTGTCCGGCCGAACGCATCCAAATTCGGCGTATGGGCTACCTTGTCTCCTGCGATTCCCATACAATCGCTTATGCTGGTCGCTCATGATCACCAGCACGTTCTTTGGCGAGCTTCGATTAGCCCCCCGGGAAAGCGAATCGGCAGGAGAACTTACGGCAAACGTCAGGGATTCAAGAACTTCGCGGCGTGTCGGTTTCACGTTCAAAAAGAAATCTTCACGGCCATCTGAATGATGCGCGCCGGCAGCGTGCTGCTGATCACGCCAGCCTGTGCGGTTCCGATGGTTGCGTTCGGCGGGTTGAAATTGGCTCGGTTGATTGAACCATTCCGAACGTAAGTCCATTCCAAAGCGCTCCGTCAAAGCAAAGTGCCGCACCAGCCCGAGGTCGACGTCGAAATATCCGGGACCAACGAGAATGCGCGTCCCCGCATTGCCGAACGTATATTCCGGGGGAGCAACAAACGTAGCGGTATTGAACCAGTCATAGATACTTCGCTGACTGGAGGGAAGATTCCCGTTCGCGATTGCATGCGGACGCTGATCGCCGCCACCGGCCGAATTTGAAACGCTCGTGCCCAGGATCGCAGTAAATCGCTGCCCAGTCTGCGCGGTCCAGATGCCATTGACATTCCAATCGCCGAGCACGTACGACAGCACTCCCCTTGTCAGATATTTTCGGTCGCGCCCGAGCGGAATCTGGTAGACGTGATTGATCGAAAGCACGCTTTTATAATCGTCCGATGTGGGTCCCCAGTTGCAGGCAATGCAGAAGTAATTTTGAATATCGGAATTGCCGCCGCCGTTGGGATTGCCTACATCGCTCAGATAGCTCGCGTAAGTATACGAAGCGCCAAATGTCAGGCCGCGAGAAAAACGCTTTTCGATGTGCAGTTGCAGCGCCTCGTATTTCGAATCGCCCGCATTCGTTCTGTACGAAATGTTCACAAGGTTTGGATTGGTCAGATAATACGGACGCCGCGGCCCCTGCGCGCCGGGACCGGGGATCGACTGATTCAGATTCTGGCTGTTGATGAGAAGCCGCTCGCCGCGCGTCCCGACGTACGTCGCCGAAACCATCCAGTCCGACCGGAGCTGTCTTTGAATGCCGAAGCTCCATTGCAAAATTTCCGACTCGCGCAGATTGTAATTCCAAGCATCGGGGCTGCCGCTTGATAAAGCCGCCTCGTTCGTAATACTTGGCGGAACTGGAATGGGAAGTCCTGCGCTCAGCACGGCCGGCGGAGCGCCATTGATGTTGCTCGTTACGTTCTGTGTGAAGAAGTAAGGCAGGTTCTTGTAGAGCTGCGCGCCTCCGGCGTCCATATCGACATAGGAGATGCCGAATCCCGTGCGTAAGATCGTCTTGCGGTCCGAGCTGAGCGCATAGGCCAGCCCAACGCGAGGCGCCGGCGTGTCGTAATCGAAGTTGCGCAAGCGCCGACCGTTTCCGTTCAGCCCCGCCACCTCGCGCTGCCCCGTATCGAGATTGAAATTCGCCCAATGATTGTGAACCTCATACGGCGGCGCATCCACTTCCCAACGCAAACCCAAATCGAGCGTGAGGCGGTCCGAAACG
>DATBEG010000069.1:0-50158 GCA_036276155.1 Bryobacteraceae bacterium | reverse complement strand
TGTTCGTGAAAGCAGTAGCCAAAGTGGAATCCGGTATGCGACAGGGCGCAATATCGCGAAAGGGCGCTGTCGGGCTGATGCAGTTGATGCCCGACACGGCAGCGAATCTGGGTGTGAATGCGGCCAATGCGGGTGAGAATGCCTCGGGAGGCGCGCGCTACCTGCGCAGCTTGTTGGAGCGGTACCAGTACGATCCCGTGCTTACGCTTGCCGCTTACAACGCAGGTCCGGGCGCGGTGACGAAGTATCGGGGCATACCGCCTTACTACGAAACTCGTACTTACGTGGTGCGGGTGCTGAAAGAGTATGAGCGACAGCTCAAGGCAGCCGGAATGAACACTGTTCGTTCAACAGCCGCCGGTGTGACTAGGACGACCACCGCCACAAACTGACGCCGGCGGTGTAGCCTGCACCCACCGCCGCAAACAGAACCAAGTCGCCTTTTTTTAACCGCCCCTCGGCTACCGCATCGCGCGTCGCTAGTGGAATAGTTGCGGCCGTCGTATTCCCGAACCTGTCAATGTTTAGAACGTATCGCTCCGGGCAAAGCCCAAGCCTTTCGGCTGTCGCCTGTACAATTCGCTTGTTCGCCTGATGAGGAATCAGGAGTTTCACTTCCGATGCTGACACCCCATACTTCTGAAGCAGCGCTTCCGATAGCTCCTGCATTTTGCGAACCGCGAATTTGAAAACCTGCTGCCCCTCCTGCTTGACGTAGTGCATCCGGTTCGCAACAGTGTCCGCAGTGGCGGGCATTCTGCTGCCGCCTGCCGGCATATTCAGGAATGGCGCGCCCGAACCGTCAATCTCGTTCAGATGCCCGATATAGCCTTCTTCATTGTTGTCCGCCGGCTCGACGACAAACGCGCCCGCACCATCGCCAAAAAGAATGCATGTCGATCGATCAGTGTAATCGAGGATGCGCGACATTGTGTCCGCGCCAATCACCAGAATCTTTTGATGGCTTCCGGCCTTCACTAGATTGGCTGCAATGGTCAGCCCATACAAAAACCCCGAGCATGCTGCCAGCAGATCGAAGCCCCACGCGCCTGTCGCGCCAATGCGGTCCTGCACCAGACACGCGGTCGACGGAAACAGCATGTCCGGCGTGACGGTGCACAGAATGATCGCTTCGATATCTGTAGCAGGAATGCCGCGATTTGCCAGCGCTTCGCGCGCAGCCTCCACCGCCATATCGGAAGTCGCCATCGACTTGTCCGCAATGTGGCGCTCGCGAATGCCGGTACGTTCGACGATCCAGGTATCGTTCGTCTCGACCATCTTTTCCAGGTCTTGATTTGTTAGAACGCCAGGAGGAGTGAAGCATCCCACGGCGCTTATCTTTGCAGTTCGCACCTGTTTACCTGCCGTCCCATTCACTGTTCAAATGCGTGGCTTGAGTTTCCATGTAGATGTGAAAAACCATGTTATCTTTGGGGCGAATGCAAGTCGAGACTGCTCTCCTTTTCGAGAGTGTGGAGCAGATATACGCTCGCGTTTTTCGAAATCTGAAACCACGCACGCCATTGCCTCAGATTGCCGTTCGTTTTCGCAAGTACGCCAATGCGAATAGCCGTGTGTGTTTGAAAGACGGGCAACTGCTGGTGGAGATCAGCGATCTGCTCAAAGAGGCTCCGGCGCCCATCCAGGAAGCCCTTGCTTCCATTTTGATCGCCAAGCTTTTTCGGCGTTCGCCTGAGCGCGCGGCCTTGGCCCGCTATCGTCGCTATCTGAACCGTGCAGATGTGCGGCAAACGCTGCACTTGGCCAAAAAACAGCGCGGCCGCAAACCTCTGCGACATCCTGCCGGACGAGTTTACGACCTGCGAAAGGTCTTCGAAGATCTCAATTTCAAATACTTCTTCGGTCTGATGTCTCAGCCGCAGCTTGGGTGGAGTATTCGGCCGTCGCGCACAACGCTGGGCCATTACGATCCGTCACATCACGCCATCGTACTCAGCGCAATTCTCGATACCGACAGGGCTCCGGAACTGATCGTGCGGTTTGTGATGTTCCATGAGATGCTGCATTTGCGCTATCCAACTGAGCATCGCGGTGCGCGCCGCTGCGTGCACACCAAAGAGTTCAAGCAGGCAGAGAAGCAGTTCGAGGACTACGAAGCTGCGACCAAGGAACTGAAGCGGTTCGTAGAGAAATCTGCCTAGTATCGGCAAAGAAATTCGAAAGCCTTAAAGTGCTGCTCTGTGAATCAGCGCTAGGCTGCGGCGTGGGCGCGCGCGAGGGACGACAGTTCGAGGCTCATCTCTTCCAGGGCCGCAATCAAGCTGCGGACTGCCAGGAAACGGAAACCGATCAGGCACAGCATGTAACTCGCCTCTGCCTGCAACACCGCGAGTGAGAAGCGGATCTTTAAGCGCATGATCTTAGCGACGACATCGGATCGATCCTGTGCACTGTGCGAGAGAATCATTCGCGCCACCGCGTGTAGGCGGTTGAAATCGAGGATCAGACGGAGCAGATATTGACGGAAGATATGCAGCCGATCACGCCGCAGTTTTCGATATAGAGAGACATCGAACCCGGGTTGGCAGGAGAGGAACGTAAAGTCCTCGTCCGACAGGAGGCCCTGCATCGGATAGTAAGCCGATACAGAGAAACTGTCCAGCCACTCAGGCGTTATGTCCTCAGTCGCAGGTTTCCGGCCTATAGAACGCAGTATGGGCAGGAAAAGGCCCAAGGTGATGCAACCCAATAGCAAGGGCACAATCACCGCGATGCTATTCAACATCGACACCGTAAATACACCTTATCGGAATAGGGCGCAGTTTTCAAGGCCAAATTGCCGTTTCTCACCGTGTGGCTCCAGATTTTTTTCGGAATAGTTGTGAAAAAATGCGCTAATAAAAAATTGCATGAATTTTCCATACATTTTAGGGTTTTGGAAAGCCGCAAAGTTCAGGAAGCCTTACGTACCGCACTAAGGAGAGATGCATTCATCGCTTCCAGTTGTGACAGCAAAAGAGCCTCATGCTTCCTCGTGAACGAGGGCACCGGTAGTTTCGCGGGCACCTTCTCCCCGGCTCGGGTGATCGAGAAACTCCAGTAAGCAAACACCGTCGCGGCCAGACCGGCGTTCAGCATATTAACGAATTGGAGAAAACTCGCAGTGTCATTTAACCCAAGTGTTAATGACAGAGTAATACAAGTCCTGAGCGCAAAATAGATCACGAAGCCGGAAAAGAACAATACCAGATTGCGCGACATCTCGACCGGGAACCAAATCAGGAATATAAGGATGCAAAGCAGAGTCAGCAGAGCTGCGCTGTCGATCACGCGGTCGAAAACAATCGCCCAAGCGACGATATGCACCAGCGAACCGAACGAGGCTTCGGCGGATACGGCGTTCCTGAATTCCTGCACTGCCGATGCTATTCCGATGATAATAGCGGCCGAGAATGAGATATTCAGCACTTTTCGCGAGAGCCGCAATATACCCGGCAGATGCGCAAGTATCGCGTCCATCAACGCGTACACGGTCAACAGCGTGAATACCCACATAGCCACGCTTTCGATCAGCCACACCACGCGGTAATCGACATGGAACGGCGTACCGGTCCGCTTCTCAATGGCCCAGATTAGATTGCTCGATACATCGACCAACAGAAAAATGGCAAAGTACTTGTACACCCGGTGAAGCTTCAACAGCAAGAGTCGAGTTGCCAACACGAAGCCGAGACACAGTTCGATGTATTGTGCGACCGAAGACCACTCCATCCAAGTGCTTTCCGTGCGATAGCTGTATTTGAATGGTAGTCAAATCACACCGGGAGAGCAACAGATAATTTGTCGGAATACAGGTCGGATTATGCGTGCAAAGGCGGCAAAGGGCTCTGGGGATTCGGGAATGGCGGATTTTCGCTCGCCTTCAGCGGCGGCAAAGGGCTCTGGGGATTCGGGAATGGCGGGTTTTCGCTCGCCTTCAGCGGCGGCAAAGGGCTCTGGGGATTCGGGAATGGCGGGTTGCTTGCAACAGTAACCGTGGGAATCAGAAACGGCGGCGTATAATATGTTTGCGTCAGCGGCACAGTGGAAAGGCTGAGAACTGGAGAGACCGCTTTGTCAGCGTGATTTCCAGTTTGGGTCGGTGCGTAAGTCGCCGCGGCGGACGCCTCAGTTACATGGCTTACAGCGAAGCCAATCAGGAGAATTGAAGAGCAAAATATCTTATTCATATTCCTTTTTTCCTGTAATTATTCTTTAATTTTGAGTTGTTCTGACGGTACGATACCTTAGACACTCCCCTGTAAGAGGCTATACTGTCAACGTTTTCTGACATCAGAACGGTAGTGGATGTACCAGTACCTTCGCCTGTTTGTGAACAGGTAGGGCGCGTGTATTATAGGAGCTAATGCGCCACGGCCATGGTAGTCGCGCGGACCGTCAAATAGCCGATGAACTCTGGCTGCGAGATGTGTCTCGTGTTCCTACTTCCTACGGACGCTTGGTGTACCTTGCCGGTTTACTGAACCCCGACACAGGAACCTACGAATACTATGGCACGGGTTCAAATGACATGGCGAATGCAAACCGGAGTCTCAAAAAGACTCACGAACTTTCATTCCGGGACTGGGTGGCATTTCCGCTTGAGCGCAAGATGGCCGACGTCCAGGCGTACATCTCCGGTCTGGATATCGATCGCGCTGAACTCATCGACGCTTGGCTGCGTCTGACGCCCTATAAGAATCTGGTTCCCGCCTCTATCCAGGGTCCGGAGCGTCGCAAGCACATTTCCGACTTCGAAGCCATTCTCGGGCTTCTTAGAAATGTGTATGGCGTCGCTTCGCCTGATCCAGTCGCATAGCCACCGCAACCACTTGTCCCACGACTTCGGCCTCCCCCGGATACTTATAAATTTGAGGAGCTTCCTTGGAAGCGCCGTGCGGCTGCAGAATTAGTAATCCGGAGCGTTCCATACACCACGCGCAAGTGTGTCCTGATCGGTGCTCTACCAGGTAAATAGGACGTTCCTGCTCATGGGTCCAACCGTCTTTCGCAATCCGCCGCTTGGTGTCATCGATCTGTACAAAAGAGCCTGGAAATAGCATCGGGTACATGAACCAGTCGTCCGATCCGATATACGCGTATCGATCTCGACGAGTGTCGTAGCCGGTAAGCAGGCTCACTGGAATGCGCCCCCATTGCTGTACCTGGCGAGAGATAAACGATGTCTTCGTTGGATCAAAGTCCGACGCTAAACTCAAGGGCGCAAGCGTGGTGTAACGCTCAGAAGGCTCAAAGCCCCATAGGTGAGTCTCGCTCAAACTGAGTTGTGCGGCATCTACGGGTAATGTTTCCAGATCAATTCCATACCACCCCAGCACAAGGTGGAAATCGAGACGATAAATAGCGCAGAGCGAGTACAAGCGGTAGACCGTGGGTAGAGTCCCTTTGTTCTCGATGTCAGCGAGCCGGCTGAGACCAATTGCGAATTCTGGGTTGTGGCGTAGCGTGACGATCTTCTGGCTTGCCTGCTCGACATCACGGAAGCGGAGCCGAAGCCTTTCACGTACCTCGCGTAACCGCTTGCCAGGTAAGTTCATCGTGAATATACTCCTAGTCTGCTTGCGATCCCGCTTCACCCGCAGTAGACTAAAGCAGAAAAGATCTGGGCAAAGCGCGAAGATAAAGCAATTTGTTCCGAAAGCGGAACAGATCAGTTGTAACACGGGTCTATCGGATACGGCAAGAGCCCGTGTTCAGTGTTCAATCATCGGGGCGCGGCCCTCTGCGAATGCAAGATGAGTAACCCTCATGTTCAGATCAGTGACGCTAGTTACTAACTAGCATCTACGTCCAATAATCGCAAAAGGTGCAACTTAGCAGTCTAGTCACATATGTTGCGAAATACCGCCAGAAATCGAGTAGCCTTTCAGGGGGAACTAGGCGCATTTAGTCACGCTGCCGCTTCTAAACTCCTGTTTCCCCAAGCGATCTTTGTGCCTTGCGAGTCTTTTAGGGCAGTATTCCAGGCTCTCGCGCAGGGTGACGTAGCCCACGCCGTGATACCGATTGAAAACACGCTGCACGGCAGCGTGCATGAGAACTACGACTTACTACTGCAGTATGATGCTCCGATTATTGGGGAAACAACCTTGCGAATTTCCCACAGCCTCATAGGTTTGCCCGGCACTAAGCTGGCCAACGTGCGCCGGGCCCTCTCGCATCCAGTGGCCTTAAACCAGTGCCGTATCTTCTTCGACAAACATCCACGCATACAGCCCGTTGCCTACTACGACACCGCGGGAAGTGTAAAGGCGCTTAAAGAGAACGGACCGGACACGGCCGCTATCGCGGGGGCAGCGGCTGCAAGTCTGTACGGAGCCGTAATTCTTAAACCGAATATAGAAGACAATCGGGGAAACTTTACGCGATTTTTTCTGGTGACGAAACAAACAGCGCCCAAGGTCAAGCCGAACCAGGCGTGGAAGACCTCGATTGTCTTCTCAACACCCAACACGCCCGGAGCCTTGTTTCGCGCATTGGCCTGCTTCGCCCTGCGCGACCTGGATATGACCAAGATCGAATCCCGGCCCCTGAGCAAAAAGCCCTGGGAGTATATTTTCTACGTTGATATTCTCGGAGCCCGGACGGACCGAGCCGTCGAGAGAGCTTTCGACCATCTACGTGAGATGGCCACTTTTTGCAAAGTGCTGGGGAGCTATCAGCCGACGCCGTAACTCCTCCAAACGAACTACTAGATATCGTAGTACAACGCGAACTCGTAGGGATGCGGACGCAGGCGAACCGCTTCCGCTTCCGATTTGCGTTTATAGCTGACGAACGTTTCGATCAACTCTTCCGAGAACACATCGCCCCTGGTCAGGAACGCGTGGTCCTCTTCCAGACAGGTAAGCGCCTCATCGAGCGAGCCCGGCATTGATGGAACTTTGCGCATCTCTTCCGGGGACAAATCGTAGATATCCTTGTCAAGGGGTTCGCCGGGATCCACTTTGTTCAGCACGCCGTCGAGCCCGGCCATCATCATCGCGGAAAAGGCGAGATAGGGATTCGACGCTGGATCGGGTGGACGGAACTCCACGCGCTTTGCTTTCGGACTGTTCGAATACATGGGGATGCGAACTGCAGCCGAACGATTTCTCCGCGAATAGGCAAGATTTACCGGGGCCTCATAGCCAGGAACCAGGCGTTTATAACTGTTTGTTGTCGGAGCGATGATGGCGGACAGCGCGCGCGCGTGTCGCAACAATCCGCCGATGTACCAAAGGGCTAACTGGCTCAATCCCGCGTAATTATCGCCCGCAAACAAAGGCTTGCCTTCATTCCATAAGCTCTGGTGCGTATGCATGCCGCTTCCGTTATCACCAAACAGCGGCTTAGGCATGAACGTAACGCTCTTGCCATACTGATACCCGACATTTCGCACGATGTACTTGTACAGCATCATGTTGTCGGCCGATTTGACTAGCGTGTCGAATCGCTGATCGATTTCGCACTGTCCGCCGGATGCCACCTCGTGGTGATGGCATTCGATGGTCAAGCCGCACTCGATCATAGTTGCGACCATTTCGCTGCGCAGGTCCTGATAATGGTCGGTCGGGGGCACCGGGAAGTAGCCTTCTTTGTAGCGCGGGCGATAGCCGAGGTTGTTGTGTTTGCGGCTCGAGTTCCAGCGCCCTTCTTCTGCATCGATGAAATAGAACCCGCTGTGCTGATTCTGATCGAAGCGGATGTTGTCGAAAATGAAAAACTCCGCTTCCGCGCCGAAGTACGCAACGTCGGCGATACCGCTGTTGCGTAGGTACATTTCCGCCTTTTTCGCAATCCAGCGTGGATCTCGGTCGTAGTGCTGACGCGTAATGGGATCGATGATATCGCCGAGCATCACCACCGTCCTCGTCTCCGCGAAAGGATCCATAAACGCGGTTGCCGGATCGGGGATGATCAGCATATCGCTCTCGTTGATCGCAGCCCAGCCGCGAATGCTGGAACCGTCTATCCCAAACCCGTCTTCGAAGGAATCTTCTCCCAACATCGCAATAGGGTATGAAATGTGCTGGCTCAAACCGGGCAAATCGGTAAAACGAAGGTCTACCTGCCGCGCATCGTTCTTCTTCGCAAATTCAAGCGCTTCTTTGGCGTTCATCGGATCTCCAGGGGAATGAGTGTCTGTAGGCGAGGGAATCCCGGCAACTCGCTAGAATATCATCGCTCAACCTTTCAGGCGGTCATAGTTCAAACTAAAAGGTGAAGAATGGCGGCGCGCACCACACCAGAATCGGGCCAGATGCTGCTCACTTGGGAGCCGCCGCAGCGCCGCGTGTTCACCGTCTCGGAACTCAATGGAGCGGTCCAGCGCCTCTTCGAAGGTGAATTTGCGAATATCTGGGTCGCGGGCGAGATCTCCGGCTGCAAGATGCACACGAGCGGCCATTACTACTTTTCGCTAAAAGACGGCCAAAGCCAGCTCAAATGCGCATTGTTCAAGGGCGCCGCGCGTTACGCAAAGTTTCGGCCTCAGGAAGGTCTCGCGGTGCTGGCGCGCGGCCGGTTGGAAGTGTATGAAGTCCGCGGCGAATACCAACTCATCGTCGAACTCCTGGAGCCGCAGGGCGCGGGCGCTCTGCAGGTAGCCTTTGAGCAACTCAAGAAACGATTGGCGGCCGAAGGTCTCTTTGACGCCGGCAGAAAACGTGTGCTTCCGAAATTGCCACGCCGTGTCGGCCTGGTAACATCGCCCGGGGGCGCGGTGATTCGCGACATGCTGCAGGTACTCGGGCGACGCTTCCCCGGTCTCCATCTGCGGCTCTTTCCCGCTCAGGTGCAAGGCGAAGGATCTATCCAGCAGGTATGCGATGGGCTGCGTTATTTCGGTTCGAGCGATTGGGCCGAAGTCGTCATCCTGGCCCGTGGCGGCGGCTCGCTCGAAGATCTCTGGACATTCAATGAAGAAGCAGTTGCGCGTGCGATCGCCGCTTCCCGCGTGCCTGTGGTTTCTGCGATTGGACACGAAACAGACTTCACCATCGCGGACTTCGTGGCAGATCTGCGAGCGCCTACGCCGTCTGCCGCCGCCGAGATGGTGATTTGCACGCGCGAAAGTTTGCTCGAGCAGCTCAGTGGCTGTCGGGCTCAGGCCATTCAAGCCATGCGCTATCGGCTGGTTCTCGCCTCACGCGACCTTCATCGCCGGGGTATCGAACGCGCCAACGCAGTGGTTCATCGCGGCATTATGCAGCGCGCACAAAAACTCGACGACCTGCACGACCGCTTAACAGGCGCCCGGATGCAGGCGCAGCAGACAAGGCGCAAAGCGCTCGATGATCTAACCAAACGTTTGGAAGCGGCAAACATGCTTCTGCGTTTCGCTCGCTTACGTCATCGGCAGGAGATTCTCGATCAGGCGTTGACACGGCTAGGCGCAAACATTGTAGTCGCCGCACGTAGTCTTTACGAACCGCTGCAGGCGCATCTGACACAACTCAGTCCGCTGTCCATTTTGAGCCGTGGTTACGCGATCGTCACTGACGCGAATGGCCGCGCAATTCGCTCGTCCAGCGATGTAGGCGTCAACGATGTTGTGGATATTCGTCTGCACTCCGGACGTCTGACCGCTTCCGTCACCTCTAAGCAAGAGACTGAGGAATTGTGAAAGCCATTTGTCTTCTGAGCGGCGGCCTCGATTCAACTACATGCCTTGCGATCGCCCGGCGCGATGGCTTCGAATGCTACTGCGTCTCGTTCGACTACGGACAGCGGCATCGTTGCGAGTTGCAGGCTGCTGCGCAAATCGCGCAACAGCTTGGCGCCGCTGAGCACAAGACAATCCGCATCGATCTGCGTGCATTCGGTGGCTCCGCCCTGACCGATGACATCGATGTTCCCAAGCACCAAAGCTTGGAGGAAGTCCGGAACAGCATTCCTGTCACTTACGTCCCGGCCCGCAACACGATTTTTCTCTCGTTTGCACTGGCCTACGCGGAAGTCCGCGGAGCTTCCGACATCTTCATTGGCGTCAACGCGCTTGATTATTCTGGGTATCCTGACTGCCGGCCGGAATTTATTCGCGCGTTCGAAGCGATGGCGAATCTCGCAACCAAGGCCGGAGTGGAAGCCGTCACCCGCATTCGCATTCATGCCCCGCTCATCGCGATGAAGAAGGTCGATATCATCCGAACGGCGTTAAGCCTGCATGTCGACCTCGGCGCTACACATAGCTGTTACGACCCGGACGAGCAGGGCCGCGCATGCGGTCAGTGTGACTCCTGTTTGCTGCGGCGCAAAGGCTTCGACGAAGCGGGCATTATGGATCCGGCGCTGCCGTGAAAATCGCCGAAATTTTCTACTCCATTCAGGGCGAAGGTTCACTCGTGGGCGTGCCGTCTGTGTTCGTTCGCACGTCGGGATGCAATCTCCGCTGCAAGTGGTGCGACACGCCCTATACATCGTGGAACCCGGAAGGTAAGGAACTCACCATTGAAGCGATCACCGCCGAGGTGCGCGCCTTCGGAGCGTCGCACGTCGTCATTACTGGCGGGGAGCCCATGATTGCGCCCGAAATTCTTCAACTCACAGCGGCTATGCGCGCCGCCGCGCAACATATCACGATCGAGACCGCTGGAACCGCGTATCACAAGCTGGAATGCGATCTGATGAGCATCAGCCCAAAGCTTGCAAACTCAACTCCATGGGAGCGCGACGGCGGTCGCTGGGCCGCCCAACACGAACGAAGTCGCTACAACCCCGACGTGCTGGCCACGCTGATATCTGATTACGTATACCAAGTAAAATTTGTGGTGGCTGCGCCCTCTGACCTGAACGAAATTGAACAGATCCAACGCGGGCTTTCGATTCCCGCCGCAAGAATCGTGCTCATGCCGGAAGGAGTGAACCGCGACTCACTCCGAGAGCGCGGCCTCTGGGTGGCCGAAATCTGCAAACAACAGGGCTATCGGTTCAGCCCCAGGCTGCATGTAGAACTCTGGGGCGACCGGCGCGGCATCTAAACTATAGATTGAAGCAAGATACCTCTCGTTTTCATGTTGGCGCGGTCAGTTATCTCAACACCGTTCCGCTGATTTGGGGCATGGCGTATGGACCGGAGCGCGATGCAATCGACCTCACCTTTTCAATTCCATCCGAATGTGCCCAGCAACTGGAACAGGACCGTATCGACGTGGGCCTGGTTCCCGTGGCTGAGATCGCAAGACAAGGCTTGGAGATCATCTCCGACGTGGGCATCACCTGCTTCGGTCCGGTGCGCAGCATTCTGCTTTTCTCGCGTGTTCCCTGGCGCAGCATCCGGACGCTGGCCGCCGATGCAAGCTCCCGTACGTCCGTTCAGCTAGCACGCGTGATCTTATCGGAGTGCTTCGGCATCACGCCGGTTATTCATGAGCACGTGCCGATGCTGACTGACATGCTGGCCGAGTCCGACGCAGCTCTGGTCATCGGCGATCCGGCTTTGCGGCTCGATCCCGAGCAACTGCCATACAATTGGCTGGACCTGGGAAGCGAATGGACAAAGCTCACCGGCCTCCCAATGGTATTTGCAGCTTGGGCTGGTAAGAGCACGAACGAGCCGTTATCGGGCATCCTGAGGCGATCCTACGAGTTCGGCCGCCACAGAATCGACGAAATTGCGCGGCAGGAGTATGAGCATCGCGGGGTTTCCTGCGAACTAGCGAAACGATACCTGACGGAGTACATCCGGTTCGAAATCGGCCCCAAAGAACGCGAAGGGCTGCGAACATTTCTAACGATGGCGAATCTAGGCAAGGCAGATCATGTTCTCGCGACAACAACTATATGAGCTCTGGAACAGCGACGACCTGATTGGATTAGGAGCAGCGGCCGATACAGTCCGCAAGCGTCTGCATCCGTCAAACATCGTCACCTATACTCGCGGGGCCGACCAAGCGATCATCACGCGGGCATTTCGTACCGGCGAAAGCTTTGAGGAACGGGTGCACGCACTCGAAGAGATCAATGCGACAGACGATGTGGTCGCGTTCCGGCCTACGGTCGAGCCGAGCGCAACCGGCATGCAGTACCTGGAGACGCTGGCACTCTCGAGGATCATCGCCGGTAAAGTGCTGCACATTCAGGCTAGCTACGAACTCTTTGGGCTGAAAGTAGCTCAACTTGCGTTACGATTTGGAGCGGACGATTTGGGGATTACGAACGGGCAGGTAACTGAGGAAGAAATGCGGAGATTGATTCGGGACGCCGGTTTCGTTCCGAAACAGCGCGATGCGCTGTTCCGGAGCTACTCCCTGATTTGATCGTTCTTTCTAAGTCTCGGTCTTCTTCTGCGGACGGGCAGCCTTGATGCGCTTCATATCTAGCGACTTGTTCGACCAGTCTTCAGCCTGGGCGACATCGGCCTTGGCAGCTTCGGGCGAATCCTCGAGATAAGCTTTTTCGCGGAGAAGAAGGTTCATGTACGACATCGCGTCTTCGTTCTCCTTGTCGTACTCAAGACACTTCTTGAGATAGTCGATACCATCGTTAATATCTTTTTCGTACTTCGCCTTCAGCTCTTCCTTCGCCTTGGCGTCTTTCAGCGGGCCCGGATTATCCGGCGTCAACTTCTCATTCACGCGTTCGGTTTGGATCGGAGCGAAACCCTTGGTCCAGGCGATGACGCCCAGATAATAGTACGGTTCGGCGTCTTTCGGATCCACTTCAATGCGCTTCTGGTTCCAGCGGGCGGCATCCTGCAGGAAAGCCATCTTCTGGTCCTGGTTGGTGCCGGCGCCCTGGGCTGAGTTAAACGCCATCGATGCCAGCGACGCGAGCGCGAGTGAATTCTTCGGATCGGTTTGCAGGACGCGGTCAAACTCCTGCTTCGCCATGTCGTAATTCTTCTTATTATCCGGCGAGTCGACGCCCGGAACCCACTGAATCATGTACGACGTTGCGAGATAGAGCTGTGCATTCTGATTTGTCGGATCAAGGCGTACAGCTTCTTTGAAGTGCTTCACCGCATCGGCATACTTGTTGTTTTTGTACGCCTGAACGCCTTTGTTCATCTCGTCGCGCGACTCAAGCTTGGCACAGCCAGCCTGCGTCAAAACGATGCCGACACACAGGAGAAACGCCAGCAATTTAGCGGTTCGTGACATTTCCATTTTTTCTCCTCAATGCTATTGTCCAGCTTCCACCTTGGGCGTCATGAGTCCAACCTTGTCCAGACCGGCACCCTTCGCATCGTCAATAGCTCGTGCGACGTAGCGATAATCCACGTCCGGATCACCCTTCACAAACACGACCTTGGTTGCGCGTGTCTTGAAGATATCTTCAAGCCTGCTTTGCAGGTCTGGCTCCTTCACCGGCTGGCCGTTGATTTCCATGCTGGTGTCCTTCTTCACCTCCACCACGACCGTCGGGTCCTGGTTCGGAGGCGGCGGGGGCTGGTTGGGCGGTGGTGGTTGCGGCACCAGCGCGTCCAGTCCGTGCGGAGTCAAAGGCGTGATGACCATGAAGATGATCAGCAGCACCAGCAACACGTCGATCAGCGGCGTCACATTGATGTCCGCTTTGGCTCCTCCGGAGCCGCCAACTGAAAATGCCATAGGTCGTGATCCCTTTCAGCCTTAACTAGAGACTGAGTCCCTTTCTGTTCTTGTCCTGGACTTCTTCGGTGAGGAGCCCGAGTTGATCCACGCCGTCAGTGCGAAGTTGGTCAACTACGTCTTCGACAGCGCCAAATCTGGCGCGCGCGTCGGCTTTGATGTAGACAGTTTTGTCGCCGGTGCGGGCCGCTTGCAAATCCTTGATCTTGTTTGCAACCTGGTCCAGTCCGATGCGGGTGTTGCCCGGACTCAACCAAATTTGGCCATCGCGGGTGATGGCTATGAGTACGGCGTCTTCTTTATCCGCCTCTTGCATCTTGATCGGATTGCGCGTTTTCACCATGTTGACGTTTTGACCTTTCGTCAACATAGGCGTAATGACCATGAAGATGATGAGAAGTACGAGCATCACATCCACCATGGGCGTCACGTTGATGTCGGACACAACTGGCGGTGCTTTGGCTAGTTTCATGGGTGCATTCTCCTTGTTATGATTCGCTCTTTTCCCGGAAGAGTCTTTGCAGGGGCGACCGGCTGTCGCTAGCGCTCGCCCCTGACGATTCAACCCGAGACGTTGCTAAATAAACAGTTGCCTACCGGGTAACTGCGCCCGCGGCCCTCTGGGTGCGCTTCAGGAAGTAGTCGATCAATTCCGAGCTGGAGTTACCCATCTCGACGTCGAAGGCCTCAATGCGGTTAGTGAAGTAGTTGAACATCCAAACTGCAGGAATAGCCACGAATAGACCGACGGCAGTCGTGATCAAGGCTTCCGAAATACCACCGGCCACAGCGCCCAAACCGGTCGACTTGGAGGTCGAAATCGACTTGAACGCGTTCATGATCCCGACGACCGTTCCGAACAGTCCCACGAAGGGAGCGGTGGAACCGATGGTCGCGAGGCTGCTGACTCCGCGCTTCAGTTCGGCGTGGACGATAGCTTCTGCACGTTCGAGGGCACGACGCGATGCTTCGATGTCTTCACCAGGGATTTCGCTGCTGACCTGATGAGCCTTGAATTCCTGCAGACCGGCGACGACAACTTTGGCCAGATGGCTCTTGTTGAAACGATCGGCAATCTTGATAGCTTCATCCAATTTGCCCTCACGAAGAGCGCCGGCGACCGCGGGTGCGAACGCACGGGACTGCTTGCGAGCGGCGTTATACGCAATCAAACGATCGATCATCACGCCAATCGACCAGGCCGACATGATGAACAAACAAAGGACAACTAATTTGGCGAGAACGCCCATATTGCCCCACACCGACCGAGGGTCGAAACTGATGCCCTCCGACTCCTGAAATAGCCAGAGAGCCCATACTTGAACTTGTAAAACCATGCTTGTCTCCTAAGTTGAATCGAATTTTCTTAAACTGAGTGAAACTGACTAACTACCTTACTGACTCAAAGTGAAGTTAACGATGATATCAGTGATGACTTCCACTGGTTGACCGTTAAGCAACGTTGGTCTGTATTTCCACTGCAACACTGCGTCGCGAGCGGCAGCCACCAGAAGCGGATGCCCGCGCACAAGCGTCAAGTTTTCGATGTTGCCTTCCTTGCTTATGGTTGCGGTGAATTCGACAGTACCCTGCACGCGCGCTGATTTCGCGAGCGGCGGATAAACGGGCTGCACGCGCCGAATGAGGTTCGCTTCTGCAACCTGGCCACCAATACGTTGCGGTCCAACCGCAACCTTCTTGGGCGGCGGTGGGGGCGGCGGCGGAGCACCGGGCACGCCACCAATTACGCCACCAAGCACGCCGCCGGCGGCGCCCTCACCCGTTCCACCCACCACGCCGATACCGGCATCTGGCGGCGGTGCGGCCTCTTCAATCTTATTGATCTGTTTTGGGATGACTTTGGGCGCGATTAACTGGTTGGCAACAAACTGCCTGATAACTGGCTTCACCTGAACTACCTTCGGCGCGGGAGGTGGGGGCGGTGGAGGTGGAGGCGGTGGCGGGGGTGCCACAAGCATACTCCTCAATTGGGCGCTCGGCAGAGTCTCTGTGTAGATCAGAGGAATCAGGATTAGAACGCCGATGATGCCGATCTGGATTATCAAGGACAGCGCGATAGTCCACGGCTTCTTAGTTTTCTGTGTTCCGTCTACAAACGTTTGATCGAACATGATCTCCTCGCTTTGCCCCAGACAACAATGGAGCGTTCCGAAAATCCTACTTCACAGTCTTCACCGGTTTTGCCGACTTCATCGTATTCGTCACTCCACGAGCCGGCGCACTCACCGCCGGACGGGAGGTCCTGCGCCTGCTTTCTGACAGATTCTGCCAGAAGACCAGGATCGGACTCGCGATAAATATAGACGAATACGTGCCGACGATAATACCAACAACTAACGCAAACGAAAACCCATTAAGTACCTGCCCCCCAAACAAGAACAGGGAGATGGCAGTCAGAAAAGTCAGCCCTGACGTCAGCACCGTCCGGCTCAACGTCTGATTGATACTCAGGTTCACAAGATGTTCAAACGAGCCCCGCACATTCATGCGCAGGTTCTCGCGGATTCTATCGAACGTCACGATGGTGTCGTTCATGGAATAACCAACCAGCGTAAGAAGCGCCGCTATCACCGTAAGGTCAATAGGCTTGTTGAATAACGAAAACAGCCCGATCGTGATGATGGTGTCGTGAAATACGGCAATAACCGCTGCCACGCCATAGATCCACTCGAAGCGGAAAGCAATGTAGACCAGCATCGCGCCGAGCGCAATCAGCACCACGTTAATCGCCTGTTGCCGGAGGTCAGCGCCTATCTTTGGCCCAACTACTTCGGCACTGCGAATTGCAAAATTCCCCACGAAGCACTGCTGCTTGATAGCATTCAGCACCTGCGGCGTGACACCCTGCACGGACGACAGTTCATCCAGACTGCGAACCAGCCCGGAGTGAGCCGAGCGGTAATCGATGATGCGCTTGGTGAGCGCTTGCAGTTGGTCGTCCGAGAGCGCCGCGCCGGCCTGCGCCAACGGGTCGCGCAGACGATCTGCCAGTTCAGTCTGTCCGGCCGTATTGATGTCCAGTTTCCCGCTGCTCGCGTCCGGGTTGAACGCGGTATTCAGCGCGGAGATAATAGTTCCTCGAACGCTCTGAATATTCTGGTCGGTCACTGTGGCCCCGGTGGTGATGATCACCTCCTGCGAGCCGTTGATGCTCCCTGTGTTGCTAGCTTCCTGCACTTCGATTTCGCCGGGGACAGCCTTGTGGAGCGCATTGCGGATAGCATCCGCTGGTGGCCGCTTGATGAAGTTGACATCCATGAGCGCTCCGCCAGTAAAATCTATGCCATACTTCGGCCCGCCCTTAACGATAAGGCTACCGATCCCCGCCGCCGTAAGGAGCAGCGACATGATGATGAATGGCCACTTCTTCCCGAGGAAGTCGAAATTAGTCTGCTTAAAGATTTCCATTCCGCTCTAGAAGCCGGCATTCACTACAGATAGACACCGGCGATTAACAAAAGTTCCTAGTTCACGCCGTCCACCGGGAGAAAAATCGCCCGTGAGACGCCACTTTAAATACTAAGGGCCCGCGCCGGCTTCGGGCCGGAGAGTTCCCAGTCGAAAATTGCCTTCGACACAAACACCGCAGTGAAGACGTTGGCGATAAGACCAATCACCAGGGTCACAGCGAATCCTTTGACAGGTCCTGACCCAAACAGGAACAGGATGGCGCAGGAAACCACCGTCGTCACGTGCGTATCAATGATGGTCAGCAGGGCCTTGCTAAAGCCGTTATCAACAGCCGGAATCACCGACTTCCCGGCCCGCAGTTCTTCGCGAATTCGCTCAAAAATAAGGACATTGCTGTCCACTGCCATACCGATGGTCAGAATAATACCGGCTATTCCGGGCAGTGTCAGTACGGCGTCGAAGTAACTCAGGCAGGCAATTAAAATGACGGCGTTCAGGACCAGCGCCAGCGTGGCATTCACTCCTGCCTTCTTGTAATAAATCAGCATCGCCACAATCACGGCCAGAACGCCGGCGATACCGGCGGCGAACCCGTTACGAATGGAATCGGCTCCAAGCGAAGCGCCTACCGTGTTTTCCTGTTCATAGGTGACAGCGGCCGGCAGCGTACCAGCTTTCAGGTTTAAAGCCAAATCGTGCGCGTCCTGCTGGCTGGCTGCCCCCTCAATCTCACCCTGATCGCTGATCTGTCCTTTGATAACAGGGGCTTCCAGCACCTTGCCGTCGAGGACAATCGCCAGGCGTTGGCCGACATGCGACCCGGTATAGGCGGAAAAGCGCTTGGCCGCATCCTGGCTTAGTACAAAGCTGGTGTTCCACTGTCCCGAAAGCTGCGCCTGCTGTTCGCGTGCGTCTCGAATATCCGGACCGCGCACTTCCGGATTGCTGGCGACCAGATACACGCCTCCGGTGTGGGCTGCCGGATCGGTGCTCGCACTACCGATCAATTTGGTTCCGGGCGGCAGTATCCCATTGTTCTGCGCTAGCGCTTCTTCGCGGCTGGCGTACGGACCACCACGAACGTCGTAAAGCTCAAGTTTGGCGGCGGTCTGCAGGATCTGCTTGACACGTCCGGGGTCGTCAATGTCTGGCAACTGCACCAGAAGCTCCGAATCGGCATCTTCCCGGCGCTGCTGGACAGTCGCCTCGCTCAGACCCAGCGCATTGACCTTCTTATCTAACGTGTTCTTGGTCTGGGTCAGGACGTTCTGCCACATCGCCAGCGCCTCGGACGGCTTCATGGTCAGCCGGTAATCGGTGCCGCTGGTAGGCGTCAACAACCACTGGGAGAACTGGTCATTCACCAGGCTGCGGAAGGTGCCCGCCTGAGTAGACGGAACGCCCTTCACCACGATGGCGGCCTTGGTGGCGTCAGCCAGCGATTTCGCCTCGTCCACCGTAACGTCCGAGTACGTCACTCCGGCTTTCGCAGCAGCCTGTTTCAGCCGCTCGGCGTCAGTATTCGCCTGTGCGTTGAATGCGTCCTGCTGCTCCACCCGGACCACAAGGTAAGTACCGCCCCGGAGGTCGAGACCCAGCCGGATGTTGTGATTCCAGTTGGCAATCAACTGCTCCTTGTTACGCGGAAGGCCTATGATTCCATAAATGCAAATCAGAATCACGACGACAATGAAGATGAACTTGAAGCGTAAATTGCGTTTCATAAGGCTAAAAGCGGTTGTCCATTCCTGATGAGCCGATGGCTCGGCTACGGATGCTCGACTACTTCTTGGTCGGCTCGCCGGTGCTGACGACGCTGGTCACAGCGCTTCGGGCCACCTGAATCTTCAGATTGTCGGGCTTAATTCGCAGTATAAGCGTATCATCATTAACCGCAATGATGGTCCCGATGATGCCGCCGCTGGTCAGCACCGTCTGGCCGTTCTCCAGATGTTTCAGCATCTCCTTCTGGTTCTTCTGCTGGCGACGCATCGGCATAAACACCAAGAAGTAGAAAATGGCGATCATCAGCACAACCGGCAGAATGCCCCCGACCATGGAGCTGCCCGGCGAGGCCGCAGTCTGCAGAAAGAGTAATAGATACAGCATGTCCAATCCTGTCTTGAATTTGGCGCGTCAGCGCGTACTTGCCGCTGCTCGGAACAGCAACTATATAAGGAGGAGCGTAGCTGATTCCCGAGGGAATCAGTCACAAACCGCCGCTGCCGCGCACGATTTCAGAAATTCTGGGAACTTTCCAAATAGGATAGCCTGTCGCATCCTACGCATCGTGTCAAGGTAGTACCGGATATTGTGCAGCGTAGCCAGGATGGAGAACAGAATTTCGCCCGCCTGAAACAAGTGACGCAGGTAAGCCTTTGTAAATGTGCGACATGTGTAGCAGTCGCAGCCCGGATCGAGCGCTGATCCATCGTCCAGGTACTGCGCCTGCTTTATCATTACCTTTCCCTCCGAGGTAAATAGGTAGCCGTTACGGGCGTTACGGGTCGGCAGAACGCAATCCATCATGTCGACCCCTTTGGCGACATATAGGGGGAGTTCTTCCGGCATCCCGACCCCCATCACGTAGCGGGGACGGTCCGCGGGAAGAATCGGTGCAGTGACGGCGACCATTTCCTGACTGAGATCCCGCGGCTCGCCTACCGACAGGCCGCCAATAGCGTACCCTGGTGCGTCGAGTTCGAGCAGTTGTTCTGCGCAGGCGACGCGAAGATCGGCGTACATGCCGCCCTGCACAATCGGGAAAAGTGCGCACTCCAGACCCTTTTCGCGACGGCGATAGTGAGCGAATGCCGTTTGCGCCCAGCGCACCGTTCGGTTCGTAGATTCGCGCGTGGCTTCATGAGTCGCCGGATAGCCCAGACATTCGTCGAGCACCATCATGATGTCACTGCCGAGAGCAAGCTGAACGTCGACCGTGCTCTCAGGAGTAAATAGGTGCTGGTCTCCATTCAGGTGCGACCGGAACAGGACACCCTCATCCGTCACTTTGCGCAGGGTGTCGAGGCTAAACACCTGAAATCCACCCGAATCTGTGAGGATCGCGCGCGGCCACGCCATGAACTGGTGCAGACCGCCGAAGCGCTCGATCCGCTCATGGCCCGGCCGCAGAAACAGATGGTAGGTGTTGGCAAGAATGATCTTCGCGTCCAGATCGCTCAGCAGATCCCGCGGCGCGAGTGCCTTAACCGTTCCCTGCGTGCCCACGGGCATGAAGACCGGCGTCTCGATCGTCCCGTGTGCCGTGTGAATCAGCCCCGCCCGCGCACCGGTCTCCGGACAAGTAGCCTGAAGTTCGAATCGGAGAGTTGAACTGTCCAAAGACTAAAACTCCGTCGCACCTCTACGCCGCAGCATCAGATACACAGGCACGCCAATCAGCACAATCATCAATCCCGGCCACGTGCTTGAGGGGCGATACAGGAACAGCGCCAACAGAATCGCGGCTGCACCGACAATGTACAGAATCGGCACGAAGGGATACCCCAGCGTCTTATACGGCCGTTCCAGATCCGGCCGCGTGAAGCGCAGCCGAATCACGCCGGCAATCGTGAGGATGTAGAAAATCAGTGCCGACGAGATCACGTAGTCCAGCAGATTGCTGTACAGATTGCCGTATTGTTGCGTAGCCGCGTTGAACGTCCGCGGAAGAACCAGCGCCGAAGCCCAGATCCCCTGCACCAGCAGCGACCGCCCGGGCACGTGCGCCTTGTTTAACGTTCCTGCCGATTTCAGAAACAAACCGCTGCGAGCCATCGCATAGTACACACGCGCACCCGCCAAAATCAGGCTGTTATCGCAACCGAACGTGGAGATCATAATGGCGATGGCCATGATGACGCCGCCGAAACCCGGTGCAATCGCATTGATCATGGCCGTGGCAACGCGATCTGCCGGCGCATTCTGAATCGCTGAAAGCGGAAGTGTGCACAGATACGCAACGTTGGCCAAAAGATAGAGACCGATCACGACCACCGTCCCGATGATCAGCGCGCGCGGCAACGTGCGTCTGGGGTCCTTTACTTCGCCGGCGGCAAACGTGATGTCATGCCATGAATCCGCGGAGAACAGCGACCCCGACTGCGATACGCAAATAGCGATGAACAATCCGAACGCGGAGGCAGCCGTCAGGCCGGCGGAGATGGGCGTGAGGTTCGACTGCGTCCAGAACTGATCGAAATTGGCGTGAATCGCGGCCGCATTCCGTCCGATAAATACGCCCAAAAGTATCAACCCGAGCAGCGCACCCGTTTTCGCAACCGTAAACAGATTCTGTACGATCTTGCCGTAGCGGATGCCCAGACTGTTCGTCCATGTCAGCAGCGCGATGACTGCAATCGCCACCAACTGCGTCGTCGAAAGGGAGATTGCATACCCCGACGAGATGTGGATAGGCGGCACGATGTAGCTTGTCTCCGAAATGGCCGGCAGCAGAATTCCCGCGAACCGCGCAAACGCGACAGCAACAGCCGCAATGGTACCGGTCTGAATCACCGTGAACAAGGTCCAGCCGTACAGAAAGCCCCATAGTGGCGAAAATGCTTGCCGCAGGTAGACGTACATTCCGCCGGCCTCGGGAATCATGGAGGCGAGTTCGCCGTAGGAGATCGCTGCCGCAATCGTCAGAACACCGGTCACTAGCCATGCAACCAGCAGCCAACCGCCGCTTCCTAGAGTGCGCGACATGTCGGCGGGAACGATGAAAATGCCCGAGCCGATCATCGTGCCGATAACGATCATCACTGAGTCGAACATGCCCAGTTCGCGGATGAAGCCGGTGCTCTTCGTGGCGTGCTCAGTCACCGAAGCCGAATGATCCATTTACGCTTACTGTACAAGCTACGCCGAATGCTATATAGGAACTCCGGCCTGAGATATGCTCTTCAGCAATGACTCGACGAGAGTTCTTGCTCGCGTCCGCGGCAGTAGCACTCGCCCCTCGATCGTCGTTGGCCGCCACGGCGCGCATCGAAATCCTTCCCGACGAGCCAATCGGCACCATTTCGCCCGCCATATACGGCCACTTCACTGAACATCTCGGCGGGTGCATTTACGACGGCATCTGGGTGGGCGAAGGCTCGAAGATACCGAATGTCGCTGGCATTCGGAAAGCGGTCGTCGATAGTCTCAAGCGCATCAACGCTCCCGTCATTCGCTGGCCCGGCGGGTGTTTCGCCGACAGCTATAACTGGCGTGATGGCGTCGGTCCCCGCCGCGACCGCCCCACCCGCGTGAACTTCTGGGCCGAGACGGACATCCTCAAACGCGCCACCGGAGGTCCGCAAAAGTATGAGCCGAACGAATTCGGCACGAACGAGTTCGCGCGTTTCTGCAAGCTCTCCGGAGCAGAACCCTACTTCGCGGGCAATCTGCGCAGCCTCACATCGCACGACTTCTACGAATGGATTGACTACTGCAACGCGCCCCGCGGCACAACGTCAATGGCGAATCTGCGCGCACAAGGCGGTGACGCCGAACCGTTCAACGTCAAGTACTGGGGCGTCGGCAACGAAAGCTGGGGCTGTGGCGGCAACTTCACCGGTGACGAATACGCCGTTGAGTTCCGCCGCTTCACGGCTTGGGTCCCGACGTTCGCGCTGGATCTGAAATTCATCGCTTCAGGCCCGAACGCCGGCGACTACGCCTGGACGCGCAGTTTCTTCCAGGCCATGAGCGAGCACGGCCGTGGCGGCCTGAACAACATCTTCGGCACGGCGCTTCACTACTATTGCGGCACGACGGGCAATGGCGTCGCGAATGAATTCGACAGCGCCCAATGGTACGAACTGCTGAAGAAAGCCAATCGCATGGAAGAGTTGGTCACGCGCCACTGGGCCATCATGAGCGGCTACGATCCCGATCACAAGGTCAAGCTTGTCGTGGACGAATGGGGCGCATGGCATCATACTGACCCGTCTGTTGCGCCGAATTATCTGTGGGCCTACTATCCCACTCTTCGCGACGCACTCGTTTCCAGCATCACGCTCGATACGTTTAACCGCCACTCCGACAAAGTCCTGATGGCCAATGCAGCCCAGTTGATTAACAATATTCATACATCGATGCTTGCAGCGGAAGATAAGTTCACGGTCACTCCCGTGTACCACGTATTCGCCATGTATGCAGCCCATCAGGGGAACACCTCGGTGCGCACTGTTTTTTCAGCTCCGGAGGGATCGAATGGCTTGTTCGGCCTAGCCGGTTCCGGCTCGATTCGTGACAAACACGTCGTCCTGACAGTCACCAATCCCGACCTGCACGACGCACGCGATACGGAGATCGCGATAGCCGGCGGCGCGCGCATCACCAACGCTAGTGCGGTTGTGCTCTCTGCCAACGATCCTCACGCGCGCAATACGTTCGCACAGCCCGACGCAGTTAAGCCGACGCAACCTGAAACCGTGGTCGTCCGGATGCCCTTTACATACACCTTCGCTCCGGCGTCCGTGACAAGATTGGAACTCGATCTCGCGTGACCGAAAAACTCCTCACCCTCAGCCCGGTAGATCTCGTCGTTATCGGCCTGTATTTCGTCATGGTGCTCGGAATCGGCTTCTATCTAAAGCGATTCACGAAAACGGGCGAAGATTTCTTTCTCGCCGGACGCGACATGACGCGGTGGATCGCCGGCCTCAGCTTTGTCGCCGCCAATCTCGGCTCGCTGGAGCTGATGGGCTGGGCCGCGTCAGCATATCAGTACGGCATCCTCGCCACCCACTGGTATTGGATTGGCGCCATACCGGCCATGTTGTTCCTGGGCATCGTGATGATGCCGTTCTATTACATCTCCCGCACGCATTCAGTTCCGGGCTATCTCAAGCTTCGTTTCGGCGAGCCGGCGCGCGTGCTTTCAGCCATCACATTCGGATTCATGACCGTGCTTATGAGCGGCATCAATATGTACTCCATGGCGCTGGTCATGAAAATCGTGCTCGGTTGGGACATCAACTTCAGCATCTGGGTTTCATCGCTCACCGTGGCCGCCTATGTGTTCCTCGGCGGGCTGCTTTCCGCAATCTTCAACGAAGTACTGCAGTTCTTTCTCATTTGGTTGGGCGCCATCGTCGTGTCAATTCTCGGCCTCATCGAAGCCGGCGGCTGGAGCGGCATGGTGCACCGCATTCACGCCAATTTTCCCGGCCAGGACTACACCCATCTATGGTCGGGATTAGGCTCATTCACCTCCAATCCCATGGGCATCCATTGGACGGGAATTGTCCTGGGTCTCGGATTTGTGATCTCGTTTGGTTATTGGACGACGGACTTCCTGGTTGTCCAGCGCGTGCTTTCGGCAAAGGATCTGCATAGCGCCAAGATGGCGCCCATCATCGGCTCTGCGTTCAAAATGGCCGTGCCGTTCATCGTCATTCTGCCCGGACTTCTCGCGCTCGCCGTACTACCCGAAAAGCTCGTCGGCGAGTCGCAAGCCATGACCATGCACGGAGCCCACACTTACAACGAAGTTCTGCCGCTCATGCTCGCGCGCTACTGCGGACCAGGTTTGCTGGGTCTCGGCATCACCGCCCTTATAGCCGGATTCATGTCGGGCATGGCAGGCAACGTCAGTGCGTTCGCGACGGTTTGGACCTACGACATCTATCGCGCCTTGATCCGCCCGCGCGCATCAGACGAACACTATGTCGCCATGGGGCGCTGGTGCACGGTTCTCGGCGTTCTGGTCAGCATAGGCACGGCCTATCTGGTGATGCAATTCCTCAGCATCATGGATTATGTGCAAGCGCTTTTCAGCTTCTTCATCGCGCCACTCTTCGGCACCGTCATTTTGGGCATGCTTTGGAAACGGGCGACGCCCGCCGCGGGTTTCTGGGGGCTGCTCGCGGGAACCTTCAGCTCCGTCGCCATGTTCCTCTGGGTACATTTCAATCCCGGCGCGCTTCGTTACATCGCGATCTCTCCGCATGCGCAGGACATGGCGGAGAACATGTATCGGGCCCTGTGGTCCTGGATCATCTGCGTCGTCGTCACCGTCGTCGTGAGTTCGTTTACCAAGCCGAAGCCTGAAGCAGAATTAAAAGGTTTGGTCTACGGCGCCACTGACATACCGGATGAAGGCTCTCTATCGCTGGTGCAACGGCCAATTTTCTGGGCCGGTATTGTGCTGGCTGTTTTTATCGTTTTGAATATCATCTTCTGGTAGGGACAACTTGCACGGACCCGGCTTCATTTCCATCTGGTTTTTCATCGGCATGCTGCTCACCGCCTACGGTGTGGTCATCACTGCTACCGGCCTCTACGAACTGAGCATTCCGCCTGCAAACCCGCCCGTACTCTACAGCCTGCATGCGAGTATCTGGTGGGGGATAGTCCTGCTCGTCATAGGACTCATCTACTTCATCAAGTTCTTTCCCAAAAAGCACTAAATGGCAACAGAAACATCGCCCATTCGTTTGGGCCTTATCATTGGCAATCGCGGCTTCTTCCCGGATCATCTTGCAGCCAGCGGCCGCGAGGACATGCTTCGCGTTCTTGAAAGCGCCGGTATTCAGGTTGTGGCGCTTACGCCCGAAGAATCGAAGTTCGGCGCAATCGAAACGTTCGAAGAGGCAAAGCGCTGCGCCGATCTCTTCCGCAAGAATCGCGACACCCTTGATGGCGTCATCGTTGCGCTTCCGAATTTCGGTGACGAGCGCGCCATAGCCGACGCACTGCGGCTATCCACTCTGCAGGTGCCGGTCCTGATCCAGGCTACGCCTGACGATCCCAAGCGCATGACCATCCGCGACCGCCGTGACAGCTTTTGCGGCAAGATGTCCGCCTGCAACAACCTCATGCAGTACGGCATTCCGTACTCGCTGACCAGGCTGCACACAGAGGCGCCCCAGTCGGAAGAGTTCGCGAAAGATCTGCAATGGTTCATCGGCGTGTGTCGCGTCGTTCGCGGAATTCGCCCCATGCGCGTCGGCTCCATCGGCGCGCGCCCGGCCGCCTTCAACACGGTCCGCTATAGCGAAAAGCTGTTGGAAGCAAGCGGCATCTCGGTCGTCACCATCGATCTTTCTGAAATTCTCGGCCGCATCAATCGCATGGCCGATGCCGACGAAGCCGCGCAGAAAAAGCTTGCGGAGATTCACTCATATGTTTCTACGAGCGACGTTCCTGCTGAATCGTTGATGAAGATGGCGAAACTCGGCGCCGTGATCGACGGCTGGATGCACGAGCAGGAGCTTACTATCAGCGCTGTCCAATGCTGGACCGCTCTCGAAGAATATTTCGGCGTTGTTCCCTGTACCGTCATGAGCATGATGAGCAACAACCTGATGTCGAGCGCGTGCGAAGTCGACATCGCCGGAGTCGTTGCCATGCACGCGCTTCGCCTTGCATCCGGCACACCGAGCGCCCTGCTCGACTGGAACAACAACTACGGTGACGATCCCGACAAAGCCGTCTGCTTCCATTGCAGCAATCTGCCTAAACACTTCTTTAACCAAGTCAAGATGGAGTATCAGGAGATCATTGCAGGCACGGTCGGCAAGCTCAATACGTTTGGCACTCTATACGGTCGCGTGAAAGCCGGCCCAATGAGCTACGCGCGTTTCTCCACCTATGATCGCGAAGGCCGCATCCGTGGCTACGTCGGCGATGGCGAGTTCACAGATGATCCGCTGCAGACCTTCGGCGGCGCGGGCGTCGTGAAGATTCCCAACCTTCAGGACCTGCTCCATTTCATCTGCGAAGAAGGATTTGAGCATCACACGGCCGCGAACCTGTCCCATACCGCCGCCATCCTTCACGAAGCTGCCAACAAGTATCTCGATTGGGACGTGTACTGGCATCGCGGATGAGCATAGCTGTTGCGGGTGTCGACTTTGGCACGCTCAGCGTGCGCGTTTCCATCTTCGATAGCGAGCGTGGCCGCTTAAGCAGCGCGACAGCCGAGTACCCGCTGCATCGCCGCCGCGACGATCCCGACCACGCTACCCAAAGCCACGCCGACCACATGGATGCCCTGGTTCGGGCAACCCGTGCCGCCATCGAACAGGGAGGTATCGACGGCGCACAGGTCAAAGCCATTGCACTCGATACCACCGGGTCCAGTGTCATTCCCGTCGGCGAAAATCTTCAGCCGCTGGACGAATACTATCTCTGGTGCGACCATCGCGCGTGGCGCGAAGCAGCGGAGATTACCCGCAAAGCGCACGAGCTAAAGCTCCCCGCTGTCGATTGGTGCGGCGGCGTGTATTCCTCCGAGTGGGGGTTCTCGAAGCTGCTGCACTGGCTTCGCCACAATCCGGACAAACGCGATCGATTTGTCTCCGCGTTCGAGCACTGCGACTATGTCGCAACTGTCCTCTGCGGCATCACAGAACTCGCCGCTGTCCCCCGCAGTATATGCGCGATGGGCCACAAGTGGATGTGGAACGCTGCGCTCGGCGGACTTCCTTCCGAAGAATTCCTCGTCGCCGTCGACCCGTTTCTCACCGGAGTGCGCAACAAACTCGCCGGCCGTTATCTCGCTTCGAATTCCATTGTTGGCACCCTGAGCCCCGGGTGGGCCGACAAGCTGGGACTCTCCACTGAAACCGTGGTGCCGGTGGGCGCCTTCGACGCGCACTGGGACGCTATCGGCGCGGGTGTGAAATTGGGCGACGTCGTCAACGTCATCGGCACTTCCACCTGCATCATCGGTTTGAGTTCCCAAGCCACTCTCGTTCCTGGTGTCTGCGGAGTTGTTCCCGGTTCCGTCGATCCGCAACTGACTGGTATCGAAGCAGGCCTGTCTGCGGTCGGTGACATCTTCGAAGCCATCGCGCGTCGCGCCGGAACTAACGCGCGCACGCTTGCGCAGGAGATCACCGCCTATCGCGCCGGCCAGACAGGTCTGATGCGCATGACGTGGGATAACGGCGATCGTACCGTCCTGGTAAACCCTGAAGTCGGTGGAATTACGCTGGGCTGGCATCTCACCAGCACGCCCGCTGACGAACTATTCGCCGCAATTGAGGGCACGGCTTTTCACACCCGAATCATCTTGGATCGCATTCAGGAGCATGGCGCCGATGTCCGCCGCATCATCAACGGAGGCGGCATTCCGCAGCGCAACGACACGCTGAATCAGGTATACGCGAACGTGCTGAATAAACCCATTCTGGTTCCGCAGGGAGACGTCACCAGTCTTGGCTCGGCAATTTTTGCATTCCTGGCAGCCAAGGCATTCCCGTCCATTGAAGCGGCCCAGGAAAAGCTTTGTCCCAAGCATCGTGTGTTTTCGCCCGAACCGAAAAGCGCGGCCGTCTACCAAAAACTCTTCGACATGTATCGCCGCCTCTACTTCGGATTCGGCACGCGTGAAGCGAAACCAGTTAGCGCTGGCGACATCCTTCCCGAATTGCGTCTGATTGCAGAGCACGCCCGGCATGGCTGACCGACCGGTACTTACGCAGGTAATGTTTGATTGCGTTGTGCTCGATCTGTTGCCTAAGATCTATTCCTGCGCCGACATCTGCTGGTCTGAATCGCGCCACGCGCTGATTTTCAAGCGCCGGCACACCCAGCATAGATTCTCTTCCTCTGCGATTGGTGGTCCAGTAAGGGGAATGCAGGCGGCGCCGCACACGGCACACGCTTTCGACGGAGCCGGCCGCTCCGCCTCGACCGATTTCCGGGCCATTGCCAAGATCTCGGGCGAGATAATGGGTTCGGCCATCGGCTTCTTTTTCATGTTGTTTTCACTATAGAACAATTTGACGGGTTAACGGTGTAAACACAACCGTCGACCGCGAGCAGCCACAGTGCCTCCACCTATCTGACGTGCGCCCGCCGTCGTATGCTTCTACTTTATGGCGCAGACTGCCTTTCTTTTTCCGGGACAGGGATCACAATTCGCAGGCATGGGGAGAGCCCTAGCGGACATTTTCGAGCCCGCCCGCTGGGCCTTTCAAGAGGCGGATGAAGCACTTGGCTTCTCCATCTCGAAGCTCTGCTTCGAGGGTCCCGACGAAGAATTAAAAAAAACTGAGAATACGCAGCCCGCGCTGCTGGCAGTCTCCATCGCCGCCTGGCGAGTTCTTGAAGCGCTCGGCTATACTCCTGCGCTCGCCGCTGGGCATAGCCTGGGCGAATACTCCGCCTTAGTAGCGGCAGGCTCACTCGACTTCGGCGACGCTCTACGGCTGGTGAAAAAAAGGGGGCGCTACATGCAGGAAGGTGTCCCCCACGGCGTCGGCGCAATGGCCGCGTTGCTGAAATTGCCGCAAAACAAGCTGGATTCCGTGCTAGCCGAAGCAGCCCAGGACCAAGTGGTGACCGCCGCAAATCTGAACTCGCCGGATCAGGTCGTCATCGCCGGCCACGCCAAAGCAGTCGAACGCGCCATGGAGTTGGCCAAGGCTGCTGGCGCAAAACGAGCCATACTCCTGCCGGTCAGCGCTCCATTCCATTGCTCCCTGATGAAACCTGCGCAGGAAAAACTCAAAGCCGATCTGGACGCCACCACGTTTCATGACCTCCGTTTTCCGCTCATCAACAATTGTCAGGCCGCAGAGATCACCACCGGCGATGCCGCGCGTCAGGGTCTGTATGAGCAGGTCCCGAACCCGGTGCGCTGGACCGATACCGTTCGCCATATCTCCTCTAAAGGAATTCAAAAAGTGGTAGAGGTGGGCGCGGGCTCGGTACTGCTGGGACTGTGCCGGAACATCGATCCGTCTTTGCAAACTGCCAAATTCGGCGACCCGGCAGATTTGGAAGCCGTCCGGAAGTTACTCGCGGCCTAAACAGCTCTCGCCACATCCACAAGATCGCTGAATAGACCGTAAGCTGTCTGCTCAACTCCCGGGTTGATGGACAAAATCCCCATCGTTCCCATCAAATCCGTATCGAGCAGCAGCATGTTCGAAGTACCCGTCGAGGCTGCCAGAAGATCGTTCTGATCCAGAACCTCAGGTCGCACCGACAGGCGTACGATACCGTCCGCGCGTTCGCCGCTGCAGACCAATTGAATCGACCTGCCCGATTTCGCCACGCGCGCAGGTTCGGCCGCGCCAATCCCGCGCAATCCTTCCCGCTCCACCTTTTGCGGCGTCGTTCTCGCATCCATCAACACATTCGCCAGCGCCGCCGCTTTCGCCGCCGCGTCCCAACCGTCCAGGTCATACCACGGGTCCGCTTCGGCTATGCCCATCCTTTGGGCTTCACGGATGCCGTCTTCGATCGACAGCCCGCGACGCATGGCTTCAAGCACTATCTTCGACGTTGAGTTCAGCGCTCCCCGGAAACCATTTATCGTTACACCCGGCAGATTGTTACGGACGTTATTGAAAACCGGCGTCCCGTCCATCACCGTAGACTCGAACCGGAACTCTACCTGTCTGCGCCGTGCTTCCGCCGCGAGGTCGGCGTAAGCATGAGCGATGGGACCCTTGTTCGCGGTGACCACGTGAATATTGCGCTCGAACGCATAGCGAATATGAGAAATGGCCGGCTCACCGTCCGACGGGCTCAACGTGGTCAGTTCCATGACCACTTCCGGCTTTGCTGCACCCAGAAACTCCGGTAGGCTCGCAGCCGGTGGCCCCCAAGCGGGCTCTAGGCCGATACCGGCCGAGCTATACGCCGTACCGTGCCGTAGGGTGTGAATTCCTACTATCCGGAACGGGTAACTAGCTCGTTTAGCCTGCAATAAACGGGCAAAAGACTTTCCGACGTGGCCATACCCTATCAGCGCAACTCGCAAATATCGAGGTTACCAACAGAATGTCATGACAAAAAAAGATTGACACAAAATGGCTAGATCATCAGACTTAATCGAAGGGGGATCGCAGGTGAGGCTTCGTGTTCTTTTTCTCTTGACCTTTGTGGCCGCAGGAGCTTTGGCCCAGAATCCAGATACCACTGGTGCGGCTGCGGAGACGGGAGGCCCTCTCAACAACCCCAACCCTCTGACCACGCTTGCCAGCCAGTTCTTTGAACATGATTACGTCAACTTCTACGGGTCTGTAGCCGGCATAGTCGACTTCAACCAACCCATTTTGAATGCCGCTGGACAATCGGCGAACTCCGCCGGATTCGGCGTCGGCCTGAACGGCGGCGTCAGCCTGAGCCATGGGTTCCGCGACGCCGAGCTCTCGCTCAGCTATTCGGGGGGATACACCTGGTACCAGAACAACAGTTTCGAGAACGGCACCAACCAGTACCTCAGTCTCAGTTACGCTAAGCGCTTGTCGCGGCGCATCAGCATGAATATTGGTGTAAGCGGCGGAAGCGTGCTGTATGGAAGTACGGCCTACGTGAGTGAGCCAACCGCCAGCGGTATAGTTGTCAGTAATCCGTTCAGTAATGAAACCAGGTTTCTCGGCGCGAGCCTTGGATTTAATTTCGCGCAATCCCGGCGCTTGAGTTACGGCGTTTACGGGAGCTACTTTCTATCCCGCTACACTTTTCCCGGATCCATTGGAACTACTGGCGTAAGCGGTGGCATTTCCGTCAATTACCGCCTGACGGCGCGTACCACGCTTTCTGGCGTTTACGCGCACAGCTACTTCCACTATCAGAGCAACGCCGGCAATCTCACTTCCGATCAGGTGGGCGTCAACATCGGCCATCAATTCAACGGCCACTGGAGCGTGTCGGCCTACGGCGGCGTCGGCAGAAGCGATGCGGTGGGAACGGTGGCGGTGCCGGTTTCGCTGATTATTAATGGTCAAACGGTGGGCGGGTACGAGATCGGAAGATATAACCAGAGCACAACCTTCCCGGCGTATTCAGGCAGCGTTTCTCACAGTCTCAGGCGATCAATATTTTCGATCAGTGCAGGCGCAGGAATGGCTGGGGCCGGCAATGGATACCTCCTCGCTTCGAAAAATATCTATGTAACCGGCATATACTCATACAGCCTTCACGCCCAGAACATCAGCTTCGCCGGGACCGCAACCCGTCTCACCAGCATCGCGAATACCGTAAGCAGCGACTACAGCTCTGCCTCTTTTAGCGCTTCCTACGGACGACAACTGTTACGACACATGGGCGCGTTCCTTCGCTACGATTACATCCAATATGGCGCGTTGCGTCCGTTCGCGGGTGTCGTTGACAATCGGATCACTTTCGGATTCAGCGTGAGCTCACGAAGCATTCCGATCACCCTCTTCTAGCAGCGCGCAGAACGCGCAACTGGGCGAAGTCGAACGTTACTCCTGGTTTACCGCCGCGCTCAACACCTGCTGCAAGCGCTCCGCGAAATTCTCGCCTGATTCGGTCGCCAGACTGCGGGTTTCTATCGGTAAAACGCGCTCCAATTCGTGCACCAGCCGAAGCAGACTCTTGACGTTCGATTCCATCAGGCGCGCACTACCGGAAATGTCCGGTTGCGGCAGGAAATTGCTGTCCACTCCGAAATCGATTCGAAGATCCTCCTGCTCGATGGAGGCTTGTTCTGTCCCGTTATCGAAATCAGGACCGAAACACGACAGCACTACCGGAGTTGGTTGAAGCTTCCAGTCTGAATCGAAGCGCCACAAGTCCCACCAGCTCTCGATACTGTAGGCGATGTCGTCGCCCTGGTAGTCGCGCAGAATCTGGATGGCGCCATCTATGTCCAAAGGACCGTTCACAGGACGTTCGAGCAATGGCGGCTCTGCTTCGGAGATGGCGTGAATCGAAACCACTGTTTGCGGCTGCTCTCGCTGAGAAAGCGGAAAGGACCGCAACATCTTCTCGAAATACCGGATGCGATCGCGGCGCGCCTGCCGTCTGAGCCAGATCGACAGAAATAACTGATCCGTCACATTTCTATTATCCGGCCCGACTTACTCAAAACAGAACAGCCCCTGCATGTTCTTACTTGAGATACTGGTACTTGTGCTGACCGACCTCGTGCAGATCAAGCGTAACGGAGAAAAGTTGCGCGAGGAAAACCAGCGATTTCGCGCCTGGATGAAACGCCACAACTTCGTGGAGCGGCGATTCAAGGCCATCGCGCGGGACACGGAAGAATCCATCGACTGCACGCAATGTGCAAACTGCTGCCGCGTGGCTACCACGCAGATTAGCGACCGTGATGCCGAACGCCTCGCGCGCTTTCTCGGGATGAAGCTGCCGCAGTTTCTCTCGGGCTACACGGAAGAAACGAGCGAAGGCCGCATTCTGAAGCGCACGCCGGATGGCTGTATCTTCCTGCAGGGCAACCTTTGCTCTGTCTATGAAGCACGGCCCCAAACATGTGAGCTGTTTCCACATCTCGTCAAGGGCAATGGCTCTCTACTGAGCCGCATGTGGCATATGCCTGACCGCGCGGTCTACTGCCCGATTGTCTATAACACGCTGGAGCAGTTCAAAGCCGAATCGGGTTTTTCGAAATGACCTACGTCTTGATCGGTTTGCTGTTCGTAGTAGTAGGGTTCGCTGCATATCAGCTCGCGGAAGCAAGGCGCTGGCGTCAAACTTCGCAGGAAACCCGTGCCCAGCAGGAGACCCTTCGCACCGAGCTCGAACAAGCGCAGCGAGTCGCGATTGAAAAAGGGGCCGAAAGCCTTCGAAATCTCGAACTGGCCGAAGTTCAGGTAAAGCTGCTGACGCAGACGCAGCAGCAGATTGAGGACCGCTTCAAAGCTCTCGCCGCGGACACGCTGCAGACGAACAGTCAGTTGTTCCTCGATAGAAGCCGCGATCAGATTCAGCACCTTGTCGAGCCCGTGAATCAATCGCTGAGGCGCTTCGAAGAACAGGTCCAGGCCGTCGAACGATCGCGTGTCGGCGCCTATGAGGGCATCACCGCCCAGGTACGCGCCCTCACGGACTTGCAGGAGCGTGTGCGCCAGTCTACCGATCAATTGAAGACTGCGCTTCGATCGCCCAGCCAGCGCGGCCGCTGGGGCGAAATGCAGTTGCGGCGTGTCGTAGAAGCGGCCGGCATGGTCGACTACTGCGATTTCATTGAACAAAAGACGCTTTTCGGTGAAGCCAATCAGCGCCCGGATTTAATTGTGCGGCTTCCGAATCAATGCGAAGTCGTGGTAGATGCGAAGGTCTCGCTCGAAGCTTATCTGCGTTCTGTAGAAGCGCAAACCGATGCCGAACGGCAACAGGCTTTGAAAGAGCACGCGGCACAGGTCAAAACTCATATCCGCTCGCTGAGTGAGAAGGCCTATTGGCAGCGCCTGCCCTGTTCGCCGGAGTTTGTGGTCGCGTTTCTGCCTCTCGAATCGCTGTTCAGCGCCGCGCTCGAGCAGGACCCTGCGCTGCTCGACTTCTTCGCGGAGAAGCGCGTCGTCATCGCTACTCCGGTCACGCTCATCACATTGCTGCTGACGGTGGCGCACGGCTGGAGACAGCGCACGCTGGCCGAAAACATCGACAAGATTCGCGATACCGGTATTGAGCTTTACACGCGGCTATCGAAAATGAACGACCACTTCGTCAAGCTGGGTGATGCTATCGAGCGGACCGTCGAGACTTACAACCAGACGGTGGGCTCCATGGAGCGCAACGTGCTTTCTTCTGCACGCAAGTTCCACGAACTCCGTCCGGCAAGCGCTGAAGAAATGAAGGAAGCAGCCGAAGTCGAGGTTACACCGCGCCGTCTCGATCCCGGTAAGTGGCCGGCGCTGACTAGTTCAGCTTCTCAGTAATTGTCAGCGGATTCGCCAGCCGGAAGGTAATCGGCGTCTCGCTCTGCACAACTGCAGCTCTGCCATGACTCAGCAGCACTGCTCCCGTACCTGCCGCGCCGCCCGCACCGGCTCCTATGGCCGCTCCCTTGCCGCCGCCGGCCAGACCACCGAGAATCGCGCCCAATGCAGCGCCGCCGGCGATCTTCGCCGCGTCCTCCTCGACATTGCCTTTGCCCTTGGCGTTGAAAACAGTGCTTTCCACGCGAACGCGTTGCCCGTCCGTCGTGTTGATCTCGGTCAACGCCAGAGTGAGCGCCGCCGCGTTCGCCATGTGACCGGCGGACTGCGCATTCACGATCCTTCCCAGCACCTTCGAACCCCGGTCCGCGATGATGAATCCCTCCTGAATGACAGGCTGCAGCAAAGTGGCGCGGAACGTGTCGCCAGTGTAGTTGTGATCGGTGGAAAGTGTCTCTCCCAGCCGCACGGACAACGCTGTTCCCGCCGGAAGTGTGACCACGTGTGGTTGCGGGGCTTCTGGTTGAGGATTCTGCGGCTGCGGAACGGCGGGGGACTGCTCCTGGACAGGCGGTTCAGGCGTCGGCTGTGGTGTAGATTTGGACTCAACGGCTGCCGGAGTTGGAGTGGCAGGGATCGGCGTCGGCGGCCGAATCTGCGCCAACTCGATCGGCTTGGCAAAAGGCTTGGCCGGAGAACTCTTGATCAGATTCAAATGCGGCAAATCGCGGTGCCTCGCCTGCACGTGAGTTCTCGGCGCTGGACGCGGCGATCGAGGTGATGCAACGGCGTCGGTTTGCGGCTCCGCAGGCGTCGTCACAACCTGTTGGGGCTGTTCGGCTTCCGCATCCGGCAGTTCTTTGGCGGCCGGCGTGATAGGCGGGGAGGCTTGGGCCACCGTCGCCGCATGGCGTACGTCGTTGACGCGCACGTAGATCAGCGCGCTTCCCAGGGCCACCACCAAACCGGCGACAAATGCCGCCACCACTTTGACAATGCTGGTTGACACCACTAGCGCAATCCCCTTATAAGACAAAACGTGCTGGCCGGGATTCGAGTTTCGTCCTCGGCCAGTTAAAATAGTGTCACTCAGGGCATTTTCGCCCGCCGCTTCCCCTTTTCATGCACCAACGCGCCATTCCCGACTTTCCTGCCCAGTATTCTATCGGGCCCATTGGAGTTAATCCAGCTACTGTTTTGGCGCCTATGGCCGGGGTGACTGACACCGTATTTCGGCGGCTGATCCGCAACCAGGGCGGATGCGGGCTGCTCATGACCGAGTTCACCAGTTCTCACGGCGTCGTTAGCACCCGCCACGCGAAGAAGCCGAACCGGAATTTCCGCTATCTGTACTTCGAGCCGGACGAGCATCCCATTGCCTGTCAACTCTTTGGCTCTGATCCTGATGTGATGGCCGATGCGGCTAAGGTCTGCGAAGAACGCGGTTTTGACATAGTCGACATCAATTTCGGATGTCCGGTCAACAAAGTCGTTAAGTGTAACGGCGGATCGGGGCTGTTGCGCGATCTGCCGCTGGTCGAAAAGATCCTGACGAAGGTTCGCGCCGCGATTTCCATCCCGCTGACGTGCAAATTCCGTTCCGGCTGGAATGACCGCGAGTTGGTTGCGGTCCACATGGCGAAGCTGGCCGAGAATTGCGGCCTCTGTGCGGTTGCGCTGCATCCGCGCACACGCGAGCAAGGCTACAGCGGACGCGCCGATTGGTCTCATATCGCCGCAGTGAAAGCCGCCGTCGGCATTCCTGTCATTGGCAATGGCGACATCGCGACGCCCGAAGACGCCGTTCGCATGTACCGTGAGACCGGCTGTGACGCAGTCATGATTGGGCGGACTGCGTCGTACAATCCCTGGATCTTCGCACAAATCGACAGCTACTTGAAAACAGGACAGTACGAAATTCCTCCGGATCGTGAACGCTACAACATCATGCGCACGTACTATGGGATGCTCGCTGAACACGGTGAGTCCGACGCCATCGGCAAGATGAAGCAATTCGCGACATATTTTACGCACGGCGTTCGCAACGGCGCGAAGTTGCGCACCGAGATCTATCGCGCTCAACAGATCTTCGCCATCCTCGATACTGTGGACCGATTCTTCGCGGAGCAGCTCAGCTCGCTCGAACCTGAATACGCAGGGGTGGCTTGAAGCACGTTCAGCTCATAACTGACGGCTCCTGCCTTGGCAACCCGGGAAAAGGCGGCTGGGCATGCATTCTTCGCTACGGCGAGTTAAAGCGCGAGTTATTTGGACACGAGCCCCATACAACCAACAATCGAATGGAATTAATGGCGGCAATCGAGGGCCTGAAGCGATTGAAGGAAACTTGCGCGGTGGAAATCATCACCGACTCTGAATATGTCAAGAATGGCATCACCACCTGGATTCACGGCTGGAAGAAGAAGAATTGGGTCACCGCCGAAAAGAAACCGGTGAAGAATTGTGACCTCTGGATGGCGTTGGATTCATTGGTCGAAAAACACGAGACCAAGTGGAAATGGACTAAAGGCCACGCCTCGCATGAGGACAACAATCGCTGCGATGAACTGGCAAGCCGCGCGGCGCGCGAACAAATCTCGAGCGATCTCGCCCCCCATAATCTGATCTGATGGCCGGAAAGCGCATTTGCCTATTCGGTGGGACATTCGACCCCATTCACCATGCCCATTTGGTGATGGCGGACGAGGCTGCCAAGCGATTCGAAATGGATCGCGTGGTGTTCATCCCGGCCGGCAATCCACCGCATAAAGATGCCCATGGGGTCACGCCCTACGAGGGTCGTTTGGAGATGGCCCGGCTCGCGTGCGCCGGCAATCCGAAGTTCGAAGTTTCGGAGATGGAACGGGGCGACGAGCGCAGCTACTCTGTCAATACGCTCGAACGGTTTCGAAGCCGGATGTCAGCGGACGACCGGCTGTTCTTTCTCATCGGAGCGGACGCGTTCGACGAAATCGAAAGCTGGCATCGTTGGCAGGAAGTGATTCGACTCGCTGAGTTTATTGTGGTCTCGCGGCCGGGAAATTACTATCGAATCCCGCCGGGCGCGAAGGTCATGCGGCTGGATGACGTACAGCTACCGGTCGCCAGCACGACTATTCGAGCGAAGCTGGCGGCAGGAGAGCCAACGCCGGAAATACCTGCTGCGGTACGCTCCTACATAGACGCGCACAAGCTGTATCGGGCTGAAGCGAAAGCTTCTAGTTAGCGACTGGAGGGCACAGCCGGTTGGGGGCCTTGTGTGCGACTCGACGTGGCGCAGTACTGATCGAAAGCCTGCGTCAGGATCTGCGCGATCTCCGGGGCCTGGCGCGGCTCGATGTGATGGCGGTGTAGGACGAAAACCGGCTTTCCGTCGCGGAAAATCGCCATAGACGGCGAGGACGGCGGAACGCCCGGCAAAAGCTCTCGCAGGCGCGCAACAGCTTCCAGGTCCGCGCCGGCAAATACCGTGGCAGTTTTGTCGGGACGCACGCCGTGTTGCAATGCCATGCCCACAGCCGGACGCGCTTTGCCGGCGGCGCATCCACAAACGGAGTTCGTAATCATCAACACCGTGCCCGAATCGGGACCTAACATCCTGTCGACTTCCTCGGGCGTTCGCGTTTCCGCTACTCCGTACTGCGTCAAATCCTGTCGCATTATCGCGATCAGTTGTTCCGGATATCTCATAGTTATAATCCACTCTGCGCAGCCGAACCACCGCGCGGCGTCTGCACCTTGGGACTCGCCAGATAACCGACGATCTCGTCTTTGCGCACTTCGTTGATCACGATTTCGTCGGGCTGACGGTTCCCGGTGTAGAACTGAATTGGCTCGTTGATATTGCGATCCTTCTTCTCCACTGTTTTATCATTCGCCGTAATCGCGATCGTGAACTTGTTGTGTTTCGGATCGGCCTTCTTCAATTCCACCATCACGTCGCCGATGCGTGTCGGCTTTTTCGATTTGTTGAGGTGAATCTCAACATAGTTGCGCTCGCCTAATTCGCGTAACGCGTGGAGTTCTTTGGCGTTTGTGGCAATCAGACTCTCGTGATTGTCCAGCTCGCCGGTGGCGTGCTTCAGGTTCGCAATCGTGTCCTCGAGTTGGGTCTTCGTGTTCGCGACGTCCGTCTTGACGGTGCCGACGTCGGTCGACACACTAGCGATCTGCGTGTTGGCGGTGTCGGCCGACTGCTTAACCTGAGCGATGGCCTGCTGCTGCGCTGCTTGTTCAGAAGCCACTTTGTCTTGCAGTTCGTCTACCCGGTGTTGCGCGTCGACCTTCGCTTGTCCGACGGCACGGGCGGCTTCGCGGCGCTGCTGCGCCAATTGGCTCTGGACATCTTCGAGGTGGCGAGTCGACTTGCGCACCTCTTCGCTCGAATCAATGCGAATGCGCTCCAGGCCCGTGTTGAAAGCGTTCGTGAGCTTTTCCATTTCGGCCCGGTTTTCGGTCCGAACGTGATCGAGCTGAACGAACAAATAAATGTTCGAGATCGCCAGGATCACAAGCGCTGCAATCAGCACCGGCGTTTTCCAGTTTGCACCCGTGGGAGGCGGGATGATGTATGTCGGCTGAGGTGAACTACTCATTTATTTTCCTTTTGAGGACACGAAGGCGCACCCAGGACAACCTTGTCCTTGCGCATGGCTCACTTGACGTGCCTTTCCTCTATTATGTTTCAGATCGATTCCCGGTGGTTGGAAACAGCGCCAAAATCGAGCGCCTCCTGCCGTGGCACGCCCGGCTCAAAGCACCTGCGGCAGCGAGCTTCATAAGCTCCAGCAGCGCCCACAACAATCAGATCGTCTGATTCTATTAGGCGCTGCGTGTGCTTCGCTGGCTGTCCGCAACGCATACAGATGGCAAGAGTTTTGGTAATCGATTCGGCCAGCGCAAGCAGATCCGGCATGGGTGCAAACGGCCGGCCGAGATAGTCGGTGTCGAGACCGGCCACAATCACCTGCTTGCCGCTGTCGGCGAGCTGGTCGACAACCGGCAGCAGATCCTGACCGAAGAAATTTGCTTCATCAATGCCGATTACCTGAGTTTGCAAATCGATCTTCTTAAGAATGTCTGCCGCGTCATCCACCGAGTCGGATCGCATACGCAGATCGGCGTGACTGACAATTTCGTTTTCCGAGTAGCGCGTGTCGAGGGAAGGCTTAAAAACCTGGACACGCTTGCGCGCGATTTTCGCGCGCCGCAGCCGTCGAATCATCTCTTCGGTCTTTCCGGAAAACATCGGGCCGCAGATCGCCTCGATCCAGCCCGCATTCGGTATGACTATCTCCAAATCGTTAGACGCTCTCTCGTTTCCTTTGAACTCGGATTGCGTTCTGATCCTGTGTGGGCTCGCTATCGCATTCGACCTGAATTACCGTCGCGATCGGGTCAGGCGCATAAGTGGGTAATCCGAGGAATCGAACCCGGAATTGCTCCTGCTCGAATCTTACGGGCTGGCCGTTCGGATACAGCTTTGCCGAAAGCACTTTCTGTTGCAATCCTCCGACCGCTACGCTGTCGCCCGGCCAGAAGTACACGTGGATGTATAGCGTGTTGCCTTTACGGGTGAACGCCGCGAATTCCGATCGCTTCACCTGACAACGATCGGCGTGATGAATCAGATCGGCGTTCTTGTCCATCCAGCGGCCGACAGCAGAAAGAATGTTGATGGAGGGTTCCGGAATGGACCCATCGCCCTTCGGTCCGATGTTCAGCAGATAATTACCCTGGTCGCGTGCGCACGTCAGCAGATTGCGTACGACAGTCTTCGGCGTCTTCCAGTTATCGTCCGCGCGCTGATAGCCCCAGCTATCGTTCATTGTCATGCATGTCTCCCAGGGCACATCGTAGGCCTGAATGCGCTGTTCCGGTGTCTGGAAATCCTCCGGTACGCCGGAGCGGTTGTTGATGATGATGTCGGGCTGCAGCTTCCGGACCATGGTATTCATTTCGACCGATTCCCAGCCTTGAGCAGTAAGCGGCCAGTTCACGTCGTACCAGAGAACGTCGACTTTTCCATAATTCGTGCAGAGCTCGCGTACTTGGCCGTGGATGTAATCGACGAAGCGGCGGCGGGCTGCTTCATCCGTCTTGCAACGCGCGCCATCCGGATGGTGCCAGTCCATGAGCGAGTAATAGAACCCAAAGCGCATTCCTTCCCCGCGTGCGGCCTCGACGTACTCCGCAACGAGATCACGTCCGGCGGCGTGCTTCGGCGCGCAGTAGTTCGTCAACTTCGTGTCGAACAGGCAAAAGCCTTCGTGATGCTTGGTGGTCATCACCATGTACTTCATCCCCGCGGTCTTCGCGAGTTTCGCCCAGGCGCGCGCCGCGTGAAGCTTCGGATTGAACTGTTCGGCGAGTTGCTGATACTCGGCGACAGGAATGCCTTCCTGCTCCATGGCCCATTCGTGGCGGCCAAGAACGCTATACAGACCGAAGTGAATGAACATGCCGAAGCGGGCTTCGTGCCACCATTCCATACGCCGATTGCGGTCTTCGATGGTCGACGTTGTGGGACCGAGATTCGCAGGCGGCGTCGCTTGCGCCTGAGTGGCCTTGGCAGAAGGAGCCAGCAAGGCGGTGGCTGCTCCGGTTTTGAGGAGATTACGCCGGGATAAATTCATACCGATTGCATCACAGTTGTATCACTTCGGCCCGGGCCATACTGTGAGTTGACCCTCTTCGCGAAACGCGTCATCAAGCCGGAAAAACTGGATCACCTTTCCCCGGAAGAGGCGCGGCCCAACCTGGCCGATCTTGTCCGAATCAACAGTCACTTCGGCGGACATTCCACAATACTCAAGACCCTGGCGCGAGTCGCGACGCCAGAAGACTGCTTCACCATCTTGGACATAGGCGCCGCGTCGGGAGATACGGCTCGCACCATCGGCGCGAAGTATCCGTTGGCGCGCGTCGTCAGCTTCGATTACAGCGAGACCAATCTTGGTGCCGCGCCAGCGCCCAAGGTTATCGGGAATGCCTTCCGGCTGCCGTTCGCAGCTTTCAGTTTCGACTACGTCCTATGCTCGCTCTTCCTGCATCACTTCGAAGACGAAAGCGTAGTCGATCTGCTGCACAACTTCTACGAGCTCGCAAGGAGAGCGCTCCTGGTTGTCGACCTGGAGCGGCATATCCTTCCGTATTTGTTCCTGCCCGTGAGCAAACCTTTTTTCGGCTGGCACCATGTCACGGTTCATGACGGAATCATCTCCGTACGCGCTTCATTCAAGTGCAATGAATTGGTTAGCCTCGCGGAACGCGCTGGGATACTACACTGTTCGGTAGAAATTATCCGACCGGCGTTTCGACTAGCGATGGTGGCGAAGAAGGGCTAAATTAAGGTTGGTCCGGTGGGTACTCGGAGGAAGATACCCACCGGAGGCGCACGACAGCGTGTGCAAGAGTGCGCCAGCTTTTTGGTTGAGCGTTTACAGCTACAAACCTAAACCACGGAAGCTTTAACTACGCTTTGTAGTGTGTGGCCTTTCCTACCTCCACATTACACCCTTTTAATAAGGTGGGAATCCCTATGCCACAATTTTTTCGGGCAAACCGTGTTTTTCCCAGTTGACAGGTATTACTTCTCTAATCAAAAACCAGTAGCCGTACGCTCCAGCAAGCATAGCCAATGCTGCTAGTACAAACGACGGGTAAAAAGAGTGTGTGGCAGCCAAAGTCCACCCGCCGACATAGTTCGCGATCACACCTGCGAGGTTTCCGGCACAGTTCTGAAGAGCAGTCCATCGGGCTGCTGCTCGGACACCGGATAAACGTTGCGTCAATGCCCAGTGGTTTGATGAGAATGCTCCCATAGAGGCTAGAGAGAGAAAAAAGAAGATCTGGAATAAGGTCGGCTCGCGGAGGACAACTGCCGGAACAAGGAAGGCAGCGCTACCGATCAACCCGCAACAGATCACGGACTGACGCACTCTGCCGGGATGATGTCCGCGGCGAATGAGTGCATCCGCAAAGAGACCGAACAGCAGCGACGAACCCGCCACGGACCAGAACGGGATGGAGGCAAGAACCGAGAGACGATTCCCTGTTATGTGACGATCGGTCTCGAAATAATACGGAATCCAGTTCAAAAGAAAGAACCACGCATAATTCGCCCCGAACAAGCCGAGCACGGTTCCCCAGAATTTTCGTTCCCGGATCAACTCGCGGTAACCGGGGGACCAGGTTATGCTACGGATCCGTTCCTCGACGGTCAATCGCGGTGTGATGATACACCACGGGATGAGCCACAAGGCGCTTGCGATCGCAATAACCACAAACATTCCGCGCCACGTGAACTGGTTCAGCAGTTTGACGCCCAGCATCACGCCCAATGCGGGCCCCATCTTCGACCCCGCATCGATGAGAGCATTGGCGGTGCCGCGAAGCCGCTCCGGAAAAACGGTCGCGATGATCTTCGAGTACGCAGGATAGGCAACAGACTCGCCCACTCCGAGAACGAGCCGCAACAGCAGGAAGACACTGAAGCTACTTGCAAGACCGGTTAATCCGGTGGCGGCGGACCATAGCAGAAACCCGCCGGCGTACAACCAATTCACGTTCCAGCGATCAACTGCCGGGCCAGCGAAGAGTTGCATGAACGCATATGTCAGAGAAAAGCTGCCGAGCAGAATGCCAAGCTGTCCCTGGGAAAAGTGAAGCTCGCTTTCGAGGCTCCTCGCCGCGACGCCGAGGTTGCCGCGATCCGCATAATTGATGCAAACGGAGATGACGAGCAGTATTAGCGCGAACCAGTGCAGCAGACGAGGCTTATGCTGTTCGATCTCCACGAGAGGAGACTATCAGAACTGCTATGGATCAATGGAGATAGAAGAGGCTCAACCGTGGGAGCCGCGCGCGTTCGAGGAGAGCGGAATCGAGATAGCGGCGTTCGAGCATCGCGATCTGATCCGCAGTCATCTTGCCGCGGTAGGGGTTTAGCTCTTTGGCTAACGAATGTCTGATTTCAAATAACTGCTCCTCCGTTTGCTGAAGCCGCACGGCAGCCACCAACTTTTCTTCCATGGCAGTGAGGCGCTGCTCCAGTTCTTCCAGTTTCGTGACATAGCGCTCGGCATCATCGGCCAGAGTCTGCAAGACGTTCGATGTGTCCCCGTATGCGGGGCCGATTTGTTCGGCCGCGCGCAGCAAATGAGCGCGGATCTCTTCTGCCGCGAAGGGCGCGGCGGCGGGGCCTTTATCGCGCGATTGCGGAGCGCGTTGCGCTGCTTCGGCGACAGCTTGCGCACAGTAGGCAAGCGAGTTGATCGCGCGGCGACGGACTTTGCGACTGCGCCATTTCTCGAATGCATCATCAATTCCCTTGAGAACCGCTGCGAGCGGTACGCCGCTGTTTTTCCAGTGTTCGATTAACGCCCAGTCGAGAGGCGACAGCAGAAACAACCCGGTTCCGCGGGCCTGTTGGAAGTGATCTTCGATTTCGGTGAAGTAGTTGAAGTAGTTGCCCGACCAGTCGCCGGGATCGGCCGCGGGGGGCGCGATGGCTTGGTCGTCAGACATCGGGACGAACTCCGCCGGCCGCGACGCGTTCGAGCTTGCCACGATCGAGATTGACGAGCAGAAATCCATTCTGATCGAGGCCGGCCGTGATTCCTCTTTCGCCGCTTTCTTCGATGACTACGCGTCGATGGAGGACATAGCTCGAAGCAGATGTGAAGGCGCGGAGGATCGCTTCCGGACCGCACGTCTCGAGCATTGCGCGGAATGTGTCGATGGATTCGAGCAGATTGATGATAAGCGTTTCGCGGTTCCGTTCGCAGCCCTTGCTTTCGATGCGAAGAGATGTCGCGGGCGTGCGCAAATCGGACGGGAACTCGGTTTGGTTCACATTGATGCCAATGCCAGCGATGATGCAACCTTCGGTGAGATGAGTCAGGATGCCGGCAACCTTTTTCTCGTGAATCAGCACGTCATTGGGCCAGCGAAGATCGCATACAAACTCGGTGGCTTTTTGGATGGCTTCGGCGGCGGCAAGACCGAGAACAAGACTTGCAAGAGGCAGACTACCCGGCCTCAGATTGAGCCGCAGCAGCATGGAGCAATAGATACCAAGTTCCGCCTGCGATGCCCATGAGCGACCCAGGCGACCCACGCCCGCCGTCTGTTCATCGGCAAGAATGACAGTGCCATCTGCCGCGCCGGATGAGGCAAGCACACTCGCTTTGATCATTGTCGAATTGATGGTCGGGTAGTAGAAGATCGCATTGGCAGGCCGGGCACGCCGGATGCGATCGATATCGAGCGGCACTCAGGCAGTCCCCAGGTGAAGACGAAAACTGATGTCTACTGCAATTGCGGAGTGAGTGATGGCCCCGCAGGAGATGAAGTCGGGACCGGCCGCGGCGTATGCGCGAATGTTGTCGAGGCTGATATTGCCCGACAGCTCCACCTTGGCACGACCAGCAATGTGTCGAACCCAAGCGGCCGCGTCCACGGGAGTAAGATTATCGAGCAGCAGATGCTTCGCTCCACAGGCGAGAGCTTCGTCAAGCTCCTCGCGAGTGCGAACTTCGATTTCAACCGGGCCGATGTAGTGGGCTGTGGCTGCGAGCGCGTTGCGAACACCTCCCGCAGCGGTGATGTGATTGTTCTTAATTAGAACGGCATCGAACAATCCCTTGCGATGATTCGTCACACCACCCGCGGCAGCAGCCATCTTTTCGACGATGCGAAGACCGGGAGTCGTTTTGCGCGTGTCGAGAACTTTGACGTGGGTGCCTGCAACGGCGTCGACGTGCTTGCGCGCGAGCGTGGCAACCCCGCTGAGGCGTTGCAAGAGATTCAATGCCACACGTTCGCATTCGAGCAATGTTCGTGCCCGGCCGCTAACTTCGGCAAGCGCTGTTCCGGGTGATACAGTGTCGCCGCTCTCCCCCAATACTCTGCAGTCAGCACCGCCGCGCACCGAATAGACGATCGGGAGGAGCTCGACACCCGCGACAGTAAGGGGTTGTTTTGCGATGAAGACGCCGGTCGCCTGCAGGTCAGCAGGGACGGTCAACCCGGACGTGATGTCGCCTGAGCCAATATCTTCAGCCAACGCGCGCTCGACCAAGTCGCGTATGGATAGATCCGAGATGTCGAACATGGCTATTCTTTGTCGAGCAACTCGCGATTCTTCTTTAGTTGCGCCTGGTATTCGGTCAACTTGGCGCGCATACTCTCGATGACATGCGGCGGCGCTTTCGCGACGAAGTTTTCGTCGCTGAGTTGACGCGATTGACTATCGATGGCTTTCTGAAGGCGCGCGTTGTCCTTTTCAAGGCGAGCACGGGAAGCGCCGTTGGCCTGAGATTGGATGGTCAATAGCAGGGTGAACGGGGGCGCGGATTCGCCAGCGCCGTCCTCCATCAACGTTTGGGTGATCTTCAGTTTGGCAAGACTTTCAATGAAGCTGAGTTCGGTCTGCGGCAGCAAGCTGTCGCGCAGATGCAGTGTCGATTCGAGTTCCAGCTTTGGGTCGACTTTATTGTCGGCGCGCATTTCGCGAGCCTTGGTGACGATGCGTTGAACGCGCCGAAACCCCTCCACATTCCTGTCAGCAAGCGCGACGCCGGCCGGTTTAGGATATGGCGCGAGCGAGATTGATTTCGGATGCCCGGCCGAAGACATGCTCATGAGCCGCTGCCATAATTCTTCCGTCAGGAACGGCATAAAGGGGTGTAAGAGGCGGAGCATCCGCTCATAGACGGAGAGCGCGTGCGAGTCGAAGCGAAGCTTTTTGACTTCGAGATACCAGTCGCAGAATTCTTTCCAGACGAAATCCCAGAGTGTCTGGGCGGCTTCGTGGTAACGATGCGCCTTCAGGGCGTCATCGAGCGTTTGAGCGCAGGCATTCAGACGCTCTTCGATCCAGGCGTCTTCTGTAGATAGCGATTCCACCTTTTGATTCGGGTCCCAAGTGGTGATACCGGCGCGCTCCATGTTCATGAAGAGCAGGCGGGATGCGTTCCAGAGCTTATTGGCGAAGGCGCGCGAGGACTCGAAACGATCCATCTTCAACGCGATATCGGCGCCAGCGGCGGCCGAGATAAGCAGCGCAATGCGGCAGGCGTCGGTGCCGTACTGATCCATGAGATCGAGCGGATCGACAACATTGCCTTTCGTCTTGGACATTTTCTGACGCTCGGCGTCACGCACGAGGCCATGCATGTGCACTTCCCGAAAGGGTACGTCGCCGGTGATCTCAATGCCAAGCATGATCATGCGGGACACCCAGAAGAACAGGATGTCGAAGCCGGTGATGAGAAGCGATGTGGGATAGAAGGCGCGCAGGTCCGGCGTGTCATCCGGCCAGCCAAGCGTGGAGAATGGCCACAGGCCGGAGCTGAACCAGGTATCCAGAACGTCGGTGTCCTGCTCGACTTCAGTGGAATGGCAGTGGGGACATAATGCGGGCTCTTCGCGCGCGACTGTCGTCTGGCAGCAGTTGCGGCAATGCCAAGCGGGAATGCGATGGCCCCACCAGAGCTGGCGCGAAATGCACCAGTCGTGGATGTTTTCCATCCACTGAAAGAACACGACCTCGCGATCATCGGGGACAAAGCGGATTTGGCCAGTGCGAACGGCGTGCATTGCTTTTTCCGCGAGCGACTTCATGCGCACAAACCATTGAGTGGAGACGAGCGGCTCAATGATGTCTTTGCTGCGGTCGCATTTCGCGATGTTGACGGTGTAGGGTTCGACTTTGACGAGCTCGCCGGATTGTTCCAGGGCGGCGATGATTCGTTTACGGGCTTCGAAACGATCGAGACCGGAATATTGGCCGGCGGCGGCGGTCATGCGCGCGTCTTCGCCGATCACTTTCACGAAGGGGAGGCCGTGGCGCTTTGCGACTTCGAAGTCGTTGGGATCGTGCGCGGGCGTCACTTTGACGACGCCAGTACCGAATGCGGGATCGGCGAGGGTATCGGCAAGAATGGGGATCTCGCGGCCGACGATGGGAAGAATAGCGGTCTTGCCGTGGAGATGCAGATAGCGCTTATCTTCCGGATGGACCACGAGGGCGGTGTCGCCGAGCATGGTTTCGGGGCGCGTGGTGGCGACCGTCAGATATTCAGCCGAGCCCTTTACCTTATAGCGGATGTGCCAGAGGCGCCCTTCGACTGCTTCGTGCGTGGTTTCGACATCGGAGATAGCAGTCTGGCATCCGGGGCACCAATTGACCATGTACTCGCCCCGATAGATGAGACCTCGCTCCCACAGACGCACGAACGTTTCGCGGACCGCGCGGGAGAGGCCGGGATCCATGGTGAAGCGCTCGCGAGACCAGTCGACGCTGGCACCTTCGCGGCGAATCTGATTATTGATGCGGCCGCCGTACTCTTCTTTCCACTGCCACACGCGGCGTTCGAATTCCTGGCGACCGAGTTCGCGGCGTTTGAGGCCTTCGGCTGCGAGTTGACGCTCGACGACCATCTGGGTAGCAATGCCGGCGTGATCGGAGCCAGGAACCCAGAGTGTAGTTTCGCCCGACATGCGGCGCCAGCGGACGGCGACATCCATGATGGTGTGGTCGAGCATGTGCCCAATATGGAGCGAGCCAGTGACGTTGGGCGGCGGAATTACGAGCGAAAACGTGCGGCCGGGAACCGCGGCGGCGGTATCGACCTGGTAAATGCGTGATTCGATCCACCACTGAGCCCAGTGCGGCTCAAACCGCTGGGGCTCGTACACTTTCTCGAGCTGCATGGGATTTCAGGGTAACAACTGGGGGAAAAACCGGGAGAGGTAAACCGGCGGCAATTAAAATAGGCGCTCGCGTTTTTCGCCGTTCTTGGACCAGGGCGGGAAGGCTTGGGTGAGGTAATAGCCGAGTGCGTCGCTTGCGTGAGTGCGGAGGCGATCGGATTTGTCAAGTTCCGTGGTGGGCTGGCCGAGCGCATCGACGGACCAACAGACGCGTTCGAGATCGGTGATGAGTTCTTTGCAGCGCGGATGGATGAAGAGGCGTGTTTCGCCAGCGGCGCTCAGCAGCCGGCTGTTGACGGTGTTCACACGATCACGCACTCCCGGATTCGATGTAGCGGCCTGGATGTGAACGACAGCCTGGCCGCGGAGCTGCGAGAAGAATTGACGGACGAGGCTCCAATCGGTGGCGGTCGCCGACGTGCGGCGTTGATGGCCACTGGCATCGCCGAAGACGTCGACAGTGAGCGCTCCGTAATTATGCTGCCAACGGGCGGCGCGCTGCCAAAAACGCTCGCAGGCCATCCAAGTGTTCGCATCTTCGACGATCAACTCATCGATGACCTCAACGGTGTCGCCGGTTCGCTGCGCGATGACGGAGCACATCGGGTTCACATTGAAGTCGAGAGACCAGATGATGCGTGTGCCGGGCGTGTACTCACAGGGGCGGAGGTGGAGCGTGCGGTCGAAGGCATGATAGGCGCGGCCAAGCGCAGTTGATTCGAAACTCGCTTCGAACTCCTGACGGTAGAGGCGCTCATCGAGTTCGGAGGCAGCACTGGCGAGTTCGCCGGCCGAGACATTTCCGCCCTCGATGGTCTGGAAAAGAAATGCCGCCCACTCGTCATGGGAGCGAGCGTGTTCGAAGCGGTCATATAAATGGTTGTGGCCCTGCGGCGTGCCGATGAAAAGAGCGCGGCCCTTGCGGTCGGCGAGAGCGGGACGAAGGACTTCCGACCACACCTGCGGTTTCATGCTGGCGAATTCGTCGAGGACGACGAAATCGAGTCCGTTGCCGCGAAGCGAATCGAAATTGTCCGCGCCACGAAGGGCGATGACGCCGCCGCCGTGGAAGTGAATGGAGAGATCGCTCTCACTGATGGTGCAGCCCGGGTCATCCTGGACGAGTTCTTTAAGGCGATTCCAAGCGATGCGCTTGGCCTGGCGGTATGTGGGCGCGACGTACCAGGCGAGCAGGCCGGGCTTGGGCGAAGCGGCGCGCAGGAGTTCATAGAGCGCGAGCTGCGTTTTGCCGAAACGGCGGCCGGCGACCAGCACGCGGAAACGTTTGGGACAAGTGAACACCTGCCACTGAGCGTTCTTCAGTCTGAACTCAGAGCGGGTGATGATCAAGAAGTTTCTCGCCTTCCGGCGCGAACTCGCTGATGTGCCGTACGATGCTCAGAAGAGATTGAGGCGAACCGGTATCGCGCCAGCCGCAGCGCGATTTGATCCAAAAGGTGAGGAGCGCGATGTTGTCGCCGGTCATAGCGAGGAAGTGCAACTTCCTGAGCGCCTGTTCGCGTCCGTGCGCAGCGCCTTGCTTCAGTTCAGGCGCGAAGAGCTCGTTCAGGTCTGCGAGGGGCACGCCGAGGTGGGCGGCGATGTCTTCTTCAGACACACCGATAGCAGCGAGTTCGCGTACGAGGGCCGGGTCCAATTCCCCAGCGCGCACAACGGGCACCAGCGCGCTAAAGGGAAGACTCCTGTGCGCTTCGGGCGAAGGAGTGTGTTCGGATGGAGGCATGGTGTTCATGAGGTGCTTCAGACTCCCAAAGAGGTGGCGTTGACACTGGCAGTTCTGCCGAACATGGCTGCCATCGCAGGATCTGCGGCGAGATTGTCGGGCAA
>DATBEG010000068.1:0-5725 GCA_036276155.1 Bryobacteraceae bacterium | reverse complement strand
GCACTTTTCGGATGGATCTCGGACCAACGATATTAATGTTCGGATGCGCAGCATCGCTCGCCAGCTCACTGCGGAGGAGAAGTCGGCACTGTCGGAATACTACGGCGCCGGACTGGGGCCGGGAGTCAACTGAAGGGTAGCCGGGCGTCGGAAACTCGCAGACAAGAATCTTCTGCCCGAGTAGCCATCGCAACCTGCTCGCCGCAATTTGTCGCTGCATAAGCGTAACTGATTTTACATTTCCATAACGCTCATCAACCCGAGGCAAATCGTTTCGTCGTGCTCACTTTTGATAGCTCTGGTTACGGGGCTACACCACCCGCGTTCGCAAGCCGTTCCCATTGACGCTGTTCTTGCCTGCTACTTCGAGACATCGCGGTGCTCTTCGCAGGGTATGCTCTTCTGCGTTGCGTGCGACGTGTCCTCGGCGGCATCGATCAACATGCGTACTTGGACGACGGCTTCGCGGCAGTTCTGGGTTGTGGTGACATTGACTCTGCTGAAGCCGGCCGGCAACAAGTCGCGATTCGCTTCAAGGTATTGGTCGATGTAGGTCTGGTCGTACACGTCGCCTTCGGTTAGCTTCCACTGGGCGCGCAGCCTTAGCTTCAGCTCCTCGGCGGCCACAATATCGAGCTTTCCCATGTGGTACTGCGGTCCCTCTTGGATGGAGAGATTTAGATTTGCGGTTCCGTTTGAGGCGAGCTTTGTTTCGGGAACAGCTGCCCAATCGAGGAAGCCCTTCGTACTGTAAAGTTTGCGCAGGCTCTCGAGTCCGCTGGCAACTTTGGATCTTTCGAACAGGTCTCCTTTATGGAGCGGAAATTGTTCTCGCAGAGTCTCGGGAGTGAAAGCGTGCGCGTCAACAAAAGTGATCTCGGCAAGTTTGTAACGGGCACCTTCTGAAACCTCCGCCTCTACGGACACGGGTTTAGGACTACCCAGCGGGTCGCGGGGCTTCATGCCAAGGCTTTTCACCTCCACGGCAAAGTATCCGCGATTTTGAAATGCGGCGCGAAGCCGCTCTCCCAGTTCCTCGGTGTCGTCATTGAAGCAGGAGCCGATGAACTCGCTGGTGAGTTTGGCGAGTTCGGTTGCACCGATTGTCTGCGTGCCGGTGACGGAGAAGTCAGTAACGAGGATTCCGGCTTTCTTGTTGGAACGGTGATCGTTGACGCAGTCGGCGCGCAGAAAAGTCGCCGAGAGGAAAAGAGCGAAGAGCAAAGTCCATGGCCCGGGCCTCATGATGGCTCCTCCTTGGCTTGCTGATGGAGTGGGATTCTGCGGGCGCGAGTTTCGTTGCCTGACGGGGGAAAGTTATAGGTTGTTGAGCGTTGCGTGATTGCAACAGGGATGATTCTTCGACTCGCAAGGGCTTCACCTTCGCTGCGCTGAGAAGAAGCGAGGCCACGAATACATCCCTTAGCCGGTTAGTGCAGCCTGAAGCTAACGACCACCTCGATGTCGGAGACAACTGGTTCAGTGCCGCACATGGCGGGCTTGAATTTCCAGGTTTTCAGGGTTTGAAGAGTGACTTCGTCCATGGAGCGAGTGGCACTACCGGCGAGTTGGATGTTAGTAACGGAGCCGTCAGCCAGAATAGTCATCGCAACGGTCGTGTCTCCCATCATTCCACTTTGACTGGCAGAAGGCGGATACATTGGGTCTGGCGTTTTAACGGGCACCGCGTGCTTCAGATCGGCGCACTGACGGCGCTGTATTGCGTCCTTCGGCGGGACCAGCAATGTTTCGTCGAAAGGAGTTTTGGTCAGGTTCTCCACATTTGCGGTGATGACGCTGATTCCGTTCATGAAGAGCTGGAGTTTTCGCGGAAAGCGATGCCCACCGAAATCGAAGTAATCGGAGTACTGTTGGCTGCGTCGTATATCGGGGGCTTCGAGCCAGTCGTCGCTCAAGATTTCATGAGTGGCGGAATTTATGCACAGTTCATGCGACTTACCCCTGACGTTCTCCCTTTCAACCTGTAGGCACGTAGTCTCAATGCCGTTCTCGACTTGCTGCTTCAGTTTCTTGGCGTGCAGGCCCTCAGAGTCTTCCGCGAAACCTAGCAGGCTGACGAGTTCTTTCACTCGTGCCGGAGTAAAAGGGGTGTTGCGTTGAATGTAGAGCGTATCGCGATTTCGGACCTCGGTTTGCTCAAATTGGCCCAGGACAATCTTGCGCCACCAGCGGTCGCTAGCTTCTCTTTTGAGCGTCAGGTGCCCTCGTACGGGAATCTTAATTTGTGCGACGAAGTCGACATCAAGTTGAAGCGAACTTGCCTGATCGCGAAAGAAATTCGCTTGCTGCGCTGCGGTGGTGAGTGCTTGCTGCGCCGCGGGGTTGGTGGAAGCAAGCATCGTCGGCGCAATGCCCACGATCCAGTTACAGAGGCAAGTCACCAGGAGTAGCTTCTTCATGGAGGTCGCCTTCGAGCGGCATCATAACCGAATTCTCAGTCCACCGTTCTCACATCCTCCGGCAGCATCAGCGTGAAGGCGCAGGTGCGGGTAGTCATGGAGCAGGAGAGCGTGCCGCGGCGGAACACCCGTACCGGCGTGTCGTCTGGAAACGTGATGTGATAGTCGGCGGTGCGCAGGGCTTCGCTGAACGATTTCAGTTTTTCGTCTCCGCTGACAAATTTCACTGAGTCGACTTTCGCGGCGGTTCCTCCGCCGCCGCTCAGCAGGATGAAGAAATCGGCGTTGCCGGTTTGCGTGGCCTTGCCCAGGTCGATGGTGCTGAATCGCTGCATTTCGTCTTTGTAGCGGGCGACAGCGGCATCGGCCTTGGCGTCTCCACCGGCGAGCGTGGCCAGGCGGCCGCGCGTCTCAGGGTCGGGGCGCAGCCCGTTCATCGATAGAGCGTAGGTGCGCAGGGCGCGGTCTTTGTCGCCGCGCTTCTCGTAAATCTGCCCGAGATGATCGCCGACCTCGGCGTGATGGCCGAGTTCCCATGCGGCTGCAACGTATTTTTCAGCCTTGCCCAGATCGCCCTCTGCGAAGTGGACCCAGCCAAGAGTGTCCCAGTAAGCGACCAGCGACGAGACCAGCGGCAAATCTTTTTGCGAGAGACGGTCGAGCGAGACATTGCGCAGCGCGGCCGCGGTGGCCGACACGGCGGACTCAGCGTATTGCTGGGCACGATCGAGGTGCGAATCCTTGAGCGAAAGCTGGTAGGCGATGTTATTCCACGTGCTGGGCGTGGCCGAGAGTTCAACCGCGTGATCGAAAGCGGCCAGCGCCTTGTCGTCCTGCCCAAGATTCAGGTAGGCGTTGCCCAGGCTCACCTGCAGGTCGGGACTTTCCGGCGTCAAGGAGGTTGCCTTCTCCAATGCGGCGGCGGCAAGGTCATACTTGTGCCACTCCTCGTACATGGCGCCGAGATTGGCGTAGGCGAATTTGTCGAGAGGGTTATTTTCCAGCTGCTTGTTGAACGCTTTTACGGCTTCGTCGTACTTGCGCTCGTTCCAATAAACGCGGCCGAGATTGTTGTAGGCAAATTCGTCGTAGGGATTAACTTCGAGTTGCTTCTGAAAATTCGTGATCGCCTGATCGTCCTGGCGCATCGCGAAATAAATGAGCCCGAGATTATTCCATGCAAATTTGTTCTTAGGATCGACTTCCGTGGCACGCTTCAAGAGCGCGATCGCAACGGGCAGGTTGCCGCTCTCGGTGGCCGCCTTGGCGCTGTCGACCAGGTCATCGGCCTTCATGTCCGCGGGGGGAACCGGGGCTCCTGCGACCGTGCTTTCCACGGAGAGTCGCTGGGCGAGATCGGCGCCCACGGCGCGGCGAAACGATTCGTAGTCAGAGGAGCGCGCGACCGGCAATTCGTCCTGACGCAGAACCAGCTTGCGTCCAGCGGTGAACACGTCGCCATCCACTTTGTAGCTGGCATCGTATTCCGCATAGTCGCGCTTCAGTGAGAACGCCAGCGGAACATGGGCGCTGTACTTGGCGGGCAACTGCAGCTTGATCTGGTAGGCGTACTCCGCTTTTGGGCCGAGCTTCAGCGGTTCAGTGTTGTCGTTGTCGTCGCCATCACCGACATCGGGCAAATTAAATTGCACGAGCGGCAAAACAATTTCCGTTTTCTTCCGCGACCAATCGAGAAAATTCACCTTGGATACGTCATAGGACATGGTGAAGGGCTCGCGCGTCGCTGCGGGATCGCTGATCTTGATGTTGGTGACGTCGCCGCCGAGTCCAGCGTTCACATTTTCGACGACGCGCTGCCAGTTGGCCTGGGGCACGCGGCGGAACACGGAGCGCAGCAGCAGTTCTTCATCGCCGCGAAATTCGTAGTGCACGTGGGCTTCGAGCTTGCCGATCTCGTTGATCTTGCCATCGACCGTCGAAACTTCGCTGTCGGGCATGGGAGTATCGGCGGGCGTTTCCTCGAGATGCGGCGCCACTGACGACGGCGGATCGACGGGAGGAATCACGAGCGCCTGCTTCTTGCGCAGCGAATAAGCCAGCAGGCGAAAGGGTGCAACCTCGCTGGTGGTATCCATCCAAACTTCTTCTTTGTCGTTGCCCTTCACCCTTGGAAGCATGGTGATGACGTGATCGAACTGCGAGGGCGAAGGAACGTCGGGATCGAGTTTGCGCGTGGAATTGATCAGCACCGAAGAGGCGTGCAGGCCTTCGGCTTCCAGAAGCGAAGCCAGCAGCGTGTGTTTATCTTTGCAATCGCCGTACTGGTCGTGAAGCACATCGGCGGCGTGATGCGGCTGGTAGCGGCCAACTCCCAGCGAGAGGCTGACGTAGCGAAAGTTCTTAGCGACGAAATCGTAGAGCGCCTCGGTCTTCTGCAGATCGCCATCCATGCCCTTGGTCAATTCCTGGGCCTTGGCGCGAACTTCGGGTGAGGGGGCGCGGCGGTCTTTTTCCAGGTTGGCGTACCAGCGTCCGACCTGCTCCCAGCTTTCGAAAGTGGTGAGTTGAATGTCGGGGCGGTCTTCGTCGGGTCGGTGTTTCTTTTTCTTTTTGTCTTTCGCTTTGGCCGCGTCGTCTTCGCGCTCCAGATGGGAACTTGACCAGTGGTAGATGCGGCGACCGTCGGCTTCAGTAATTTTCGCATCCATGCTCGGCTTGCATTTCAGCTTCAGGGAACGCCCTTTGGGGACATCGACGTCGAGCGTCTCGTCGAGGGAGATGTTGCTTTTGTCGAAGTCGTAGTCAGCCCAGAATTGCCCGGCGGCCAGCGGCGTGTGAATCACCGTGACCATGTCGTATTCCAAAACTTCGCCCGGACGCAGGCCGGGAACCGTAATGTGTTTCTGGCGGTAGTCGGTGTAGACCGGAGCCTCGCGCTCGATGGGGGCGCTCAAGTCCTGCACCGCGTCGTCGCTGGCCTTGACCACGCTGCCATCCGTTTTGAGCACGCGCACGTATGGAATTTCGACGCGTTCGTTGGCGGAGTTGTAGCCCTCGAGAAGTTGTCCCCACTGCTGCACTCCGGCTTCGCTCTGCACGCGAATGCGGGCCTTGGTTTCTTTTCGTCCAGTGCCGTCGGCTTCAAATCGGTAGGTCGAATGCATCTGCTCGATGACAAATGATTCTTCCGAATAATTCGGACCTTTCACGGCATTCGCGGCTTTGTCGGCGGCGGTGCCCGTTGGGAGTTTGTCCGAATCTTTCGACTGCCCGGGCAAAGGAGAACTGTCTGCGGGTTTCTGCGAACCCGGCGTGCTGGGCTGCTGGGAATGCGCGCCAGAAGT
>DATBEG010000067.1:0-2734 GCA_036276155.1 Bryobacteraceae bacterium | reverse complement strand
TCCGGTTCCGGATCGAGCGCTACTCCAGCTTGCCGGAAATCATCGAGAACGCCAATGATTTCAGCTTGTTTACCGTTGGGGGTGAGATGCGAAATCTTCGTGCCGATGATTTTGCGCAAGTCGTGTTCCGCGGGTGCATAGGCGTGCACTAAAGCGCGGTTCACTACGAACACGGGAAGCGAAGATGCAGTATCCTCTTGATCGAAAAATCGCCCAGCCAGCATGTTGAAGTGGAAGACCTTCTGCAGTTCAGGACTCACGGCGTTCAGTTTTGCGGTGACTTTTTTGGGACGATTGCCAAATAACTCGCTGTCCTTCCCGTCCAACGTCAACTCGACATTGAAAGTCTGGCCTAACGGGACTTCCGACAAGAGTCCTGCAGCCTGCACGCCCGGCAGGTATTTTGTTCGCTCCAGCAAGGGAAGGTACAGGTTGCCGCTCATGTTCCTGCCGGAAAACTTGTAGGCGGGAATCTGTAAATTTGCCACGATGATATGGTCGGTGCGGAATCCCAACGGGACATGCCTGAGCGCATAGATAGTGCGCAACATCAGTCCACAGCCAGCCAGAAGAGTAAGTGACAGTGAGATTTCGATAACTACCAGCACATTTCGTAAGCGGTTTTGATTGCGCGCGCTCCCGCTTTGCATTCCTCCCTGCTTCAGCGCAGGCTCAATCGGCGCACGGGCGGCCATGAATGCCGGCCACATCGATGCAACCAGCGCAGAGACGACTGTGAGTACGAGCAACGCGAGCAGAACGCGGACATCGGGAACAACGGCAACCGGGAGCGGCAGATGATGCTTGATCGCGTTTGCGAACAACTTGACCGCCAGTAGCGCTAAACCGAGTCCGATGACAGCGCCGCATCCACTTAACAGCAGTCCTTCCACCGCGAACTGCTGAACTATGCGCCCACGCCCTGCCCCAAGCGCCCCGCGCATGGCAATTTCGCGCTGCCGCACCATCGCTCTGGCCAACAGAAGATTGGTCACATTCACGCACGCGATCAGCCACAACACGGCAGACGCAGCCAGGAGCATTTCCAGCGCGCGCTTTGTATCGGCATCAACCAGCGAATCGCCGTACTTGTGCAGCCATACGGTCGAATATTCTTTCCGCGCTTCCGGATCGACATATCCTTTGACGATCTGTGCCTGAAGTATCTTTAACTCAGCTTGAGCGCGTTCGAGATTCGCTTCCTTTGCCAGCCTCCCAATCACGAGATACCGAGGGGTGGAATCGGTGCGGCCTTTATCGCCGTTTCCAAGCTGGTTCAATGCCCATACCTGAAGGTTTTCCGGCGCGAAGGGAAATGAGAATCCGCGAGGCATAACGCCTGCGACGATGTAGGACGCGCCATCGATCTTTACAGAGTGACCTACGACGTTGGGATCGCCGCCGAACATTTCGCGCCATGCCGCATCGCTCAGCAGGATGTTGTGCGCGTCCGCGCTTTGCGCGAAACTGTTTGTTTGATCGCGGAAGTCACGCCCCAGCGCCGGACGAACACCAAGCACAGGAAATAGATTGGCGCTGACGGTATAGAACTCGACACTTTCCGTTGCAGTTCGGCCTTCCAGAAAGCTGCGTCCATTACCGGGGCTGTAATAACCGATGCCGCTGAAGCTCCTGCTCCATTTGCGCCATTGCTCCAGATCAAGATATGGCGCCGCTGCGTAGCGGGTAGTGGTTTCTTTGATCTCGACCAGACGCGATGAATGTCTATAAGGCAGCGGGCGCAGCAGAACGTGATCGACGACGGTGAACATGGCTGTTGCAGCGGCGATGCCGACGGCGAGGGTTCCGATGACGGCGGCGGCGAACCCAGGAGATTTGCGCATCTGCCGTAGCGCGTAGTTCATGTCTAGCTGAAGCCGTTCTAGCCAGAGCCAGCCCCAGGCTTCGCGGGTAATGTCTTTGACGAGAGCCGGGTTGCCGAACTCACGCTGTGCCTTTTGTTCTGCGGACGCAGCATCGGCCCCCAGGTCGCGCTTATCAGCGGCCGCAAGGGCAAGGTGCGCAGCAATCTCTTCATCAATTTCGGATTTTTGAGCTTCAGCGCGGAAGAGTTTTGGGAGGCGCATGACGATACTCCTGTTATTAGTTTTCCGTCTGCGGGTTCAGAACGCCACCCATGGCCTCGACCATGGTTTCCCATTTGCTGCGGTCGCGGGCAAGCTGCTTCCGGCCTTCAGAGGTAAGTTTGTAGAACTTGGCACGTTGATTCTGGTCGGTGGTGCGCCATTCGCTGGCAATCCACTTCTGACGCTCCATGCGGTGCAGTGCGGGGTAGAGCGAACCGGTTTCGACCTGTAGGACTTCTCCGGATCGAGCGCGAATGGCCTGACTGATGGCATAGCCGTGCTGCGTTCCCCAGCGGAGTGTTTCGAGAATGAGAAGGTCGAGAGTTCCCTGGAGAAGCTCGATTTTGTTGCGATAGATTTCACGCGCAGCCATGATGTCTACCTGGCACAAACAAAAAAGCCTCCGAACCAAATCGGAGGCCGTCCACATTAGCCCGCAATCAGCCCAGATGACCCATCTTGCCCCGGCGATAATCCTCCACCGCCTGCTCCAGCTCTTCCCGCGTGTTCATCACAAACGGGCCGTAGCTTGCCACCGGCTCATCAATGGGCTGGCCACTCAATACCAGCAGCGTCGAGTCTTCCGCCACATCAACACTCACCGCATCGCCGTCACGATCCAGCACCGCGATCAGTGCCTCGCCTTC
>DATBEG010000066.1:0-39860 GCA_036276155.1 Bryobacteraceae bacterium | reverse complement strand
ATGGGCGGGCGCGCAAACGGACGGTTTCGACTGCGGGCACGACGGAACGAGGCGTACTGATTGCAGCCGGGCTGATTGGGGGAGAAGATCTGGTTGTGAATCCGCCTGCAAGTCTGAAAGACGGTCAGAAAGTTACGACGAAGCAGTAGCGGAGGTGGGCATGAGCGAGACGGTCGTTAAAACCAGAAAGCTGAGCAAAGAGTTTGTTCGCGATGAGTTCCACGTTGTCGCGTTGGACGAAGTGGACATTCAGATCGAGAAGGGCGATTTCGTCGCGCTGATGGGGCCCTCGGGATCGGGTAAATCGACACTGCTGCATCTGATTGCAGCAATGGACAAGCCCACTGATGGCGAGATCGACGTTTTGGGCTCGAACCTGCGACTGCTGAACGATAAGCAGATAGCGCACTGGCGCAACGAACATATCGGGTTCATCTTCCAGTCGTTCAATCTGCTGCCGGTGCTGACGGCGCTCGAGAATGTGGAACTGCCGTTGAAGCTTACGCGGTTGCACAAGAAAGAACGGCTGGAGCATGCCGAGACGGCGCTGAAGCTAGTGGGGCTGGGTGACCGGTTTGATCATTTGCCGAAGCAGTTGTCGGGCGGACAGGAACAACGAGTCGCGATTGCGCGGGCGATCGTGACCGATCCAGCGCTGATTCTCGCTGACGAGCCTACGGGCAACCTGGATGCCGCAGCAGCTGAAGATGTGCTGACGATGCTCTCGCGATTGAACAGCGAATACGGCAAAACGATCATCATGGTGACGCATGACCCGCACGCGGCGCGGTTTGCGAAGACGGTAAGGCATCTGGAGAAAGGTCAACTGCTTCCTCTGGGGACTCTGCCGGCGGATTGGGCGTCGGCGATGGCACTGAGGAATTGAGAGCGTGTTTCGCGTTCAATGCCGAAAATGTCGGACGTGGGTGAAGACCATCGCGAGATTCAGCCGGTTCGCTGCTTCGATCACTTTGCCATCATTGACTGAACCGCCGGGCTGAATGACGGCGGTGATGCCGTGACCGGCAGCCTCTTCGACTCCGTCAGGAAACGGGAAGAATGCGTCTGAGGCGAGAACGGTGCCTTGCAGCGGAAGCACGGCTTTCATGGCGCCGACTTTGACGCTATCGACACGGCTCATTTGTCCGGCGCCGACACTGATTGTCTGACCGGGCCGCGCATAAACGATCGCATTCGATTTAACATGCTTGCAGACTGTCCAGCCGAAGACGAGCGCTTCGCGTTCCAGTGCGGTGGGTCCGCGCGTGGTCATGACCTCCAGCTTGCCGGTGTCGAGCTCGCCCGTATCGGCGGTTTGTACCAGCAGTCCGCCGGAGATGGATTTGATGACCAGTTCCGGCGCGGTGACCGGATTTACGCGGATGATGCGGAGATTCTTTTTCGCGGTGAGAATGGCGAGTGCTTTGTCCGATATAGCAGGAGCGGCGATGGCTTCGACGAAAAGCTTGCTGACCTGGCGCGCGGTTTCTTCGTCGAGCTCGCGGTTGAACGCGAGCACTCCACCAAAGGCGCTGATGGGATCCGCTTCGAGCGCTTTGCGGTAAGCATCCGCTAAAGAGTTCTGTTCGGCGCATCCGGATGGATTCGTGTGCTTGATGATGGCGCAGGCAGGGGCGTCGAATTCCTGAACGAGTTGCCAGGCGGCATCGAGATCGACGAGATTGTTGTACGAGAGTTCCTTGCCATGGAGCTGTTCGGCAGAAGCAATGCCGCCGTGACCAAGGCTGTAGAGCGCGGCGCTTTGGTGAGGATTTTCGCCATAGCGCAGACTCGTGGTTCGAGTCGCGTTGATACGCAGGACGGGCGGCGTTGTTTCGGCGATATCACTGCCGACGGAGTCGATGCGCGCGAGGCGTGCCGCTACGGCCTGATCGTAGGCCGCGGTGTGAGAAAAGGCTTCCTGCGCCAATTCCCAACACGTCGCGGGGCTGACGCGCGTATCGTTGGCGGCCATCTCGCTCAGGATCTGCGGGTATTGCGTGGGCGAGACAATGACAGCGACGTCCTGAAAATTTTTTGCGGCGGCGCGGATCATGGTGGGACCGCCGATGTCGATGTTCTCAATCAGCTCTTCGCGAGTGACGCCGGGCTTACTGGCGAATTGGGCGAACTGATAGAGGTTCACGACTACCATCTGGATGGGAGGAATGTCATGTTCCCGCAGGGCATGCATGTGCTCGGCGTTCGAGCGAATGGCGAGAATACCGCCGGCAATTCGCGGGTGAATCGTTTTGACGCGGCCATCCAGCATTTCGGGGAAGCCGGTCACATCGGCAACCTCCTTAACCGGAATATTGTTTTCGCGAAGCAGCTTGGCGGTGCCCCCGGTAGAGATCAACTCGACCCCCAGCGCATGTAGTTTGCCTGCGAAGTCGAGGACTCCTGTTTTATCTGTGACACTCAACAGCGCGCGCTCGATTTTCGGCATCAACGACATTGTGGCACTCACGCATAGAATCGGAATGTGCCTCACTATTGCACTCTGATTCCGGGGGATGGCATTGGGCCGGAAGTTGCGCATGCGGCGACGCGCGCCGTGGAGGCGACGGGTGTCGATATCTGCTGGAAGCGAGCGGAACTGAATGAAGCGATCATTCTGGAATCCGGAAAAACGCTGCCGCAGTACCTGCTGGACTCGCTGCACGAGACCCGCGTGGGATTGAAGGGACCGGTGACGACGCCTGTCGCCGGGGGGTTCCAGAGCGTGAATGTGGCGCTTCGCAAGACGCTGGATTTGTTTGCGAATGTGCGGCCCGTGCGGACGCTGGCTGGCATCAAAACGCGCTTTCAGGATGTGCGGATCGATATGGTGATCTTTCGTGAGAACACGGAAGACTTGTATTCGGGGCTAGAACACGAGATCGTGACCGATGTGGTGACGAGCCTGAAGGTGATCACGCGAACAGCCTCAGAGCGCATTGCGCGGTACGCGTTCCATTACGCGAGGAAGAACGGGCGCAAGCAGGTGGTTGCGATTCACAAGGCGAATATCATGAAGCTCGCGGATGGTCTGTTTCTGCGATGCTGCCGCGAGACGGCGCAACAATTTCCAGAGATTCACTACAAGGAACTAATTGTGGACAACGCATCCATGCAGTTGGTAATGCGACCGGAGACGTTCGACATTTTGCTCCTGCCGAATTTGTATGGCGATATCGTGTCGGATCTTGCGGCGGGATTAGTGGGCGGCCTGGGTATCGTGCCGGGGGCCAACATGGGAGAAACGTATGCTGTATTCGAAGCGGTCCATGGGAGCGCACCGGACATTGCAGGGCAAGGGAAAGCAAATCCGACAGCGCTGATGTTATCGGCCGCAATGCTGCTGATTCATGTGGGCGAGACCGAGGCCGCCAACAGGCTGCAGTCGGCCGTAGAAGGCGTTTATCGCGAAGGCAAGCAACTGACCGGCGATGTGGGCGGCAGCGCGACGACGGAAGAGTTTACGGATGCGGTGGTGCGGGCGTTGAAGGATTGAGTCGCATCTTGTGTGAGGAGCGACTCCACCGAGCGTACTAAACTACAGGCCGGGCGAACTACAGTCCCTTTTTGCCCAGGAAAACGATTAGATCGACAATGCGATTGGAGTAGCCCCACTCGTTGTCGTACCAGGAGACGACCTTCACGAGATTGCCGCCCAGAACTTTGGTCAGTTCCGCGTCGACGATGGAGCTGTTCGGGTTGTGCAGAAGATCGGTGGAGACCACCGGATCTTCGGTATAGGCGAGAATGCCGCGCAGGCCGTTTTCCGCGGCATACTTAAAGGCGCGGTTGACATCTTCGGTGGTGGTGTCCTTCCTGAGAACCGCGACGAAATCGACAACCGAAACGTCTGGCGTAGGCACGCGCATGGCATACCCGTCGAGCTTGCCTTTCAGTTCCGGGACAACTAAGCCAATGGCCTTTGCAGCGCCGGTGGACGTGGGAATCATGTTCAGCGCAGCGGCGCGGGCGCGACGAAGGTCCTTGTGTGGAAAGTCCAGCACGTTCTGGTCGTTCGTGTAGCTGTGGACCGTGGTCATCGAGCCTTTCTCGATGCCAAACGTGTCGTTCAGCACTTTGACGAGGGGTGCAAGACAGTTGGTGGTGCAGGAAGCATTGGAAATGATGTTGTGCTTCGCCGGGTCATACATGTTGTCGTTCACACCCAGCACCATGGTGAGGTCTTCGTCCTTGGCAGGAGCGGAGATGATGACTTTCCTGACAGAACCGCGAAGATGCTTCCTGGCATCCTTGGCTTCCGTGAAGCGGCCGGTGGATTCCACGACAACCTGAGCGCCCAGGCCGGACCAGTCGATTTCAGCGGGATCTTTGATGGCGAAGATTTTGATCTTCTTGTCCGCAACGCGAATGTACTCGCCATCGGCGGAAATGCTTTCGGGTAGCTGCCCCAAAATGGAGTCGTACTTAAATAGGTGAGCGAGTGTTTTGGTGTCCGTGAGGTCGTTGGCAGCAACGAATTCGACTTCCGGATTATTCAAACCGGCGCGGACAACATTCCGCCCGATACGGCCAAAGCCGTTAATCCCTACTTTGATTGGCATATTCCCCTATTTTAACGGCCGGGAAATTTCTAGCCTTTGGCGGGGCGATTGCCTAACGCGGAGGAGGCAGCGACGGCATGGTTGTGCCGCCGATATTTGCATACGATTCGGACACTTTGATCACTTTGCCCTCGTCGAAACGGACAAAGATGATCTTGCCTGGGGGGTCGCCGTAAATCCAGTCTTCGAGTTCATCGCCGTCAGAACTGTTTTCGCGGCTCTTGTTGCGCGGTTTGCCGAGGGCAAGAAGCACTTGATCCTTATTCATGCCCTCAATGGCGCGCTGTTCCTTGATAGCCTTCTTCATCGGTTCGGGAAGAGTGTCAACGTACTGTTCCGCCGCGGAGTGCTTTTCGAAATCGAAAATCGGAGCGAGCATCTGCCGGATATCAGCGGTTTTGAGGGAGGGAACGCTGCCTGGGAAAACGATCGCAACAAACGTTCCGTTGGCGGGAGTGCCGTTTTGGTTCCTTCCGACAGGGGATGTTGTGCCGCCCATGCCGACCTGAACATGGTCATACCAGTGGCCCCCGCCGCGAGTGCCACCGTTGAGTTCCAGGAGAATCCGCTTATCCTCGATCTGGACACGCGTGATTTGGATTTCATCACCGAGGCGCGCCGCGGGTCCACCTTCCATCAGGGCTTTTTGCCAAGCGTCCTTGTCATAGCTGCCATCGCTCTTGAAAACCAGAGGCTTTTTGGTTCGGGGCAGGATGACTTTCGCTTTGGCGAACTCGGCATCGAGACCGCGTTCGATTTCCATGCGCTCGTCGACGCTGAGTTTGTCCGCACGAAGAAGGACGGCGGCAGTTAAGAACAGAGAGAGGCCGACGGCGATGGCTAGAAGCTGTCGTTGAGGACGGGCGCGATGCGGGCCTCCTGCACCCGTATCGGGACTCGCACCAAAGCGAAAAAGAGTGCGACGGCGAAAATCGTGGTCAGCAGGCCACCTTCCGGGCCGTAAGTTCCGCCGCTCCACAGAGGAGTCAGGTCCCATCGGTAGGAATACCTCGATACATCGATTGTAAGCCCGCTGAGATTCACTCCAAATAGGGGCAAAACCGAGTTCCAGCCGTAATGCAGGCCGATGGGGAGCCAGAGATCATGGCTGCGGAGAAATGCGAAGCCCAGCAGAATTCCCCAAATCACCGTGTTCATGACGCCGAGGCCCGAAGCATTGGGATTCCATGCATGGGCGACCCCAAAGATGACGCCGACGGGAAGCACGGTCGCAAACGGGCCGATTTTTTCAACGAGGAGTTGGAAGGCGTAGCCGCGAAAAATGAGTTCCTCACCGGTGGCAGCGATCAGCAGAGCGAACAAATAGGTGATTAGAGATGGCCAGGTGAAGTCAGATACGGCGCGGGGGACAAGATGGCCCGTTCCCGCCAGAAGTGGTGCGACGAGCATGAGCGCTGCGGAGCCGCCGCCGAGAACCAGGCCGAGAAGAAAGTTTATGAGCGAGGGACGTCCGCCTTGCAGCCCAATGTCGATGAGCGGCCGGCGATCAAAGATGCGCATGGTGAGCATATTGGCGGCGAGGCCCGTGGTGCAAAGCCCGATGGTGGTGGCGACGATAGTCCCGAAAATTCCATACAGGAAGCCCACCAGCAGCACTTGGCCAATGACGACGATGCCGATGAAGAACGCGACGCGAATGATGAGCCCGATCTTGGTTTCGTTCGGAGCCGGCGTATTGGGCGTGTTTATGGGTGCAGGTTGCGAGGCCATGGGAACACGGGGCTATTCACTCAGGAAGCCGCTTAGGAGGTACGTGAATAGGTACTCGAAGTACTAACTCTGGGCACAGGTTAACCTGAATCTCCGTAACCCGAACGTGCCATTTCCAGCAGTAGTAACCTCTGTTCACTGTATTCTGCGTGCGCCTCGTTTTCGACCGAACGCTGCAGGGCGATGTCGCTGCGTAGGTCCAAACTAAGCGGCTCGCTGGTGCACTTAGCCAACAGTTCGCATAACCTGTTGGCCTCGTTGACGTAACGCTCGAGAGAGGCAGCGAACCGCTTATGAAATGTGGCAAACTCGTCCTGATCCAAGCCGCTTCCAGAGTATCGCAGACATTTCATTAGCGAGACGCTTGTGCTCAGCAAAACGACCAAGTCTTTGGCCATTTCAGAAGAATGCTTTGGAACGATACCCGCGGTGTGAAGCGCAATAGAAACGCCGCGCAGAATTGGAGGAACTGCGCGGCGGATCGCCTCTTTGGAAAGGCGCATGCCAATATGCGCCCAATTACTTGATAAGTGGGTTCACGTACAGATGTTCTCAAAAGCTCAGTGCCGATGTAACCCGATGAGACTGGATACACGTCACGGACGGCAGAGATACCGCTAACAACATGCCAGGAGGTACTAGCAAATTCGCCGGTACCTTAGACATGTAGGTTTGCAGGCTAACGTCCGATGAGACAAACATGCAAGAGAAAAGATCTGACACTCGACTTTTATGCGCCGAACTGGTGCAGCTTGTCTGGCAAAACGAAGCCGGCCAACAAAGGCGCAGCATTGCGAATCTGGAAGATATTTCGCTGTGCGGCGCCTGCATCCAGGTGGAGAGGGAGATCCGTGCGGGGACGCCTGTGGCGATCAATTATGGGGACGGTGAATTGCTGGGAACAGTGCGTTACTGCCTGTCGAAAGAGTTCGGATATTTCCTTGGTATCGAACTGAACGAAAACAGCCGGTGGTCGAGCCAACATTACAAACCGGAGCATCTTTTGGATCCACGTGAACTCGTTGAGAAGGCAATGCTTCGGCGCGAGCCACAGCCCGAAGCGGCATTGTAAACCGGCCGCTGATTAGGCAGCACTGGGCGGGCTGATTGCAGTAAAATCGAAGCTCTGCAGCGTAGCCTGTATGCCAAAGGGGAAAGCCGTCCAAGAGATCCGCGGTGTGTTTGCCGCTTTGGCAACTCCGCGACGGCTCAATTCGACGGAGATCGATAGCGCTGCTTTTTTCGATTATCAAGATGCGGTTGTTCGAGCCGGGGTAGACGGGGTCGTTCTCTTCGGGTCGACCGGTGAGTTCGTCCACTTCAGCGTTGCCGATCGCATCCAAGCTGTTTCTCTGCTCATGAAGCGGGGCCGCGTACCGCTTCTGGTCAATGTTTCTCACAGCACGCTGGAAGGAACTTTGGCGATCGCGGAGAGCGCATTGATGGCCGGGGCCGCGGGATTGCTTGTAATGCCACCTTACTTCTATCGGTACAGTGAGGGGCAACTGCACGCTTTCTTTAGCGAAGTCGCGCAGCTTCTGCCAGGCGAAAGCAGGCTACTTCTTTACAATCTCCCGTTCTTCACGAATCCGCTATCTTTCCCGCTCATCGAGAGGCTGTTGCACTCAGGCCAGTATGCCGGGATTAAGGACTCGAGTGGCGAGTACGAACTTTTTCAGCAATTGAGTGCGTTACGCAGGGAGCACCCGTTTATCTGGTTTGCGGGAAACGAGTTGCTATTCCTACAGGCGCGAAGAGCGAATGCCGACGGCATCATCTCCGGCGTTGCTGGAGCGTTGCCGGAGCTTCTGGTGGCATTGGATCGTTCGATTACCGCGGGAGATCCGGATTCCGCCTCCGCGCTTAACCGGCTGCTGACAGACTTCCTGACGTGGCTCGAGAGATTTCCCGCGACGGTGGCGATCAAGCAGGCTGCGGCAGTCCGCGGCTGGAAGCTGAACCATAGTGCGTTTGGTTTTGATGAGGCCACGAACAGGGATATCAAACTTTTCCGAAGCTGGCTGGAAAAATGGCTGCCTCTGATGCTTTCAGAATGCGCTCAACGCTCCGCCATGAAAGCGTAGCATGGTTCTGAATGGAAACAGAAGAGTTTCGTGCCGCGGCGCATCGGCACGCCGATTGGGTTGCCGATTACCTCACGAACGTTCGTGATTATCCGGTCACGACATCGCTGAAACCCGGGGAACTGATATCGGCGCTGCCGAGACACGCGCCCGAACAAGGCGAATCGATTGACGACATCTTCGCGGATTTTCAGTCCACCGTTTTCCCCGCCCTGACGCTTTGGAATCATCCGAGATTCATGGCGTACTTCTCGGTTTCCTCAACGCCGCCTTCGATGCTGGCGGAGTTTCTTGCGTCGGCAATGAACGTGAACGCGATGCTGTGGAAGTCTTCGCCGGGCGCAACCGAACTCGAACAGGTGATGGTTGCGTGGTTGCGCGATTGGCTCGGCATGGATGAATCGTGGTTCGGGATTATCTACGACACGGCATCCGTGGGTGTCATGCAGGCGATCGGAGCTGCGCGTGAATACATCTGTCCGGAAGCGCGCACTGAGGGTATGCAGGGCGATCTCACAATCTATGTGTCGGAGCATACGCATTCTTCGGCAGAGAAGGCCGCGATCACTTTGGGATTCGGACAAAAGAACGTGCGGCGGATCGGTGTGGACGCGCACTTTCGGATGCGGCCGGATCTGTTGCGGCAGGCGATTGAGAGCGATCTCGCGGGGAAAAAGCGGCCGTGCTGCATCGTGGTCTCGGTGGGTTCGACATCGACAAGCGCGATTGAACCAGTCCCCGCGATTGCGGAAATAGCCGAGGAATACGGCATCTGGCTGCACGTGGACGCCGCATACGGAGGTTCGACGGCAGTGGTTCCCGAGATGCGCCACATCTTTGAAGGCGTGGAACGAGCCGACTCGCTGGTCGTCAATCCGCACAAGTGGCTGTACGTGTCGATCGACTGCAGCGTGCTGTATACGAAACGTCCTCATCTTTTGCGGCGCGCGTCGACTTTAAGCGCGGAGTACCTAAAAACGAGTGAGGACGACGCCGTCGTGAATTATATGGATTACGGCGTGCAATTGGGACGGCGTTTTCGAGCGTTGAAGATGTGGTATGTGTTCCGCTACTACGGGCGCGAGGGGGTAATCGCGATGCTGCGCGAATCACTTCGACTTGCACAGTTGCTGAAGAGCCTGATTGAAGCAGATGACGATTTTGAGGTTGCCGCGCCTGTTCCGTTTTCGCTCGTTTGCTTCCGGCATCGGAGCGATAACGAATTCAACCAGCGTTTGCTTAGGGAGATCAACAGTACGGGGAAAGCGTTCCTGTCGCATACGGTGTTGAACGGGCAATTCGTACTGCGCTTTGCAATCGGGAATTTTCAAACGAACGAATCCGATGTGCGGGAAGTCTGGCAATTGATTCAACACACAGGCAAGGAGCTCGAGACAGCTTCCAATGCCGCTTGAGAGGTTGCTCTGTGGCATCCGCTTACGCAATCCGGTTCTGGCAGCTTCGGGCACGTTTGGCTACGGTTTAGAGTTTGCGAGCATTGTCGATCTGAACGCCCTTGGCGGAATCGTGACAAAGGGGCTTTCGCGCGAGCCCATTGCCGGTAATCCGGCACCACGAATCTGGCACACCGAGGGCGGCATGATCAACTCGGTTGGACTGCAGAACGTGGGCGTTGCGGCATTTATTCGCGAAAAGCTGCCGAAATTGCGGCAGTATTCCGTGCCGGTGATCGCGAATGTGTTCGGGTACGCGATTGAGGACTATCTCGAGGTACTGCGCGCGCTCGAGGACGCGGAAGGAATCGCCGGTTACGAACTGAACGTCTCGTGCCCCAACACGAAGCAAGGCGGCCTTTTCTTTTCCAGCGATCCGGCACTCCTGGCTGAAGTTGTCGGACAAGCGCGGCAGGTGGCGAAACGGCCGGTGATTGTGAAGCTGTCGCCGAATGTGGCGCAGATCGAGGTGTTCGCGAAAACGGCAGAGAGCGCAGGTGCGAACGCTATTTCGCTGATTAATACGTTCGTCTCACTGGCGATTGATGCGGAGAGGGGGCGACCTCGTATTGGCGCAGGACGCGGCGGCCTTTCGGGGCCCGCGATCAAGCCGATTGCGTTGCGCATGGTTGCCGATGCAGTCGCGGCGGTTCGCATTCCCGTGATTGGGATCGGCGGTGTTGCATCGGGCCGGGACGCGGCTGAGTATCTAGCGGTGGGCGCCACTGCGGTTCAGGTAGGAACAGCGACATTCATTGATCCGCGCGCGCCATACCGGATTGCGAAGCAGCTAGAGAAGATTGCGCCGCGATGCAAAATAGAGCAATGAAAGAAATCATCACGTCGCCAAACGCGCCGAAAGCTGCAGGCCCGTATTCAACCGCCGTTCGTATGAACGGATTTGTTTTTTTGAGCGGGCAGATTCCGCTCGATCCCAAGACGATGCAGCTTGTGACCGGCAGCATCGAAGAACAGACTACACGCGTGATCGAGAACCTGCGAGCCGTGCTGGAAACAGCGGGGCTCACGCTGGCGGACGTGGTGAAGACAACCGTGTTCCTGAAAGACATGAACAACTTTCAGCGCATGAACGAAACCTACGCAAAATTCTTTGGCGACAAGCCGCCCGCGCGGTCAACGGTAGAGGTGGCGCGGCTTCCGCGCGATGTCCAAGTCGAGATCGAAGCGATCGCGAGCGACGCTACGAAGAGTTAGCTATTGCTTCGGAGGAGGCTGATCTGCGGGCTTCAGCGGTCCGTGGGCACTGTATTGCTTCTGCGGAGGATTCAGTTTGATGTCGAGCTTTTTCTCCTCGGTGTCGACATCAATCTTCTGGCCGAAGGTCTGGTACGCCTTCGTAATGACCTGAAGCTGGACAGTGCCTTGCGGAACGGGCGGAAAATGTGCGACCCCGTTCAGATTAGTTCGAACTTCCCAGTGGATGGGCTTGCGCTTCCCCAGTTTCGTCATCTGATGCGAGCCAAGAAAATCGAGAATGACGGCGGCGTTCTCTACGGGTTTATCGAACTGATTGGTGACGGAGACGCTGATGGTCGTCTCGGGCGGTTTCGCGAACGCTAACATACAGCTCACGAGCATGGCCAGCAACGCACATCGGACTTTTAGAAAGACGAATGGGTTGCTTCGATGCGTTAACCAAGGATCGCTTGGCTGCCGGGCTTTCATGCTAGGCATTATCTCTTAAAGGATGCTACGGATAGCAGCGGGTGAATGGCGGCGCGAAGACTTTGCTCGTCCATGGCTCCGGGATTGTAGAGCCGGACGATGCCGCGGCGGTCCACGAGCACAATGGTCGGCGTTGTGCTGACTCCAAAGCGTTCGAAGTTGCCGGTGTCGAGCGGCACACCAGCGTTCGGGATGGCGGCGTAGTAGTGTTCGTACACTTTCTGCACAAACGGCTTTTCGAGCGAGGGCGCAGCGTGGTCTTCCTGGGCCGTGTAGCCGTACAGACGTGTGGGCATGATTACGACGAGACCCTGCGAGGCATACTCCTGAGCAAGCTTTCCAATGATGGGCGCGTCAGCTTTGCAGTCTGCGCACCAGTGAGCCCAAAAGACAAAAAGCAGCACCTTGCCGCGCAGTGTCGGGAGCGGGGCGGGTTTAGGACCGATCCACTCGGTTTCTTTGAGCGGCGGCATTGGCTTCCCTTGCAGCGTGAGCAGGTTCAGATTCTTTTGCAAGCGGCTGACAATCGACGTGCCGTGCCATTTGCGCATCTGAGTTTCGAGTAACTGGACAGCTTCGCTCTTCTTGCGCTCGGCATCCAGGACTTCGGCTTGCACTTCGTAGGCCGCCCCGAGCGCGAGCGGAAGCTGCGGCTCCTGGTCGAGAGCGCGAGTTGCCAACGCGGCGGTCGCAGCGCTCTCTACTTCAGCCGCTTCTTTCTGGGCCTCTTCCGGATGTCCGAATGCAAGCTGGCCGCGCGCGAGCCACGAAAGAGCTTCGAGGGCCTCCGGCGTATCGCCATTCAGACGGCGGTACTGGCCAGCCAAGCCCGAAGCTTGCGCCAGGTCTCCGTGCTGCAGCGCCAGTTGCACATAGAGCACTATTTTCGGCGTGGGCGGTTGGCCGTAGTCCTTCTCCTGGCAAAAAACGCGTGATGCGAGCGCGAGCAGAAGCGCGCTGGTCAGAATCAGACGCACAACGTCTTCAGGTATTCGCGGAATGGCTGGCCCAGATCGTGCCGGTTGAGCGCAAACTCGACGGTAGCTTTGAGGAAGCCGAGTTTGTCGCCCGCGTCATAGCGCTTGCCTTCAAACTTCAGCCCGTAAATGGGCCGGTTGCGAAGCATATACTTCAACGCGTCGGTCAACTGAATTTCGCCGCCGCTGCCGGGTTCGATGGACTCGACGCAAGTGAAGATTTCAGGGGTCAGGATGTAGCGCCCGATGATAGCGAGATTCGATGGTGCGTCGGCCGGCCTCGGCTTCTCCACCATGTTGCGAATGCGATAAAGACGATTTTCGCGTCCATTATCCGAGACCATCTCGGCGTCCACCACACCGTACGCCGAGATCTGGTCGTTCGGAACTTCCATGAGCGCCAGCACGGATGCGCCGTAGTATTCGTAGACATCAAGCAACTGACGAATGCAAGGCACTTCGGAAGCGATGATGTCGTCGGAGAGAACAACGGCAAAAGGCTCGTGGCCGACGAGTTCTTTCGCGCGCAGAACTGCGTGGCCGAGGCCGAGCGCTTCCTTCTGGCGGACATATGACACGTCGATCATGTCCGAGATGGCGCGAACCATCGACAGCATATCGGACTTGTTCTTCGATTCGAGGAGGTGTTCCAGTTCGAAGCTCACATCGAAGTGATCCTCGATGGAAGACTTCCCCCGGCCGGTGACGATGATGATATTTTGCACGCCCGAATGCATTGCCTCTTCCACTCCGTACTGGATCAGAGGCTTATCTACCAACGGCAACATCTCCTTCGCCTGTGCTTTCGTTGCGGGGAGAAAACGTGTTCCCAAACCTGCAGCGGGGAAAACAGCTTTTCGGACTTTCGCGATCATCCAAGGCCATTGTACGCATTTGGAGCCGAAATTCTCCCGCTGGCTGGACGCCCTTTGGCGCGGTTCTGCGGTGTGTGCTAATCCTAGGATTTACGCTCTAAGCGAGATCGCGACATTAAGATGGCTTACGTTATTGCCGAACCCTGCATTGGAACAAAAGACACTGCCTGTGTTGACGCGTGCCCGGTAGACTGCATTCATCCCAAAAAGGACTCGGAGAAATTTGCCGGCGAGAACATGCTTTACATCGACCCAGTGGAGTGCATCGATTGCGGCGCTTGTGTTCCCGTCTGCCCGGTGTCCGCAATTTTTGCGGCAGAAGATTTACCGGAGCAATGGGCAGACTTCGGGCCGAAGAACGCGGAGTTTTTCGGTCGCTGATCACCTTAAGGGCGGTAAATGGCGCAGGACGTATCGGTTTCCCAAACGCGCACGTAAGCTATAGAAACTGACTCCAGACTCTTCTGCATTTGATGGCAGATAAACTTTGCGATGTTTTCGGCGGAAGGGTTGATCGCATCGAACGGTTTCAACTGGTTCAGGTTCTGGTGATCGAGGTATTCACTCGTTGCCCGCAGGCTTTTCTTCAGGTCGGCGAAATCATATAGCAACCCGCTCGCATCCAGTTCTTCCCCTTCGATTCCCACCTGCACGCGGTAATTGTGCCCGTGCAGATTTTCACATTTGCCGTGATAGTTCCGTAACGCGTGTGCGGCGGCGAAGGTGTGTTCTACAAAAATTTCAAACATTAAAAAACTGTTGAACGTCTCTTAACTTGTTCGTGAAGCGATAGGGCGGCAGGCTATTGAAGAAAATCTTTCCGTAGCCGAGCTTAGTAATCCTATTATCCAGCAGGGCGAGAACTCCTCGATCGGAGGTGGCGCGGATCAATCGGCCGAAGCCCTGCTTCAAGGCCAGCGCGGCTTGCGGGATCTGGTATTCGTAAAAGGCGTTGCCGCCGCTGCGGGTGATGGCGTCGGCGCGCGCGGCTATGACGGGGTCGGTAGGAACAGCAAATGGAAGCCGGTCAATGATGACGCAGCTCAATTGCTCGCCCTGGACGTCAACGCCCTGCCAGAAACTGGAAGTACCAAAGAGAACCGCGTGGGGCGTCTCGCGGAAGGTCTCTATGAGCGCGGTTCGCGGCGCGTCACCTTGCAATAGCAACGGGTAATCAAGGCGCCGTCTGAGCAGTTCGTAGATCTGGCGCATCTGCTGATGGCTGGTGAAGAGAACGAACGCGCGGCCGCGGGAATAGTCGATGATCCACTCGATCTCGTCGGCTGCTTTGCGAGTGAAATCGGCGCTGCGTGGATCGGGCAGATGCGGGGGAACGTACAGCAGAGCCTGGCTGCTGTAATCGTATTGACTTTCGATGAGAGCGGTTCTGGCACTCTGCAGACCGAGCCGGTTCTGCGCGTACTCGAATGCGCCGGCTACAGTAAGCGTGGCTGATGTGAGAACCACGGATTCTGTGCGCTCCACCAGATGCTTCGCCAGAACCTCCGAAACGTCGATAGGAGTGGCTTGCAGATAGAAACCGCGGCCGCGACGCTCCATCCAGTAGACGCAGCCAGTGTCTTCCCCCTCCACCCAAAAGCGAAGAGCCTGATAGATATTCTTGGCGCGGCGAACGAGCGGCAGCACATAATCGATGGCGTTTTGCGCCATCTCCAGACGTGTACACAGAGCGTCCAGGCTGAACAGCAGTTCGGCGTAGACCTGCTCGTTTTTTGCAAGGAATTGCTTATGATCGCGAAACGCGTTGCGCCCTTCCTGCGGGAACAGCGCGAAGAATTCTTCAGATCGATCACCAAGATGGATCAGCGCCCGGTCCAGTTCCGGGCTTGAGAACATCTTTTGCCTGGAAATGGCGCTGGCGTCCTTGATAAGTTCCTGCACCTGAAGATTGCTGACGGTGATGCCGAAGTACTGGCCGGCAACATCTTCGATTTCGTGAGCCTCGTCGAAGATGACGGCGGAATAGTCGGGCAGAATTGCCGCCATCGGTTCTTCGCGAAGAGCAAGGTCGGCGAAGAACAAATGATGATTGACGATGATGATGTCGCTTTCAGCGGCGCGACGGTGCATCTCGGTTATGAAACAGCGGCCGAATTGCGGGCATTTTTGCCCGGCGCACATATCGCTGCGTGCATCGAGTTTCCACCAGGCCGAGCTGTTCTCCGGGAGCAAACGCAATTCGCTGCGGTCGCCGGTTTCCGTCTGAGGCTCCCACTCGCGGATCATCCGGTAATCCTTGACCTCTTCGAGGCCTTGCAGGATGGGTTCACGCTCAGCGTCATAGAGCTTCTGCCGGCAGAGATAATTCGCACGCCCCTTCATGTAACAAACCGAAAATTGCTTAGCGAAGAATTGCTGCAGGAAGGGAAGATCTTTGAAGAAGAGCTGCTCCTGCAGGTTTTTGGTACCAGTGGAGATGACGATGCGCTTGCCCGAGAGGATGGACGGAACAAGATAGGCCAGCGTTTTCCCCGTGCCCGTTCCGGCTTCGACAATCAGGTGGCGCTTTTCGGCCAGGCAAGACTCAACTGCCTCCGCCATTTGCAATTGGCCGGGCCGATATTCGTAAGACGGATGCGAACGCGCAAGGGGGCCATTGCGCGCGAAGAAACCGCGAACAGTCATCCTGCGGTGAACGCCCGGAGCGGCCGCAACTGAAGTAACTACATCCACAAAACCCGATTCTTTAGTATGACGGTGCGCCAGCTATTCTCAAGATGGGGCTCATCCGCTTTCCTTGGGATGGACGAGGAAATTCTATTTCTGACGGAACTTTTGGGCGTGCAGGTTTATGACCTGAAAGGCCGCCTTATTGGCGTGCTGCGCGACGCCGCGCTGGTTCCGCTGATCCATCCCGTGCGTCTGGACCGTTACCTGGTGGGCGCCGGTCCCGCGTGGCTGAGCATACGCCACGACCAGGTTGACTCGATTTCCACGGAAGGCATTCGCCTGAAAGATGAGCGGCTGACGCCGTACCACTCCGACGAGTACATGCTGCGCATGGTCCGCGACCTGCTGGACCAGCAGATTATCGACGCGCAGGGCCGCAAGGTTGTACGGGTCAACGACATCACGTTTCTGAAGAGTCGCAAGGACGGCAGTGATGTTCTGGACATTCTGGAAGTGGATATCGGCATCCGGTCCATGTTCCGGCGTGTGTTTCGGGGCGTGCTTGCTCCGACGCTGATTCGCAAGCTGCAACAAAAGATTCCGCCGCACTCCATCCGGTGGGAGTTCTGCACCATTCTGGAGGCCGATCCGCAGCGCCGAGTTCGCCTGAATATTTCGAACAAGCTGCTGGAGGATATGCATCCGGCGGATCTGGCGGACATCGTCGAGAACCTGGGGCATGAGGACCGCAACGCGATCTTCAATGCCGTGGATCCGGAAGTTGCCGCGGACCTATTGAGCGAAGTAGAGCCAGACATTCAAACACGCATCATCGACTCTCTGGATACAGAGAAAGCGGCAGAAATTCTGGAGGAGATGGAGCCTTCGGAAGCGGCCGACTTGTTGAACGAACTCGAAGAAGAACGCTCGGAAGAGATTCTCGAGGAAATGGAGCCGGAAGAAAAAGAAGAAGTGGAAGAGCTTCTGGACTTTCGGGAAGACACCGCGGGCGGTTTGATGGACACGGGCTATCTGGCGCTGCCGGAGAGTGCCACAGTGCAGGACGCCATGGCGGAGTTGAAAAAGAACGAGGACGTGCTGGAAGATCTGCACACGATCTTTCTGGTCGACGAGCAGGAACACCTGACGTACACCATTCCCCTGGCGCGGCTGGTGATTGCGTCGGGAGATACACCCTTGCAGGAACTGGCATCAGACAGTCTGCTGTACGTACATGTAGACGATGATGCGGAACGAGTCACGGAGATGTTTGACAAGTACAACCTGCTAACCCTGCCGGTGCTTGACAAAAAAAATAGGCTGGTGGGCGTTATCACAGTGGACGATGTAGTTGCCCTTTTGAGGCACGAATAGACGTGGTGAAGCAGTACTTTTCGTTACAATAAAAGAAAAAAGGCGGTCTAAAAGACGCTCGTCCGTCGGTCTACCGTCCCGCACTGGTCCACCCGCAAGAGATCATTAAAAAATCAAACACATGCCGGAAACTGAAGACCCCGCGTTGGGCATCAATAGCTGGTTAGAAGACGAACTGTACCACCAATACCAGTTCGACAGAACCTCCGTCGACGAAGGTTGGACAGAACTGTTCAAGCACGCCGGTCAGAACGGCCAGACGCAGAACGGCGCGCAGGAAGAGCAGGCAGCTACAGCCTCAACGCCATACGGTCCGGAAACGCCGCAGCAGGAACCGCCGCAACAAATTCCCCCCGCACAAGAGCCGCCCCAGCAGGTTCCTCCGACGCAGGAGCCACCGACGGTTGAGCCACCTATGCGCGAGCCGAATCCGCCGGCCGCGCCGGAGAAAGCGACTGCGCAGTCGGCCGCACCAACTCAGGAAGTTGCTCGCGCGGAAACGAAACAACCGGTCAAGCAAGAAACCAAAGCAGTTGGGGCAAGCGATCAGTTGATTCCCATGCGAGGCGTGGCGGCCCGTATTGCCGAGAACATGGCGGCAAGTCTTAGCATTCCGACCGCGACTTCACAGCGGCAGATTCCGGTTCGCGTGATTGAAGAGAACCGCAATCTGATCAACAAGCAGCGGGCGCTGCAGGGCCGCGGCAAGCTGAGTTTCACGCACATCATTGCCTGGGCGATTGTCAAGGCGGTCAAGTCAGCGCCGAGCCTGAATCACGCTTTTGCCCAGAAGGATGGACAGCCGTTCCGCGTGGTGCGGTCACAGGTCAACATCGGGCTGGCGGTCGATGTGGCAGGCAAGGACGGCAATAGATCGTTGATGGTGCCGAACGTGAAAAACGCGGACGGCATGAGCTTCGGACAGTTCGTTGCGGCGTACGACGACATCGTGCAACGGGCGCGAACAGCGAAGTTGCAGGTATCTGATTTCGAAGGGACCACGATTTCGCTGACAAATCCGGGAACGGTGGGGACATTAGGATCGGTGCCGCGGTTGATGCCGGGACAGGGCGCGATTATCGCGACCGGCGCTATCGATTATCCGGCGGAATTTGCAGCGGTTACGGAAGAGAATCGTGCGCTGCTCGGGCTGAGCAAGGTGCTGATGATCACCTGCACCTACGATCACCGCGTTATTCAAGGCGCAGAGTCCGGAGCGTTTCTGGCAAAGCTGCAGCAGCTTTTGCAAGGAGAGGACAAGTTTTACGACGAGATCTTCAAAGATCTGAGGATTCCGTTCCTGCCGATCAAGTGGCAAACCGATCAGCAGATTTCTCCCAATCGCTTCGCGGCTTTGAACGCCGACGTGGCGAAAGAAGCGGCGGTCATCAACCTGATCACGAATTACCGTATTCGTGGACACCTGCTGGCGAATACGAATCCGCTCGGGAACGATCCCGTTTTCCATCCTGAACTCGACCCTGCCTCCTACGGCTTGAGCATCTGGGATCTCGATCGTCCGTTCCTGTCCGGAACGGTGAAAGCGCCCAGCGGCGCTATCGCCTCCTACATGCAGCCCTATGAAACCTTGCGCGAGATTCTGGACCGGCTGCAGATCACGTACTCGAACTCAGTGGGTGTCGAGTACATGCACATCCCCGATCCTGAGCAGAAGCAGTGGTTGCAGGACCGGATGGAAGGTTCGATGTTCCTGTGGAAGCTGGATGAGCCCACGAAGCAGCGAATCCTTGGACGGCTGATTCAGGCAGAAGAATTCGAGCATTTTCTGCAGAGCCGTTTCGTCGGGCAAAAACGCTTCGGGCTGGAAGGTCTGGAAAGCACCATCGTCGTGCTGGACGAAGTGCTGGAACGGGCGGCGAATGCCAATGGGCATGAAGTGGTCATCGGCATGGCGCATCGTGGACGTCTGAACGTGCTTGCGAACGTGGTTGGCAAGTCGATGGCTCAGGTCTTTTCGGAGTTTGAAGGCGAGCCTGACCCGGACAGCGTGCAGGGTTCGGGTGACGTGAAGTATCACCTGGGCGCCAGCGGCATTCATCGCTCCACGCAGGGAAAGGAGATTCTTGTTTCCGTTGCGTTCAATCCAAGTCATCTGGAAGCCGTTGATCCGGTTGTCGAGGGGCTTGTACGGCCGAAGCAGGATCGCATCGGCGATACTAATCGCGAACGGGTGATCCCGATTCTGATTCACGGCGATGCGGCGTTTATCGGGCAGGGCGTGGTTGCAGAGACGCTGCAGCTATCGCAGTTGGAAGGTTATACGACGGGTGGAACAATCCACGTCGTGACGAATAACCAGATCGGGTTCACGACGAATCCGCTGGGCGGACGCAGCAGCATCTATTGCACCGACATCGCGCGATCCGTGCAGGCGCCCATCTTCCACGTAAACGCCGACGATTCGGAAGCCTGCGCACGCGTCGCGCAACTCGCCTACGACTACCGCCAGCGGTTCAAGCGCGATGTGGTGATCGATGTGATCGGCTACCGGCGGCAGGGACACAACGAAGCGGACGATCCCAGCTACACGCAGCCAGTGATGTACCGGAAGATCAAGAACACGCCTACGGTGGCGACGCAGTACGCAGAGAAACTGGTGCGAGAGAAGATTGTAGCGCAGGATTACGTGGCGAATCTGCGGACGCAGGCGCGAACGCGCCTGAACAATACCTACGACGAAGCAAAGAAGCGCCGTGAGCAGTTCGTCATTGAGGAGTTCGCGGTAGCACCGTACGAAGAAGTTCATCAGCGCATTCCCACGACGGCGGCGGATTACAACACGCTTGCGAAGGTGATTGAACATTGCACAACTCTGCCGGAGGAATTCCATCTCCATCCGAAGCTGAGAAACCTGCTCGACAAGAGACGCGAGGTGCTGCGCGGCGCGCCCATTGACTGGGGTTTTGCAGAGACTCTGGCGTTTGGCAGTCTTGTTCTGGAAGGCACGCCGGTGCGACTCGCGGGCGAAGACGTTTCGCGCGGAACGTTCACGCAACGGCACCTGACGTTTAGCGATTATGAAACTGGCGAAGTCTACAGCCCGTTGTCGAAACTGGATCCGAAGCAGGCGAAGTTCGAGGTTGTGGATAGCCTGCTCAGCGAATTCGCCGCGATGGGTTTTGAATTCGGCTATAGCGTTGCCGACCCGCTGACGCTGGTGATGTGGGAAGCGCAATTCGGCGATTTCGTGAATGGCGCGCAGATCATTATCGACCAGTTCATCGTTTCAGCGGAGGCTAAGTGGAATCAACCAAGCGGCCTGGTTCTGCTGTTGCCTCACGGACTCGAAGGACAAGGGCCCGAGCACTCCAGCGCGCGCATTGAGCGCTTCCTGCAACTTTGCGCGGAAGACAATATTCAGGTCTGCAACTGCACAACGCCGGCGCAATACTTCCATCTTCTGCGGCGCCAAATGTATGGTGGTGCGGACCGCCGCGGCATCCGTAAACCGCTAATCGTGTTCACTCCGAAGTTCCTGCTGCGTTACGCGAAGGCGGCGTCGCGGCTGGAAGAACTGACCAGCAGTTCGTTCCAGGAAGTCATCGGCGATTCGCAATACCTGGGCGGACAAGTTCGCCGCATCCTGCTTTGTTCGGGCAAGGTCTACTATGACCTGGTGAACCGGCGTGAGGAACTGGGGCGCAACGACGTGGCGATCATCCGGATCGAACAGCTCTACCCATTCCCATTGAAGAAACTTACCGATATTCTGATGCGCTACTCCGACGGCGCGGAGCTTTTCTGGGTTCAGGAAGAAGCGGAGAACATGGGCGCGTGGTCGTTCGTGGAAGAACAGATGCAGCCGATCATCAGTCCGGCCGGCAGCAATGGCCCGATGAAACGGCAGCTACGCTATGTGGGACGGCCGAATGCGGCAAGTCCGGCTGGGGGAGCGCATAAAGTGCATCACGATCAACAGATGGCGTTGGTCAACGAAGCGTTCGCAGCGAGCCCAGCGGTGGTGCGAAAGGCGCACCGGCTAGTGCGCAAGAAGCGGTAAGCGAAGCGCGGACTCAATCTCATCTGAGGCAGCGCCCACGCCGTCCTCGCTTGCAATTTGCGCGGCGGCTTCAGCGGTTCGCTGTGAGTACGCAGGTTGTGTCAGTAATTCCTTGAGTTCATTGCTCACGCGTGGAGCGTAGTAGGAATTCCGCGGAATGGTTCGCCCGTAGCCGAGACGCCGGATGCGCTCGGCGTTGTCGGGCTGATCGTGCGACCAGGGCACTACCAGCATCGGGCGGCCTGCGCGCAGCGCCTGCGCTGTGGTGCCGATTCCTCCCTGATGAACGATGGCTGCAGACGCCGGCATTACCTTTGAGAAAGGAACATAGCCGGCGACGAAGATGGAGTCGGGCAGTGGATTATGGATTTCGCTTTGCCGTTGCCCAGCTAATAAGACGGCGCGAACGCCAAGCGCGTGAACGGCGGTAATACTTTCGCGAAAAAACTCGCCGGGATGCATCACTGCCGATGAGCCAAGCGTGAAAAGCACTGGAGGTGGTCCGGCGCGGAGAAAATTGCGAAGTTCCCAGTCGTTTTCAGCGGGGGCCTCGTGCATCTCTCCCAGTTCGTCGTAAAAAACGAATCCGCAAAGGGAAGTGTTCGGCGGCCAATCCGGTTGCGGCTTAGCTAACGCGCGAGAGAACAGGGCGACGGTACCGAACGGAGACGAACCGTAGATCAATGGATTGACGCTCGAAGGAGGCAAGCCAATACGAGCTCTTAGTTTGTGGATCGGCTCCGCCCATCGGTCCAACCGTAGCCGGCCGATTCTCATCAATACCTGAAACATACGTGGGCCGAAGCGATACAAATGCCGCGCCCATTCACCACCCGGTAAGACGGGCGGGTCATAGGCGGAAAAGAACAACATCGGTTGCAACGCGACGGAGAGCCAGGGCAATCCCAACTTCTCCGCGATGATCGGTCCGGCGAGTGCGGCTGCATGCGTGAGCAAGAGATCTGCTCCTTGACAAGCCTCAAGCAGGTCCGTGTAGCTGTCTTCAACTTGTGGAACCAAATACTCACGCAACAGGAACTCGCTGCCACGCCGAGGATGCCAAAGCCGCTCGATGAAGGCAGCGTCGTTCAGCAGCCGGCCCACATCGGGACGAACGGGCGCGAAGCCGACATTCTCCGCAAGAATCTTTCGACGATAGACCTCGGAAGTAGCTAGTACCGCGGCGTGCCCGCGACGGCGCAGTTCAATGGCGATTGCCAGATAGGGATGAAGATCTCCCAACGAGCCAAATGTATTGAGAACAATGCGCGCCACCCAACCTCAATTCAGTATTTCAGGGGAAAAGGCAAGAGCCCGTCGTACACTGCGAGTGAAGCGATCAGTGGTGACGAAGTTTGGTAGTTTCTTTGCGTTTTTCCTGGCTGCCGCCGCAGCTGCGCAACAATCCACGCCCACCTTTTACAAAGATGTCTTACCTGTGTTGCAGCAACACTGCCAATCCTGTCATCGCGAGGGTGAACCCGGGCCCATGCCGCTGGTGGATTATGCCGGCGTGAAACCGTGGGCGGGCGCAATCGCGCAGGCCGTCGGTTCGCGACAGATGCCGCCGTGGTTCGCAGATCCATCCGTCGGGCATTTTGCAAATGATCGCAGCCTTACGGCGGAGGACATCCACACGATTGTTGCGTGGGTGCAGGCGGGAACTCCGGTCGGCAATGCCAAGGACGCGCCTAAGCCAGTGAATTGGGTCTCAGGTTGGACCATTGGCAAACCGGAGGTCGTGTTCGAGATGCCTACTTCGTTCAACGTGCCCGAGCGCGGTGTGCTGCCGTATCAATACGTCATTGTTCCGACTCGTTTCCAGCACGATACCTGGGTGCACTTGGCCGAGGTCAGAGCAGGCGATCGAGCGCATACGCATCACATTGTGGTTAGCGTACGAGAACCCGGCTCCAAGTGGCTTTCCGGCGAACCCGCGGGCGTGCCGTTTGTGCTGAACCCGCACGACGTCGGCACTGGCGGTATTCCGGGGGAGTTCCTGGCTGGATATGGTCCGGGCGCGATGCCGGAACTCCTGGGGCCCGGACAGGCTAAGTTAATCAAGGCCGGCAGCGATCTGGTGTTTCAGCTTCACTACACCACCAACGGGCAGGCCGGTTGCGACCGCAGCCGCATCGGTCTGATTCTTGCGCACAAGCCGCCGCGACAACGAGTTCTGATGCTGGCGGCTGCGAACATTCGCTTCGCTATTCCGCCCGGAGATCCCGATTATCTAGTCGAGGCGCGCATTACGTTGCATGCAGACTCTACGCTGGTTTCCCTGCTGCCACACATGCATTTCCGAGGCAAGTCGTTCGAATTTCGCGTGATGTTTCCGGACGGGCGCACGGAAACCTTGCTACGCGTTCCACACTACAGCTACAATTGGCAACTCTCTTACTATTTGGCGCACCCGCTACGGCTTCCAGCAGGCAGCACGATTGAATGCACCGCTCATTTCGACAACTCGGCCATGAATCCACTCAATCCGGACCCGACCAAAACTGTTCGTTTCGGGCCGCAGAATTTCGATGAAATGATGATCGGTTACTTCGAAGTTGCAACAGATTTGAAGAACGATTTGCGTGTGCTGCTGCTTCGTGGACAAGGCAATCCCGCTGCGCACACAATGTAAATCCGCATACCTTTTTGTGCTCCCGCTATTTTCATTTAGAATGGCGAGATGCCTCTTCCATCCGATGAGAGAGTTGTCCGCCTGGCTGACGAACTCCTTCAACAGTTCGACATGATGTTTGGCTTGCATCCGGGTTTTCGACCGGCACACGCCAAAGGCTTACTGCTGAATGGAAGGTTTACGCCCTCACCTGAAGGGCGGAAGCTGACACGTGCGCCGCATGTGACGAGCCAATCCACTCCGGTGATTGCGCGCTTTTCGAATTCAACCGGCCTGCCGCTCATTCCGGATAACGATTCGAACGCGAACCCACGCGGACTTGCGATCCGATTTCAAATGGCTGAGCACGTTCACACGGACATCGTGAGCCATTCGACAGACGGATTCCCGACAAGAACTGGCGCTGAGTTTCTGGAATTCCTGCGAGCGGCTGCGGCGAGTGCGTCTTCCACAGCTTCTCCGTCGCCCATCGAGAGATTCCTCGGCGCTCATCCCGCAGCATTGGCCTTTGTGCAGGCTCCCAAGCCGGCACCGTCCAGCTTCGCCAACGAACAGTACTTCGGAGTCACAGCATTTCGATTTACGAACCCGGATGGCGTCAGCCGATTTGGCCGCTACCGCATTGTGCCCGAAGCGGGCATTGAGCATCTGAGCGGCGAGGCCGCACAGAAGAGAGACGCGAATTTTCTGTTTAACGAGTTGGAGCAGCGCGTCACAAACAGCCACATTGGTTTTCGCATTCTGGTGCAGGTAGCGAACCCGGGCGACATCGTGGACGATGCCACAGTCCATTGGCCTGGCGACCGGGAACTGGTTGAATTGGGCAGCTTTGCGCTCACAGAAATTACGCCGGAAAACGAGTCGCAACAGAAGCGGATCATCTTCGACCCCATTCCCCGCGTGGACGGAATCGAGCCGTCGGAAGATCCACTTCTTGAACTGCGTGCTGCAATTTACCTGCTGAGCGGCCGCAGACGCCGCCAGGCTCCCGAAACGCAAGCGGCAGCCGGTTAAGAGCTACTGACCGCTCGCCGGTTTCGCAGACGCGGACGGAGCTGCGGGTTTCATAGCGGCCGGCTTGGGACGCCAGAACGCGGGATCCGAATCTTCATCTTCCTTGGCGATGTAGCTCATGCGCGGATTGACAGAGTAGAGATTGAAATTGATTGCCGTGAAGACGTCGCCGGAGCCTTTCATTAAACGATCATATTCATCCGCTCCCATGGCCTCGCGCGCGGCTTTGTCGTTCATCGGGCCGTCGTCTACTGATTTGAGAGATTCCATGGGAGAGAAGGCGATGAACTCGTCGTCAGGCGTGCCGCCAACAACTTGGTAGACGAGCCATGGATCTTTGAGACCGGCCTTTTCATCAGCGGCAATGAACTTCTTCGACCCCTCTTCGAAGTCTGAATCGTGGCCAAGCTTCATGTGAAAAATGGTGATGCCTGAATATCGAGTCTTGCCGAGACTAAAGTCTTCCGCGTGATAGCTCAAGTCTTTGCGAAAGATCGCGTACATTGACCTGCTGGATACGCGATGTTCACCGTCCCGTGCTTCGAGCGCGTCGAACTCCGCTCTGACACCGGGAGTGTCGAATACTTTTTCCTCCTCGCCGATGCCAGCAAAAGAGGCGTGCGCCACCAGGAACCAGGCCGTGCTGGGACCGGTCATCGATACCAACCCCAGTGAGTTCGCCATCTTATGTCTGCGTGCGGCGCCGGCCCAATCAGATTCGACTTTCATATGGGCGGCACCGTGGCCTTCCTTGAGATTTTCGACGATGATCTCGAGCACCGGCGGGATCTGCCGATGTCCCGCGGCCATATCCTGCGAGGCGGTATCTTGCGCAATTGCTTTCCGCGACGCGATGGAGATCAGGCAAAGCGCAACCGCGGCCATAAACGAGCAAGTCTTTTTCAAAGGAACCTCCCTAGTAGGGTTACATTACTGTCCCGGCCAGTATATAGTAAATTTGCCTATGCCGGCAATCGACAGTTTTGGTGTGACGATTACCGCACGATCATCACAGGCGCTTGCCAGAACGCGGCTTTCTGGTCAGTCGGGTCGAGAATAGTTATCTGACAGTTGTATTCGCCCGGTGACAAGGCAGCCAGCGGAATATCGAAGTGAATCGGCATGGTATGCAGCCGATTTCCGAGGCTGTTAACGATTTTCAGGGGTGCGGTTTCAAATGCTTTTGCGCCTCCGCGATAAAACGTCGCAAACGCGAGCAGCGGTCGCGCAGTGTCAATGCCCTGCTCATAGGCTTGCAAATACACATAGAGATCGCGCGAATTGTTGAAGACACGCGTGACACTGGGAATGAGCTTCTGGCCGCCCTGCACAAGGGGGTTCGTGGACTCTGTCGCCTGATTCTTTTCCTTTACGCTGTAGATGGCATCGCGCATGGCAACGCGTTGGCTGCTCAGAACCACGGAACTGATAGCAACGCGCTGAACGACTTTGTTCAGATTCGCAATGACAAAGGTTGTCTGGTATGTGCCGATTCGGCCGGTTTCATCATCACGCGCGAGGAATTTGATAGTGTACTTGCCCGGCAAAAGTGTGAAGCCGGTATCGTATTCAATCGGTTTCGTCGCGAGTTCGGCAGCGGTAGAATCGCTCAGCTTGATATCGATTTTGTCACGCACGTTGCTGACCGTGCTGCCGAAGTCGTCTTTGATTTCGCCGATGAAGTCGATGAGAGTGTGATCGGCACCGTGGCGCTTCGCGAGCGCGAGTTCCCGTCCGGGAATTTTCACGATGACCGGAACAAAATATTCGGCACGATTGAGCTGGAAATAATCCACTTCCATGGCGATGGTCAGTTCGGTAATCGGGTCACCGAGCATCAGGGCATCTTCGAGCTGCCTTTCCTTGTCGGTGGCGTTGAACTTACTAAATTGCTTACCGGCAAAGTAACCTTGCCGATAATCGAGATTCGCCGAGAGAGCCGGGTTATTTAGCGATATTTTGATGCGACGGAATTTGCCATCGAGAGCGGTGTTGCTGGTGTAGTAACCGATGACGTAGTAACTCGCAACAGATTTCTCCGCCTGAACAATCCCAGCGCTGAGATCGTTGTTGTCGAGGAGCGCTTTGCCGCCTGTATCTGAGGCAAGCGAGTATAACGTGTCCTGCGATTGCTGGAAGTTATTGGTCACCGCCAATGCGGATGCGCCGGAATACATCGCGATGCCACCGGGCGAACCCTGCGTCGCGTCACCTAATGGAGCGCGGGCAACCAGACCTCGTGCATCAATCGGCCAGAAAGTGACGCCGCTGCGGATAGCGGCATTGATGGTTGCGTGCAATTGAGCTTGATTATTGAGGCCATTCAGCCTCATGCCGCTGGCGAAATAAATGAGTGACTTCTTTTCGCTGATCTGACCGAGCATGATGGCTGCGGTCTGAAGCGCCGAGAGTTGACGATCGGTGTTGAAGATATTGAACTCGGTATCATCCTGGCCGAACGCCGCACCGGTATCGGAACTGCTGGCGTCATCGGAGCTTTCATCGAAGCCCTGCCCTTCACCCGCGGCAATGGTTTGCAAGATGCTGAGCAGGCGCTCGCGATCGGCGGTAAAGTCCTGGAGCACTTGAACTGCACCACCCGTGTAACGCATGATGGCTGCGAGATCGATAGAGGTCATCTGCGTCTGTATAAACTTCCGGGCAGCTTGCAGGGCACGGATTTGATCGCCGGACGGCATGGCGGTCATGTCGAAATAAAACGCGAGCAGGCGATGATCCTTGTAGCGGCTGCTGGTCGGCGGTTCGGGCGCGATGTGAGCCCGCGCAAGGCGATCATAGATTCGAACCTTATCGGGGTTCGGCGGAGCAGCAGGAGGCAGTGGTTCTGCGGGAAGCACCTGATATTCGAAGAAGCGAATGTTTTGCGGAACGCCGCTCTCTGTCACGGTGAAATCCTTGGCTGTCAAACCCTCGACGGGCTTGCCGTCTTTGCCGGTCACACTCACGGTCTCAACTACGAGCTGTGCCCCGGTACTGAACGTAACGTTGCCGCTATTGTTCAGAGGGGCGTTCTGTCCAACTTGCTGCGCATGGGCCGCGAAGACGAATAACGAAAAAAGCACAGTGAGCCGCATCTTTAGAACCTCAAGCGCAGACTTGTCTGCAGATTTCGCATGGCGTTAGCAGCGGCTGGCAGACCAAATTGCGCGCCGTTGATGATGGTGTTCCAACTCGTGAAGTTCACGTGATTGAGCGCGTTGGTGGAGTCGACGCGTAGATCGAGATTAAAGCGGTCCGTCAGGCGGAACGTGCGCCCGAGCGACGCATTCAGCGTGAATTGCGCCGGACCCGTGATAATGTTTCGTCCGGCGTTGCCCCACTGACCGGCGGCAGGCGCTACGAAGGCGGACGGATTCAGGTACAGGCCCGAAACCGCGGCGTACACGTTTGCGCCCGTGTATTCGGGACGGATGGTGCCCGTCACACCGGTTCCCTGCACTGCTTGGAGATAGATAGGAGTTTCGGGGAAACCGGTTCCGGCTGTTATCTGAGTTTGGAAAGTCCATTCTTTGAAGAGCGCGCCGCGCCAACCACTGAGCAGTATTCCGCCACCAGCGCCCATGCCGGTGGTGTACTGCAAAAGAGCGGTGATCGAATGCCTTTGGTCGAAGCTTGACAAGCTTCGTTCGGCGCGAAGATTGAGCCAGTTCTGCGCGATCAGCGCGTTGCCTTCCGAGGTAGCAGCGGTAGGCGCACTGGGTGGATTGAACGAGTTTGTCGTCGTCTGCGCAGATGCGGAACGGCTAGGACTGCCGAGCATCGCATCATCGTCAATCGATTTTGAGTATACGTAGAGGAGCGAGCCGGTCAATCCGTTGTGCAGTCTGCGCCGAAGTTGAAACTGGCCGCTTTCGCGTGTGGAGTCGCCGTTCGAAGTGAGATAGATAAAGCCGGTGGGACACAACGGGCACGGATTCACGGCGCCATTGGGAACCGTATTGGGCAGAAATTCCTGGACGCCACGCGTGCCCTTTATACCCTGGTAACTCGCCATCATCTGGAGCGAAGCAGGGAGATCGCGCTGTATGGACGCTTGCCATATCTGGACATAGCCGACGCGAAAGTTGGGATCAACCGCAAACGTGTTCGGGGTGATGGACGGGAAGGCATTGAAGCCATTGGCAAGCGACAGCGGATTCCCGGCGCTGTTCTGGACGCTGAAACTCTTCGAAAGCGGCGGCTGTTGCGCCATCTGTGTCGCAATATTCTGGTACACCGACGTGTCGCGATAGATGCCGTAGCCCGCGCGGACCACCATGGATGAGCCAGAAAGAGGCCGCCAGGAAACGGCTACTCGCGGTTCGATGCCGGTCTTATCGGGACGAAGCAGCGACCCGGGATACCGCGCGCCGGTGACCGCGCCAACCGGATCGCTTGCAACGGTCGGCGCGACTTGAGTGAAACCGGGCGAGACGTCAAGATTCACGAGCCGGCCATATAGCTCGGTAATGGGAGCACCGTATTCCCAACGAACACCGGCGTTGATGGTGAGTTCCGGACTTACTCGCCAGTCATCGGTGAAGTAGCCATCGTAAACCGATTCACGGAAATATTTGTCCGCATTGCCGAACGCGATAGAACTGGTGTCCGGAATGCCGAGGAGGAAGTCGGCGTAATCGGAGCCGGTCGCGGCGCCCGTGAAGGTGAATGCTCCGCGCGGATTCTGCTGTGAGAGATAGTTGAACTCCTGACGGCGGAAATCAGCGCCCACCGTCCACGTATGACGGCCGTGATACCACAGCCAGGCATCCGATATGCCGCTAGTCTGGTTTCGATCGAACGAAGGATTTGCGTCCGAAAGGCCGCTAATACCGCTCGCGAATGTAAGTGACGGAGGTCCCCAGTACTGGGGCGTCTGTTCGTTGCCCTGGATGCCGGCATTACCGGATACGTTTTCACGATTGTCAAAGTACGGAGTAACATGCGTGGCGAGGCGGCTGAACTGATAGCCGAGATTATTGAACGCCCGCATGCCGAAGCGATGTGACCACGTCACATTCGCCGCCAAGCCGAGGGAGTCGGTAGTGTCCAGAAAATTGAAGATGCTGTTGGAGCTGGTGCGCGTATTCTGAAATGCCATACCGCCGAAGACCTGATCTCTGCGATCGATCGCTTTGTTCATGCGGGCCTGCATCGAATCCTGGTGAGTATCCCCAACCACGGGGATCTGATAGTTATAGCGGTTGCTGCCGCCGAAATTAGGAAGAGGGTACAGTTGCAGGAGCGCGAGCGCTTGCGGGCTGATGCTCGAGGCAGGAAGATAGCCGCCGGGGTAAGCAGGCCCGACAAAGCCGTTGCGCTGTGCGAGAGTGGGCATCAAGCCGGTGTCGGTGGTAGCGTTCTGATTGCGTGTCCATTGATAGCCGATGAAAAAATTCGGCCCGTTTGGCATAAAGTGCGGAATCTTCAGTGGACCGCCCAAAGTAGCGACGCCACTGAAATGGTTGTAACTCGGCTTGGGAGTGTTCTGGCCGGTCAGTGAGTAAGAGTTGGCGTCCCAGAAGGAATTATCGACGATTACTCCCAGACTGCCGTTATATAGCCCTTTGCCGGCGTTGCGATTATTTCCGAAGACGGCCGATTGCGCGAAGGGCGATGCTGCCGAATTATTGGCGCTGCCGTTGATGAGAAATCCATCGTTGGCGCGCTGATCGTCGGAGGCAGCCTGAGGAAAACTCGGCGGCGGCGCACCCGCAGCCTGGGACTGAGGTTTCGCTGCCGCGGCTTGTGGCCCAGTCGCGGTCGGCGTCGGTGGGGGCGCTACCGGCAGCGTCACAGTCGATTCCGTGGCTTTCACCTGGTCCAGCGGAAGCACCTTCAGTTCGAAATTGGCGGAAGTATCGGCGCCTGTCAGCGTCACCTGTTGTGTGGCCGGCACAAAACACAGCATGTCCACTTTGAGCGTCCAGGTTCCGTCAGTTAAGCCGGCGAAAATGTATGCGCCTTGCGCATCGCTCACGGTTGTGCGTGACTCCGCCTCTCGCGTTGCCGTCACGGTGGCGCCCGGCACGGGCAAACCGCCGAAAGTGACCTGGCCGTGCAAGTCAGAGGCGACAAGCCGCCCGACGACAAACAGGAGAATCGCTAGAATGCGCGCGCAGCTCATCAGTTTCCAGCGGGCGTTCTCAAATGCACATTAATTCTCGGTCGGGTGCTCGACATGCTGGATTACCAGAACTTCCATCGGAGTTTTTTGCGGGTCAAGCTTCAGGCCAAGCTGCTCCTGAACGGCGGTGAACAGTGACGGGCCGGATGGGTCCGGCGGTGGCGGAGCAGCGTCGCCTCCGGGGCGTGGTCCACCGCCCATGCCCGCCATTTCGGCGTCGTCGGGCGTCCACTTCAACGTCAGATCGTATCTGCCCGTAAGCCCCGTTTTGTTTACCACGGGCCGGCCGGCAAAACGTGACAACGCGTTCGCCAACATGTCCATATCTCCATATGTCTCCGTAAGCTGTCCGCGGCCGTTCATCATAATTCCGGGCTGCGCGCCGCCACCCATTCCGGGAGTACGCGGCATGTCCGGCGATTTCTCAGCGGGTTTGGAAGCGGACGGCGTGAGCTTAGGACCGTTCCTGGCGATTAGCAACGCATAGACTGACAGATCCTTAGTCTCATGCCCGAGCGAGAGCTTGAACCGGTCCGCCAACAGGGCCTGCAACATCAGTTTGATCTGTTCATTGCGCGCCTCAGGCTTCATTTTGTTGAGGGCTGCCGCGGTCGCTTCGTCACATTTGGCGTCGATGTCATAGCGGTCTGTGCTCAGCCATGAAGGAACGTCGACCAACTGCGAGTCCTTGACGCCGTACGCTTCTTCGATCAGGAACTTGGTAGCCACCCCGTTAGCAAAAAAATGTCCGCCCGGCCTCAAACCGAAGAAGGTACGATCCGGGATGCCCTTCATTGGCTTGATGGAAGCCACTTCGAATTCAGGTCCCTTTGGGACCTGAGTCTGCGCGGCGGCCAAACATCCGAGAGCGGACACCGCGAGCAGTGCCTGCAATTTGCGAGCTTTCATTCGCCTCCCCTTTTCATTCGCGACAAGCGGATAAGATTCCGTTTGGACGAATTAACGATAAAGAGGTAACGCGTTTAGTTCTCAGTCGGTTTCTGAATGCTATCGATGACCATGATCTCGACCGGACCTTTCTCCGGTTCGAGACGAAGCCCGAGTTGTTCGCGCACGGCCGTGAAAAAGCTGGGACCTTCCGCGCCCGGCCCTACATCCGTCTCAGGTGAGCCAGGCGCAATTACTTGCGGCGGCATGAACTCGAAGTTGAAGTCGTAGAACCCGGTAAGACCGGTCTTATCCAGCACAGGGCGGCCAATCCAGGGCAGACCGGCAAGAAACCAAGTCAGGTACGACATGGGAACGCGCTTGCCGACTAACTTCCCACGCCCCGCACCTTGGATTGGTATGTCGTAAGGGTCAGGGCCTGTGTTGGGCTGCATCTTGGAACCGCCCTTGTCGCAAACTAGTGCGTAGACTGACAGTTCCTTGGTTTCATGGTGAAACTTGATGTTGAACCGCTCGATTAGCAGGTTCTGAAACATAATGTGAAGATCATCCAGACTCGCCGGATGCTCCGCTTTGGCGTCGACATCCCAACGGTCCGTGTTGATCCAACCAGGGCCGCCCGATATCTGATTGGGAGTCAAGTGGAACATCAGCCTGATCATCAACGCGACCGGCACGTTCTTGGCCGTGTAGGTCTGGCCCCCGGGTAACGGCCGGATGCCCCCGCCGGGTTCATCCGGCTTAGCAGCCCGCACAGTCGCGACCTCAAATTCGAGCTTCGAAGAAGGATTCGGGGACTGAGCCGACCCGAGTTGCCCCCACAGCATCAGGCCGAGCACAATGGCCAGGGTTGGCACGTCAGTTTCTCAGAGCACCAGTATATGCCGTCAAGGTTGCGGTCACTTTCTTTTCCATTGCAAAAGAGAACGTGAGCGAGATCGTAACGGTTTCATCCGGCGCCAGTGTCGAGCCGGTTACAGTGACGTATGGATTGCCTCCCCACGTTCCGGTCGGACCCACGACTGTGACACCCTGCGGGAGATTCGAGATGACAACCTGGATAGGACCAGGAATGGCTGCTCCGCTCGCGTTCATCACCATGAGCGTTTCCGTGCCTGTTTTCGTCGCCTTGTCGTAGACCAGACCTGTGGAGATCATCCTCACGGAATTGGTAATGTTTGGAGGCGCCTGGACACTGTAGCTCACAACCACAGGCTGCGCGGCATTGCCGGCATTGTCTGTTGCGCCGGAACACGTTGCAGTGAAGTTGCCATAGCCTTCGCCGTTATCGCCGGTCACCTGCACAGTCGCGTTTGTCGCGACTCCGGACAGCGTATCAACAGTCTGGCAGCCGGGAGTTGGCGCAGCCTCATATGCGTACGTGCCGTTGTTGGTAACGCCCGTCACCGTTACCACTGGCGGAGTCAAATCGATGTTGGCATTCGCGCTGATCAACGAACTGATGTTACCGGCGTTATCGATGGCACGGGCGTTGACAGTGTGTTTGCCTTCACCACTGACACTTGCCGAAGCCGGAGATGAAGTCGTGCTGCTGACATTACCGTTGTCCACCCAATTGCGAATTTGGTTGATACCGCTGCCAGATCCATCTGTGGCGCTGATGTTCGCCGAGACCGGGCTTGAGTTGATCCAGCCGTTCGCGTTCGGCGTCGGCAACAGAGAGATCATGCCTGTTGGAGGCGTCAGATCCACGCTAGCAGGGGAAGGCAGCAGCAGCGCTCCGCTGATCGCGGGCAAGGAAAGGGATACGGTGCCTCCGGTAACGTCATACGTGTTGCCGCTGAGGACGTCCACCAACGTGGTTCCATCTGAGAAATACCCAGCCACCGGAATGCTTGGCGTGTTTGTGGTCGAACCGTTATTTAATACAACAACTGCGGTCTGGTTCGATCCGACACGTGCGTAGGCGTAGGTGTTCGGAGCGGTCGAAGGTTGTTGTGTGTCGCCGGTCAAGAGCGCCGCGAAAGTGCCACTTGAAAGCGCTGGATATTGCTTGCGCAAGTGACCAAGCTTCGTATAGAAAGACTCGACCGTTGTATCCGGCGGGCCGTAGGTGTTAACGTTGCCCGGCTGATCGGTCCAGGGATACGGAGCGCGCGTGTAGGGATCACCAACCGGACCGCTGGAGCCGCTGTACAGCGATGGTGAATTGATAGCGACCTCATCGCCGTACATAACCATCGGTGCTCCGATGTAGGTGAACTGGAACAAAGCGGCAAGTTCAAGGCGCTGTTTGGCCCGGTCCAATCCGCTGTCGCCTTCTTCCGTAAGGATGTACAGTGCACGATTGGTGTCGTGCGAGTCGATCAGATTCATCATTGAGAACGTGGCAGGAAGCGGGTAATCATCCCGAATAGCGCGCATGGCCGTGTCGAACTGGCTAGGCGTGAGCGAAATAATGCAATCGTTCCCGTTATCGTTGTTGTCGCACCAGTTGTACTGGCCGCGCGCAAAACCGCTAACGTTCCTGCGGAAACGATAGTTCATGACGCCGTCCATTTGGTCGCCCGCGAGGTAGGCGCTCGCATTCGGCCAAATTTCACCTAGCAGCGGAGCATTGCTGTTGTAGGTCTTGCCTGCCTGACGCGTTCCAACCCACCATTGGTGGGGGAAGTTGCCATCATCGGCGGCATCGAAACGCCAACCAGTTGCGCCCAGGTTATACCAATTCTGCATAACGCTGGCATTGCCGTTGTATCCGCTGCCGTAAAAGAAGTTTTGGACGGTGGTGTTGTTGTGATTGAAGGTGGGCAGCGTATTCACTCCATCCCAGCCAACGTAGTCGTTCGTATTGCACGGCGCGTTCGTATCGCCTGAGTTGAAGTTAAACCAACTGCGATAGGGCGAACTGTCCGACTCACAGGCGCCGACCCCAACACCGTAACGCTGGTACTCGTTGAAATATTGACTGTCCGATGACGCGTGATTCCATACACCGTCAAGGACGATGTTCATGCCGCGATGTTGCAGTTCAGCAACAAGATTGTTGAACGCTGTGTTGCCACCGAGCGCGGGATCGACGTTGAAGTAATCGTCTGTATCGTAGCGGTGGTTGGAACTTGCCGTGAAGATCGGGTTCAGATATAACGTGTCGAAACCGAGGCCCTGGATGTAGTCCAGTTCGTTCTGAATTCCAAGCAGGTCACCACCGTGGAAATCATTGCTGAAATCGTTGTAGCAGGTGCCACTGGAATTATAGGGATCGCATATGGGGCTGTTCCAGGTCGTAATCGGAATGATCGAGTTCTGCCCATAGAAAAGAGGACATCCAGAGGTGCTTCCTTGCACACAGTAGTCGTTTGTCGGATCACCGTTACGGAATCGGTCCGGGAAGATGTGATAGATGTTTGCGGTCGACATCCACGAAGGCGTTTGGAAATCGGGATCGTAGACCGTGATCTGGAATGAATCAAAGGGCTCGGCATTGTAGGCTGCGCCCGTGCCGTCCTTGTTTAGATTGTCGTAATCGTCGACGTAGTCATCGCTATACCAACCGTTCGTGTTCGCGTTGTAGATGTTGAACTTGTAATAGTAAACGGTTGGACTACTGGGCATGGTCACCATTACTTTCCAGACGTCATATTCTGTTTCGTTGATCGTGATGTTCTGCTCGAACGGCATGTTCGTGTCGGTCGGGCCGGTTGTTACTCCAGTGCCGGTGGCAAGTGCATAGACTCGCAGGTTGACGCCGTAGGCCCCGGTCGAGTGCAGGGTGCGGAAACGCAAAGTGACCTGCGTGCCTTCGGGCACGGCGCCTTCCGAACTGCGGTAGAACGGATCGAAGGTGTTGTGGTAAAAACCTGCCCGGTCCGCTGAGCCGAAACCGCTCGGCTGCTCGTTTGAAAACGGCGGCGTGCTGGCGCCATTGCCGGTGTTCGTGACGCTGTAGTACTGCGTATAGGTCGCGCTGGCGCCGATGGTCGTACCCGGATTGTCGTTCGGAACCTGGCCGTACACGTAACCGCCGGATGAAGTCAAATAACCAAAGAAATTGAACTGAGCGGGAATACCGCCGCCGGTAATCGCCGACCAGGGGATCGCAATTTCGCGCGTGTTCGGGCCGCTGCTCGAATTCGACGCATAAGTAACGGCGTTTGACGTTGGGCTAGACCAGTTTCCGCCAGTCGAGGTGCGGTATTCGTTATAGCCGTCTTTGAAATAGGTGACGAACTGCGCCGGAAACGGTAGCGATGAAAAGCTAGTGCCGTCGTAGTTCTCTCCAGAGGTCGTGCCACCCCCGCCCGTTCCGACATAGATCACCGCGGCCTCACTGAGGTTCGCGTTGGTGATGCCAACGTACAGATTTGTTGCGTCCCAAGTCATGTACCAGGTCTGCGCCGTACTTGTGCCGATCTGGTTGGTACCGTTCGCGGTGTTTCCATACTCAGCGCTCTCAATAATGCCGTCAACGTTGGGCGTATTCCATTGCGCGAATGAGGTCCTGGTGAATGTCAGGAAGGCTAAGCTGGCAAAAAGAATTGATGTTATCCGAGTGGGGCGAAACATACAGAGTTTTCCTTGGGAATGTGTAAGCAATGTAATTTGCCGTGCACAGAGCCGGTGTTAAGAGCGTGATTAAGGTCAATAGGGCAAACGAGGGAAGAAGTTTGTAGTCACGCATTCTGAAAAAGACCTTCGGAGTGACGAATTAGAGAGGACTGGGGGCTCTGCAGGTGCCCTCGCGTCCGAATAAGCACTGAATACTCTATCACGCATATTTTTTGTCGCGGAGTTCTTGAAGTTCAGCGCATCTTAGTGAGGGGTTCAAAAACTCTCTGGAAAGGATTTGTGATGAAGGGTAGATTCGCACAAGTGATAAAGCCCGGTTCGGGGCTGGAGATCGTCACACGCGAGGTGCGTGAGCCCGGCTCAGGCGAGGTGCGTGTACGTGTGGAAGCATGCGGCGTATGTCATAGCGACTCGATTACCGTTGACGGCGTGATCCCGTGGGTGACTTACCCACGCGTGCCAGGACATGAGGTGATCGGTGTTGTAGAGGCGGTCGGAGAAGGAGTGCCTCAGTGGCATGTGGGTGACCGCGCCGGAATCGGGTGGTACGGCGGTCACTGCGGACGCTGTCAGCCGTGCCGCCGCGGCGACTTGGTGGCTTGCGAGAATCCGTCAATCTCCGGCGTTACTTTTGATGGCGGTTATGCCGATTACATTGTGGCCCCCGCCGTGGCGCTGGCCGCGGTTCCGGCATCGCTGAAGTCCGCGGAAGCGGGACCGCTGCTATGCGCGGGCATCACTACGTTCAACGCGCTGCGTAACACCGGCGCGAGACCGCCGGATATAGTTGCCATTCTAGGGATGGGCGGACTGGGACATCTGGGCGTGCAGTATGCGGCAAAGATGGGGTTCAACACGGTCGCGATCGCGCGAGGGGCGGACAAAGAAAAGTTTGCCCACCAACTGGGCGCGCACCACTACATCGACAGCACGAAATCCGACGTCGCTGCTGAATTACAGAAGCTGGGCGGCGCGCGCGTGATTCTCGCCACCGTTACCGATGCGGATGCGATGACCGGTGCGATCGGAGGTCTCGGTTATGCCGGTGAATTCGTAATCGTAGGTGTTCCCGGCAAGCCAATTCAGGCCAACGCCGCGGGTTTGGTCATGCGCCGGCAGTCGATTCACGGATGGCCAAGCGGCACATCCATCGACTCCGAAGACACTCTCAAGTTCAGTGAGATGACTGGTATTGCGCCCCTGATCGAGACCTATCCACTGGAACAAGCGGCTGAGGCTTACGCGCGCATGATGAGCGGCAAGGCTCGTTTTCGCGTTGTATTGGAAACAGGCGCGAGCGCTGCTTAGTCGCGGAGTTGCGCCTGCGTGTAGGACTGTTTACAGCCTTTGGAACTCGCGCACCGTCATCGCGCTTTCGACATCGCCCGTGTGCTTGATTTGCGCGGGCTCGAATAACATGACCTCGACTTGGTCGTCTGCAACTGGACGATGTTCCACACCGCGCGGCACCACCAGGAAGTCGCCCTCTTTCAACTCGACACTGTGGTCACGGAAATCCATCCGGAATGCGCCGCGAAGCACAAAGAAAAGCTCGTCTTCGTTGGCGTGATCGTGCCAGACGAACTCGCCCTGAAATTTGACCAGCTTTACATGCTGACCATTCAGTTCAGCGACGACGCGCGGATTCCAGTGATCATCGATCCGTGACAGCTTCTCAAAGACGTTCCCTTTCTGCATATAACTCCTAAGCTAGCCTGGCAACGCACTACGCGATGGGTTGGCAATGGCAGCGGCGTTGCTTTCGTGTGTCGCGCAAATGTCGCTTGGCTGCCGGGGTGCTTAGGTTGGGTTAGCTAGAACGCTGCCTGCGGGCAGTTGAAAGGCGTGGCATCGGATTTGGTTGAGATCGGCTGATCGGCGGCGTTTTCCGGATTTGAAAAATCGAACCCATTTTTCTCTTGAGCTTCCATCCGGGCGAGGTTTTCTGCGATGTAAGGAGGAACGTAGCCGGCCGCGAACATGGCTAGTCCTTCCTCTTCGGTCACATTGTCGTAGGCTGAGCTGTGTTCGTCACCGGGCTGGCGTTGGGCCTGGATTGCTTTGAGCTCGGCCAGCGCCTTGGTGCGTTTGCGATCCAGCCGGGCTTCCTGGATGTGAAGATTGCGGAGCTCCTTTTGATAGGTCAGGTGCGTTTGGAGCACGATCATGCTGGGGCGGGTGACTTCGGGCTCGGCAGCGAACATGTCTTCAAACTGGCGCTCGCCGTGGGCGTAAAGCGCGTATTCGAGTTCCTGAATGCGGCGCAGGCGCCAGTAGCAATCCACGACGACCTGGACGAGTTCGGATTCCATTTTGCCCATGGGTTGAAGTTCCTGTTGGAACTCGGCGAGAAAGCCGGCGTATTCATCGACATCATCGGTGGGCAGAAGAACGGTGCGGCCGGTGAGGGCGGACCTGAGCGCGTTGCTGGACGACTTGGCGCGGCCTGCTTCGGTGCGTGGACCGGTGCTGCGCTGGGCGTTGGCTCTGTTAGCAAGTAGCTGGGCCGGGGAGATGGCGAAGAGCGTTTCTTCCGTCACGGGCGCGGCGGCGGCTTCGCTGGCGGGTGCGGCGACCGGCGACTGCGATGCGTTCTGTTTTTGCCAGGAATTGCGGTTCTTCTTGGACATGTTCGGACCTCCAAAAAAGCGAAAGGCCCGCTAAGAGGATGTCCTCTTGCGAGCCTGTAGAAACATAGCACGCGAAAGGGCGAAAACGAACTTTCCACAGGCGGCGTTTTGGGGTTAAGGGCTGTGGTTTGTTGGGGAAAAAAATATTTTTGAGATTTGAACTGACGGGCGGGGAAATGCGTGTTTGGTGGTGGTCGGCGGGTTGGTCGCTGCGGCGGAACTCGCGGATGCGTCCGGCAAGAGGGTGAGGAAGACGAGTTGGCGTGTCCAGGAACGGCGTGAGATGGGAGATGGGAACGGCGTTTTCCAGAACCTATTTTGCTGTAGCCTAAAATCGGCGTCCAGCAAAGCACTTCTCAGCATCGGGCGTTATACGTCAAAGTGACGGCGTGAGGCGATTACTCTAACCTTCGCGACCAGGCAGGAGTTAATTCCCTCCACCGCTCTGGCAAGTCTCAGCATCGGCGACCACCCGTCAATGTGGATACCGAAAGGCAGCGAAATCCTGCGTCTGTACACGTCCCGCCGCCCCGCTCCCGGAACCATTCCCGAGATGCGACTCGACTTTAATTCCCTCCACCGCTCTGGCAAGTCTCAGCATCGGCGACCACCCGTCAATG
>DATBEG010000065.1:0-64959 GCA_036276155.1 Bryobacteraceae bacterium | reverse complement strand
TATATCGAAAATTCGGCTCTATTCAAACTACTTTCTCAGTTTAGGAGGGTAGGATTTTCCTGATGCCGATATCCCCAGGGGTAAGGGGGCGAAGGCTGACGTGGCCCTCTCCGGCGTGCCCCGAGCGCTCGAAAATGAATTTGGGAACCGGAGATCGCAAAGTTCGTTGATTGGATTTCGACTAAGTCGGCCGGCTTGCGAGTCCCCTCAACCAAGAAACGTCTCTGACGCTTTAACGCAACCCGCCTGACGCGAGCAGGAGTTCGCCCGTCATCCATCCCGACTCGGGCGAAGCAAGGAAGACCGCTACCGGTGCAATATCCGAAGGTTGTCCGACACGCCCCAACGGCGTCTGGGACACAAGCTGTTTTTCGAAATCGCTACCGATGAATCCCGCTGAATGAACACCCTCCGTCTCCACCACCCCCGGATTGATGGAGTTCACCCGGATCTTCTTGGGCGCCAGTTCCTTGGCCAGAACGCGAGTGACCGCATCCACTGCGCCCTTAGTGGCGGTGTACACAGTGGAATTAGCAGGCGCCTGGCTGCTGGCTACTGAGCCGATATTGATAATCGAGCCGCCATTTGGGCCGAAATGCTTCACTGCTTCCTGAGTCGTGAAAATCAGGCCCATAACGTTGGTTCCGAATTGTCGGTGGAAGGCGTCTTCAGTAATCTGCTCGAGGGGAGCGAACAAATAAACCCCCGCATTGTTGACCAAGACATCGAGGGTGCCGAACGCCTGCTTAACTTCGTCAAAGAGGCGCTGGACATCTTGAAATTTGGCGACATCTCCCCGTACAGCGATGGCTTCGCCCCCGTTCGCCTTGATCTCCTGAACGACGCGTTCAGCGCCTTCTTTGCTGGAAGCGTAATTGACCGCGACCTTTGCGCCTTCGCTCGCCAGCGCCTTGGAAATAGCGGCTCCAATTCCCTTGGAAGCACCTGTGACCAGCGCAACTTTCCCTTTAAGCTTTCCCATACGTTCTCCAGTTCTTTGTAATCGATAGTTCGACAACTGTCTAAATGATGAGGAAAGCCAGCTATATGATTCGAGTCTATGGCGTCACAGGGTCTTCAAATAGCGCCGATACGCATCAAGTGCTTCACGGCGGATAGAAAGATCGGCAAACTTGCCTCTTCGCTCTACCGAGATTAGGCCTGCTGTCTCGAGTTCCTTAATGTGATGTGAAAGTGTGGCCGCGCTAATGGTTTGACACTCTCGAACGTCGGCGCACGCAATTCCGTCCTTGCGCGATCCGATCTGTTTGAGGATTTCGTGCCTGCGCGGATCGGCCAATGCTTTCCCAATGAGGCGAATCTGAATATCTGTCAAGGATCTTTTGGGCACGCCATCAGTCTAGAACGGAACAACCTTTGGAGGCTATCCACTCCAGCGACAAGATCCGCCGGGTGCGCGAGCGCAAATTCGGCAGGCGGCTCTCTAAACGAGGTTTACTAGGGCTTAATGCCGAGCATCCAGTCGCATCTGGAATTGGCGGTGGATGTCGCCAAACGCGTCGGTGGTTCTAGTCCGTTGAAGCAGTAACTTGTCCCGGGTAACTCATCCAGGGTCATCCGATCTAACCAGTGTTGAAGTAAAGGAGCTTTCAATGGGCCTACTTACCCCAAACGAACTTAAAGATTTTCAGTCTTTGTACAGCCAGCAATTGCAATATCTGCTCTCCACCGAGAACCAGATCGTGAAAGGCCTGCAGAGCATGATTGAGCACGCCAGCGACGCGCAACTCAAGCAGGCATTTCAATCGCATCTCCAGGAGACCGAAACGCACGTTGAACGGTTGAAGCAGTTGATCCCAGAGGTCAACGAAGGAGAAGTTGATGACAAGAAAGACCCCATCATCACCGCGCTGATTGGCTCTGGCGAAAACATCGTGAAGGAATCGGACGAAGGTCCGGTGCGCGATGCGGGACTTATCGCAACGGCCCAGAAGATTGAGCATTACGAGATAGCTTCGTACGGCTCGGCCCGCGACTGGGCAGGACTGCTGGGGCTCAGCAACCACACTCAACTGTTACAGAAGACCCTGGATGAAGAGAAGCACGCCGACCATCTTTTGACCACGATTGCCCAGCGCGCGAACGTTAGCGCCGCAAGTGCTGCGTCGTCATAGGGATTGATCTCTCAGGCGGAAGCTGCGCTGGTACAAAGATCTGGGCGGCGCTGTTCGTCCGAACGCAATTAGAACACCACCTGTCGTATGATCGCGCCAGGTGGACCTGTCGACCGAAACTTTCACGCCGCAGAGCGCACTGCCAGGGCAGCCGTCCGCCGTTTCGAAACTTCGAGTTGTTGTATACGGCTGGATCGCTCTCCTGACGGCAGCGCTCATTGTATACGCCACCACGATTGGGTTCGTTTGGGACGAAGGGTTCCACGCTGTCGCGGCTCAACTCATCGCTCACGGCAAAAGGCCGTATCTCGATTTCTGCTTTCCTCAGACGCCCTTGAACGCCTACTGGAACTCGCTGTGGATTCGCTTATTCGGCGAAAACTGGCGGGTGCTCCACGTTGTCGCCGTGCTCGAAATTGGCGGAGCCATGTTTTTGGCGGCGCAATGGATTCTCACGCGCTTTCCCGTTGCGCGTTGGCGCTGGGCCGCTGCTATTGTGGCGGTCAGTTTTATCGGTTTGCACACCGAAGTGGTGCAATTTGGTCCCATTGCGCAGGCGTACGCCATCGCGATGTTTCTCCTTACTGCGGCTTTTCGTGTGGCCGTCCTGTGGCCCGAGCGTCCCCGTTCCGCAACTCTGTCATTCGCAACCGCGGTACTTTCGGCCGGCGCTGCCGCCTCTACGCTACTTACTGCTCCCGCCGCTGCAGTTTTCTTTGGCTGGTTCTGCCTGAAGGCAACCGGCGTGCGTCGATTGAGGAATGCCGTCGCGTTTGTCATCGGAGCTGTCATTCCGTTCGCGCCTGTTTTGTGGCTTTTTGCGAGAGCGCCGAAGATCGTCTTTTTCAACATAGTGCAGTATCAGGCCATCTATCGACGCTACGATTGGCCGGGCGCGACGCCGCACGACATCGACGTGCTCAGCGCGTGGCTGGCCGATGGCCAAAGTCTCCTACTGGTTCTTCTATCCGCATACGCTCTGTACTTTCTGGTGAGGAAAAGCGGCTGGGCTGCCGAAATCCGATCCCAGTATTATCTGTGTGCGTGCGCCGCCGCCGCGCTCACGATCTACATCTCTACGGCGCACCCGACATTTGCGCGCTACTTCATCGTGGCGGTGCCACTGGTCGCCATCGTTGCCGCCGTCGGCATGTACGCTTTCGCCTCCCGCATGACGGACAGTCATCGTCCTCTGTGGCCCACCGCCATTCTTGTGGCCGTCCTGCTGCTTGCTTACGGCCGCGCGATCTTCGATGAGCGCGATGCCGCTACCTGGGGGCAATATGAGCGAATCACAAAGATCGTGCACGACGTCACGCCGAAAAACGGCATCATCTATGCCGACGAGCTGGTGTACTTCCTATTGAAGCAAGCCCCTCCGTCCGGCATGGAATTCTCCTACTCGCATAAAGTCCAACTGTCTGCGGCCGAAGAAAAGCTGTATCACATCGTGTCCGACAAAGAGCTGGACAAGCTCGTGGCGGCCGGACACTTCGCCACTGTTGAGACATGTAGCGATGACCGCACGGACGAGATGCATCTCGATCAGGTATTCGCGCACAAAAAAGATGTCCAGGACTGCAGTATTTTTTGGGGTTGGAAGCAGGGCCCGAACAAGTGATCGTGCACAATGGATGTACTCCGACGAATATGCGAAAACTGCTTACTGTAGCCGCGCTTTCGGCTGCTACCCTCCTTGCTCAATCGTCTTCTCCCAACATCACTGGCGTGTGGAAGGCAGACCTTGAGAAAAGCAAGATCCCCGGGCCGCCGAATGTGAAGATCACGGACTACCTCTCGATCATCGACGAAAAGGAGGTAATCATCAATCGGCGTACTCAGGAAAAGGGTCCTGAAATCGATGACACCACCGGTACGTGGGGTGGTCCTCGCGGTGAGTCCCGCTCGACACTGAAGTTTCTTGTCACCGGGAAGTCATCTGTGCGTCCGTACCAGGGCGTGCCCACCGAAATGACCGCTTCGTGGCAGGGGAATACGCTCACGCTGACCGGTGAAACCGCCGGCCGGCCACAAACGATGAAGCGCGTCTATGATCTCTCGCCGGATGGGCAAACACTGACCGTGACGACGACCACTTCCGGGAATGGGCACGAGCAGCAGAGCACTGTTGTGCTCATGAAACAGCCCGATTCCGCAGGCGAGCCGCTACGGAAGCCCGAAGAATCGGCTGAAGCTCACTTCAAGAACGTCAAGACCTCGCTGAAGACACTGCCTACGTCCGAGTTTATCGACCATATGCGCTACTTCGCCTGGGCTCTTGGCAAAGACTGCGAATTCTGCCACGTTCAGGGCCATTTCGATTCCGACGACAAGAAGGAAAAAAAGACCGCCCGCGACATGATTGAGATGACTGCGCATATTGACGCGGACAATTTCAAAAACCATCCCGATGTCCAGTGCTTCACTTGTCACGAAGGGCATAACCGTCCGTTGGCTTATCCGCTGTTCCCGGATCAGATTGCTGCAATGCAGGCGCAGCAGGCACAACAAGCCGCTCATCCTGCACCGCCGCCGCAGCATTGACCCCTGATTTGGGGTCAGTGAGTCATCGCGTACACGATGTAGTTGATCCCCACGCGTACGCCGAGTGCTGAATACTTTTCCGGATACTCCGGCGAATCGGCCCACTCCCACGAGTCGCCGATGTCGGAGTTGAACGAGATCGCCACCATCAGCCGGCCTTTATCGTCGTAGATGCCACGCCAGTGTGCGACGTAGCCGTCGGCCTTGTGCCCGGTTTCAAGATGTTGTTCGCCAACAACCTGGTATCGGTCGTCGAGATCGTAGACCGTGTGAAAGGCCGCGTCCTGGTCGGGAATCTCGACAATCGGTCGGTCGGGGAACACGCGCTTCATGCTCTCCTGAAATACCTGCCATTCCACCGTGCCGTGGAAGTCATCGGCCATGAAGAATCCGCCTCGCAGCAGGTAATCCCGAAGTTTGGCAGCTTGCTTATCGGTGATACCCCATTCTCCGACTTGCACGGCGTAGAGCCACGGCCAGTTGTACACCTCGTTGCCGTCATCGAGATTGACGCATTGTTCGACGGACCGCACGTGGATTCGAGTAAGGCGCCGCACAGCTTCTGCAAAATGCCGATCCGCGCGCGGGAAATCCTGGCTCCATAGCGATGTGCCCTGTGTCCAGTCGGGATCGTCGCGGCCGTAATAGCCATTGTTCCAGCCGGGTGGGTACATAAGTCGCGCGAACGTCCATTCCGTACGCTCGTTGTAATCCGGAGGCAAAGGAATCGTTCCCAGGCGATACTCGATGCCCGGGTATTCACGAAAGGCGTGCGGCAAGTTGTGATCCACCGCCAGCGCAGTGCCGACTAATACAAATACGCAAAGCGCGGCGAATCCAAGCTTCCGTATGCTCATTGCGAGTGCCTTGATCTCACCTTAGCAGCAAAAAAGAAAGCGGAGCTTTTGAAGCCCCGCTTCAATTACGAACTCTATATCAGCCTGGAAATTTTCTCCCGACGCACCTTGAAGAGACTATCGACGCCAGTGACCAGCATAGTAGCGGCCACCGTAATAGCGCGGACCGGCCCAGCGTGCTCCGACATATGGCGGTCTCGCCCAGTAGCCTGTACGCCAATACCACCGCGGTCCAACCGGATACCAATAACCCGCCACCCAGTTGTATCCATAACCCGGGGCGACTGGCGGGGCGTAATACGCATAGGCAGATGGTGGAGGCGGCGCGACTCCAACCGGAACACCGACGCTCACCCCAAACACCACGCGTCCTGCGGCAAACATGCTGCTGCTAGCCAAAAGCAAAAGAGTCAGTAGTTTTGTTTTCATTTTGTCTCTCTCCCCCTTCGGCTCTTCACGTATGCAAATGCTGTGCCAACCCTAACTTGTTGAATTTTCGAACTAGCCGATGTATGTCACGGCCCACGTCCACCGCTGGTGGTGCATTTTCACCATTAGGCCGATAAGCAAGTTGGGGATGCCTAAGCTGTCGAAATGGATGATGCCCCTCGCTGGAGCGATTGTCTGTCTGCTGCTGCTTGGTCCGGCCCTGGCGTTGACGTTCCGCGGCATCACGGACTTTATCGACCTGTACGCGGGCGCCAAGCTCACCTTTACCGGGGACCAATACAATGTTGCGCGCGTACTTGCCACGGAGGCTCACACAACTGGCTTTTTTAGCGCCACACGACTGTTCATGCGAATGCCCGTGTTCGGACTGCTCTTGTGGCCGATTGCACAAATGCCGTATTCACGGGCATCGCCCATTTGGGAAGGGCTGTGCGTTCTCGCCATTGCAGCGTTTGGCGTATTGTGGCCCGCGAAACGCGCGAGGGTCATAGCCGCTTGTTGTTGGTCGTTACCTGTCTGGATGACACTGGCTGAAGGTCAGGATGTTGCGTTCTTGCTGCTTTGGCTCGCGCTAGCTACGATCGCGCTGTGCCGGAAACGCTCAATGATGTGCGGGCTTATTCTGTCGCTCTGCCTCGCCAAATATCATTTGTTTTTGCTGCTGCCGCTTTGGCTCATCGTCAACCGCTTGGGGCGAATTGCGGTAGGGCTCACTATCGGCAGCGCCGTCCTCGTCCTCGCCTCATTCATCGCAGGGGGAGCAGATTGGCCTCAACGCTACTTCGCCCTCCTCCGCGAGCCCACCCATAATCCTTACCCGGGCCTCATGCCCAATCTGCACGGAGTTTTCGCGGACGCACCCGCTCTGGAACTCACTGCGGCTGTGGTCGTCGCAGTGCTTGCCTGCCTTGCGATGCGCAAGCTCGATGTGCTGTCGGGCTTAGCGGTTGTTCTGATGGGCGGTATTCTAATCGCCCCGCACGATTACATGGCCGATTGCGCGCTGCTTGTTCCTGCGGCGATTCTGCTGCTGGAGCGAAGGCGGCGCATCGCCACCAGAGTACTGTTGCTCTGGTTGCTCACTCCGATACCCTACGCAGCGCTCATGCTGGGCGCGAGTTGGATGATCATCGGCCCGTCGATCGCCTTGCTTACCCTACTGGTGTTCGATCGTGAATCTGCACCAGCGATTCAGCCGCAATCTGAGCAATGTCCATCAGGCGAGGCGCATTCTCCGGCATAGTGGACTTGAGCGCATCGCGGAACATGCTGTTACAGAAAGGGCAGGCGGCGCCGATGGTCTTTGCTCCCGTGGCGGTCAGTTCCTTGACTCTTGCTTCGTTGACGCGCGCGCCTGTCTCTTCACCGAGAAATACCAGCCCTCCCCCGGCCCCACAGCAGAAACTGCGCTCGCGGGCACGCGGCGGATCGAGCACCGTTGCGCTCTTCGCGATCACTGCGCGCGGCTGATCGTAAACGCCGCGGTACCGTCCCAGATAACACGGATCGTGATAGACCACTGTCGCGCCATCACGCACGCTCGGCAGTTTGTCCTGATGCCGCGCCAGAAATTCGCTGTGATGTTCAATAGTCACCTCGGCGCCGTACTCTCGCCAATCCTCGGCCATGGTCCGCACGCAATGCGGGCAGATAGACACAATCTTCTTGACCCCGACAGTCACGAACGTGGACAGATTCGTTTCTGCTAATTGTCCGAACACCAGATCGTTCCCGAGCCGCCGCGCCGGATCGCCCGTGCATCGTTCCTTCTTCAATACGCCGAACGATGTGCCCAGGTGTTTCATTACCGTCCCAAACGCCGAAATGATCTCGCGCCCTTGCGGATCGTATGCACCCATGCAGCCGAGCCAAAGGCAGTACTCCTGTGAGCCGTCGAAAATCGGGAACTCCTGTTTTGCGACGAACTTGTCGCGCTCCGTCTGCGAGAAGCCCATCGCGTTGCCGCTGCGCTCCAGGTTGAGAAACAGCTTCGTGCCGAACTCGTCTTCCCACGCCCCTGTATTGACTGCGCCGCGCCGTAACCCGATGATCATCGGCAAATGCTGAATTCCAACCGGACACTGGTACTCGCAGGCTCCGCAGGTCGTGCATTGCCAGATCATCTCGTGCGGTACCGTGGCATCGAGAATTTGCGTTTCGGAACCGGCGCCGTACTCGTTGAGATATTCCCTGATGCCGAGCGCAATCAGTTTCGGATTCAGTTCTTTGCCGGTGTTGTTCGCCGGACAATGCTCAGTGCATCGACCGCACTCCACGCAGGAATAGGCCTGCAGCGCCGTAATCTGCGTAATGTCCTTGCCTGAGACGAGTCCAAAATCCTCATCTCCCGCCAGCGGCGGAATGTGGCTGAACCCGTTACGTTCCAGGAAAATGGTGAGCGGGCTCAGTACCAGGTGAAGATGCTTGGTGTGTGGAATCAGAGGGAGAAATGCCAGCAGCGTGAGCGTGTGAATCCACCACAGCGTGTTGCCTGCGAGAGACCCATCCTTCACCCACCACATGGGCATGTAGGTCACCATCAGGATGAAGATGAACAGGGCGATCCACCCTGATTCAGGCGACAACGGTCCCAGCCACATCGGCCGGACAACGAATCTTCGAAACGCAAGACCGGCAATGGAAACCGCGCAGCAGACGGCAAACGCAAACGCGAACCAATAATAGAACCCGCCGAACAGCGAACGACGCTCCATGAACGGCACTCCGAATCCGAGCGCGATGTGATTCAGCGTAACCAGCGCGAAAGCGCAAAAGCCCCAAAATACGAAAGCATGTGCAATGCCGGGCAACGGACGCTCGCGGATAACCTTCGCCTGGCAAAGAACTTCCCAGAAAAAGTTCCACACGCGCCGGCCGATCGGATGTAAATGAAAATCCGCATCTTTCCGGGCGTGGAGAATCGTTTTGGCTACTTTACCGAAGCGCAGCCGAAACAGTGCCAGCGAAACGGCAATCACCGCGAAAAGGAGTACTCTTAATCCTATTACTGCGGGGTTCATTGGGTTCGGAACGACGCGGTCCGTTAACCTGAAGCGAGACACAGTTTCCCCGCTCCGATACGATAAGAAAACGTGCGATATCTGATTTCCGGGGCCGCTGGCTTCATTGGATCACACCTGTGTGATCGCATTCTCGAGCGCGGTCACCAAATACTTGCGTTAGACAATTTGATCACCGGTCACCGGGAAAATCTTGAGCATCTCAACGGCAATCCGGGTTTCGAATTCACCCAGCAGGATGTCTGTGAGCCGTTCAGCGTGGATGAGCCAGTCGATCGTGTTTTCCATCTTGCGTCGCTAGCAAGTCCAGTCGACTACTTAGAGCATCCGCTTGAAACTCTGGAGTCGGGTTCCACAGGTACCAGGAATATGCTCGAGATCGCGCGCCGCTACAATGCGCGCTTCCTTGTGACGTCCACGTCCGAGTGCTATGGCGATCCGCTGGAGCACCCTCAGTCGGAAACTTATTGGGGCAACGTAAACCCAGTGGGACTGCGCTCCTGCTACGACGAAAGCAAGCGTTATGCGGAGGCGCTCACAATGGCGTATCATCGCGTCCACGGCGTGCGCACGAACATCGCCCGCATTTTCAACACCTATGGTCCGCGCATGTCGCTCAATGATGGCCGCGTAGTGCCGGCTTTTATCGACCAGGCTCTGCGGGGCGCGAATCTCACCGTCTATGGCGATGGATCGCAGACTCGCAGCTTCTGCTACGTTTCCGACCTGGTACAAGGCTTGCTCTTGCTCAGCGAGTCCGAAGAGCGTTATCCCGTTAACCTTGGCAATCCGGCCGAGATGTCGATCCTTGAGTTCGCAGATCACATCCGTGCTCGCTTCGGCGCCGAGATCGGCATCGACTATAAACCGCTTCCTTCGGACGACCCCAAGCTTCGACGGCCCAATATCACAAAGGCGAAGCAAGTACTCGGATGGGAGCCTAAGGTTCCTCTCGATGAGGGTATGAAGCTTACTATTGAGTACTTCAAGCAACATATGGCGCAACTTACCGCGTAAATCGGCGCCCTTCCTCCCTAGTCTTCGCCCGCTTTAAATCTTTCCTGCTGCAAAAAAACGTAGACACGTGCTTATCAGGGTGGCGTCTAACGGGCAAATGCAAGAAAGAATACCGATGTCCCAACCAACCTTTCGATCTGGAATTCTTTCTAACAGAGAGCTTATGGAAAAACGAAGCAAATTACTCGCCGCCGTCGCTACTTGCACGCTTTTGACGTGCGGCGCTCTTTTCGCCCGTGTCGAGCCCACAATGCACCCATTTCCGGCCGGGCAATCCGTAAAAGTACAGGGCGTCATCGTTTCGCGTGATGGAGATATGCTCAAAATCCGCACCTCAGATGATTCCATCGGCGTTGTCGACCTGCAAAAAGACACCAAGGTCGAGCTAAAGAAGGGCTGGTTCGGGCGCAAGAGCGCGATGGACGCAACTGCGTTGACGCCGGGATTGCAGGTGGAAGCTCAGGGAAAAGGGAACGAAAAGGGCGAACTGATGGCGGATCGTGTTCTTTTTGACCCTAACTCGATGCGCGCTTCCCGCCAGATTGATACGCGTGTCAGTCCGCTTGAAGCGCGAACCGGAGGCCTCGAAAATCGCGCCGGACAAATGGAGCATCGTCAGGGCGACCTTGAGGACCAGGAGCACCAGACACAGCAGCAGGTCGGCCAGGTGAAGGATCAGGTCGGCCAGGTGAAGGATCAGGTCGGCCAAGTGAAGGATCAGGTCGGCCAAGTGAAGGTTGAGGCGGATCAGGCGAACCAGGGCGTCTCCACCGTCAACACGCGTGTTTCGAACCTTGACAACTACACCCAGTCGGACAAGAAAACGGTCTACTTCAAAATCGGTAGTGCAGTACTAAGCCCTGACGATAAGCAGACGTTGGACGCGATTGCGCAGGAAGCGCAGAATCAGCGGGCCTACATCATTGAGGTTGCAGGTTTCGCGGATCCAACAGGTACGGCGAACTTCAATCAGGTGCTCAGCGAGCGCCGGGCCCAAGCCGTGATGACTTATCTGGAAGAGCAGGGCAACATACCGATTCGCCGCATCCTGACTCCGGCTGGATTAGGAACCACGCACCAGGTGAATGATAACCGCACAGCCCAAGATCGGAAGCAGAACCGCAGGGTCGATGTCACCATGTACGTGAACCAGGGTGTGGTCGCGTCAAACGACACCGGTCGCGCGCCCGGCGGCGAGAGCAAGTAACGTTCATTTCTCGGACCACCACCACCGCTCCGGGAAAGAGGCCGGGTAGGAAAATGTTTTCTATCCGGCCTGCTCCTTGCTGGTCGGTATTGGCCTGACACTGACAGCAGCGGTGCAGTTGGGACCAAGTTGCCCAGTCCTCCGCCCTTGCACGGCCAGAATCTCTACCTGAGAAACGTGAATCTCTTTCAGATAGAGCGCGATGACTAACGCAGAGTTCGCGCCCATCGTCCTCATGGCATCGATGGTGGCTGGCTTTGTGGGATCGCTGACCGGTCTTGGTGGCGGCGTGATCGTAACTCCCGTGCTGACGCTTTTTCTCGGTGTCGATCTGCACTACGCAATCGGTGCGAGCCTTGTTTCCGTCATTGCTACATCATCCGGCGCTGCTGCTGCGTATGTTCGCGATGGATATTCGAGTGTTCGCGTCGGCATGTTCCTTGAAATTGCCACCACGATCGGAGCAATTTTCGGCGCCTTTCTGGGAGCACACATTCCTACTGCCACGCTGAGCGTACTCTTCGGGATTATTCTGCTGCAATCGGCCTGGCAGGCTAGCCGTGAGCACCACGTTGACAAAACCTCTCTACCTGACGATTCCATCGCCGAGAAATTGCAGTTGAATGGCGCCTACCCCACCCAGGATGGGCTCGAGCATTATAAAGTGCACCGCGTAAAAACGGGGTTCGCACTCATGTTTGGCGCCGGCACGGTGTCCGGTCTGCTTGGCATCGGCTCTGGTTCTTTGAAAGTGATCGCGATGGATCAAGCGATGCAAATCCCGTTCAAAGTTTCGACCGCGACCAGCAACTTCATGATCGGTGTCACGGCCGCTGCAAGCGCAAGCCTCTATCTGAGCCGTGGATACGTCGATCCGGCTGTCGCATTTCCGGTCATGCTGGGCGTTCTGGCGGGATCGCTGCTGGGAGCGCGACTGCTGGCCCGTTTGCCTGTTCCTTTGCTGCGCAGAGGGTTTGCCGTTGTAGTAGGCATCATCGCGTTCGAAATGATCTACAACGGGTTAAAAGGAAGACTCTGATGGCCGCCGAAAAGAAAATGACGGACGTTCAGATCGAGCTGATGGTCAGCGTTTTGCTTCGCGCCGGCGTACTGATCTCGGCTGCGGTTGTATTTGTCGGCGGAACGTTGTTTTTACTGGGTCACGGGTCGGAAACCATAAACGTATCAAAGTTCGTGGGCCAACCTTCCATTGACAGGAGGATCCCTGAGATTCTTGAAGGCGCGCTTTCCGGTCGTGCGCGATCGATCATTCAGCTTGGGATTTTACTGCTGATTCTCACCCCAGTTGCCCGCGTGGTCCTCTCAATTATCGGCTTCGCAGCGGAAAAGGATTCTAAGTACGTTGTGGTCACCGTCATCGTGCTGGCTGTTCTTCTGTACAGCCTCATCGGCGGCGCAGTCTCCTAGCTGGGCAGCGGCCAACCGTGCTTGTTCAACACAGGCTGGAAATTGCCAAGCCGCCGCCGAGCCGTTGCCGGACAGTTTCTTAGGAGCCTAGCTGTTCTTGCAGCATTTCGAAGCGCCGTTTCAAATCGTCAAACTCCGATCGCAGCTCGTGCAATTCTGCCTCGAGTTGCGCAATCTTTGTGGGGGCGGCAGCAACGTGCGAATCCGCCGCTGCCGAGTCGCCTGACGGCTGGCCGGATAGCAGATGTACGTAACGAGCCTCTTTCTGACCCGGCTGTCGCGGAAGCTTTTTGACCATGGCGCCGTCCGGCCATTCCGCCAGCTTCTCCAGAGCGGATTCGGCTTCGCCCAGATCGGCGAAATTGAACATGCGTTCACTGCGATCTTTGATCTCCCCGAGCGTCTGCGGACCGCGCAGCAAAAGCGTGCACAGCACCGCCAATTCTCTACGGCCCAGGTTCAGAGTTTCCGAGATTCGCTGGCTGTACTTGTTCACGCGCCCGCCGCCGGTATTTAGAAGCACCAGCTTCTTTTCTCGCAAGCGTGTTGCCGCGTCGTAAATCGTGTCTTCGTCGTACTCCACTACCGGGTCGCGATTCGATTTCTGATTACACGCATTGATCAGCGCGTTCAATGAGAGGGGATAGTACTCCGGAGTAGTCGCTTCCTTTTCGATGAGCGCTCCGAGTACCCGCACTTCAGCGGCATCCAAAAGTTCCATTCTTGTGGCTTCCGTTCTCGCTTCAGTCACAAGGTTCGCAAATGGAAACCACCGTCCACATGCAACGTCTGCCCTGTGCAATAGTCGAGCAGTCCGTCCGCAATCGCCCGAGTCGTTTTCGCGACATCGTAGGGCTCACCAATTCTGCGCTGGGGCAGGAGACCGTCGCGAATACGCTCCTCGTAACTCGCTGCGACGGAGGAGATCATGTCAGTACGGATTATGCCCGGCTGAATCTCGAACACCTGAATGTTTTCCGGTCCCAATCTGGCGGCGAAGAGCTTCACGGCCATGCTGAGACCGGCTTTCGCCATACAGTAGTCGCCCCGATTTATCGAAGCAGTGAAGCTGGAAATAGAAGTGATGAAGACTATGCGCCCCGACTTCCGGCGAACCATGCCGCGAGCAATTTCCTGAGTAAGAAAGTACGGACCCTTTAGATTCGTCGAAATCAGTTCATCGAAACTGCCCACAGTCGCCTCGAGAATATCGCGCCGCTCCCGCGGAGCCATGCCCGCATTATTAACCAGCAAATCGACGGCATCAAATCTTCGGTGGATCTCCTCCAGGAGAAGCTGGCGTGATTGCGAGTCGGCTAGTTGACATGGCAGCATGAGGGCGCCAGTGGCTTCGGCCACTTGCTCAGCTGCCTCTTTGTTCGTGTTGTACGTGCCGATAACGCGATGCGTGCGACCAAGCTCTTCGACAACGGCGCGTCCTATGCCACGGCTTCCGCCTGTGATGAGAGCAACGGGGTTGGAATGCGGCGCGACCGGCATAAGAGGAGAGGGGTTGTTCTAGCTCGGAGTACCAGAAACGAACCCCTCCAGGTTACAGCCGACTGTGGTCCTAAATTTATCAGAAAACGATCGGGTCTTTTAAGGTGAATGTCAACTGAGTTTCAGCAGGTACTTTGACCTTCTGACCCGATGTCGCAAGCTCGGCTGCTGTTCCCGCGCCGGCGCCTGCTCCCGCACCAATGGCAGCACCCTTGCCGCCCCCGGCCGCTGCGCCGATGATGGCGCCTAATGCGGTAGCGCCGCCGATCATTTTAGCCGACCTCGCACCTCGCGAACTGCTCGCCTCCGGTACGCCTGTGGTGTTCACGTCGTAAGTGCGTCCGTTGACCGTGACGGTTCGCAAGTCGATGGTGAGGGTGGTACGCCCTTCAATGCGGCCCGACTTCTGCGCGTCAGTGAGTGAGCAAACCGCATCGGCTCCGCGCTGTATCAGTGTCTCGCCATTTACTATTACCGGTTGATCCACACTCGCTCTATATGTCTGGCCAAGATTGTCACGTTCCGAATTCACAGAGTCGATCAGGCGAATCGAAATCCGCGTGCCCGAGGGGATTTGCATACCTGCCATCGGCGAACTGGAGGGCCCGGTCTGCGGCGCGGACCCGCCATAGCTGTCATCGGTGTGCCGGATCAACCGCGGACCATCATTCGATGCGGTGGAAGCGCCGCCCTGTGCAGCAGGAGCTTGTGATGGGTAGCTCTGCGGCGGTGCGGAAGCTGGCGGCGGATACGGAGCCGAAGGTGGCGGCGGAGCGGGCGCACTCTGCGGGTAGGGAGCAGATTGGGGATAGGGAGCAGCCTGCGGATAACCTGCTGATGCCGGATAATTCGAGGCCTGGCTGCTGGTGAAGCGAATAGATTCGATATCGGACACGTAGTAGGTGCTCACTTGGCTGCCCACCAGAAAGCGCACAGATCTGCCGTCGCCGCCCAGAAAGTTACCTTCCACACGGGCTCCGTTTCGAAGCAACAAAGTGTCGGCGTGGAGCAGAGTGGCGGCGCTGAATATGGCCAATATCGTCCGTTTCATTTCTGTAGTTAATTCTAATAACAAGACGTGCCTGGCAGTGCAGCCGGTTGCCGCGGTGTTGTGCGGCTTGCTTCCGCTGCGAGTTTGGCGGCCAGATCAGGACGGAAATTCTTAAGAATCCTCAATGCCGCCTGCTTGCCCTGGCGAAATGCGTCCGAATATAGCCGATCGCGCTCCTCACGCGTGTAGGTGAACCCGATGCTGTAGTAGTGATCCAGTGAGAGGCCGAGCACCTTCGTGCCCGCATAGGCGACCGCCGCTTTCGCAATCAAGCCGCCCCCGAACGGGATTTTGCCGATCAGTTGCCGTGCAATCGCGCGCCAGCCGAATGCACTTCCGATCACCATGGCGATCTCTGATTTCTGCTCCATGTAGCCCACTTCGCGATCGCTTGCAGCAGCAATCAGGAAAGCCATTCGGACCTGGTTCATAGTCAGGAACGCAGTGTCTGAGGCGAACTCCGCAACAGCCCACGGTAATTCAATTAAGTTTGGGATGACGTCAGGCAAAGCCGTGGTAAGTGAGAACAGCATGTTCTCTCGCGCGACTTTAGCTATGGTCCGCTCAACAAAGGCCTTTCGGAATGGCAGAAACGATTTTGCGAGCGGAACGCCCAAATCCGGGTATGTGGTCAGGGTCCGTGTGACAAGCAACTGCGGATGATCCGGACGGAACACGGGCGCACCTTGCGGCGACACCACGCCTTCATCGAAGACCTGGATATCGGCCGGTTGCGATCCTGGCAGAAACGGCGCACGCGCCAGCAATATAGCCGATTGCCGCCGCCGAGCCGGACTTAGGTCACGCAGAAAGAAATTCTCTATGCGCTGATACGCTTCCTGACCGTGTGCATGCAACCCCACGCGCACCTGCCGCTCGCTCAGCGCGCGAACGTGACTCGAGTTTAGATTCGTCAGCGCCTTCTTGATGTGCAGTAAACCCTCTAAAGCCACTCAGAAACTCCCATGAGAAATAGGATCATCGCCGCCCTTCAAGCGGAGCACCACCCGGAATGCGTCCTGCCAATCCGAGTTGATGCCCACTCTCTCCACCTGTATCTCGGACGACAACTGACGCAGCACTGTTGCACAGGAAGAATGAAAAGACATGGCCGGCGCCACTAATAAGAGTTTGGGGGCTAGCGCGGCCAGGGGAACTGCAGGAAACAGATGCTGAAGTTCATTCCGCTCGGCGTGCCACTTGATTCGCATCCAGTAATCGAGCGCCTGCACGGGTAAATGGATGTCTTCGGAGACCTTCAGTTCCAGAACCGTCAGGCGTCCTTCTGCATCCACTGCAACAAGATCGATCATGTCGCGGTCGCCCGCTGCAAATGCGATCACTTGAGAGTGAACCGGTTGTGGGAGTAACCGCGCATCAATGACGTTGAGGTTTCGCCGCACAGCCCATTCGAAAACACGCTCGGACATATCGCCTGGGGGCGATGAAATCGGGAAATCATCGCCAGACCTACACGCGGCTTTCTCCACGCGTGTCTGCAGATTGCCCAAATCCTGCGGATCGACAATGCCCGCTGAGCCGTGCTGGTTGAATCGGAATAAGGTCACCTCTGTCGCGCCGTTCAACCAGCGCACCCGATGCGCTGTCAGATTTCCGGATCCATCGGGCAGGAACAGGGCGAGTGAGGTCCGGGTATCGGCTTTCGCATGAGAGCGTAGATGATCGAGCCAGAGCAGGGCAGAGGTGAGAAACTCGGGCTCATCCGCGGCCGAAGGACAGGCGAGTGCGGCAATCTGATGGAAGCTGCGCACCATGCACGCCCGCGGATAGGCAGAAGAGAAAGAACGCCGCAGATCCAGTGCAGAAGTAAGGGTTGCAATCTCCCAACCAGGAAACTGCCGGGTCAACATACGCCTGAACTGCTCGCCGAAGGTTCTGCGCGCGCCGGAAGTGGCCTTGTACGCCGATTGTGGCCGATCCAGGTCCAGAAAACTGATGCTTCCGGGCTTACCCCCAAAGCGCTGAATGCTGCATTCCAGCACGGCAGTGGACTGCCTGTCCACCGAAAGAATGCGCCGCGCTACGGTTCGCGTTTCATTCGAGACTTCAATCCACAATCTTCCGTTTCGATCTTCTAAGCTGTAATCGCCTTGCCTCAACGGGTGCAAGGGCTCGCCGTATTCGAGCAATGCCGGCCTGCGGCACGCAGTCAGGAACGCTTCAATCGCGTTGCGCATGGTCTCTGGTTCCTGCGCGGTCGACCCGGGCGTCCTTTTATCATGAGATGTTGCCACTGGAAGTCTCCACCTTCGCAAGCCGCCTGCAATCTGTGGAATCGCGCATTGAGGATGCCTTGAAGCGCGCCGGCAGACAGCGGTCCGAAATAACGTTAGTGGCTGTGTCGAAGAAATTTTCTGCGGACCGGATTCGGGAAGCCTATGCTGCAGGTCTACGCGAGTTTGGCGAGAATTATGTGCAGGAATTCGCGGATAAACAGCCGGAGTTGTCGGATCTCAAGAATGCCCGATTTCACCTCATCGGGCATTTGCAGGCCAACAAGGCGCGACTCGGCGCTGAACTCTTTGACGTAGTTCAAACTGCCGATTCGGCCAAGCTGTTGACGCGCCTGGATGCAGCCGTAGCCGCGAAACGCGGCCACCTGGAAATCCTGCTGGAGATCAAGCTGTCGGACGAGCAGAGCAAGTCGGGTGCCAGTCCCGACGACATTCCGGCTTTATTAGAGTCGGCGCACGCCTGCCAGCACCTGAAGCTGACCGGGCTCATGACTATGCCGCCGTGGTCTGAAGATACGGAGAAATCCCGGCCATATTTTCGCAAGTTAGCCGTTTTGGCCGCACAGTACAGCCTGCCGAAACTCTCGATGGGCATGTCGAATGATTTCGAAGTTGCCATTGAGGAAGGAGCCACCATTCTGCGCGTCGGCACAGCGCTATTCGGAGCGCGCCCAAAGCCACAGAAGAGCTCTGTGAGCTCGCCCTCATGATGCGGCAATCTTTCGCGCGCGCCGCAGGCGTCCTGTTTTCTGCGACAGTTTGCTGGCTGGTGCAAGCTCAGAACAAGCGTCCCGCTCCTGTTAACGACCAGCTTGGCATCTTCGTTCCCATGCACGATGGGGTGGAACTGGCGACGGATATCTATCTGCCACGGTCCTCTGGCCATTGGCCCACTGTTCTGATTCGCACACCATACAACCGTAAGACTCAAGCCGTTCTGGGGTACCGCATGTTCCGGCACTACGGTTATGCCGTCGTGATTCAGGATGCGCGCGGCCGGTATGCCTCGCAGGGTGTTTTCGGATCCACCGGGCAGGAAGGCCCTGACGCTCGCGACACGATCGAATGGATTGTGCAGCAGCATTGGTCTGACGGTCGCGTAGTGATGGCTGGAAATTCATATTTGGGAATTGCGGCGTGGTGGGCGGCCGTACAGGATATCCCGAATCTAGTTGCGATTTCGTCGTTATGCTCCGGCGATGACGAGTACCTGGATCGCTACTACTCCTCTGGCGGCGCGCTTCAAATTGCCCATCGGCTGTCCTGGCTGGCAGAGAATCTGACGCCTCCGTCGCAAGTGCGTCCCCTGTTCAGCAGCTACATCGATCACATTCCCATCGCGTCCGCGGACATCGCGGCGACCGGGCTTGTATTGCCGGCGTGGCGAACTGCGCTCGCCCATCCTTCCGACGATGCTTACTGGAAAGCCCTTAGCATCCGCGAAAAATTGAATCAAGTGTCGGTTCCCGTCCTTTCCTTCGGCGGATGGTTTGACGAGTATGCCGAGAGCGATCTCGACGCCTTCAGCCGCCTTTCGAAACGTCATCAGCCGATCGAGACATGGATCGGCCCGTGGAGTCACAATCCGGCGACTAAGTTCCCCGGCGTAGATTTCGGTCCGCAAGCACAGATTCCTATTCGGACGAAGCAGGCCGAGTGGTTCAATCGCCAGATCAAGGCCGGTTCGGAGCAGACCGAGAGCGCGGCAGGAAATTCGTCACTGCACATCTTCGTCATGGGCGCGAATCTCTGGCGTGAGGAACACGAGTGGCCGCTCGCGCGCATGCGCCTCACCCCCGTCTATTTGAACAGCAACGGCCACGCAAATTCGGTCGGTGGAGATGGCGCGCTGCAGTGGGTTCCCGTTCGCAAATCACCCTCCGATCAGTTCACGTACGATCCCAAAATTCCCGTTCCCACGCGCGGTGGTTCTATTTGTTGTGACCCGGTCCTCCTGCCTCCTGGGCCACTCGATCAAAGCAGCATTGAAACGCGGAAAGATGTTCTGGTGTACACCTCCGCGCCGCTGGTCAATGAACTGGAGGTGACTGGCCCTATTCGCGTTGTACTGTACGTGTCGACTTCAGTGAACGATACGGACTTCACTGCCAAACTTGTCGATGTCCAGAAGGACGGGCGAGCTCTTCTTGTAACCGATGGGATTGAGCGGCTTCGCTATCGGCTGTCTCTCGAGAGGCCGATATTCGTGAAAAAAAATGCGGCATATCAGATCAGCATCGATGCGGGCGTCACGAGCTATGTCTTCCGGCCGGAACATCGAATTCGCCTGGAAGTTTCGAGCAGCAATTTTCCACGCTTCGATCGCAATATGAATTCGCCGCGTGACAACGCTTACGAGACGAAGTTCACAAAAGCGCGACAAACCGTGCTACACGCGAAAGGGTATCCGTCGGAGATCTTGTTGCCTGTGATTCCGCGCAGTGGGTCCCAGCCTTACAACCGGGAGAGAGGTCAATCTAGGGCAACAGCAATCGCGCCGGCGAAAATGAGTACTCCGCCAATTGCCTTGCCCGGAGTCAACCTTTCGCCGAGTAAAAGGGTGCCGAAAGCAATCACCAGGACCACGCTCAATTTATCAATGGGCGCGACGCGTGAAGCCGGTCCGATCTGAAGCGCACGGAAATAACAGAGCCAGGATAGTCCAGTAGCCAGGCCCGAAAGCCCAAGAAATAACCATGTCTTGTTGGAAGGAACGCGGAAACTGCCCTGCTGGCGCGTTATCAACGCGAGCAACCACGTAAACACGACGACAACGGACGTTCGCACGGCCGTGGCGAAGTTCGAGTCCACCCCGGCAACGCCGATCTTCGCCAAAATAGCGGTCGCGGCCGCGAATACGGCCGAGAGTAAGGCCCAGGTCAACCAGCTCATGACTTCAGGTTGACAGACGAGCGAAGCAATGCAGCTAGTCGAGCCCCTGCTGCACCACGTAGCGCGTCATCATCGCCGTGGAGTGCAGCTTGAGGCGATCCATAATCGCAGCTCTGTGAAACTCGGCAGTACGCACTGAGATGTTCAGCTTCTCCGCGATTTCTTTGGCTGAGCAGCCCTGCGCAATCAGCCGCAACACTTCTCTTTGCCGCTCCGTCAGCACACCGTCGCCGTCCTGGCCATCGCTGCTGCCAAACGCGCCCACATATTTCCCGCCGTTCAGGACGGTTCGCACAGCCAGCATAAGTTCGTCTGCCGGTGCACGCTTCGACACGTATCCAAGCGCCCCGGTATCCAGCGCTCGCCTCACCAGTTGTGATTCGTTATGCATGGATAGGAAGAGAATCTTCACTTCCGGATGGCGCCGTCGCAACTCGCCCGCGGCCTCAACTCCGTCCCCGTCAGGCATACAAATATCCATCACAACCAGACTAGGATTGAATCGCTCGACAGCCGCGTTGAGCGCTGCCAACGTATTCACCAACTCGACTTCGTACTCGTCCTGTGCCATAAACGACAGAGCATCAAGTACGATACGGTGGTCGTCTAAAAAGAGAATCCGTGGTCTTCCGTTCGCGGAAAAAGAGCCGGGGTCGTTTGTCATCATGTTTGTCTTGCAAGGCTTGCCAACAACAGCGTGAATGTTTGCTTGAACGCTCTCGCGGTCACAGCCCGTCTTCAATTCTTGGACATCAGAAAGACCACGAATATTACTAGTTTTCTTTTTCTTTCATTTTGGTGTGGCTAAAACCGTGAAGGCACACAACGGTTGCTTTCTACAGGCAGAACGCGAGTTGCAGACGCTCAATATTGTTGAAGCGCTTGCACTATTTCACCGTGCTGAGGCAGACAATTGGGATCCCGACCTGTGTGCTGCCGGACGGTGGCAATGCCATATGCTGCTGGGCGACTTTGAACGCGCTTGGTGTGAGAGCGATCAGATCAGCGCGCGAGGCAAGCCGGACCCGAACAGGTTTTGGAATGGCCGCAATCTCGATGGAAATCGTGTACTTATTCGCTGTCTACACGGCTTCGGAGACACGATTCAATTCATTCGCTACGCGCTGCCAGTGCGCAGAATCGCAAGCCATCTCACAATCGAAGCGCAGCCGGCGCTGAAAGGGCTGATCCGCGATTCGCAGATTGCCGACGAGGTGATCACGTGGAACGAAGAAGAGCCCGCCTGGGATCAGCAAGTAGAGATCATGGAATTGCCGCGCATCTTCCGCACGATGTTGGAAAATATTCCTCGCGAGGTGCCGTATCTCTATGTCCGGGGCGCAGAAAAACGCCGGGCACGCACACTTTCAGAATCGCTGAAAATTGGGCTCGTCTGGAACTCGAGTACCTATAACACTTCCCGTTCGATTCCTATTGAAGAATTAGCGGAAATCTTTGCGCTGCCTGGGCTTGAGTTTTACGCTTTACAGTACGGTCCGGAGCACAAGCATGTCCGGCCGTATCCGGCGGTGCATGATCTGCACCATCGCTTGATAACCATCGAAGATACAGCGCGTATCATGTGCGGTTTGGATCTGGTGATCACAGCGGATACGATGACTGCGCATCTGGCCGGTGCTCTTGCCATTCCGGTCTGGACGCTATTGCCCTATCAATGCGACTGGCGCTGGATGTTGAGCCGCGAAGACTCGCCCTGGTATCCGACCATGCGGCTGTTCCGGCAACCGTCGCCTGGAAACTGGAGTGCCGTAGTGCATCGGCTGAAAGCGGAGTTACACACATTGAGCGGAAACATCCACCTCAACGGATGCAATGCCTATTGGCCCGTCGCCGGCACGGTGAAGTGAATTGTGGTTCCCTGATCCACTTCCGATTCAGCCCAGATCTTGCCGCCTGCGCGGTTCACGATTTTTCTGCATGTCGCGAGACCGATGCCGCTCCCGGCGATCTCAGGTCCATGCCGTCGCTGCATGGGTTGAAATACTCGCTCCAGCCAATCCTGTTCGATTCCGATGCCATTATCGCTAACACGGAACTCCCAGTTGTTGCCGCTCCGTTCCGCTGTAATCGTCACCCGCGGTTTTGTTCCCGGCTTTCGATACTTGATGGCATTAGAGAGCAGGTTTTGAAACAGTTGTGCCAGAGCCTGTGAACTCATCCGTACCAGCGGAAGCTGACCGCTTGTGACTTCCGCCCCGGAGAGTTCGATGTCTTTGTGCAGATCTTCCTTTGCCGCGGCTAAGGCGGCGAAGCTGTCCGAACCGTTCGCACTTCCAATGGGAGTCGTCCCAACCTTCGCGTGCTGCAGAACGGCATCCACAAGTTCGCTCATCCGCTGCAGCCCCGTGGCAATCTGCTTGACAATCTTCTGTCCATCCTCCCCCAGCTTGTTGCCGTGTCTCGACGAAAGCAGATCTACCAGCCAGCGAGTGCTTGTGATGGGCGCGCTCAAATCATGCGAGGCAATGCGCGCAAACTCTTCCAACTCGCTGTTCGAGCGCTCCAGTTCCAGCGTCAGTCGCTCCAGTTGCGAATTCACTACTTCCAGTTCGCCCTGCACATGCACGCGCGACGTGATGTCGGTGTGTGTGCAAATGACTGCTGACGGTTCGCCAATCAGGTCATAGAGCAACACCCAATTGGCAGAAACGTACACAGAACTGCCGTCTCGCTTGGTCTGGCCTAGTTCCCCCTGCCACAAACCGCTGAGCAGAAGTTGTTCTTCGATGCTCGAAAATGGTTGAGGAAATTTTGTCTCCAATAAATCCCAGGATCTCTGCCCCGCGGCTTCTGCGGCCGGCCAGCCGTAAAGCCGCTCGCAGCCTTTTGTCCAGTGCGTAATGGTGCCGTCCAACTTGCGCACAAATACCGTGGAATGCTCTAAGGCGCTGGTGAGCGCTTTCAGGCGCTCTTCAGTAGCCCGCCGCTCCGTCACGTTACGCAGAACCTTGCCGAATCCGGTCAGCTTTCCAGATTCGTCGCGCAAACCAAGCGTGACGCCTTCTACCAGAATCCGTTCGCCGGTCTTGGTGATTAGCCAGTGCGTGTCGGAACTCTTGCCTGTCGCGGCGGCGGCGGCGAATTCTCGTTCCGGATCGCCCGCCGAACGATCAGGCTCCGGAAACAGCATCCCGACCGGCATGCCGATGAACTCACTCGCTTCGTATCCGAACGTCAGTTGAACACCCGGATGCCAGGATGAGAATCGCTCCTGTACGTCTGCAAGAACGACGACAAATTCCACCAGTTGTCCGACAAGCAGGTCGAGTAGGTGCTTTCGTTCTGCTTCGGGGTCTTCGATGAGCATGGTCTCAGAAGGTCTGATTTACCTTAATCACGTGTGGATGAGAGCCCCCAAGCAGCACCTCGCTCACGGACGCCGTGGAAATCTCCAGGCGATGAATATGATCGAGGGGCATCCCGAGGAAAAGTAGCAACAACCCGCGCACAACATCTCCATGGCTCACCATCGCGATCGTTGCTTCCGGTTTGCCGCTGTGCCGCTCGATGGCGCGTTCCAGTGCGCTCCAGGCCCGATATTGCACCTGCATCAGGAATTCGCCGCCAGGCGCGCGGCTGAGCGAGCGCAGCCGGCTGTAGCGCTTCCACTCCTCCTCCGCAAAAAGCTGTCCGAATGACCGGCCCATCCACTCGCCATAGTCGATCTCCTGTATGTCTGCATCGTAGGTGAGGGGGTGTTGCTGCAGTGCCGCAATCGCCTCGGCCGTTTCTGTCGCGCGGTCCAGCGGGCTCGATAAAATTTCGTCCAGCGCATACCGTTCTTTCAATGCAATAGCAAGCCGCTGAATTTCCTCCTTGCCTTGCGCACTCAGATGCACGCCCGGCATCCTGCCGTATAGCACTTTGCCCAACAACTCTGTGTGCCCATGCCGGATCAGTAGAATACGAGTCATAGCATAGATTGTTAGGCTGTCCTAGGTGGCGGCTCTAACTAGTCCGGCAGCCAAGCGATGCTTGGTCAACACATCTAAGCAACTCATCTGCCCTTGCCAAGCCATCACGGCGAAGCGCATAGGGCGTTTGGTGCCCGTTGTGCGCGCGAAGTCGGCCTTGTTGCCGGGCTGTTGCTTAAAAGCTGATCGGGAGAACATGTCATTGGCGAGTAGCTTTACCGGTTCGGATCTGGAGCGAAAAATCGCGGAACTGGGTCCATGGTTTCACAACATTAACTTACAGGGTGTGCAAACCGCGCCCCAACACTTCCTAGGTGATTACCCGTCCAATAAGTTTCGAAACTTTCGTGACGCCATCCCGTCGGATCTGACCGGCATGACCGTGCTCGACATCGGTTGTAATGGGGGGTTTTACTCCGTTGAAATGAAGCAGCGCGGGGCATCGCGAGTCCTCGGTATCGATCACGACGAAGGCTATCTGGCGCAGGCCCGTTTTGCCGCTGACGTATTGAGCCTCGAGATTGAATTTCGCCAGATGTCTGTGTATGACCTTCCACAGCTCAACGAACGTTTCGATCTCGTGCTCTTCATGGGCGTCTTCTACCACTTGCGTTATCCATTGCTCGCGCTCGACCTGCTGCGTCAACACGTCGCTAAAGATTGGTTCGTTTTTCAATCGATGCAGCGCGGCAGCCGCACGCGTCCTGCTATTGAGACGGATTACCAATTCTGGCAAACATCCATCTTCGATCACCCCGGCTATCCCAAAATGCACTTCGTCGAGAACAGCTACTCGCAGGACCCGACGAACTGGTGGATTCCAAATCGCGCTTGCACCGAAGCGGTATTGCGCAGCGCAGGCTTTCGTATCGCAAGCAATCCCGAAGAAGAAGTCTTCATTTGCAAGTGCGATGAAGGCGCGTATTTGCATCCTATTCCTGTGGGTTTGGTCTGAACTCAAGCCCGGCCGCCCTCTGATTTCTTTATGGTCGAAGCTGTAATGCTCTGGAACGAGCCCAATAATCTCTCGCATTGGGATTTCGAAATCGATAAGGACTGGTCTGTTTTCGCTCGCATGGTTTCGCTTGCTGGGCAAGCTGTGCGCGCCGAGAATTCGAAAGTCTTGCGAGTACTCGGCGGCATCTCACCCATTGATCCCGCTTTCGTCACTCGCATGCAGAAATTCGGCGCGCTGGAACATGTGGATGTCATCGCGGTGCACGGGTTTCCGCTCGACTGGAATCATTGGACGATTGACGAGTGGCCTGACAAGCTGGATGAAATGAAAGCGGTTAGCGATAAGCCTCTGTGGATTTCAGAAGTGGGAGCATCTTCCTTTGGTGCCGAGGAAGTGCAGGAGTTTGGATTGAAGCGCACGGCTGAATTGCTGCTTCCTCGCGCAGACCATGTCTATTGGTACAGTCTCTTCGACTTGCCCCGCGCATGGCCGGCGACGACGCGGCATCGCGAGAGCGAAGGTTCCTCCTACTATCGCCACTTCTACATGGGCCTCTTCCGCGAAGACGGCACTCCCAAACTTGCTGCCCGTCGGTTCGCTGAATTCGCGCCTGCCATGGGGATCTGTCAGTGGTTCCATTTCGAGGACCACCGGCTCGAAAACGGCGCGCGCTTTTTGCAGGAGTTCGGTGTAAAGAAATTGCGGACCGGCTTGAGTTGGGCGGATTCCTTTCGACCTAACGCCGAGCGGTGGTTCGATCTACAGATTCGATCGCTCGATAAATTCGACCTTACATTGACGTACTGCTTCACGCCTGAACACTGCGGCGTGCGCGCACACCACACGAGTCCTCCGAAAGATCCTGCCGAGTATGCCGAATTTTGTGCGCGAATGACTCGCACGTACGCGCAGTAACATTCTTTGAGAGATTCGTAATTATACCGATGCGGCCCGCCTCTAATGAAGGTAAGTAGTAACAAAGAGAGCTACAAAGCTTTCTATGTTGATGAGGCGCTTACATTTTCAGTGTTAACAGGTGGCCATCTTCTATTAACCGGCGCTTTCGCCCGTGTTTATCTCGTGGCAGGAACAAGTAATTGTTACAGTCCTACCGCTGATTCTCTTCAAAAAAGGACAACCAAACTAGAACAATGAAAAGAGGAACCGTTCTCATAACAGGCGGTGCTGGCTTTATTGGTTCTCACGTAGCATCTGAGTTGCTGCACTCCGGATATCACGTAAGAGTACTGGATAGCCTGGTTACTCAAGTTCACGGCGACAATCCGGGCCGACCCAACTACCTGAACAAGAACGTCGAATTCATCCTGGGCGACATTCGCAATCCGGAAATTGTGGATAAGGCACTGAAGGGCGTCGAAGCGGTTTACCACTTTGCCGCGCTGGTCGGGGTGGGCCAAAGCATGTACCAGGTTGCCGAGTACACCAGCGTCAACAATCTCGGAAGTGCGCTTCTTCTCGAAAGAGTTGTCAAGAGTTCCGTTCGCAAGCTGGTTGTCGCCTCCAGCATGAGTGTTTATGGCGAAGGTCTTTACGTCACTGCGGACGGAAAACCGTATCCGTTCGCGCATCGGACTGCCGCGCAATTGAAGGCGCACGAATGGGAGATGATCACGCCGGACGGAGTCCCGCTGCAACCCGTCGCCACTCCCGAAACGAAGCAGCCCTCGCTCGCTTCTATCTACGCTCTTTCAAAATACGACCAGGAGCAGATGTGTCTGATTGTCGGCCGGGCTTATGGCATTCCGACAGTTGCCCTGCGCTTCTTCAACGCCTACGGGCCTTTTCAATCGCTTTCCAATCCGTATACCGGGGTGCTGGCAATCTTCGCCTCGCGCCTGCTCAATCGCAAGCGCCCGATGATCTTCGAAGACGGCGAACAGTTGCGCGATTTCGTGAGCGTTTATGACATCGCGCAGGCGTGCCGCCTGGCATTGGAAGTGGGCGCGGCGCAAGACATGGTCTTCAATGTTGGCAGCGGCCAGATGACCGGCGTCGGCGATGTGGCCCGCAAGCTGGCTCGCGTGCTCGGCATAAACATTGAGCCTGAGATCACCGGCACATATCGAGTAGGCGACATCCGCAACTGCTTCCCCGACATCTCCCGCGCGCGCAGCGTGCTGGGCTATAAGCCCAAGATGACACTTGAGAACGGGATGCGCGATCTTGCCGGCTGGCTGGAGCAGCAGACTGCGCCAGACCGCTTCAATGAGATGCAGGAAGAGTTGGTATCGCGCGGGCTTGTGGTTTAAGAAAGGATGAGTGTGCAGCGCGGTTACATACTCATAACGGGCGGCGCCGGATTCATCGGCACCAACGTGGCCCGGTCTTACTTGCAGCAGGATCAGCCCGTCCACATCTTGGATAACCTCAGCCGCGATGGCGTCGAAGACAACGTAGAAGAGCTGCAACGCCGCTATCCCGGCCGCGTGCTGTTTACCCGGGCGAGTGTTTGTGACCCCGACGAAGTTCGTAAAGCCGTGCAGAGCGCCTCGGCCGTGTATCACTTCGCGGCGCAGGTGGCGGTTACAACTAGCCTGAGTGATCCTGTTCACGACTTCCGCACCAATCTCATCGGGACGCTAAATATCATGGAGGCCATTCGATCCTCCGACTCGCCGCCCGCGTTGTTGTTCACATCCACCAATAAGGTTTACGGCAAGTTAGATAATGTACCCCTCCGTCGCAGAGGTGACCGCTGGGAACCGGAGTCGCCCAGCTTGGCTGCAAGTGGTATCAGTGAAGAACAATCGCTGGCTTTCCTCTCGCCATACGGCTGCTCCAAGGGCGCAGCCGATCAATACGTTCTTGACTACGCGCGCTCTTATGGAATCAGAGCCACCGTCTTCCGTATGAGTTGCATCTATGGCCATCATCAGCTTGGATCGGAAGATCAGGGCTGGGTAGCGCATTTCGTTCGTCAGGCCTTGAAGGGCGAGCCAATCACGATCTATGGCGACGGGAAACAGGTCCGCGATCTGTTGTTTGTCGACGATCTCGTCCGCGCAATGCAACTCGCGCAGGAAAACATGAGCATCGCCGCCGGAGAGCCGTTCAACCTCGGAGGAGGAGCGGTTAACAGCACCAGTCTTTTGGAATTGCTGGACGAAATCCAGCGGCTGACAGCTAGGCCGCTCTTTATCAATTGGGGCGCGGAGCGCTTGGGTGATCAAAAGTGGTATGTGGCGGATACTTCCAAGATCCGCAACAAACTGGGATGGACACCAGCCACCAGCATTCGCGACGGCATCCGAACTCTGTATGACTGGTACCGGCAGCATCCTTGGCTGGTGGAGCAGTCGAAAGTGATGGTGGCCTGATGCGTTACGCGCTGGTCAATCCACCGTGGACCTTTGATGGCAGCATCTATTTCGGGTGTCGCGAGCCTCACCTGCCTCTGGAGCTTGGCTACTCGAAGGCTCTGCTCCAACAGCAGGGCCATGACGCTCTGCTGCTTGATGGACATCTTGATAATCTCAGCTACTCCGAAATTGTGACGCGCGTCGGTGAGTTTGCGCCTGACTTTATCGTCATCACCACCGCTCCGACCTATCTGTTCTGGCGTTGTCCGCCGCCCGAGGTTCGTGTGCCGCAGGAACTCGCGACGTTATTGCGCGGCGTGGGTGCCAAACAAATTATTGTCGGCCCACATGGCTCAACCACTCCGCGCGCCACGTTACGCAAACTGAACGCGGATTTTGTTGTGCTTGGCGAATGTGAACAAGTCCTGCCGCAGCTGGCCGGTGATATCGACGCGGTTTCCTCCATTGCATTCCGCCGCGGCAACGATATTGTGGTCCGTGGGCCGAATCGCGCAGCGGACATGAAGTCGCTGCCCGCGCTTGAATGGCCGAGCGAAATGGTCGCCCGACACAAGCATCACCACCATCGGTTCGACGCGCAACCAATCGGGCCCGGCGCTGAGATGGAAGCTTCGCGCGGATGTCCGTATCACTGTACGTTCTGCGCCAAGGACAATTTTCGGAACAACTACCGTAAGCGTCCGCTCGGCGTCATTCTCCAGGAACTCGACCGCCTTATTGCGCAAGGCATCGAATACGTCTATTTCATCGACGAAATTTTTCTGCCCGACAACGCGCTTCTCGCCGCTCTCTCCCAGCGCCACATCAAATTGGGCATTCAGACGCGCATCGATCTGTGGAACGAAGCCGCCCTCACGGCTCTCGCAAAAGCAGGGTGTGTCTCCATCGAAGCGGGCGTCGAGAGCATCACCGAAGCGGGGCGCGCGTATCTCGACAAGAAATGCAAGATGTCGACAGAGGAACTGACGCAGCGGCTCATCTTTGCCAAAAGGAGCGTTCCTTTCGTGCAGGCAAATCTGCTGGCCATGACGGAAGATGACGCCGAAACGGTCGAATCGTGGCGCTTGCAATTGGAAGCGAGCGGCGTCTGGGCGAACAAGCCGGTCCCGCTATTCCCATATCCCGGCTCGCCGGAGTACACGCGCATGTGGGGACCGCCCGACGACTTCGCGTGGGAACGCGCGCACCAAGCATATTTGAAAGGTTTCGATTCGTTCAGCGATATTCAGGAGCAACGGCCGCAACCGCTGGTCGAATTGGAAATCGGTGTTAATGCGCGATAGCGATCCCGACATTGCGCGATTGCGGATTCTCATGACCGCCGATGCTGTTGGCGGTGTCTGGCAATACTCTCTCGATCTCATACAGCATCTTGTGAGCCTCGGTGCTGAACTGCGACTCGCAACTATGGGGCCTCGCCCGACCGATGCGCAAACCCAGCGGCTCTCAAGGCTTCGTGGTGTCTCGCTTGTCGAGAGTGAATACAAGCTGGAATGGATGCAGCAGCCGTGGGACGACGTGGATGCCGCGGGCGCTTGGCTGCTTCAGCAAGCCGCCGAGTTTCGACCGGACGTCATCCATCTGAACGGCTACGCTCACGTCCCGCTGAAATGGCTCGCTCCGGTTCTGGTGGTCGCGCATTCGTGTGTCTATTCGTGGTGGAACGCCGTACATGGCTGCGCGCCGCCGCTGCATGCATGGGCTGAGTATCATGCCCGTGTCAGCGCCGGATTGCGAGCTGCCGACGCTATTGTCGCGCCTTCTTCGTTCATGGCCGGCGAACTCACCACGCGATACGGACTGCCGAAAAGTCGCACTCGCGTCATTCATAACTTCAGCGAATCGCCGGAATACGATCGTCGCCCCAAAGAACCGCTGTTCCTTGCCGCCGGCCGCACTTGGGACCAGGGCAAGAATGTGCAGTTGCTCGAAAGCATCGCGGACCGGCTGCCTTGGCCCATTCAGATCGCAGGCAATCTGACGCACGACGCAGTCCTGGACACAATGCATCGCGCATCGGTGTACGTGCACAGCGCGCTCTATGAACCTTTTGGTCTGGCCGTGCTCGAAGCGGCGCGTTCCGGGTGTTGCCTGGTTCTGGCGGACATTCCGTCCCTGCGCGAACTCTGGAGTGATACTGCTTTGTTCGTGGATCCACGAGATCCAGCCGCGTGGGTGGATGTGCTGTCGATGGTCGCAAATGACCGTGAGCGCCGTGAAACGCTTGCCAAACTTGCGCATCAGCGCGCTACTCAATATTCCGCGGCGGTGACCGTCGCCGAATACTGCCAAATCTATCGCTCGCTGTATGCACGAAAGAGTGCGGCCGCATGAAGGTCGCGCTCTTCTACCACTCGCTCGTCAGCGACTGGAATCACGGCAACGCTCATTTTCTGCGGGGCGTTGCGTCTGAACTGCAGGCCCGCGGGCATGATGTCCGCATCTTTGAGCCGGAAAATTCATGGAGTCGTGAAAACCTGCTGCAGGATCGTGGACCGGAAGCGCTAGCCGCTTTCGAACAGGCGTTCCCGAATCTCACGAGCGCGCGGTATTCGCCCCATGCATTCAACAGGGAAAAATGGCTCGACGGCATAAATCTTGATGGCATAGACCTCGTTCTGGTGCATGAGTGGAACGAGCCCCAAGTCGTTGCTGCGCTTGGCGCGTACCGGCGCTGGAATCCGCACATTCGCGTGCTATTCCACGACACGCATCACCGCGCTCTGACGGCCGAACACGAGCTTTCGCGCTTCGATCTCTCGAATTACGACGGTGTGCTTGCCTATGGCGCTTCTCTGAAGCGCGCTTACGAAAACCGCGGATGGGGCCGCCAGGTGCATGTTTGGCATGAGGCCGCAGACACCCGCATCTTCTATCCGCGCGAGAAGTTCCGTGCGTTGGGCGACGTCGTCTGGATTGGCAACTGGGGAGATGAAGAGCGCACGCAAGAATTGCGCGAGTACTTCCTGACTCCTGTGTGCAATCTCAAGCTGACCGCGCAAGTCTATGGCGTTCGTTACCCTCCGGCCGCGTTGCATGAATTAGGCGCCTGCGGCATCAGCTACGGCGGCTGGCTTCCTAATTTCGAAGTGCCCGAAGTCTTCGCCGGGTTTCGCGCCACCGTGCATGTGCCGCGCCGTCCTTATACGCGCGAACTGCCGGGTATTCCGACAATCCGTCCTTTCGAAGCTCTCGCCTGCGGCATTCCGCTGATCTCTGCCCCTTGGCGCGATGAAGAAAATCTCTTTCGAGTCGGCCACGATTTTCTAATGGCGCAGAACCGCGACGAAATGCAGTGCCTGGTTCGCGATGTGCTGCATGATGAAGCGCTGGCGGCTAGTCTCGCCGAAAGCGGCCTTGAGACAATACGCGCGCGTCACACTTGTGCTCACCGCGTTGACGAACTGCTCGGGCTTTTCGCCGAAATCGCCCCCCGCGAACTGCGCGAAGAGGTGCATGCATGAACCAAGTGCGCGAAAGTGCACGCATGAAAATCGCCTTCTGGGGATCCAGTCTTGTATCGGCGTACTGGAACGGCGCCGCCACCTACTATCGCGGCGTCTTGCGCGCGCTCGCGCAACACGGCTATCAAATCACTTTTTTTGAACCCGACGCTTACGATCGCCAGAAACATCGCGACATTCCAGATCCCGAATGGGCCCGGATCGTCGTCTACGATCCATTGAATCTCAGTGAAGTAAACCGGCATTTGCTCGCTTCCGCGCAAGCGGATATTGTTGTGAAGGCTAGCGGGGTTGGCGTACTGGACGAATTTCTAGAGCGACGCGTCGCAGACCTGCCGCCGTCCATATGCAAGATCTTTTGGGATGTCGACGCGCCCGCCACGCTGGATCGCATCTCTGCGGATGCGAGTGATCCGTTCCATTCGGCCCTGCCGCTCTTTGATCTTGTTCTCACGTATGGCGGTGGACTACCCGTGACTAGCCGGTACCGTGCGATCGGCGCCCGAGAATGTGTCGCAATCTATAACGCGTTCGACCCTGACGTGCATCATCCAGTCGCGCCCGATGACCGATTCACATGCGATCTTTCGTTTCTTGGCAATCGTCTGCCCGACCGTGAAGCGCGCGTCGAGCGATTCTTTCTAGCAGCCGCGCAACTCGCGCCCGAGAAGCGCTTTCTTCTGGGTGGTAATGGTTGGGCGGACAAACTGTTCTCCGCAAACGTCCGCTACGTCGGTCATGTGTATACGGCGGAACACAACGCCTTCAATTGCTCTTCGCAATTCGTACTGAATATCAGCCGCGACAGCATGGCGCGATACGGCTTCTCTCCGGCGACTCGCGTCTTTGAAGCTGCTGGGGCCGCAGCCTGCCTGATCACCGATGCGTGGGAAGGCATCGAGACATTTCTGAAGCCGGGCGAAGAGCTCCTTGTGGCACACTCAGGCGAAGAAGTGGCCCGGATGGTTCATGAGATCTCGCCTGCCCGCGTTCGCGCCATAGGCGACGCTGCCCGGCGTCGTGTTCTCGCCGATCATACCTACGCGAAGCGCGGCAAGTTAGTCGACGAGATTCTCGCGCAAACGCTCGCAACCCCGCGAATTCCTGAACTGGAGCTTCATTCCTGATGCATTCGCGAATGAACTTCGTTTTTCTGGGACTCTCCATCACCTCCACCTGGGGCAACGGTCACGCAACTACCTATCGTGGTCTGATAAAGGAACTATCGCGCCGTGGGCACAAAATCACGTTTCTGGAGCGCGATGTCCCGTGGTACGCGGAGAACAGGGAATTCGAAGAGCTTCCGTACTGCCGTATTGTTCTGTACGGCAGCGTTGACGAATTGCAGGATAGCTACGCTGGGCTGGTTCGCTCCGCCGATGTTGTCATCGTCGGCTCTTATGTGCCCGACGGCATCGTCGTTGGGCGTTGGGTGACAGGCATCGCAGAGAACTGTGCTGCGTTCTACGACATCGATACGCCGGTTACTCTCGCTAATCTAGCGGCGAATAAGTGTGAATACATAGCTCGAGACCTGTTTCCGAAATACCACCTATACCTTTCCTTCACAGGCGGCCCCACTCTCTCATTCATTGAGCAGAAGCTCGGCTCACCCTGTGCGCGAGCACTCTACTGCTCAGTAGATCCATCGCTGTACTATCCCGAAAAGCAAGCCTGCCGATGGGATGTTGCCTATCTCGGAACTTACGCGCCTGATCGCCAGCCTGCGCTGCAGCAGCTTCTCGTCAAAGTGGCTGAAAACCACCCGGCGATGCGCTTTGCCGTAGCTGGACCACAGTACCCCGAAGATATTAGCTGGCCCACAAATGTGAAGCGCAAGTCGCACTTACCCGCATCCGAGCATCGCCGTTTCTATAACTCGCAGCGATTCGCTTTGAATGTAACTCGCCAGGACATGGTGCGCGCGGGGTATTCTCCCAGCGTTCGCTTGTTCGAGGCAGCCGCCTGTGGTGTCCCAATCCTTACTGACGTATGGCCGGGCCTCGAGACCATTCTCAAGCCCGGGCGCGAAATACTTCCTGTACGCACCTCCGAAGATGTTACGTCTTACTTGCTGATGGAGGAAGAAGAGCGTCTCGTCATCGGCGAGCGCGGCAGGACCCGTGTCTTGCGGTATCACACGGCGGCCGTTCGCGCTGAGCAGTTGGAGAGCTACGTTGTTGCAACCTTGCAGAGCCGTACGTGCTCAAAAAGTCAGAGGGTTCCCATGAAGGCTTCCCCCAGCGCAGCGCTTCTCTAAGCGCACCCGGAGTACAAAACATGAAAAACGTCGTTAACGCAGGGCTCGTGTGCCTGGCTGCAACCTTGATGTGTGCAGCCCAGTCGTCAAACGTTCCCGGCATTCCAGCCTCTGTAATCATTACCTTAGAGCCAAAGCATGGAAAAACCATTCCCCCCGTCGAAGCTCGGGATCTTCAGGTGAAAGAGTCCGGTGAGCGTCGGCCCGTGCAACAACTCACCCCGCTTGGGCAGTCCGGCATGCAACTGTTGCTGCTGATCGACGACTCGGCTCGCGGCACCTTCGATACGGAGATCCCAACTCTAAAGCAGTTCATCATGTCGCTACCGCCGAACTTCGAAGTTGGCGTCGCTTATATGCGCAATGGCATGGCCGCCATGAGTGCGAACTTTACTCGTGATCACGCTGCGGCCGCTAACGGAATTCGCGTTGCGTTCGGTCCTGGCGGTGCGGATGTAAGTCCTTACGATTCACTAACTGACGCCATCAAGAAATGGCCCACCAACAACGGCCAGGGTAAGGAAGTCATCATGATCAGCAGCGGTATTGAGGGTCTTGGTGGCGGCGCGAATCCCGAAAATCCGTATGTTGATGCCGGCATTCGCAGCGCTCAACAGGCTAATGTCGTGGTTTACACCATTTACAGCCCAAGTGTCGGGCACCTGGGTCACTCTTTCTGGCGCAACACCTGGGGACAGAATTTTCTATCTCAGCTTTCTGATGAGACGGGTGGCGAGTCTTACATGATTGGCTACGGTTCTCCGGTCAGCTTCCAGCCATTCCTGCAGCAGATCGCGGCCCAATGGCGGAACCAGTATCGGCTGACTTTCTTGGCGAAGCCCGAAAATAAATCAGGTCTGCAGCCGCTGAACGTCACCGCACTCGACAAAGACGTGAGCATCGCTCATCCTGATCGCGTATATATCCGAGCAGGGATGTAGGCGTCGGACGGGCATCAAACGTCCGCATGAACAGCACAACAAAAACGGCGCAAGAAACGCCGGCCTCGACCCGCGATCCACGTGAGCAGGGGCCGAAGCCTCCCTTCAAAGAGGAAAAGCAAACTCCACCCGGTAGCAGCGAGCAAATGCAAAACCAGCCCGACTACGGCGAATCGTCGTACAAGGGCTACGGTCGTTTAGAGGGCCGTAAAGCGCTCATCACTGGCGCGGACAGTGGCATCGGCCGTGCTGTCGCACTCGCTTTCGCACGAGAGGGTGCCGACGTCGTGATCTCGTACCTCAATGAGGATGAGGATGCCCTCGAGACGGAACGCTTGGTTCGCGACGCCGGCCGTAAAGCCGTGCTGGCGCCCGGCGACATCCAGGATATTCATCATTGCGAACAGCTAGTGGCCCGTACAGTGGATGAACTCGGCGGAATAGACACTCTCATCAACAACGCGGCGTTCCAGATGACGCACGAATCCATCGAGGAATTTACGCCGGAGGAGTGGGAGCGCACGTTCCGTACAAACATCTTCGCCATGTTCTATCTCTCGCGCGCTGCATTGCCAAAGATGAAAGCAGGCAGCACGATTGTGAACACCGCTTCCGTGCAGGCCTACCAGCCGAGCCCGACGCTTCTCGCATATTCCACTACCAAGGGCGCCATCGTGACTTTTACGAAGTCGCTATCAGCGCTCGCTATCAAGCAGGGCGTCCGGGTGAATGCTGTCGCGCCCGGCCCAGTATGGACGCCGCTGATTCCGTCCACTATGCCGGAAAAGTCAGTTGAGAGTTTCGGCAAGAGCAGCGGGATGGAGAGGCCGGCCCAACCAGCCGACCTTGCTCCCATGTACGTGTTTCTTTGCTCGAATGAATCGCGGTACGTTAACGGCGGGATATTCGATCTCACCGGTGGCAGGCTGCTGCCTTAACTTTCGCGTTTATATCGTTCCGACACCGCGGTTCATCGGCTTGTCGGTGGCCGCGTAGTCGGCGCGCGCTTCCTCCGCCGACGCAATCTCTTCCGCCCCGGTGTCGACCAGCACCTCCTTTGCCTTCTTGATCCAATCCACGTTGTCGCAATGCACTGATAGCAGGATGCCGCCTTCCTTTATGCGGCCTTCGTAGCGCTTAGCCTCATACTCCGGAATGCCCATCCCGACGAGTGCCCCGATGATGCCTCCCACCACGCCGCCCGAACCTACTCCCGTTAGTGCGGCAATAATCGGTCCCGCTGCGATAAGCGGCCCCAGCCCAGGGATCGCCAGCGCGCCAATTCCGATCAGCGCACCAATAGTCCCGCCAATCACACCGCCGGCAACAACGCCCGTCGTCGCCCCTTCCGGCGCTTTCGTATGCTTCTCGTGCGCGAAGTCTTTTGTCCCAACGTTGTCCTGCAAAAGCACCGAAATATCTTCGTTGCGGAAATTGCTGGCCAGCAATCGGTCGACAGCGCCTTCCGCCGCCTCCCGGCTGTTGTAAATCCCGAAAACAGCCTTATTCTTACCCGCCATAAAGTCGTCCTCCCGCTGGCGTTTGCGAACGCCTTCTAGTGAGACTGCGGAGGCGTGTGCCGGTTACTGGGCAACGGCGCTACCATCCGCGATAGTGTGAATAGCGTCACCGGTGCAATTACGAGGTTCTGTCTTCTGGCTATCTTGGTCACCAGCTTAAGTGGAAGTCAGCAAGTTGCGCTCTATAGCCTCGATTCCGATAACATCTGGAACCGTATTCACCGCGTTCTCCACGTCCGCGAATCTGCTGACGGTCGCGAATGCGGCGGTGATGAAATCGATCCGCTCTTGTGGCCTGAAACTCAGCATCTGTTGATGGGCAAGTCTCATGCGGGGGCACTGCCGTGAGGGTCTACGCAAACCCAGCCTGCCTTTTGCTCAACATCACCCTTGCATAGTCGGAGATTTATCCAATTTTGAAGGACTTGGCTATCGAAACTTTGCCAACGCTTTCGAAGCCGTCGTCATTTCGCCCGATCTCAAATAGCAGGCCGGTAGAACTCACCGCTGAGTGCTGTTCGGATCGCATCGGGTAGCTCGGCGAAAGCCCGGCTTTTCAAAACATAACCCGAGGCTCCCATCTCCAAAGCCGCTTCCACATAGGCGCGTTCCGCGTAATTCGAAACGAATAGGAGTTTGATATCTGGATGGTTGGCTAGAATCTCTCGCGCCGCATCAAATCCTCTAAGCACAGGAAGTGACACATCAAGCAACACAACGTCCGGCTTCTGCTCTTCAACGGAGGTAACCGCAGCTCGGCCGTCCTCAACGGCGGCTACAATTTCGAAGAAAGGCTCCAGCGTAAGGCGCAAACAGCCCTCTCTAATAACAACGTCATCCTCTGCAATGACTACTGTCGGCTTTCTCATGGAATTCAGGCTCGGCAGAGCTGCGCATCCTGGCATTTACCCGTGGGCGCCTGCCGCGACACATCGCTCGCTATCTTGGATCGGCACCTTTTTCGGGTTCCCCAACACAAAATGGACGCTGATGCCCTCTCCCATTGCGGGAGTTTCTAGCCAGATCCGACCCCCGTGACGCTCCACGATTGTGCGGCAGAGAGCAAGTCCCATCCCGGTGCCCGGAATTTCGGAGCCGTGTAGGCGAGTCAATGGCTCGAATACGCTTTCGTATTTGTCAGCCGGAATACCGGAGCCATTGTCAGTAACGGCAAAGTGCCAGCCCTCTTCCGTGGCCTCGCCGGAAATCGCGATGCGCGGCGATTGCTCCGGGCGGCTATACTTGATTGCGTTTGTTAGCAAGTTTTGAAAAAGCTGCTGTACTTGTACGGGGTCCGCCAACATCATCGGACACGGATTGCAGGTGATCTCGGCGTTGCGTTCGGCGACCAATGGGGCCAGTGTGGCTTGCACCGACGCGATTATCTCGCTTGAAGAAAGCAACTGGCGGTTTAACTGCACATGTACGGCCTGTGCGTATTGCAAGAGAGATGCTATGAGATGCTGCATGTTATCGGTCGCTCCCATCACCAAATCAATTAGCTTGCACTGCTCAATCGAAAGCACGCCTTCAAGCTGTCGAGAAAGCAAATCGACAAGCGTCCTGATCGTCCGCACGGGGGCTTGCAAATCGTGTGACACAGCGTAGCTGAACCGTGTCAGTTCCGTATTCGATTCCTCCAGATCACGGGTGAGACGGCGCCGTTCCAGGGCCACCGCAATTGTCGCATTTAGCTCGTTCACACGGAACGGCTTTGTGATATAGCCGTACGGTCCAGCCGCTTTGGCGCGAAAGAGGATTTCCTGGCCCGCGCTGGCCGTGACAAAGACGACCGGAATCTGCCAGCGCCGCCGGATCTCTTCAGCGGCGACAATACCATCACTAGGTCCATCCAACTGGATGTCCATCAGTACCAGATCGGGGCGAGTCTCTTCCGTCAATCGCACGGCTTCTGCCGCCGAACTGACAACACCGACCACCTCGTATCCGAGGTCGTCCAGTCCGGATTCAACGTCTAGCGCCACAACCTGCTCGTCTTCTGCGATCAGAATTCTGCACCGATCCGAATCCTTAGGCATCATCCGTACCCCCTGTCTCCGGAAAACGCACCCGCACAGTCGTACCTCCGCTAGACTCCATCTCGGCGGAGCCGCGCAACTGACGCGCAAGGCTTCGCACTAGTTTTAGCCCGAGTGAGGAAGCACGGTCGTAATCGAAATCCGGCGGTAATCCCTGGCCATCGTCGCTCACAGTCAGTTCAATATCGCCATCCTCACGCCCGAAGGAAACCATGATATTCCCTCTTTGTGTCCCTGGGAACGCGTGCTTGCAAGCGTTCGATATCAACTCATTCAGCAACAATCCATACGGTACGGCACGCTCGAGTTCGAGCGTGACTCCGTCGCCTATAACACTGAGTCCAATCCGATCCTGAGCATTGTAGAAGCGGACAAGGTCCGGCGCGAGTTGGCGAGCATAAGCAGCCAGGTCTATGCAGGAAAACGAGACCGATCGACATAGCAATTCGTGAATCGCGGCGATGGAGAATACGCGGTTGCGGGCTTCCTCGAAATGAGAGAGCACCTCTCGGTTTTCAATCTGGCGGGCCTGCATATTGAGCAGGCTCGTAATCACCTGCAGATTATTTTTTACCCGATGATGCACCTCTTTGAGCAGTTCTTCTTTTTCAGCAAGCGATCCTCTGATGCTCGCTTCGGCTTGCGCGCGCTCCGTCTCGTCACGGATAATTCTGGCGGTCCCTCGAAAAGTTCCCCTCTCGTCGCGAATCGGCTCAGTGATCCAACGCGCCCAGAAGGGTGATCCGTCCTGGCGGACCAACCATCGTGCGACTTCCTTATAATGTCCGTTCGCCACAGACGTCAGTTCTTCCTGGGATACGCCGGCTGCGTCGTCGTCCGGCATCAGCAGCGCAGAAAAGTTCTTGCCGAGTATGTCTTCTGTGGTGAAACCGAAGAGCCGCTGGGCTCCGGGATTCCAACTCACGATATTTCCTGCCGGATCACTCTGCACAAGCGCGTACTCCTGAACGTTTTCAACAAACAGCCGAAACTTCTCCTCAGAGTCCCGTAGGGCCGTCGAGGTCTGCTCTAATGTCCGTAGCCCCTGTTCATATTGCCGTGTCCGGCTGTTTTCCCTCAATAACGCGTCCCCGAGTACTTGGAGCAGTTCGCCATTGAGAATGAGCCTATGCTGAGGAACCGGTTTCTGCTCGCGCGCCACCTGCCAAATGCGGTCAAAACCGAACCGGGACTCTTTGGCCCAGTGCTGAACTTCCGATATATGAACGAAATCCACGAAGGCATAGCCTCCGACCGCCGCTCCCACAATCCTGCCGTCTAGTACAAGCGGAATTCCTACTACGCTCAAACCGTATCTGGAGACGATCTCGGCCCGGTGCCCGTTCATCTGTGTTAGACAGCGACGCGCGCATTGCGCAAACAGCCCTGGATCGGATCCTATTCTCTCTTCGAATAACTGGAACAATGGAGTGGGATGCACGGGACCCAACACGGTGCGTTCCTCAGCATCAAAGACCTTGATGGTGAGGTGCGCTGCGCGCGCATAACTTTCCAGCGCTCCAGCCCAAAGATCCGGACTGAAGAGTACATTATCCGCTGGAGTCGGCAACGGGTCCCTCGTCCTTTTTCCGAACCCAGCGTGTGGGCGCACGCGACAGGAGACCGGCATAGGTAGAGAATGCTTTTTTTTCCGGCACCGGTAAGACCCGAGGCAGGACGCGCAGACCTACTGGAGAGGCAATTTCACATTCGCGAGTAACTCGATCCACCGGATTCGCCCGCATTTTCGCCACTGTGAGCCCGAGCCGAAAGGAGTCGGAGATCTCGATCCAGTTCATGAGAATGATGTTGTCTACAAGTGAGCTCATCGCGAACTCGCCCATCATGGAAGCCATTCCCAGCATCTCGGGATTTTCGTGGTTGTACACCGCCGCAATCTGGTGTTCTTTCATGAGGGCAGTCAAGGCGTGAAAGAAGTCTCGAAACATCCGTCCTTTTGTCCCCAATGTAGAGCCGTACGTAGAGAGACTGTCGAAAACCACGCGCCGTGGCTCAAACTCTTCAACCAGCTTTTCGATGTGGGCGAAATGTACATCCACTTCGATTTCTTGTGGGGGTTCGTATTCCACACGAACGAGGCCGCTGTCCAAGGCCCCTTTCAAATCCATGCCGAGACTTCTGGCGTTCCGCTCGATCTGCCCGACCGGCTCGTCCAGGCTAAACATTAAACTACGCTCGCCGTGTCGCGCGCCGTTCATAATGTACTGAAGAGCCATGACGCTCTTACCCACACCTGAGATCCCAGCTATGACCGTGGTACTCCCGACGTAGTATCCTCCGTTCAGCAGTTCGTCCAGACCAGGTATTCCTGTGGGGATGCGCGTATCCGGGTCGAAATCGGCGGAGCGGTCCCGATCGACACGGGGAGCCTGGACGCGCCGGTATACCCGGATGCCCTCGCCATCGATGATGCGGAATGTGTGCCGCCCCATTTGAAAATCTTGCCCCCGCGACTTCACAATTTCGATGGATCGGCTGGCCGCGCGCTGCATCTCCTCTACACGGAGCCGCATCACCGTATCGGCGATCGATTCCTCGTACATGGAAATACCTTGCATATGCCCATCGGTTGCCGACGCTTCCACAGCCAGAATCGCGGTAAGATTTTCGCGCTGTAAGCCCTCGGTGAGCACATGAAAGGAAGAACGCGTCTCGGGCATTCCATTCCCATTCCCATTCCCACTCCCATGTCCATTGACCAGCCGGCCCACTCCGTCCACAAAGATGCGCCTGGCGCCAATTTTCGCGGCCTCTTCGAGGAGCACGCTGTCGGCCTGCTGCAGTTCCTGCCGCAGCACCTCACGGGTCGTGAACACAATTTTCAAGCGGCCCTCGCGCTCAAGTCCTTCGAGGTCCCAACCGAGGTTCGCAGCATCCCGCATTAGTTTATGTGGCGACACTTCGAACAGGACGATAATCCCCGGTTCATTGAAATGGCTGGCGCCACGATAAACAAACTCAACGCCCAGCGTAGTTTTGCCGACACCAATCCCGCCTTCCACGAGGATTACATTCCCACGCGGAATGCCCCCGTGCAAAATATTATCCAGGCCGGCAATACCGGTCTTTACAAGATCAGGTTTAGGCATTATGAGTGCTCCATGCTTTCAGAGTCAGGCAATGACACGCAGCTTTCTTTTTGATTGAATTACATCAAGAGGCCGGCTCGATCTCCTGGACATGAGGACCTCTAAAATGTCTCGTCTTCCGTGTCTACTACAGGCCAGTTCCAGGAGCGCCTCCAGTCCCCCCGTCGTTGGGCTCCCAAGCATGAGCCGGTACATTCGCGCAGCATGCGTGGGATTTTGGGTACGTTCCAGAAGACCTAAATCTATAACGGTGTCAATCGATTTGGCGACCACCTTCATCTCATACCCCAGAAAGGTCGCGAGTTGCTCATTGGTTAGCAGCGTGCGTGGATGTCTATATAAGAAAACCAGCAGATCGAGCGAACAAGCATCCTCAATTGCCGGCGTGCGCGCGAGCAATTGCTCGATGTCTTCGTGTACTTGCTTGTTGTTGGGAGGGTTGTCGCTCGTCATGGTATTTTTGTGCCGGACGCCGTGACAGCCGCGTCTTTTTCCCTTCTGATTTCGCAGCCACGCAGGCCTACAGAAGCCGCTACATTCCGGATGGACATTTACAGCTCCTGGTCACCTTCCCTGCTTCGGCGACTCCGTGTCGAGCAAAACGAGGCGATTCGCCCGTTAAGATACCATTTTCCGCTCGCTTTTGCAGAATCGCCAAATCTGTTAACGATCATACAATTTTATGGTGCGGATCGGGTAGTTGGCCAAGGCCTGCGTGGCTTCACGAAACCGCCGTTCTGCAGGAAGACCGTGATGCCGTTCCGCGCAACCACCTCAATCCGACCCGGGAAAATTCCGTTCTAATTCGGTGTTGCTCAGACCCAAATGCGTGTTGATCCCGATGAAATACCAGCAGTACTTCCGCTAACGCGGTTTATCGGAAACCGGGTAGCCCGCCAACTATTTTGTTCCGACTGTTCAAGTGTGGTCGGCAATCACGAAACCGGGCGGCCACCGTCCAGGCTGCGCGTGATTGGCGGGTTTTTCTTGAAGCCCTGCTACGCCGTCGATTGCTCGGGCCGCTCTTCATAAAAGCTACCGACGCGTCGCGCCGAAGCGGTTGGCCATTAACGTTCGCTTGGAATCGGAGGTTGACTAGGACAGCATGCGCCCCACTTGCTGCCGGGATTCATGAAGACCGAGCGCGTACAGCTCCACATGCACGACGAAGCGCTCCAGAAGCTCTATCGGTATGATCTGGCCGAATCACCCGAGTATACGGGCCGCGCTGTCGTGGCATTGGCTTCCGATCCCAATGTGATCGCAAAGTCGGGATAACTGATTTTCGTCGGAGACGCCGCCAAAGAATACGGCTTCAGCGAGATCGACGGCCGCTATATCGAGAATTTCTTCCGCGCTACGGGCCGGCTGTAATCCTCAGTTGTCTAGTCCGCTGTGAGCGCTACTTTTTGCCGCTTCCGAATATTCGCTTCCAGAACCCTCTTTTCGGCTTCTCCGGCTGTGTTGAATCAGTCTGGTCCGAGGGCGGCTGGCCCGGGAGTGGTGTTCCATCTGGCGAAAACTGAGTGGCCGGAGCATCCGGTTTTACACGATGATCTTTGCCCAGCCCAAACATCTTTTGGAAGAAATTGCGAGAATCCCCGTCCGGATGATCACAGGTGCCAGTGGGAACGGTGCTGGTGATGAAGTACGCGTCATAATCGTCCGGACACGACGTCGTCGCGGGAAGATTAGTGGTCTTGTCCAGCCGTACGAGCGTGACACCTTCCGGAGGAGTAAACGGCGTCATGTCACGATAATCCGGCAGTCTCTGCGCGCGCACCATGAATTCGGTCCAAATAGGGGCTGCGGCTTTAGCACCTTCGAGATTGATGTCGCTGTAATCATCATTCCCGACCCAAACTACGCAAAGCAGATTGGACGTATAACCGGCAAACCAGGCATCGTGCGAAGTTCCTGTTTTCCCGGCAGCCGGACGGTCGAACTTCCCTCGTACAGCAGCCCTTGCGGTACCCTCGTTAATCACGGCCTGCAACATGTCTGTCATCACGAAGGCAACCCGCGGATCGATCAATTCACGTCGCGCGACAGTTGCGTTTGTGCTGGGCTCGCCTTCAGGAAGGCGCACTGACTGGATCAACTGCCTCGGAATGAAAACACCACGATTGGCAAACACCGTATAGGCGGCTGCCATATCGAGCGGCGTGGCATCATACGCGCCAATGGCCATAGCAGGAGTTGGCTGCACACTGGTTATGCCGGCGGCTTTCGCTAACTGCGCAACCTTGTCATAGCCCACCATCTCTGCCACACGTATGGTTGCCGTGTTGATGGAGTGCGCCAGCGCTTGCCGTGCGGTTACCTGCCCCATACTTTCGCTCGAGTCAAAATTCCGCGGCGTATATGCCTTACCGTTGAAGTCGAACGTCCCTTCGCTCGCGTCGATTAAAGTTGCTTGTGTAAAAGCATTCGCTGGATCACCACTCAGGCTTCCTGCGATGGCTGTGGCATAAACGAATGGTTTGAAGATTGAGCCTGTGGGCCGCTTCGATACTGCGTGATTCAACTGGCTGACACCATAGTTGCGCCCCCCTGAGAGCGCAAGCACTCTTCCGGTATGCGGGTCAATAACAACTAGTGCAACCTGGGGTAAGTCGCCGGCTCCTCGCGTACGTTTGCGGATTAGATCGTCGACCTGTCTCATCCCGACATCGATCGCTTCACTCGCCGCCTTCTGTAATCGGAGGTCCAGGGAAGTGTAAACACGCATGCCACCGTTGTTCAGGTCTGATTCACTGTATTGCGAAAGTAGTTCTTCACGGACCAGGTCAATGTAATAGGGCGCTCCGTTGGCCTCCGGATTCGGAGAGGCAAGTTTGAGCGAAGATACTACTGCCGATTGCAGTTGTTCTCTGGTAATCACTTTGTTGTCGAACATCGCGTTCAACACAATGTTTCTCCGCGTGATCGCGCGGTCCGGATGCCGGTCTGGCGAATAATAGCTCGGACCGTTCACTAATCCCGCCAGCAGCGCGGCCTCGGGCAGCGTCAGGTCGCGAATGTTCTTGTCGAAGTAAACCTGGGCTGCTTCGCCAAATCCGAGAATGTTGAAGGAACCACGCTGGCCCATATCCACCTGGTTCACATACATTTCTAGGATCTGTTGTTTGGTGAAACGATGCTCAAGCTGTAGAGCAATCATCATTTCTGCCATCTTCCGGTGCACGCTTCGCTCATTCGAGAGAAAGAACGCACGCGCCATCTGCATCGTTAAGGTCGACCCGCCCTGCATTCTCCGATGCTCGAACACGGGCGTCAGCACACCCTCAACCAGTCGAACGTAATTGATTCCTCCATGCTCGAAGAAACGTCGGTCCTCAACGGAGATGATGGCGTCCTGCACGAGCTTTGGTATTTCGTCGTACTTCAAGAGGCGTCGCATTGACCGGTTCTTTGCGTCAAATAGCCCGGTCACCAACTGCGGTTCGAGTGGGTAGGCCGAAAGCTTTTCTCCATGGCCGCCATGCACGCTCCGTACTGCGCCATGAGAGATCTGGATGCTTGTTGCCCCAGGCTCATTGAAGCTGTCTGGCCCCGGGTTGATCTCAATCCCGGAGGCCGTCAGCGCATACCTACCTAGCCTCGACTCGCCCGGCGAGTCTGGGCCGCTATAGCCGGACGTACGCAACGCATTCGCGATCTGTTCCGCTGTCCAGTGGCTTCCCACTCGCACCAGTTCGGGCGTCGCATAAATGCGGGCAGTGTTGTTGAAGATCGGCCGTCGGATCCGCGCTTCTACGATTTTTGCGTAATGCACGTAGAAGTAGACAAAGACGCTCGCAAAAACCAGAAAGAGCACGAAAAAAGCCACCACCGCCGCTCGCAGGATAAAACTGCGTTTCCAGGCAGAGAGAAGACGATGGCCAATGCGGGACTCAAGGTTGGCTCCGCCAGCCACTGTTCGTAAAGGCAACGAACCTCCCTGAAGCGATTCTAGCCATACCGCCCGGTTTTGGTCGGTTCTTGTCTATCGAGCAAGCCGTCTTGTGCCCGTTGTGCGCGCTTGAGGACTCCTCAAACCGCAAAACCGTAACCTCCGCTGGCGCCCCAACGCCCCTTTCCAATGCCCGTCCGGTAAATTGAATAGTTCCAATGATGAAAGCCCGGCTCTTTGCCTTCTTACTGACGGCGTCGCTCGCGTTCGCCGCTAACGACGATTCCTCGCTCTTCAACGCTCTCAAGTGGCGCAACATCGGCCCCATTCGCGGCGGTCGCTCCCTTACGAGTTCCGGCAGTCCCAGTCGTCCGCTCGAATACTACTTCGGCGCAGTCGGCGGCGGATTGTGGAAGACCGTTGACGGCGGCACCACATGGAAGCCGGTCACGGATGGGCAGATTAAGAGTTCCTCTGTCGGTGCCGTTGCCGTTTCGGAGTCCAATCCCGACATCGTTTACATCGGCATGGGCGAGACCGAACTGCGCGGCAACATCATGCAGGGCGACGGTGTGTATAAGTCGGTGGACGCGGGCAAAACCTGGAAGCATGTGGGCCTCGCGGATACACAGGCCATCTCACGTATCCGCATCGATCCCAAAAATCCCGACATCGTCTACGTCGCGGCGCTTGGCCATCCATATGGTCCAAATACAGACCGCGGCGTCTTCCGATCCACGGACGGTGGCCAGACCTGGAACAAAGTTCTCTTTCGCGACGCCCATTCGGGCGCCGAAGATCTCACGCTCGATCCGCACAATCCGAAGATCGTCTATGCCGCCTTGTGGGACGTCTATCGCACTCCCTGGCTGCTGAACGATGGTGGCCCCGGCAGCGGCCTCTTCAAATCCACGGATGGCGGCGATCACTGGGCTGAGATCACGCGCAACCCGGGCCTGCCGCAAGGAATCATCGGCAAGATCGGTATCGCTGTGTCACCCGTCGATTCCAATCGCCTCTACGCCATGGTGGAAGCGAATGACGGCGGTCTGTTCCTCTCGAACGACGCCGGCGCCACCTGGACGCTCGCCAGTCAGGACCGCCGCGCACGCCAGCGCGCCTTCTATTACTCGCGCATCTACGCCGACCCGAAAGAGAAAGACACGATCTACATCATGAACGTCAACTTCCTCAAATCGAAAGATGCCGGGAAGAAGTTCACCATCATTCGTGCGCCGCACGGCGACAATCACGACCTCTGGATAGATCCCGCCAACAACCAGCGCATGATCAACAGCAATGACGGCGGCGGTACCGTCTCAGTCGACGGCGGTGAAACATGGACTCCGCTCACTTTCCCGACCGCGCAGCTCTATCACGTCGCAACCACGACGGATATTCCGTATCAGGTCTGCGGCGCGCAGCAGGATAACACCACGGTGTGCGTGCAGAGCGCCGCGCCGGCCAGCGCCTTTGGCAGCATCGGTGTGTTCGCGCCCTATTATGCTGTCGGCGGTGGCGAAAGCGGATACATCGCGCCCGATCCTACTGACCCGAACATAATCTATGCGGGCAGTCAGGGTGCGCTGCTGACTCGCTTCAATCGCATGACCGCGTCCATGCGCGACGTCCAGGTCTACCCGCTCTTCTTCTCCGGCCAATCCGCGTCGACGCTGAAGGAGCGCTGGCAATGGACATACCCCATCGTCTTTTCGCCAGTCGATCCGAAAATCATCTACACGTCGTCTCAGCATCTCTGGAAAACCACCAACCAGGGGCAGAGTTGGCAGGTCATCAGTCCCGATCTCACGCGTGCCGATCCCAAAACACTCGGCGATTCCGGTGGCCCCATCACCAAAGATCAGAATGGCCCCGAAATCTACGGCACCATCTTCACCATCGCTCCTTCTCATCAGGACGCGAACACCATCTGGACAGGTTCAGACGATGGGCTTGCCTACATCACGCGCGACGGCGGTGCGCATTGGGATAACATCACCCCCAAAGGTCTGCCCGACTTCGCCCGCATCAGCATGATCGATGCGTCGCCTCACAACGTCGGCAGCGCTTTCCTCGCGGCCAAACGCTATCAGCTCGATGACCGCAAGCCCTACATGTATAAGACCCACGACTTCGGCAAGACCTGGACGAAGATCACCAACGGCATTCCTGACGATGACTTCGCACACGTCGTGCGTGAAGATCCCAAGCGCGCCGGGCTCCTCTACGCGGGCACGGAGCACGGCATCTTCGTGTCATTCGATGATGGTGCGAACTGGCGATCTCTGCGCCTTAATCTGCCTGATACTCAAATTGCCGATCTCGTCATCCAGGACAACGATCTCATCATCGCCACGCACGGAAGATCGTTCTACATTCTCGACGACATCGACATTCTGCGCCAGTACGAACCCAATCTGAGCGCGCAAGCCATGCATCTGTTTGCACCCGACGCTGCCATACGCACGTTCCATCCCGCCATCATCGATTACTACCTGCAGAAAGAAGCCGACAAGGTTGAAATCGATATTCTCGACTCGAAAGGCACGCTCGTCCGTTCCATCACAGCCTCTGCCGAAGACGAAAAGAAAAAGCGTGCCGGAGCCGAAGACGACTCCGACTTCATGGGTCCGCGCCAACATCCGCCTGAGCGCAAGGCCGGCTCGAATCGCTTCATCTGGGATCTTCGCTATCCCGGCGCCACTGTGTTCCAAGGTGAGATTCTGTGGAGCGCTCGCGCCGAGCAGGGCCCGCTTGCCCTTCCCGGTCAGTATCAGGTCCGCGTGATCGCGAACGGGCAGACCCAAACTCAGCCGCTGACGGTCACGCTTGATCCGCGCGAGCACGTCACGCAAGCTCAGCTCGAAGAGCAATTCAAATTGGCGTCCCAGGTTCGCGACGAAGTCAGCAAGGCCGACGAGATGGTCATTGCAATTCGCAAGATCAACAAAGAATTGAAGGACCGCGCCGATCAGGCCAAAGACGAAACGGTCTCGGGTGCAAGCGCCGGATTGCGCGATCGACTTTCCACCATCGAAGAAGACCTCTATCAAGTGCGCAATCGTGCCAACCAGGACCCACTGAACTTCCCCATTAAGCTGAACAACATTCTCGCCGCATTGGCCCGTACTGTCGAAACCGGCGACTATCAACCCACTGAGCAGGATTACGAAGTGTTCCGCGTCCTCACGGAACGGCTGCAAGCGATCGAGGGCAAGTATAACGACGCGCTCTCGAAAGATCTGGCGCACTTCAACGAGGTGCTAACCGCCCACAAGCTGCCGCAAGTTCAACCTGAGCAACTACCATCGTCGATAAAATAGTTCACATTAACTTTCAAAATGATGAAAACTCGCACTCTGTTTCTTGGCCTTTTCTTTTCCGTTCTGCTCTGTGCGCAGGATATGAGTGTCCTCAAGAACCTCAAATGGCGCCAGGTCGGGCCATTTCGCGGCGGGCGCAGCGCCGTGGTGACCGGCATCGATTCACAACCTGACACGTACTACTTCGGCGGCGCAGCCGGCGGCGTTTGGAAAACCACCAACGGCGGTGTGAGTTGGACGGCTGTATCTGATGGACAGCCGTTCGGCACTGCCTCCATCGGCGCAATCGCTGTGGCTGAATCGGACCCGAACATCGTCTACGTCGGCACAGGAGAGTACGACATTCGCGGCAACGTCGCCAGCGGTGACGGTGTGTACAAGTCCATGGATGGCGGCCAGACCTGGAAACACATCGGCCTCGACAACACGCGCCAGATCGCGCGTATCATCGTCAATCCTCATAATCCGGACCTCGTCTACGTCGCCGCGCTTGGCCACGTCTGGGGGCCGAACGAGGATCGCGGAATCTATCGCTCCAAAGATGGTGGCAAGACCTGGGACAAAATCCTCTATAAAGGTCCGAAAGCGGGCGCCATCGAACTTGTATTCGATCCCACAAACGCCAACATTCTCTACGCTGGATTTTGGGAAGTCTATCGCAAGCCTTGGGATCTCGAAAGCGGCGGCCCCGGTAGCGGCATCTTCAAATCCACCGATGGCGGCGACAACTGGACGGAGTTGACCCACAACCCCGGCTTGCCGAAGGGCGTGATCGGCAACATTGGGCTCAGCGTCTCTGCTCCGAATCCGCAGCGCGTCTACGCGCTCATCGAAGCCGAAGACGGCGGCGTGTTCCGCTCCGACAACGGCGGCAAAACATGGATCAAGACGAATGATGAGCGCAAACTGCGCCAGCGCGCCTGGTACTACGGCCGCATCTTCGCCGATCCGAAAGATCCCGAAAAGGTCTACGCCACAAACGTGGAATTCTTCCGCTCCGATGATGCCGGCAAGAGTTGGAATGACATTCGCCCCCCGCATGGCGACAATCACTGTCTCTGGATCGCACCCAGTAATCCGCAGCGCATGATCGAATCCAATGACGGGGGCGCCACCATCAGCACCGATGGCGGCAAGGACTGGACTCCCGAGAACAACCAACCCACCGCGCAGTTCTATCGCGTAGCGCTTGATAATGACTTTCCGTATCACGCCTACGGCGCACAGCAGGACAACTCCACCGTGGGAATCGCCACTCGTAGCGCGTCCGGCGGGATCACGGAGCGCGAGTGGCATCCGGTTGGCGGCGGTGAGAGCGGCTGGATCGCGCCTTATCCCAAAGACAGCAACGTCGTCTTCGCCGGATCGTATGACGGTCTCATCACGCGCTATGACCATCACGACGGGCAAACGCGCAATATCGACGTCTGGCCAGACAACTCCATGGGCTGGGCTGCCGCGGACCTCAAATACCGTTTCCAATGGACCTTCCCGCTGCTCTTTTCGCCGAATGATCCCAATCTCATGTACGCGGGCGGCAACGTTTTGTTCGCGTCTACTGATCAGGGCCAAACTTGGAAGCCGATCAGTCCCGATTTGACGCGCAACGACAAATCGAAGCAGATCTCATCCGGCGGCCCCATCACCAAGGACAACACCAGCATCGAATATTACGACACCATCTTCACGGTCGACGAGTCTCGCGTGACGAAAGGCCTGATCTGGGTTGGTTCCGATGACGGCATGGTGCATCTCACTCGCGATGGCGGCCAGCATTGGGAAGATGTAACGCCGAAGAACATGCCGGAGTGGATGCAGATCAACTCCATCGAGTCCTCACCGTTCGATCCCGGCACGGCATATTTCGCAGGCACGCTCTACCGGTTCGACGACAACCGTCCGTTCCTGTACAAGACGACGGATTACGGCAAGAGCTGGCATCAGATCAACGACGGCATTCCGAATAGTGCTTTCACTCGCTGCATCCGCGAAGATCCCAATAAGAAGGATCTCCTCTACGCCGGAACAGAAACCGGTATTTATGTTTCCTTTAACGGTGGCGCGCACTGGCAGTCGCTTCAGTTGAATCTGCCCCTGACGCCCATCGCTGATCTCGCCATTCAAAAGCGGGAGCACGAACTGGTCGCCGCCACGCACGGCCGCGCGTTCTGGATTCTCGACAACACGGAACTTCTGGCGCAATTGACTGATGGCATAGGCAACGAAAGCGTCCACCTGTTTGCTCCCAAGCACGCCTATCGCGGAGCGTTCGGACGCGGTTTCATGCCCGGTCTCAGCGGGCCCGCCAACGTCGGCTCAAATCCCGCCAACGGTGCAAGCGTTTACTACTGGTTGAAAGACAAGCCGCAGGGCGAAGTCACAATCGAGTTCCTCAATGCAGACGGAAAACTTGTGAAGAAGTTTTCCAGCAAGCCCGCACCGCGTCCGCGCCCTGATACCGAGGTTCCGCCCACCGATGTGGCTGCGCAGATGCCTGAAGAAACGGGCGGCGGCCGTCGCGGTGGTGGCGTGCAACTCGCGCCGGCCAATCAAGGCTTGAACCGCTTCGATTGGGATCTCCGTTATCCGGATGCCACCAGCTTCCCGGGCATGATTCTCTGGGCCGGCGGTGTGCGCGGACCCATGGTGGTGCCCGGAATTTACAGCGTTCGTCTCACGGTCGACGGCAAGACACAAACGCAAAAGTTTGATGTTCTCAAGGACCCGCGGCTCAACACCACCCCCGAGGAGTTCACCGCCCAGCTTCAGACTGCCTTACAGATGCGCGACAAGCTGACCCAGACCAACGACGCCATCATCCAGATACGCGCCGTTCGCAAGCAAGTCGACGAACTGACGGCGCGGCTCCGCGAAGAGGGCGATTCCGCCAAAGCGAAGAGCGTTCTCGACCGTGCTCATGCGCTTTCTAAGGAGTTGACCGATATCGAAGAGGCGCTCTATCAAACCAAGAGCAAAGCCAGTGAAGATCCGCTCAACTTCCCCGTGAAGCTCAATAACAAGCTCGCGGCGTTGCTGAGCGCGGTAGAGGAATCCGACGTTCAGCCGAGCGCCTCGCAGCAGCAGGTCTACGAGGATCTCGCCACCGGCATCAACGCGCAAATCAACAAGTTGAAGCAGGTGATGACCGATGGCGTTCCCTCATTCAATCGCTTTGTAAAGGATCAGGACGTCCCGGCGATCGCAGTCAAAACGTCGGGCTCTTAGTCGGCCGCGCTTGCAGGCGAAATCGGAATCGTGAAATGGAACGTAGTTCCTGACCCCGGTTCCGAATCCACCCACAACCTGCCGTCGTGTTGCTCCACAATGCGGCGGCAGATAGACAATCCGATTCCGTTGCCGGAAAACTCGTTCACGCCATGCAGACGGTGGAAGATCTCGAAGATCTTCTCTTTGTACACCATATCCAGCCCAATGCCGTTATCCGCAATAGAAAACTTCCACTCGGGACCGACGCGTTCTGCCGTGACCTCGATTTTCGGACGTTCACTATCCTTCTTGAACTTGATCGCATTCCCTACCAGGTTCTGGAAAACTTGCGTTAGCTTGGTTGGGTCAGCGCAGACAAAAGGAAGATTTCTCAAGTGAACCTCGGCGTCATTCTCCGCCACGGAAACTTCCAGGTTCGACAACGCGGTTTTCACTAGCTCTTCGGAAGACACGTTCTGCTTCTGCAACGGCTGCGTGCCCGCGCGCGAATACTGCAGCAAGTCGTTGATCAACGCCTGCATCCGCGCTGCCCCGTCCATTGCGTATTGAACGTAAGTTTTCGCTTGTTCGTCCAGCATGTCGGCATGTCGCCTGACCAGCAGCCCCATGTAGCTACGCACCATCCGGAGCGGCTCCTGTAGATCGTGACTCGCCACATAGGCGAACTCCGTCAAATCGGCATTCGAGCGCTCCAGTTCATGCGCGCTCCGTTCCAGCTCCAGCGTGCGTTCCCGGACGCGGGTCTCCAGTGTGCGGTTCAAATCCAGAATGTGCCGCTCCACTGATTCGCGTTCCAGCGCGAAGCGGTTGCTTAGTTGATGCACCATCAGCAGGAACACGAACGTCGTGAGAATCGTGCAAATCCAAGCAACATTCAATAACCGCTGCCGGAATTCCTGAGCATCCAAACGGTTCTGAAACAGACGGTGTTGCTCCTGTTCCCAGCTATGGATAAGATCGCGAATCTGCCGCATCAGCTCATAACCTTCCCCCGTAACTACCCGCGTTACTGCGGCAGTGTGATTGCCGGCTTCTTCCAGCTCAACAGTTCTTTGCAATTCCGCCATCTTATGGCTGATAAGCTCATGCAGGCGTCGTAGTTCTTCAGCGCTCGCTGCGTTGCCCGCCGCCGCGTCGATCTGCTGAAAGCGCTGTGGCAGGTTCTGTCGCGCTTCCATAAAAGGTTGTAAATACTCGCGCTTGCCGGTCAGCAGATATCCGCGCTGTGCTGTCTCCGCGTCCTCTACAGATAGGAACAGCGCGTGTATTTTGTCCGTGAACGCCACCGTCAGCAGCGTTTGTGCCACGCTCTCCACATGCTCAGTGCTGGTGCGGTAGGCGAATACGGCAAATGCCGCCGACAGCAGGCCTGCTGCGGCCAGGAATCTCTGCGCCCGCGCAATCAGAATCGGTTTCATGCGCTCGCCGCAACAAACCGACGGTAACCGATCGGAAAGAATCCGCAGCCGGACCTATTCATTTAAAGTCGCGGCAGACATTCACTCGCATATAAATCAACTGGAAGCCGGCTCTTTCGTAGTTCCGGTGTGAGCCGCTCCCCGGCAGCACTGTCGCAACCGCAAGATCGCAGCTTTGTTGTCGCGCCGCCGCCAGCCTGGCCTGGATCAGTTTCGATTGCGACCCGCTACGCCGCCCGGCCGCGAGCGTTGCGTCTCCGTAGAACATCGCAACTCCACTGCGAAAACCCACCGCTGCTGCAGCCACCGGCGTGGGATGCCCGCTGACAAAAACGTGGCTTGCTTCAAGGCTCGCTCGCATCGCCGGCAAGGCATCTTCCGGAAACGGCATGGCTTCTGAAAATCCCTCGAGAATCACCCGCCCTGCCTGTTCCAGCCGATCTTCCTGAACCGGCTCGATACCCTCCATCGACCCAAACTCTTCGTCGGCCCCGATCCGCCGCGCTAGCACGTTATTCAGCTCCGCAACGCGATACGGCTTTGTTTGCACATGCCCGATAACCGACTCATCCGCCAGCGCGCACAGATCGATGACGCATGGACTCCCACGGTCACGAAAGAACCCCTCCATGCGCTCGAGTTCTTCCGCTGGCGTAAACCGCATCCCGATCCCGACCGCATGTGTCATCCCGGAGCCCACACCTGCGAAGACAGCCACCCCCCCGGCAAATGGCTCATAGGCGGCGTCGCGCTGCACGCGCTTCAGCGAGTCCGCCAAGCGCATCATGTTCTCACTCTCGGCCGCTTCCACGCGTGCTGCCAGAACACGATCTGCAGTCGAGAACCAGTTCGCCATTCCGGTGTGACGGCTTTTGCTCTAATTTTGCGGCGTTAATGGTACCTTGCGTTGCCCCCAGGTGGGCGCCGGAGGCTCCGCGGTAAGCCGATGGACCGGCTTGGCCTGAAGTTCCTTCATTGCTTCCGCGACGGCACGTTCCAATTGCGGATCATGCCCGGCAATCATATCCTTCGGCCAGTTCTCGACCTCGATATCAGGAGTGGTGCCTTTGTTTTCCACATCCCACTGACCCTGGTCGTTGAAGAAACCGCCGCGCGGAGCGATCATGCTGCCGCCGTCAATGAAAACGGGTGTATCGGCTGTATGCACCAGTCCTCCCCACGTGCGCTTGCCCACCAACTCGCCGATGTGACGGTGATGGAACATCCACGGCATCAGATCGCCGCCTGATCCCGACATTTCGTTGATGATCATCACCTTCGGGCCCCAGATGCCAGCGGCCGGGCTTGTAAAGGGATAGCGATCGCCTGCGACGTTATTGAAGTATCCGTCAAAATTGCGTTGCAGCACGTCGATGATGTAGTCCGCTGCCGAGCCGCCTCCGTTGAAGCGTTCGTCAATGATCGCGCCTTGCTTGTCCTGCTGCGCGAAGTAATAACGGTTGAAGCTCGTGTAGCCAGGCTGTCCCGTGTTGGGCAGATACACGTAAGCGAGCTTGCCGCCTGAAAGCTTATCCACTTTGCGCCGGTTTTCCTCCACCCATGCGCGCGTGCGCAGCGCCTGTTCGTTTGCAACCGGCACGACTGTCACTTGGCGCGCACCCTCCAGAACGGGCCTGCTGTTTACTGCCAGCACAGTCTGATGATTCGCGGTGCCATCCAACAGCCGATAAATATTGTCAGGGGCTCTGAGTTCTACGCCGTTTACCCCCACTATGTAATCGCCTTCCGACACGTCCACGCCCGGCACTGCCAGCGGTGCTTTCAAATCCGGGTTCCAGTTTTCGTCGTTATAGATGTGGGTGACCTTGTATCGGCCCTGATCGATGGTGAAATCCGCACCCAACAGACCTGCGGGCGAGGTGGGCACATTCGGTATATCGCCGCCGCGAACAAAAGAGTGCCCGATAGCAATCTCAGAGCCCATCATGTCGACGAGGTAGTTCAGATCCGCCCGATGGTTCACATAGGGCAGTAACTGCCCGTAAGCCTCTTTCATTGCTGGCCAGTCGGAACCGTGCATGTTCTTGACATACAAGTAGTCACGCTGATTCCGCCAACCTTCGTTGAAAATCTGCCGGAACTCCTGCTTCGGATCGAGATACATCTTGAGCGCGAAATTCAGACGACCCGTCGCAGGTTGTGGCGGCACTTTATCTGCGTCTACCAGAAACAGCGCCGGTGTGAAGCCTGCTCCGGGACCAGTTGCAGCGCGTTCCTGAGTTGCCGTCGGACCGACAACCGCCGCCTCATACACTAATTTGTGCCCGTCTGCGCTCACTGCATACGTGATGGCGCTTGGTACGAATACCGCGGCTTTTCGATCGCTCAGACGATACCGATGCAGCACATCGCCGCGCGGTGGAGCGGTCGGATCGCCGCCAGTGCTACGATCAGCCGGCGTTTCCAGGAAGAAAACGGTGCCCGACGCACCGGCGGCCAGATGTGTATACTGCTTCTCCGGAATTCCCTGTACCGCGATCATCCGATGCTCGATCCCATCGAAATCGATCTGCACCGTGACCGGAGCGCGATTCACGCGATCCGTTCCGTTTTGACCACGTTGCGGACGGGGCGTCGCATCCTGCTCGTCTTGCGATTGCTCACCAATTGGAGTGACGGGGGGCGAAGGCGGGGCGGCGCTGATGCCCTTGTCCTCATCACTCTCGGGTAACAGCGGGCTTGGATCGCCCTTTTTCAGCACCGTCAGATACAGCGCGAAGTCCTCTTCGTGCTCGTAGGACGTCATATCCAGCCATTGGGACTTGAGGCCGAAATCGGTTGAGGCCAGAAACCAAAGATATTTGCCGCTTGCGTCCCAGACGGGCCACACTGCATCCGATAGCCCATCTGTCACCTGTTTGCACTGACCCGTCTCAACGTTCGCGACGAAGATGGCGTGATACAACGACCGCAACCGGCTGGAATACGCTACCCACTTCGAATCGGGGCTCCAGGTGGGATTGAGCGTGCGCTGTGGCACCATCCACGGATCGTTCCCAACCACTTTCTGTTGCCCGCTGGCGACGTCAACAACCCAGACCTTCAGATCGGTATCGGTGTAAACCAGCTTTTTGGAATCTGGCGACCACGACACGGTGTAATAGTGCTTAGGGCTGTTCATCTTAATCTCGTGCGGCGGCGTCAGCCCGTCCGTGGTCGCGATCATCAAGCCGTACTCGCCGGATTTGTCGCTGAAATACGCGATGTGTTTTCCATCGGGCGACCAGGCCGGATCGCGCTCAGCCGAGCCGCTGGAGTTCGTCAAATTGCGAACGTCCCCCTTCTCGGCGGGGACCGTGAAGATTTCTCCGCGCGCTTCCATCAAGACGCGCTTGCCCGTCGGCGAAAGCGAAACGTTCGTCATTCGCCGCGTCACGTCCTCCCAGCGAGGCATCATCCACGGAAAGTCGCCAACCGCTGTAATAGGTACAATGTGCTCCTTGCCGTTTTTCGCATCGAGTTCGTGGATGTACCCTGCCTGTTCGAACACGACCGCGCCGTCGTGGTCAGTATCAAGCGTCTTCACGTCGAAGCCGGTGAACTTCGTTACCTGCGCAAGCTTCTTGTTTTGCGTATCGAAGGACCAGATGTTCGCTACGCCGTCGCGATCGGAGATGAAATAAACCGCGTTGCCCATCCACGCCGGTTCCATGTCCTTCGAACCTTCCCATGGCGGGGAAATCAGGTCGAAGCTTTTTAGGTTGACGATCCAGATCGGCCGGTTCTGGCCACCTCGATAGTTGCGGCGCTCCTCATCCCACGAGTTATTCATGCGATATGCGATGTGCGTGCCATCGGGCGATATCTTCCCCTGGTACCCGCGAGGCAACGGCAGTGGTTCTGGAATACCGCCTTCCGCCGGCACAGTCCAGAACCTGGGCGCCGCGGTCGGTGCGGCAGTGGCACGCGTTGAGGAGAACAAAATTGACTTGCCATCGGGCGTCCATCCCTCCACCAGGTCGGCCGCCGGGTGCCATGTCAGCCGCTTGGGTTCCCCGCCAGCTGCGGGAATAACATAGACATCGGTGTTGCCGCCGTACTCGCCGCTGAATGCGATGAGCGTGCCATCCGGCGAAAAATGCGGATTTCCAGTCTCTCCCTGGAAGCTGGTCAGGCGCCTGGCCAAACCACCTTTCCGATCGACAACCCAAATATTGTTTGCGTAAGCAAACGCAATCTGTGTCCCGTTTACGGTGGGACTTCGCAACATGCGAGTACCGGAATCCGAGCCCGTTGGACTGGCGGCAAAGGCGAATGAAAAAACACTGATTGCCAGAGAGGCAAAAAACGCGCGCATATTGGCGCTAGTGTAACAATGACGAGGAACGTTTGCGAAGCTTTGGTGCCGGCGGGAGGAGTTGAACCTCCGACCTACGGATTATGAGACCGTCGCTCTAACCACCTGAGCTACACCGGCAACATCCGCAATTTTACCGCAGCCACGCGCCCTTACCGCAGTACCACCCGCGCTAACCCGGCATTGTTCGCCGAATCATACACGCGCAGTACCAGCAGATGCTCGCCGGGGCGCACGTTTTCCAACTTCACATGAAAGCGCTCGTGCGGCGAATCCGTCACTCCATTAACCGACTCCACCGGCTGCCACAGTCCCGCGTCGAGCGAAAACTCGCATAGGCGCAGTGGGCTGGTCTTATCCGTCGCTTCTACGTCCACTTCCACCGTCGTCCCGTTTCGGACTGGCGTCCCCATTGTCACCAGCGGCGGCGTATTGTCGATCAACACCGGCGTGCTCACCATCTCCGTCTCCAGCGCATACTCGTATGCATTCGACGGCGTATCCGATGCCATCACCTTGAAAAAGTAGCGCCCATCAGCAAACACATCGGGGTCCAGCAACAATGTGTTTTCGAAGATGCGGCTTCGAATCAGTTGCCACTCTTTCTCGTCTTCCGCGCGGAAATACACCGTGTAGACCAGCTTGTCTCCATCCGGGTCATCGGCCTGCCACGAAATCTGTGTCTGCGTGCTCTGAAGTCGTGAAGCTGTCTGCGTCGTGGTTGTCGCCGTCGTCGTCGCCGGGGGTGCGCCCGTATCGGTCACTGTCACGGAATACGCGGGCGTCGAAACCGCTGCGCTTGCTGCTTTCGCTGCGTTGGTTCCCGTCACCGATGTAACCGTGATGCTGTGAATCGCGGGCGGCGAGTTTTGCGATAAATACGGTACCGATACCGTATTGATCTCTGATTCGTTGCCTGCCGGCCACTCCGCGCGCCACTGAATAAAACGCGCCGCTGGACTCTGGATCAACGCCTCATTGGGATCGCTGATCGAAGCCGACCATGCGCTCCACGTCGCATCCGGTCGCGCCGAATTCCCCGTTCGCGTTCGGAACACCAATCCTGTTCCGGTGCCGTGCCACTGCAGATGCCCCCAACGCGCTACCGATGTCGAATCGTGCACCTGCGACTCATACCACCCCGCGCCGCTCCCTTCTGCTCCAAACGCAACCACCCGCGCCGGATTACTCAGCGCTGCAAACAATCCCGACTTCGTTTGCAGCAGACGTGTCGTCTCACCGTCTCCCGGCTCCGCAATCAGCGTCGTTTTATGCATTCCCACGCCAGTCAGACGGTAGATCCGCCCGTGATCGTCGGTCGAAAACAGCACTGCGCCGTTGTCCACAACCAAGTCGAAGACGTTGTCCTCTTTCGAAGTCCGCAACGTCTCGATTGCGTGATTCGGCGCAATGCGATAGATGGCCGACTTCTCCACACCGCTCACCTCCACTACTGCGGTATTCGAAGTCGCAGCCGTCGACGAAGTAGAAGTAGGCGTTTTGCTCACGTCGGGTGTGATCTTCATTCCGCTTTGCTCGGTCACCGTAATAACGGTGGGTGTCTCTGCGACCACCGCGGTTGCGTTGCTAGCTGTTGGTACGGCTGCGCCTGTCGTTCGCGTGGAAACCGCGCCTCCCATCGCCGCGATGTACACCGTCCCAATCGAATCAACCGCAATGGAGCGAATCTCTGGCAAAGTGGAATCGTACAGGACTGTGCCCGCGTTCGTTCCCGAGATGTCGTAGACGATCCCGTTCGGATCGGTCCCGGCATAGAGATGCCCGTTCGGCGCCAGAGCCAGCGCCGTGACATTCGCTTGTCCCGTCTCGTAATAGATTTCCGCGCCGCCGCCGGGCGCAACCTTATAAATGCGCCCTTGCTCGCCCGTGGCAACATATAGCGTGCCGTCGGGCGCTGCCTGAATCGCCCATATATATTTCGCGCTCGACTTCCAGATCGGTTCGGCCTTCCCGTTCTGCAGCCGATAGACGCCGCCATTCGGCGAACTGCCCGCATAGAGTACGCCTCGCGCGTTTACACACAGCGCAAATACCTGGCTCTGTTCGGCCGACCAAACGGTAGTCGCCTTCCCATCCGCCCCCACGTGAAAAACTTTGCCCTGATTTCCTGTCGCTCCATAGACGGTTCCGTCCGGCGCGGCAGCCAAGCTCCAAATCGCCGGCTGATCCAGACCTGCGCTCCATTTCACCGAAGGTCCCGCTCGCAACAATCCATCAGCGGTAAGTGAAAGCCCTTTCAATCTCCCTTTGAGGAAATCGCTGAACCCGGTAACCTCCCACGCCGTACTCGTCGCTGCCAGCGAGATTTGCGTCCCCGCGCAGAGCGCCAGCGTCAACCGCAGCCAGTTTCGCAATCGCTATTCCTTCACTTCCACCTGAATGGTTCTGGAACCGTTCACCACGAAACCGGCAACCGGAACCTTGATTTCCGCTAACTGCGATCCCCTGGTCAGCGTCTGAGCCTGGCTTGTTGTTGCTGAATTGGAGGCATCGCCCAGCACCAGCATGACGGAAGGCGGCGGGTCGGAGATGTCCCCGCCCGGCAACGGACCACCAATGGTAAAGGCAGGCTCCTGCCGCCACACGCGCACATACGCCGCTTCGCTACCACGAAAATCATTGATCATATGGATCAGTTCTTCAGGCGTATGCAGCGCTGATTGGGTCAAACCGGCAAAGTCCGGGGTGTTCAACCCGTTGGCATCGCTCACAGTCAGGTTCAGTGCGCCGACAGGCGCTCCAATGGGCACGTGGTAAGTCGCAGTCCGCGTCAACTCGATCCCATTCTCCCCTTGCAGCAACGTCGTAACCTGCAAATCATCACCGGGCCGTACGTCGTGCTTCGAAGCCCACACCTGCGCGATGCGCACTTGCCTCTTTACATCCGAAGGCTCCAGCTGGTAAGCGATGTTCTTGACGTGCAGATTATTAAACCCCGCACCCAGCACGAATGCCAACGTCACCACTGCGTCTTGCGAGACCTGTTGCGCCAATCCGCTATCGCTCACGAAAACATCTTGCACCACAAGCGGCGGTAAGTTGTTGTTGAACTCTATTCGTCCCCGCAGCCGCAATGTGCCCACGCCCAGAGTCCTCTCGGTGGCGTCGATGGCTGAAAAGATCGCTGTTTGGGCAATGAACGGTGTCAATAAACGATCGTTCACAACCTGAAAGTGGTACTCATGGCCGCCAGTGTTCGGTGCCGCAATGGATATCGTCAGCGGCACTGTGGTTGCGGGTCGCCCCGCCAGCCCGGCAATTGCCGTCCCGCGATCGCTCAGGATTGTCCCTACCCATTCTCGGGATACGCACAGTTTGAACGACGTATTCAGGGTCGGCAGGATGGCCACAACGTCCGATCGCGCAAACGGTAACTCTGTCGATCCTACATCCAGGAATCGATGGCCAAAAGCGTACACTTTCTGGCCATCCACATACGTCACTGTGCCGTCCGCGCTGATGGACCAGTCGCCGCTTAGCAATTGCACGCTGATCATGGATCCGGGTTCTATCCTGCCCGTGTACTGCTGAGATGTTGGACTTCCAGCCGACACTCCCTGTTGAGGCTCGAATCCAAACTTTCGAAATTCGGTGGCAAAGGTCTCAAGTGTTCGGCTGCTTAAGCCCGATAGAGAGAGTGGAGTAGATATTTCCGACAAATTGCCGAATCTCGACCTTACCGCCGCACCTACACCGCTGAGGTTCACTCCGGAGGCCTTATGACCATTCGTAGCAAGCGGTACTACCGTTCTTCCTGCATCGGCAGGCCCGGTGAACGTCGCGTCCGCGATCATCTGTTCAATCGGTTGAATACCCGCGATAGGTTCCTTCGAGAAAGGGAATCCGAGAGCAATCGCCCCGAGCAGCTTGCCGTCAATGTATACGGGGCTCCCGCTCATCCCCTGAATGACTCCGGTTTCCTGCAGCGGGCCTCCACTCAGCCGAGCCAGAATGATGCTCTGCTTTGGGCTGAGATTCTCGAGTACTCCGAGGATTTCGACCTGAAAATCTTCGATGCGATTGTCATGGAAGACAGTGCGGCCCACGCCGCGCATTCCTGGCTTCACGTCCTGGAGCCGGAAGAAGTTCTGTGACTGCGCCTTCCCACTCGTAGCAAGCAGCAACGCCGCTGCCAGGGACATTGCGGCGACAACGGAACCGCGAGAATGACGGCGTGGTCGCATCTCTATATGGTACGGTTCACAGCCCCAAGTCGTTGCAAGCCCGGTTACTGAACGAATTCGCGAGATAATCCGCAATATGCAAGCCATGGCGTATATCCTGCTGCTCTCGGTCCTGTTCTCATCTCCGGCTTTCGCAAATGCCGTCTCTTCAGAGCATCTGGGAACAGTCGCGTTCGCGAATTCCTGCGCGGCATCTCAGCAGATGGCGTTTGATCGCGGTGTCGCCCTGCTCCACGACTTCTGGTACGAAGAGGCAGAGCGCCAGTTTCAGCAGATCGCCGTTGCCGATCCCGGGTGCGCGATGGCGCACTGGGGCGTCGCGATGAGTTTGTTTCATCAGATCTGGAATCGCCCAGGTCAGGACAGTATGAAGCGGGGTTGGGCTGAAATCGAGAAAGCGCAAACTCCGCCTGTCAAAACTCCGCGCGAACGTGAGTACATCGCGGCGCTTGCGGTATTCTACGCGCCTGGCAAACAGGAGTTTCAAGCCCGTGTTGATGCCTATTCAGCCGCAATGGCCGCGCTCTATGGCCATTACCCCGATGATGTGGACGCAGGCTCGTTTTACGCGCTCTCGATTTTAGCCACCAAGTCGCCTGACGACGGCAGCGTTGGGCTGGAGCGCAAGGCACTCACCGTTCTGACCCCGCTGTTCTCGAAGTATCCGGAGCACCCCGGTGTTGCCCACTACATCATCCATGCATGCGACAATCCTGCCCTGGCCCCGCAAGGCCTTCGCGCGGCGCAGCGCTACGGCGTCATTGCTCCTTCGGCCGCCCACTCGTCGCACATGCCCGCCCATATCTTCGCTCGTCTCGGCATGTGGCAAGAAGATATTGACGCCAACGTCGCTTCGGTCGCGGCAGCGAAAAAAGCCCTTCCGGATCACCCGGCCGCTATCTTCGATCAACTTCATGCGCAGGACTTCCTCGTGTACGCTTACCTCCAAAGCGGTCAGGACGCTCGTGCGAAAGATCTGGTGGACAGCACGAAATTGCTGGTGCCACACAACATGCCCGGCATGGACATGAGAGACATGGTGACGTTTGTTCAAACGCAATTTCCGGTCTTCTACGCGCTTGAAATGCGCGATTGGAAGTTAGCCTCTGCATTGCAGCCCGTCACCGGCGCTGATCCGGACCTTCAGACATTAACTTATTGGGCTCGTGTCATTGCCGACGGACACCTTCGTCAAGCCAAACAGGCGCAATCGGATCTGGCTGCATACGAATCTCTGCTGGAACAAGTTAGAAAGGGCAAACACGCCTACTATGCCGATTCGACGGGCGCGAAAATCGAACACGACGAAGTTCTCGCCTGGGCCGCGTTCGCCGAAGGCAACGCGGAGAAAGCGCTGACGAATATGCGCGCCGCCGCCGACCTGCAGGACAAAGTGGGTCAAGGCGAAGTGGATATACCCGCGCGAGAGATGCTCGCCGACATGCTGCTCGAACTCAATCAGCCCCAAAAAGCGCTCGCGGACTACCAGGTTGCGCTACAGATGAGCCCCAATCGCTTTAATGGTCTTTTTAACGCCGGCCGCGCTGCCGAAACTGCCGGTGACAAGGTGCAAGCGGCTGGCTATTACGCGACGCTTCTGAAGACCACCAGCGACGGCCAGCAGTCCGCACGTCCTGAGTTCACGCACGTGAAGACCTTTGTGGCTGCAAACCAGGTCGCCAGTCGCTAGGTTTTGCACCCTCACTCCGTCCTCAACGCCTCCATGGGATCGATCCGCGCCGCTCGCATCGCCGGCAGATAACTCGCCAGCACGGCTACCAGCACCATCGCCACTGTCACGCTGGCGAACGTTGCCGCATCGAACGTGCTCACTCCGAAGATGATGCTTTGCATAAACCGCGTTAACGCAAACGCACCCGCCAACCCCGCCGCGATTCCAACCACAATCATCCACGCGCCCTGACGGAGTACCAACCCGATCACCGATTTCGGCTCCGCCCCCAGCGCCACGCGCACGCCAATCTCTCTCGTTCGTAAAGTCACCGAATATGCCAGGACACTGTACAGACCCACGCACGCCAGAATCAGCGCAATCGCTCCAAAGCTGACCAACACGGTCATGAGGAATCGACGCGGTGCCACCCAGTCGCGCAGGACGTGTTCCATGCTGTCGACCTCGGTTATCGTCTGATCCCGATCGATCGCCCATACTTGGTGTTTCACGGCGTTCGCCAGCGCCAGAGGATCGCTCGCTGTCCTTACGACCAGCAGCATCGCTTGTTGATGATGCCCGGGCATATAGATTTGCAGATGAGGAGCCGAATCCGGCCCGAACTGATGCTCGTCGCTGACCACACCGACCACGGTGTAGTTCATGGGCTTGCCATCCTCGCCGTTAAATACAACCACCTTGCCCAGTGGGTTCTCCTTCGGCCAGTTCACGCGTGCGAACTCTTCATTTACCAGCACCACATTCGGCTTTGCCGTAAATACGTCATCATGCGTCAGATTCCTGCCCGCCACAACGCGCATCCCAATCGCATCCACGTGCCCATCCGTCACTCGCGACCAGTCCGTAATTTTCGGCTTCGCGGGATTTTCTGGATCGCCCGGCAGCCTGTAACTCTGCTCGCTGATCGTGCGCATTGGAAGAGCCGTCGCAAGGCTCGCCGCGCGCACTCCCGGCA
>DATBEG010000064.1:0-7494 GCA_036276155.1 Bryobacteraceae bacterium | reverse complement strand
TGCGGTCGCGGTTACTGGCCCGATTCCTTCCACCGCGCTGATGCGCTGGCAAAGCGCGTTCTGCTGAAACGCCTGGTTCAATTCCGCCTCTATCGCTACAATGCGCTGATCAAGCGCACACAGTTCTTCATAAAGAGCCGTAAACAAGCGTTTGGCGAATCCACTCAACCGTGTCTCACTTTCTTCCGTCAGCTGCGGTAAGGCTTTTCTCACATAGCTTAGATGTTGAGGCAAAACAATCCCATACTCAGCGAGCAAACCACGAATCTGGTTGCCTATCTGTGTCCTCGATCCGATCAGCCGGTTCCGAACTCGATGCAGTGCTTGCATGTCCGGACCGCCGTTTAAATCTACATAGAATTTCGCCCTGTGCATCCGCCCGCTTTTCATCTTCAGATTGATTTTTCCAAACGGCCTGGCCCGACACTAGTGAGAACCTCTCTGCGATGGCGTTTTCATGTAATCAACGCCTTTGGATTCTTCAGAAAGGATCAGGCCTTTTCCATCCAAGCGATACCTTGTGTAGATTTTCGGCCCGCGGCCGCGATCGTTAAACTGGAGGAATTCATGGATCGTGCCGTCGGCAGATTTCCATACAGCGTCTTGCCCGGTGGGAATCTTGTCCAAGAGGACCATCCGTATATCGGCATCTCTCGGAACTTCGGCCGGCAATTCCGGCAAAGGCGACTGCTGCTGGTGCTGCGCGATTAAGATAGCAGCGAATGCAAGTGCGGGCAAAAAGGAAACAGACCGAGATTTTCGAAGTAACTTGAAGCAGTTAGTAAGAGGCTTACAGTTCGCTATCATCGATTGCATTCGTTCGTCCTGAGCGCGTCGGCTGGAGTAAACATCGAAGGAGTCCGATCTTCTGTGGGTCGAGTTATCACTTACTTAGCCGGTCCGTGAATAGAACGTCGAGGACCGAGCAATTTGGTTCAATGCGCCTCGGCTTCAGCTTCAAGGAGCCGTGGTCAGTAAGGGGTTTACTGAGCGGCTGAACGCTTTCTCGCCGATTGTGGTCGGATTACTCGCAGTCGGAGATGTGAGTGTCGCGCAGCCCCAAGTCGGGTTGGCGGCCGCGCACGATCCCGGGATGCTCGAAAGCGCTGTCATACGTTTCGCGAGCGTTGATGTGCTCCTGGTCACACTTTAAGCTGATGCCTGGTATTCAGTAGGCGTTGCCGCGTAAAAAGTTCGGCTAAAAGTGAAGTCTCATTTCCTGCCGCTGATAGGACATCCGTCCGCATTCAAGTTATCCTCATATGCGAGCCAACATGCGATGGATCGCCTCGTCTGAAAAACATGCCTCTGAAGCCTCTTACGAAAGCCGACTATGGCAATGTGTCGAACATCTGAGATCCAACTCGGACCTCAAAGCAGCAGAGTACTTCCAACCTGTACTTGGCTTGATCTTTCTGCGGTTCGCCGAAATCCAACGCCAGGTGTTCGGTCTCGAGCGCAAAAGGCCTTTTCACGTTCGACCAGCATTTGGATATTAATAGAAGAATCGATGAGGCGATGCACGAGATTGAAGCGCACACTCCCGCATTGTGTGGCGTTCTTCCTGAACGCTACGGCCGTATGAGTAGCTGGCTTTTACGAGACCTTATGCATACTATTTCGGAGATCTCGACCATTCAGCTTGTGCCGGCGTGTTCGAATACTTCCTCTATAGATTCGCGCAAATTGAAGGCAAGAGCAAGCGCGAGTGGTTTACGCTTCCATTCATCGTTCAGCTTCTCGCGGAGATAGTTGAGCCTTTACAAGGCCGCGTCTACGATCCAGCGTGCGGTTCTGGCGGCACATTCATCGCCTCAGCCCGCTTCATTTCTGCCCGTAATCTCGACCCTCGGTTCCGACTGTCCATCCACGGTGCAGAACGCATCAACGACACTGGCCGGCTGGCACGCATGAACCTCGCTATTCACGGGCTCAGCGGAGAAATCCTGCATGGCGCATTGTAAACAGCATTTACAGCACTCGTTAAAACGCGATCGGAAACCTCGATTTTGTCTTCGCCGATCCGCCGCTCAACATGGTCACCCTCGACATGATGCGGATTCCGGCGAAGGCGAACGGTTATTCCGAAGGAAGCCGAACAGCATTCCGGGCTGAAGGCGAACACGATCGGAGCGTAGCGACGCTGGCCTTTTGATTGTGCGCGAAGTGTTCGGCTTCGTCAAGAAAAAATGGTCCGGAGCGAAGCGAAGGCAGGCTGCCGCAAACGGGGGCGGAAAAAGGAATTGGCGCTGAGGCCTGCTCACAAACGGGCTGAACGAGCTATCGGAATTGTAGTCCGCGCAGGATGCCATCGGTCGGAGTGCGGGGTTGCAACGTGGCATATTGGATCTGGACCTTTCTTTGGTCTTCCGCACCGCACGTAAACTCAGGAGTACCGCCGCGAATCAGAACGTGTGACGGTTCAGGCACGGCGACTTCGATCACGTTCGAAGAAGTCGCGACCCTGAACCCTGTCAGCCGGCCCGAACTGCATTCGACGTTTCGAATTTGCCCTTCTACAGATACGATGTGATCGCCGGGTTCAATGAATGGGTTCCAATCGTCGCTTCCGTGAGGCTTGCGGGCGGTGATCATCTTCAGATTCCCATTCGTATCCCGGGAGACCTGCACTGTCAGATCTGTTGCAGCAACATATGCCAATTGCGAAGCGCGCGTGCGCTCTTCAGGACTCTTTGCATACCGCATCGCTTGGTTTGCTGCAGCCTTCGCGTCGTCACGCTGATCGGTTTCGGTCAAGGCGGACGATACAGCGGTCCAATAGGTGTACGCGCGTTCGGGAGCGACGAAGCGCATGGCTCGAAACTGTTCAAGCGCGGCTTCATAATGACCGGAGTTACTCTCCAGCAGGCCGAGCTTGTATCGCGCGTCGTCGAAATTCGGTTTCAACTCGATGGCTCGTCGCAGAGCCTCACCGATATCAGGCGACGGCAACCCGGCATCTTCCGCAAGGATCGCGTATTGATAACACAGAGCGGCATCTCGAATCCCGAGCTGCATCGCGCGAGCCCATTGTTCGCACGCCGTGGTTCGATCATCTTGCTTGAGCGCAACGGTTCCTAAAGCCGCATGGACGGTCGCATCGTCTGGCCGCTCGTTTGCGAGCGCTTTGTAAGTTGCCTTCGCTCGCGCCAAGTCGCCGCACGCAAGCAGCATATCTGCGATCATTAAACGCGATTCATAGTTGTTCAATTCTGAGACTTGGACGCTCATGTTGATGCTTGGAATGCCTGGGATTGGCACGCCTGGTCTACGTCCCTGTACCCAACCGTGCAGATCGGCGGTCATTTCGCTGAACGATTTGCCGTAGATGCGGGTGAGATTCAGCGGGTCACTTGCCTGCATGAGTTGACTGAAGCGTGGTGCGTATTCGGGTGAGCGGATCAGCATTTGTGTTAATGCCCAACTCTCGGAGTAGAAGAGATCCGCGGCATTCCGGTCTGAGAGCCGAGAGGAGTCTGCCGGTAGGCTAAGTAACTGGCCGAGAGGTATCCACTGTTTCCGGCGCAAAGTGAACGTTCGCGCCGGGAGATCGCCTCCAATCAGGCCGCCTTTTTCAGAAATGCGAACAGAAGAGAAGAACTCCGCGATGCCTTCCGATAGCCATGGCGGCAGATGCAGCCCCAACGAATGCAGAACAAGGTGCGCGTATTCGTGCGCAGCTACACCAAGGTCTTCGGAATGCAGGCTCGGCATGACAATGTAGTCGGCCGCTTCTCCACCGATGAAATAAGCATCCGCTGCGGGTTTCAGGCGGAATGGCTCGTACTCTGCAGTCGATTGAAAACCGATGACGCGTACGGGACCGTGAGGCTCCAGATTGATCCCTGATAGCGGGATGATTGTCTCGCTAAAAAGAGCGCGCAACTGCTCAAACCAGAGCAGCGCCGAGCGCCCATCGTGCTCGCCTGCCTGCGAATAGACCTTAACGTGTGCGCTCTGGACAAGTGTCCATTGGGTATTAGAAGCTCCGAACGAGACCGGTAAACAAATGGCCAAGACTAAAACTAAGGCCACCATGAACTTCACGTCAAAACGATAGCAGATTGTGGGCGGGCAGCGCGCGAGCGGAGGTCAATTGATGGCCTTACAGATAGGGTTCGGGCAAGCGGCGCCCGACACTTTACCGCAGCCTTGCCGGTTTCAGTGTCCATCCCTGCAGGCGCGCTAGCGCCAACAGCTCTTCCGGAGCGAATCCTTCCGGATGGATGGGCCAATTAAATGATCTCCGAGCGTCGGTCGAGAAATACCTCTCGAAATCCAGCTTGCCTCTCTTCACTCGTATCAGGCCGGGCGAAACCACGTGCTCTGCTAGCGTCGCCGCGAAATCCTCAACCGAAAGGGTCTTCGAACCGACGAACACTTCGCTCGGTAATCGATGATTCGTCTGTATGAACGACCGCACGTCGTTCAACGTGTCTTCGAACAGAAAATCATGGATCGTGGGATCAGCGTAGTTCGTTGCGCCGCGCTGTGTCGGTCCATCCACATATCGCACAGGAAGCCCCAGCAGTTCGAGCAGAATATCTGCCGCCGAAAGATCCCCGGCGCCCGTTGACAGGAAGTGGATACCCCGCAGGAAGTGCCGCGCCAGCTCGATCCTGCTCACAACAGGCGGGATCGGGTTTGCGTAGATGCGTAGAAGATCAGTCGCAGTGACGAATTCGACATCTGGAATTGTCTTCGCATGCTCTACATACGCCTTCAGAATGCGGAAACAGCGCTCCGCGTCATCCTTGCTGCGGCGATGCGGCAGCACCCATTGCTCTCTCGGTCGTACCGCCCCGTGTGCGAAATTCACTGCATCCCAAAACTCGGTGTGCACCATCTCGGTCGGATGATAGACAGTGCTGATCAGCCCCCGCCGTTTTCGGCAAAGTGTTTCGCTGCCGCATCGAACCGCCGAAACGCCTCTTCGGGCTCCTGGTGATCGATATCCGCGCGTATCTGATACGGTCCCAGGTTGAAGACATAGAGCAGGCCGCCAAACCATATCGGCTAGTCGCCATACCCGACCTGAGTTCCCTCATCCAAATAAACGTGCACTCCCATGCGCCGTAAAGCCACATCCGATTGCGGCACCCAGGACGATCCCGGCTGCCCGTAGCAAGCGGGAGTGACACCAAAAATTCGCGCGACGTCTTCGAACCCGCTTCGCTGCCTGCGTTCAAATTCGTCCGCACCCTCTAACAGCCCGAGATGTTGCAACGCAAGCGCCGGCACAGGCTGCACGCTGTGCCAATCGGAGTGATATCCGATGCAATGTCTCCCGAGTGCTTGTATTACGTCTGTGCGGCCGCGCTGCTCCAGCACGCGCGCTTTTTCGCCGACGAGCTTGAATGTTCCGCGTACCCCGAGGCTTGTCAGGTCGTTCGCAATCCGCAGCGCAGCATCGTCTGCGATCGGATCTACATAATCTTCGGTGTCGAACCAGAGAACAACATAAGTGACGCCGCGCGCCATCGAAAAGCTCGCAAAAACCAGCAGCAGCACCCAGCAGCGCAGATTGAATCTTATCGCCATGATGCTTGTCCAGTTGAAGATCGAGGCGGGGACTCACCAGGCCAGCGGCGGCAGCGGCCCTTGCGAGTGCACGATGAACGCCTCGGCCCGTTGGCAGCGGTGTTCTAGGCCGCGGAAGCGCTCCATCTGTTCGTGATACGGATAGAAGTCCGATGGCCGCTGGCTCATGTGCGCAAAACACGCTTCCTTCTTCTTTTGCCAACTGTCAGAAATATCGACATAGAAGTTCGGATTGAACTGCTGTGTCTGTTCGCCGGTAATCACCTCGAAATACAGCAGCGCGTATTTCTGATGACTCCGCCGCCATGCCTGAAACGTGAGCAAAGACGCCGCGCAATGATCGGGGTGCGTGTCCACCGGCCAGTGCGTAAAAACCACGTCCGGGTGCTGCCCGCTAAGCAGAGGCTCGAACGCCGCATAGCGGGCTTTGTTGATCTCGGTCGACCCGTCGATCTGGCCCGCAAACATCGGTTGTGCCCCAAGCATTTTGCAGGCTTTCAATGCCTCTTCCGTGCGGATCCGGGCGGCCTCCTCATGCGTCCTGCCCTCGATCCCGGCCTCTCCGCGCGTGAGATAGATGATGACAACGTTATGTCCTGCTGCTGAGTAGCGGGCCAGCGTCGCACCGCAGCCTGTCTCCGGATCGTCGGGATGCCCGCCGACACAAACCACATTGAGCTTGCGGACAGACGTTGATTGTGCATCGACGAGCCCCGCAAGCGCAGGCGTCGCTAGGGCAATAACACTCTCTCTTCGCGTCATTGTTTCTAGCTACGCTTATCACACTCAACAAAGCTTCGTCTGGTACTAGAGATCGATGCCGCCGGCCACGATTGTAATAGCCGATCCCACTCAGGAAGGGTTCGTCTCAAATGAGAGGCATTGAGTAGGATGACATAGTCTAGACATTCACGATGAATGGTTCCAATCAACCGTTAGCGATGAGCGTTGGCCGTCGGCAAGCTAATGTGCGATCGCAACACGTGGGTGCCCCAGCTCTCAACCGCTTCATCCAGACTGGCCGAGAAACTCTTGCGCCGATCATGAAGAAGAAACTTGTAAGCCCGATCGCAAGATCCTCCCGGAGCAGCTGCAGAGTCCAATCAGCGGTGGGATTTTCGGTCACATTTGAAATGGACCAGACGTGTCGACCGACTCGAGGGCGAGAAATACAAAGAATGCGGAAGCCTGCCGTGACGGCGACAAAGAAGTCGTAAGCTACAGTCCCACGGCCGTGATTTCGCAGAAAGGTTGACCAGCACTGCTCCTTATATCCGCGAGGCTGCGGCAGGCGTTTAATGCATTTGCCGATAATGCGCGCGGGTATACAGCGCAATGAGCAAAGCGCTTAAATCATCACAGGCTTCGATGTGAAACCAGTAGGTGCGATTCGTATGGGACATAGTCGTACGACCAGCCGCCACCCCGGCAATCCTTCCCACGCCGAACTCGTACTCTCCACGGATCTGCTCAAACAACTCCACCTTGGCTCTCCAGTCCAACGAGTCTCCTCCGCTGCGGGCTGCGCCCGCATCAGAGTACCCGTTCGTCTAAAGAGGTGGGCCAAAACAAACTGCCGAACTGGGCCAGTTCAGAATACCGAAATCACCTCTGATTTCGAGTCTTCATTGGCCGGAATACCTTCTTGGAAAAGGCACTTGGAGGCGCGGGGCGGGATCGAACCGCCGAATAAAGGTTTTGCAGACCTCTGCCTTACCACTTGGCTACCGCGCCGATTGGGGCCAGTTCTCTTCGCACGATAACACAAGGGCGTGATATAGAAGTGCAACTCGCGCAGCTTCAGTCAGCCCACCTGATCGATGCCGATACACCAGAACCAAGCAGGCGAAAAACGTTATCCAGCCAGCGCTATATTGATGACCGTCCGAAGATCCTGGATGAGAAAGGGCTTGGCCACGCACAGGTGGGGCGGCTGCATCTCGTAAGGATTCT
>DATBEG010000063.1:0-10565 GCA_036276155.1 Bryobacteraceae bacterium | reverse complement strand
CGCTCTGGAAGAAGCTGCGCACCACCAACCTGATCGAGCGGATTTTTGTAGAGGTGCGGCGTCGCACGCGACCTATGGTCTGTTTCGTCAACGTGGCCAGCGTCGATCGCATCATCTATTCCATCTTTCAACGCTTCAACTTAGAGTGGCGCAACCGCACTCTCGGCGTCTTTACACAAGCCGCTTGACATTACCCACTGGAACTTAACCCTTGACACGAAGCGGGATTAAGCGCATACTAAAGAAAATTTAATCCGGGCTTCTGCCCGCCGTTTTTTGGCAATTTGGACTTCTCGTAGTACTTCTCCTCCAACCATAGGTAGGCTGACCGGGAACGGTCAGCCAGCTTTTTCTTTCCCTACCGTAATTGCGTTATGATACGCATCTGAATGACAATCCTCGACCTGCGCCCTCTCAGTGTCGGCGAGATCCTTGACCGGACGTTTACGCTCTACCGGCGCAACTTCAAGCTGTTTGTCGGGATCACGGCATTGCCGCAGTTGATCGGGCTGGCCGCAAGCCTCGCCCGAATATTCACGCTCGGCAATAACAATAGCCGCTTTTCGCTGATTTCAATCGTGGCTCTTCTCGCCTCGGTGCTGGTTCTCCTGCTTGTCTCGATGTACTCGCAGGCAGCTTCTTTCCTGGCCGTCAACGACCTCTACCTGGGCCGTCCCGTTACTGCATCCGATTGCCTGCGCCGCGCATTGGATCACATCTCGACCGTGTTTGTAGTTACGATCCTGACCGGACTAGCTGTGCTGGCCGGAGCTATATTCCTCATCATTCCAGGAATCTGGATTTTCTGCCGACTGATCGTCGCATTGCCCGCCGCTCTCATTGAGCAGCGCGTCGGTTCCGACGCGGTGAGCCGCAGTTGGCATCTCACCAGAGATAACGCGGGACGCGCGTTTGTTATCGCGTTGCTTTACTTCGTCATTGCGATTGCTGCAGGCATGTTGTTCCAGTTGCCTCTTGGCATCGCAGTCGTCGTCTACAGGAATAATCCGGCGATGCTTCAGATGTGGACCGCGGTCAGCCAGGTCGGTGAAGCAATCATCAATATACTGGTTACCCCGATCTTCATGATTGCCACGTCCGTGTTCTACTTCGACCTGCGCGTGCGCAAGGAGGGGTTCGATCTGCAGATGATGTTGGATCCCAACAGCGAACGCAGCACACCGCCCGGTACGGGTTCTGTTCCCTCTATCCTTGCTTAATATCCTCCTGCTGCTCGTATCTACAGCCGCGCTCGAACAGCAAGTGCTATCGCCGAAGCCCTTGGGCGTCTCCGTCGCCATAGCGAAGCACGGTCTAAAGCAGATTCTTGCTCAGCCTGAGTTCTCCGCAATGACGCGTCAGCCGAACGCCTGGGACCGCCTGAAAACGCTCATCGGCAAATGGACTCTCGAACATCTGCACAACTTGTTCAAGGCGATCGCCCAGCATCCAACGACCAGCCAAATCGTGTTCTGGATAGCCGCCGTTGGTGCGGTCGGACTGATTGCGTTTCTGCTGTTCCGCCTGTTCGCTCGCGATGAAGGAAGCGCATGGATTTACCCGTCTACGTCCCATGCGCCGCAAAAGACTTCCGCCGACTGGATTCTCGCAGCACGTTCTGCGTCCCAATCCGGCCAACTCAACACCGCGATCCAATGCCTGTACTGGGCAGCGGTCCTGTGGCTCGAAACCGCCGGTGTGCTGGCGAAAACAAACGGCCTCACCCCTCGCGAACTCCTGCGCACCATCGCTGCCGGAAGCGAAGCAAGTGAGTTGCGCAACCTGACATCCTCATTGGAGCGCTTCTGGTACGGCCGCTCTCCCGCGACCCCTGCCGACTTTGCAGCTTGTCTTCGTTCTCTGGAGGCGCTTGGATGCCCGCTCGAATAACCAGCGCCGACCGCAGAATCCTGTGGATCGCCGGCAGTATGCTTGTGATTCTTACGGTCGTTGCCATCCTGAGCGCTCCAACACCGGAAGCCGAGGCTGCTCCGTTTCCGTCCACTTACAACTCGACCTCCGAAGGCGCTCGCGCCGCATTTCTCCTACTGCAGCGATTAGGAATGAGTGTTCAGCGCTGGGAAGAGCCGCCGTTTCGCGTCGCCGGGTTTCCTCCTGCGCAGACGACCTTGATCTTCGCAGCCCCGGCTGAAAAGCCATCTCGCGCCGAGCGCGCTGCCCTGAAGCACTTTGTCGAGAACGGCGGCCGCGTTCTGTTCTGCGGCAAAAGCTTTCTTGATTTCTTCCCCGAACTGATCCCCAAAAAAGTCGAGAAAGGCGTCTGGGCAACAACCTACGGCGCCGGAGAACTGATTCGCTGGCAAACTGCCACAGCGTTGACCAACTCCGCGATCAGAGACGAAAACAACCTCACTTTGTTCTTGAATAGTGTCGGCGTGGGATCGCGCCAGATCGCAATCTGGGACGAATACTTCCACGGCGAGCGCGGATCTCTTTGGGACTACATTATGCGCATGCCGGCAATGCGATGGGCCTTGCTGCCGACAATCGTCTTGATCGCCACTATCCTTTTCACATATAGCCGCCGTCGCGGCCCGGTCATTCCGGCCGTCAAAATCTCCCGCTTGTCACCGCTCGAGTTCGTCGAAAGCTTGGGCATCCTATACCGCAGAGCTAAAGCGGCTGGCGTACCTGTGGAGGTGAATTCCCGTGAGCTGCGCCTGCAGTTGTTGCGAAAGCTAGGCTTGCCCGTGGATATCAACGACGCCGATATCGCGCGGCAGGCAGCCGTTCGCCTGGGCTGGAACGAGTCCGATCTGCTCAACGCATTCACGCGGGCGCGCAGTCCGCGCTTGAGCGCAAAAGAAGCGCTTGAATTAGTGCAGGTGCTGAAGCGCTTCACCGTCCAACTGGTCTCTTAATGGAATATCTCTCAAATCTCGCGGCACACGTCCGCGCCGAATTGTCTAAGGTCATTGTCGGTCAGACTGATGTCGTTGATCAGCTCTTAATCGTTCTGGCGTGCGGCGGACACGCCCTCGTCGAAGGTGTGCCCGGTCTCGGGAAAACATTGGCCGCTAAGTCGCTTGCCAGCGTCTGCGGCCTCGCGTTCCAACGTGTTCAGTGCACTCCTGACCTGATGCCCGCCGATGTCACGGGAACGAACGTCTTTCGTCTCTCCGACAGCACTTTTCAGTTGCATAAAGGACCCCTCTTCACGGACGTTCTCCTCGTCGATGAGATTAATCGCACGCCGCCACGGACGCAGTCGGCGCTGCTGGAAGCTATGGAGGAACGGCAGGTCACCATTGACGGGGTTCGCTATCCCTTGCCTGAGAACTTCACCGTTCTTGCTACTCAGAATCCAATCGAATTCGAGGGCACATATCCGCTGCCCGAAGCGCAACTTGACCGCTTTCTTTTCAAGATCCGCATCAACTATCCGACCCAGCAGGAAGAAGAAGGCATCCTCGCGCGTTACGAAACGGGCTTCGACGCCAGACGCTGGCAGGAAATCCCCATCACATCAGCCCAACCCGGTTTACTCGCTGCGGCACGCGCCGAAATCGAGCAGGTCCGCATTGAGCCCAGCCTGTTTCCTTATATCGTTGGAATCGTGCGACGAACTCGCGACTGGCCATCCGTTGCGCTCGGTGCAAGTCCTCGTGCCGCAGTGGGACTGCTCTATGTGAGCCGCGCGCTCGCAGCCATGGACGGCCGCGACTTCCTGCTTCCCGATGATGTGAAATCCGCTTGTATTCCCGTGCTTCGCCATCGCCTCGTACTGAAGCCTGAAGCCGAAATAGAAGGACTGCTACCCGACGACGTTATCCAGCAGGTAGCTGCCAGCGTCCAAATACCCAAAATCGAAATCCAGAAAACCCAGACATGACGCTTTCGCTCACGCCCGACGCTGTCGAAGCCGAAGCGCTCAACAAAGGGAGGCCGCCGTTCGGCTTCGGTCCACACTTCTTCATTGTTATTGCGATTGGGTTTGTCTGGCTGTTGCCGCTGTGGTGGTCCCTGCGATTTCTCCCGCTGCTTATTCTATGGAACGCGCTTGCGATCAGCGCCTGGCTTTGGGACCTGTTTCGTCTGCCGCAGCCAATGCGTCTTACAGTCCGGCGCACGTGGTCGGGATCGCTGATCCTCGCGCGCGCTTCCACTGTCAAAATCGAAGTCAAGCAAGCACGAGGCGTGCCGGTGCAGGTCTTCGCCGTCGACCAACTCTCTGCCAATCTCTACCAGTCAATCCCGCAGTTTTCAGTGAATCTCACGACGAAGCAACCAGCAGCTTACGAATACAAGATTGTGCCGCGTAGACGAGGCGACACAAAGCTCGGACCCATTTTCCTTCGCTACCGCAGCACGTTTGCATTTGCCGAGCGCTGGGCCGTTGCGCCGCTCGACCAAACCGTTTGTGTCATGCCTGATCTCACCGAAGCCCAACAGCAGGGACTCTACTTGATTCGCAGCCGGCAGATGGATATTCAGAAGCGTCGTCACCGGGATCGCGGACTGGGCAGGGAATTCGAAGCTTTACGTGAATACCGGCAAGGTGACGAACTACGCGAGATCTGTTGGCCCGCAACTGCGCGCCGGCATGATTTGATTACTCGAACCTTCACTGCCGAGCGCAGCCAAACGATGTGGGTTGTGATTGACGCGGGACGGCTGATGCGCTCCGAAATTGCGCAGCCCGGTCAGGAATTTCGGCTTTCGAAGCTCGACTACTCAGTGGATGCCGCGCTATCCCTCGCTCAGGTCGCCGCGCAGTACGGCGACAAGGCCGGCGCACTCGCGTATGGCCGCACGGTTCAGCAGGCCGTCGCTGCCGGGCGCGGAGCGGCCCATCTGCGCGAGTGGGTAAACGCTCTGGCACACGTGAGAGCCGAGGCGGCCGAAGGCAATCACGGTCTTGCGGCCCGCGTTCTTCTGCAGAAGCAAAACCGGCGTGCTCTGGTAATTTGGATCACCGATTTCGCAGAGACTCCCACTACACCCGACGTCGTCGAATATGCCGCGCAGCTTGCAAAGAAGCACCTGGTCCTGTTCGTTGCTGTGAGCCAACCCGATCTGGCCGCAGCTGCGCGAGAGATTCCGGAGACCGAACGTGAGATGTACCGCGGCGCCGCTGCTCTGGCGCTCCTGCAGCGCCGCGAAATCCTGATCCGCAGTCTGCGCCAGCAAGGCGTGCTCGCGCTCGAACTCGCGCCTGGAAAGCTGACCACCAGCCTGGTCAACGAATATCTTTCCGTGAAGGAACGGAATCTGCTCTAAACAGATACAGCAACAGCGCGGTTAACAGCAGTCCGGCGAGGGTGAACTTCAGGGCCGGCGCAACGTGTGTCGGCGAGAAGAACCCCTCGATCATGCCAGCCACCAGCAGCATGGGAATCGCTCCCACCAGCAGCCGCATTGCGCGTCCTCCGGCTTCGATCAAAGCATCGCGACGGGGCAACATTCCGGGAAAAAACACGCCGCGAGCCAGTTCGAATCCGGCGCCGCCGGCGATCAAAATCGCAGGGATCTCTAACACCCCATGTGCGGCCACAAAACTCCACAGCGACAGCGCCATGCCGGCTCTTGCAGTCGCCACTCCGATTACGCCAATCATCAGCCCGTTGAAGAACAGCATCCAGATGGTTCCAATTCCCGTGATACCGAGCGCAAAGATGCTGAACGCCACGCTGAGATTGTTCGTGGTGATGAAGGAAGAGGCGAGCGGCTTGACCGCGATCACCGGCTCCGTCCACATCTTCTTTTGTTCGATGGTGTCCATCATTTGTTGACCCAGGAAGCGATGCGCGAAACCGGGGTCGTGTGCTGTAACTCCCCAGCCAACCAGCGCGCCGCTAACAAACAACGCTGTCGCCAGCAGAACGCCGGGCAGGCTGTTTCTGAACGCGCGGGGGTAATCTATTACGAAAAAGCGCATGAGTCTATTGCCCTCTGCCGGAATGCCAGCATATAAGAAGTTATGGCAGCGGCCGAGCAGCCGATTCAGATATCCCGCAAACCCGGCGCTCGTCCGGTCTTCTGCCACCGTCGAGAGATCGGAAGCCGTCTGCCGGTAGAGCAGCCCCAGTTCCTGAAGTTCCTGCCCGCTCAGGTTGCGCAGACCCCGTTCGGCCGAATCAAGAAGCTGCTCCAGCCGCTGCCAGTGTTCTTTCCGCTTATTCAGCCAGCGATTTGAAATCATGTTGAACGAGAGCCACAGCGTTGAAACGCCCGAACAGACAAACATCGAGTTTACTGTGGCTGGAATCGGCAGCCGTGCTCTCGCACTGACCATCGACTCGGCGATTCAAGGTTGCGCCATTTTCGTTTTACTCGTCGTGGGCGGTATCTTCCTGGGCGCAAGAGTCTTCGGCGGTATCTGGGTGACGGCGGCTCTGGTCATCGCAGGGTTCCTTCTTTACTACGGCTATTTCGCGCTGTTCGAGATCTTCTGGAACGGGCAAACTCCGGGCAAACGGCAGATCGGAATCCGGGTCATCAAGGACACGGGGCGACGTTTGACTGCGCTCGAAACGATTGCACGCAATCTGCTCCGGATCATTGATCAGCTACCCGGCTTCTACGGCGTCGGAATGTTTGTCTCCTTATTAAACAGGCAGAACAAGCGCTTAGGCGACCTCGTGACGGGCGCTCTGGTGATCCGCGAAGACTCTAGATCTGCACCCAACCCCGCGTGGTATTTGCAGAGTTCGACGACACGCGAGAGACGTGCGCCGATGGGTGCCAACCTGCTTACCGACGAAGATGTGATCCTGATCGAGTCTTTCCTGCAGCGCCGTTACGAACTCGAACCTGCGATTCGATACCGAATGGCGTCCCAGATCTTCAGTCGTATTGAACGCAAGTTGACAATCAGTGCGGACGATCGCGGCGGTGTCGAACATCTGCTCGAAGCCGCCGTCCAGGAGCGGCGGGGTTAGCTCGTAGCCAAACCCGCGAGCTAGCGTTCCAACTCGCCCCAGGTGAAGTATCCTTCTCTGAGTCTTTTCCCTGCGTACGCTATCTTATGTAAGAGACGACGGCAGTTGAGAGTGGGTGAAGTTGACACTCCCCTGCAATCCGTTTACACTGTTAAGGTTTGGCGAGTTGATCTTCGGCTTGCGCGCTACCGTGCCCTTTTGAGCATCCGGCCGTGAGTCGGGCCCCGCTGCTGGACCAATAAGCTTCCCAGAATTCTGTTGGAAGCGACGTTGAGTTTCGGTATTGGGCCGCTACCCGAAGTACTTAACCCTCGCGTTTTGGGGCTGGTGAATACGCTATATCGGCCTCGCAATGAAATGAATATGCAGCCAGATTACTCTGCGCCTGCTTGAGTTGAAGTTTTTCAGTTTTCGTTTCGGAGTTAGGAAAAGAGGAAAGTTTTGAGCGCGTGAGCGTCTGCGCTTGCGCGCGCTTGTACAAAGCATGCCGACATTCAACCAACTTGTGCGTAAAGGACGGACCGAAACGCGGTACAAGACCGCAAGTCCCGCTTTGCAAGCTTGCCCGCAGCGGCGCGGCGTCTGTACCCGCGTGTACACAACGACCCCCAAGAAGCCGAACTCGGCCCTGCGGAAAGTCGCCCGTGTGCGGCTCACCAACGGCATCGAGGTCACAACCTATATACCGGGTGTTGGCCACAACCTGCAGGAGCACTCGATTGTGCTCATCCGCGGCGGGCGTGTGAAGGACCTTCCTGGTGTTCGCTATCACGTTGTCCGCGGCACACTCGACACCGCCGGTGTCGCCAACCGAAAGCAGGGCCGTTCGAAGTACGGTGCCAAGCGTCCCAAGGGCGGCGCTGCCGCGGCTCCGGCCAAGAAGAAGAAGTAAGGAGATCTGACTGAATGCCACGCCGTAGGCGCCCGGAACCGAGAGACGTTGTTCCTGATCCGCTGTTTAACTCGACGCTGGTCGAGAAATTTGTCAACTCCATGATGTGGGATGGCAAGAAGACCACCGCGCAGAAGATTTTCTATGCAGCTATGGATACGCTGCGCGAGCGTTCGGGTGACGATCCACTTAAGGCTTTCAAGAAGGCGGTTGAAAACGTCAAGCCGCTGCTCGAAGTAAAAACGCGCCGAGTTGGCGGCGCGAACTACCAGGTACCGGTTGAGGTGCCACAGAATCGCCGCACAAGTCTCGCGCTGCGCTGGATCATCGGCAATGCCCGTACTCGTCCCGACAAGAGCATGGCTGACAAGCTGGCGAACGAGTTAAATGATGCCGCCAACATGCGTGGCGGCGCTGTGAAGAAGAAAGACGATGTGCACCGCATGGCTGAAGCCAACAAGGCCTTCGCGCACTATCGCTGGTAATTGTTGTTCGGAATTGAAGAAGTAAATTTATGCCTCGCACTGTCCCGTTAGAAAAAATGCGCAATATCGGCATCATGGCGCACATCGATGCCGGTAAAACAACCACGACGGAACGAATCCTCTACTACACCGGCCGTACGCACAAGATCGGTGAAGTGCACGAAGGCACCGCGACCATGGACTGGATGGCGCAGGAGCAGGAGCGTGGTATCACGATCACATCCGCTGCGACTACCTGCCAGTGGCGCGACATTACCATCAACATCATCGACACTCCGGGTCACGTCGATTTCACGGCCGAAGTTGAGCGTAGCTTGCGCGTGCTGGACGGCGCCTGCGCGGTGTTCGACGCCGTTGCCGGCGTGCAACCGCAATCGGAAACCGTATGGCGTCAGGCCGACAAGTACGGTGTTCCGCGTATCTGCTTCATCAACAAAATGGACCGCGTTGGCGCGGACTTTCATCGTTCGGTGGAGACCATTGTTGACCGTCTGAACGCTCGCCCGGTTCCGATTCAGCTTCCGGTAGGCGCGGAGGATCAGTTCAAGGGCGTTGTTGATCTGGTCAGGATGAAGGCGCGCATCTGGCGCGACGAGACGCTGGGGGCGAAGTACGACGACGTTGACGTCCCGGCAGAGCTGGTCGAGAAGGCCAAAGAATACCGCGAGAAGCTCATTGAAGCCGTTGCCGAAAGCGACGATGTTCTCTTTGAAAAATTTGTCGAAGGCCGAGCCGTTACCGAACAGGAACTTATGGCCGGCATCCGCAAAGCGACCATCGCGCAGAAAATTTTTCCGGTCGTCTGCGGCTCTTCCTTCAAGAACAAGGGCGTACAGAATCTCCTTGACGCGGTGGCCGACTATCTGCCTTCGCCAGTCGATATTCCGCCTGTCAAGGGCACGGCGATCGACAATCCGGAAGAGCACCTGGAGCGCAAGGCGAGCGATAGCGAGCCGTTCTCCGCTCTCGTGTTCAAGATCATGACCGATCCGTTCGTGGGGCAGCTTTGCTTTATCCGTGTTTACTCGGGCAAGCTGAACGCGGGCGAATCCATCTACAACGTCAGCAAGAGTCGCAGGGAGCGCGTTGGCCGTCTGGTGAAGATGCACGCCAACAAGCGCGAAGAGATCCAGGAAGTGCTTGCGGGCGATATTTGCGCAGCCGTCGGTCTGAAGCAAGTCGTCACGGGGGACACCATCTGCGACGAAGACCACCCGATTCTGCTCGAGTCGATCGACTTCCCGGCGCCCGTGATTCAGCTCGCAATTGAGCCGAAGACCAAGGCCGACCAGGAAAAGCTCGGTATGGCGATTCAGAAGCTGGTCTCCGAAGATCCCACGCTGCGCGTGAACACCGACCCCGAAACTGGCCAGACGATTTTGGCCGGTATGGGCGAGTTGCACCTCGAAATCATCGTCGACCGTATGCAGCGCGAGTTCAATGTGGGCGCAAACGTCGGCAAGCCGCAGGTTGCATATCGCGAGACGATTCGCAACCGGGCCGAATACGATTACACGCACAAGAAGCAGACCGGTGGCAGCGGCCAGTACGCGCGCGTGAAGCTGCGCGTGGAACCGGATCCGGAGAAGGATTTCGAATTCTTCAACGCGGTGACCGGCGGGAACATTCCGAAGGAATTCATTCCGGCCGTGCAGAAGGGCGTGGAAGAAGCGCTCGAAGGCGGCATCCTGGCGGGCTATCCGCTCAACAACATCAAGGTAACCGTGTTCGACGGCGCATATCACGAAGTCGACTCTTCGGAAATGGCGTTCAAGATATGCGCTTCCATCTGTTTCAAGGAAGCGGCAGCGAAGGCGAAGCCGGTGCTGCTGGAACCTGTGATGCGCGTCGAAGTCACCGTTTCCGAAGAGTACATGGGACCGGTAAACGGCGACCTGATTTCGCGGCGTGGGCGCCTGGAAGGCACTGAGATTGCCGGCGGCAGCCACATCATCAAGGCAATGGTGCCGCTGTCGGAAATGTTCGGCTACGCGACGGAGCTTCGTTCGCGTACGCAAGGCCGCGGCAGCTTCACGATGCACTTCGGTCAATACGAGGAAGTGCCGCGCAATTTGGCAGAAGAAATTATCAACCGCAATAAAGGCGGAGTGGCAACGAAGTAGCTAGGTAGGCGAGAGGAATATTCAAATGGCGAAAGAGAAATTTGACCGCAGCAAGCCGCACGTGAATATTGGGACGATCGGGCACATCGATCACGGCAAGACGACGTTGACGGCGGCGATCACCAAGACACTGGCGAAGCACAATCCGAAGGTAAAATTCCGG
>DATBEG010000062.1:0-21499 GCA_036276155.1 Bryobacteraceae bacterium | reverse complement strand
ACCTTTTACGGCTGGACGATTGATAGCCAGACTACCATTGCTTCTGTAACACTACAATCGACGACGGCGACAATATCACCGCCCAGTATGGCAGCGAGCGGGACGACGTCTGCAATGCTTTCGGTTGGCAGTATGCGGTGTGTCGCTATGTGGGTTGGTGGGCAATAGTAGGTACCACGCAGTTGCGGGACGGCCCGCACGCGGTGACCGCGACAGCGATTACGTCAGGCGGTCGCGCAATGACGCTTACTCGGCAGTTCGCATCGAGCAATGCTGCACGAACTATGTCGCCCTACTTGACCAGATTAGGCGCCAATCCACCAGCATTAACGGGGACTCTGGCCCGCCAGCTAACCCACCGAATCCAATTTGCCGTTAAGGTAGCTCCATGAGAAGAATCATCGTCCTGCTCGGTCGTGCGGCCCTCCGGCTCGCCACGGCCTAGCAATCGTCTCCACGCATGCTGATAGCAAACGCACCGCCAGTGGCCAAGCCCATACCGGCGCACCTGATGTACCGTCAGTTTCTGAATTGGGTGGTCGCCCTCGAGGAAATCCAAATGCGGTACCTGGCTTTTCTGACGTGTGTAGCGTCAGGCGTTGCAATCGTCGCCTGCGCACCGCACTTTGTACCCAATTACCGGCCTACCCAGGATTGTCTCGGTGACCTCGCTTCGGTGCCGATTATTGCAGTTGCCAAGATCGGCCCGAACGCAATGACGGCTATCGGTAAGCCGTCGGAAGTCCGCGGGGTTCCCGAAGGACCGATTCAGCTTTTCAGGGTCGACATTTCTATAGAAAATATTCTGAAGGGCGCCGTTCCCGCGGGCAGGAACGCCTTCTTCTACTTCCAGAGGATTACGGCGACCGGCCCCGCATTGATGGGCTTCTACAGCCGGGGCACGTTCCGGGATATTCTTCTCCTCCGAAACGAAAAAGGTAGGCTTCGACTCATACGCGACGTCAGGTCGAACTGCGCTCCGACGGTGTACACTGGCGCCCATCCCGCCTTCAAAGCCACGCCCGGAGAGTCGGTTCATGAGCAGATGGTCGACATACTGTTGACACCGGGCAAAGGCGTCACGGACGCCGGAATGCTGCACGCAATCTTCGAAATGGCTCCCTTTCTGACATCCCACACGTACACTCTCGTGAAGCTGCTTCAGCTTTCGGAATCGGATTCCTCGCTCATGCGCACCGCCGCATGCCTGCAGTTTCGCGACCTAGTGTCCGATCTGCTGCTTATCAATCCGAAAGAGGCTCTCGACCTGTCCGCCCGGCTCGGAATCCCTCGCTCCGATCTGGAGCGCTGGCATCTCCAAAAGGATCAGAACTATCCGGCAAGCGATTGGTGGCTCGGCGCTCCCCAACGGACTACGTTGCCGGCGACCTCGGTTCCCCCGAACGGGCCAAGAGGGCTGCAACTCTGCGTCGACGACAAGGCGCTTGGGGTCCCACCGCTTCGACATCGGTGAATCGCTCGTGTGGCGGATCATCGTCAAATTATGCTTTCGCTCAGTAGGTGCGCACATAATATACCGGCATTTCCTGAAGTGGGTGGTCGACGTTGACAACAAAGAGGCCAGTGCAGCATCCGACGACCAGTACAAATGGGCTGCGCCGTTTGCCGACCGGATCGGACTGTAGCACGCCCATGTAGACATTGTTCTCCGCGAAGCGACGGCGCTACAGAAGGATCTCGCAACGCAAGACGCAAAGGCTGCCGCCGTTGTCGCGCATTTCCGCGCAGTCGGAAAAAGCGCATTGCAAAACGGACTTCCGCTCCCCGTCGCTCCCGCAAAGCTTAAGGAACTTCAGCAGGAGCACGACACGTTGATCAAATCCCACCTCTCAATGTTGCGTGCTTTTCTCGGACCTGACGGTGCGGCAAAACTGGACGCCTACCTCTCCGGCGAGTTTGCGCCGCACGTTAGCCTGAAAGCGCTCGGCTTAGGGTTTATGATCGCCGGACCGTGGCAGTCTGCAGCCATGCGTGGATCTGAATCTCGGAGACAATCATTGGTGCGCTCGCTTTAGAAGTGCAATCGGCGTTAAGTGGTAGGGGCGACAGGAATCGAACCTGTGACCCTCAGCTTAGAAGGCTGATGCTCTATCCGACTGAGCTACGCCCCCACTCTCAAATAGAATAACGGTGCGTCGGCGGTGGCCGCTACTCGATCACCACCAAGAGATCGTGGGATTCCACGCTGTCGCGCAAATTCACGGTTACTTCTTTTACGGTGCCCGTGCGCGGTGAATAAATGCTGGTCTGCATCTTCATCGCTTCCATGACCAGCAACGGTTGGCCTTCCTTCACCCGATCGCCGGCTTTCACATGGAGCGTTGTGACTGCGCCGGGAATGGGCGCGCCCACTTCGCCCGGTTTCGACGGGTCTGCTTTTCGCCGTGCCTCGGTGACTTCCTTGATCGACTTGTCGCGAATTTCGACTTCGCGCGGCTGCCCGTTCAGTTCAAAGAACACGTGTCGCTGACCGTCCGAACGAGGTTCGCCTACTGTTAGCAGGCGCACGATGAGGGTCTTGCCCGGCTCCAGATCAATCGTGATTTCCTCGCCTTCTTTGAGCCCATAGAAGAACCCGCGTGTCGGCAGAACATCCAGATCACTGTAGGCTGCGCGTGCCGCGGCGAATTTCGCGAAGACGTCCGGATACATCAGGTGGCTCATCAGATCCGTGCGGCTGGTTGTGCCTGTTTCCTGCGCGAGTTTGGCGGCTTCAGCCTCGAGATCGACGTCGGGCAGATTGGCTCCCGGGCGACCCTCCATCGGCTTCTGACCACGCAAGATGATCTGCTGCAGCTTCGGAGGCCAACCACCTTCAGGCTGCCCTAGTGAGCCCATGAACATGTCGACGACTGAGTTTGGGAGCGTCAGGTTGTGATTCACCGGCAGTTGCTCCAGGTCGCGCACGGTCATGCCGCGCGTGAGAAGAAAGATCGCCATGTCCCCGACCACTTTGCTGGATGGCGTGACTTTCACGATGTCGCCGAACGCCATGTTCACGTCGGCGTACATGCGCGCGAGTTCCGGCCAGCGCGCACCCAGGCCCATTGCTTCGGCCTGCTCTTTCAAATTCGTGTACTGGCCGCCGGGCATCTCGTGGATGTAGACTTCCGCGGTACCGGATTTCGGCGCGTTATCGAACGGGGCGTAGAACGTGCGTATCGTTTCCCAATAATCGGAGCATTGATTCAGCGCGTCGAAATTGAGCCCTGTATCTCGATCGGTGTGCGCCAACGCGGCCACTACAGAATTCAGATTCGGCTGGCTGGTGGTGCCGCTCATTGCCGAAATCGCGCCGTCGGCGACGTGTACGCCCGCATCCGCAGCCTTAAGAATTGTCGCCGCGTTGATGCCGCTGGTGTCATGCGTGTGCAGGTGAATCGGCAGACCGGTCTCTTCACGCAGCGTTTTTACCAGCTTGTAAGCCGCATAGGGACGCAGCACACCGGCCATGTCCTTGATGCCGAGCACATGCGTGCCCATGCGCTGCAACTCTTTTGCGAGGCGGACGTAATAGTTGAGCGAATACTTCTCGCGTCGCGGATCGAGAATATCGCCGGTGTAGCAAATGGCGGCTTCGCAGATGCGACCCGTCGCGAGCGTTGCCTCAACGGCCACTTGCATGTTCGGCATCCAGTTCAGCGAATCGAAGATGCGGAAAATGTCGATGCCTTGCGCTGCCGCTTCCCTGATGAACTCGCGCACCACGTTGTCGGGATAAGCCGTGTACCCGACTGCATTGGACGCGCGCAGAAGCATCTGAAAGCAGATGTTCGGAATACGCTCTCGCAGCACCTGCAGACGCTTCCAGGGATCTTCGAGTAGAAATCGCATCGCGACATCGAAGGTCGCGCCGCCCCACATCTCCAGGCTGTAAAGGCCGGGCAGTTCTTTCGCGACGAAATCTGCAATCCCCAGCAGATCGAATGTCCGCATTCGCGTTGCCATCAGGGATTGATGCGCGTCGCGGAACGTTGTATCTGTTAACAGCAGGCGCGTCTGGGATTGTGTCCAGCGCGCGAACTCATCGGGACCAAGCTCATCGAGGAGTTGCCTCGTGCCGGTTGGAATATCCGTTTTGTTCGAACATGGCACGCGCGGCTCGCGCAGCACGGCCGGTATCGCGCGGCCGGCGACCTCCGGATTGCCGTTTACGATCACATCCGCCAGATAAGAGAGCAGCTTGGTGGCGCGATCCTTGCGCTCCTCGAAGCGGAACAGATCGGGATTTTCGTCGAGGAAGGAAGTGGTCGTTTCGCTCGATTGGAAGAGCGGGTGATTGACTACATTCTCCAGAAACTGAATGTTCGTCTTGACGCCGCGAATTCGAAACTCACGCAGTGCGCGGTCCATGCGCTGGCAGGCTTCTCTGAAATTGTTCCCCCAAGCCGTCACTTTCACCAGTAGCGAGTCGTAGAAAGGCGAGATCACCGCGCCGCCGTAGGCGGAAGCCGCATCAAGGCGAATGGCGAAGCCGCCGGGCGAACGATAGGTGTGGATCCTTCCGTAATCGGGCATAAACCCGTTTGCCGGATCCTCTGTGGTGACGCGGCATTGGAGCGCCGTGCCGTGCAACGGGATTTCAGATTGTTGTGGAAGGGCGATCTCAGGGCCGAAGAGGTTGAGCCCCTGCGCTACCTGAATCTGTGTGCGCACGATATCCACACCGGTGATCATTTCCGTTACAGTGTGTTCAACCTGCACGCGCGGGTTCACCTCGATGAAGAACCACTCGTGTGTATCGGCATCAACCAGAAACTCAACTGTTCCGGCGTTGACGTAATTGGCTGCGCGTGCGAGCGCGACGGCCGCCTCCGCTAGCTCTCGGCGAACTTTTTCTGGAAGCCCAACGGCGGGCGCGATCTCGACGACTTTTTGATGACGCCGCTGCACGCTGCAATCGCGCTCGTAGAGATGAAGAATGTTGCCGTGACTGTCCCCGATGATCTGGATTTCAACGTGCTTCGCGCGGCGGATGTACCGCTCTAGGAAAACAGCGTTGTTTCCGAAGGCGGCGCCGGCTTCCTGGCTCGCTTCGCGCAATTTGGCCCGGAACTCAGATGCATTCTGGACGACGCGCATGCCGCGGCCGCCCCCGCCGAAGGCAGCTTTGACAATCAGTGGGAAGCCGATACGCTGCGCGGTTTCTTCCGCCACGGTTGATTCCGGATCAAGTGGATCTTCTGTACCCGGAACAGTAGGGATGCCTGCGGATTGCGCGATTTTGCGGGCGGCTGTCTTGTCGCCCAGCATCTCCAGAATCGCCGCGTCGGGACCAACAAACGTGATGCCGGCGCGAGCACAAGCTCGGGGCAGAGCGGGATTTTCCGACAAAAAACCGTAGCCCGGATGGATTGCATCAACTTCTTTTTCCCCCGCGAGCACCACGATGTTTTCGACATCGAGATACGCCTGCACAGGGCCTTGGCCGCGACCTATCAAATACGCTTCGTCAGCTTTGAAGCGGTGGAGGCTGAGCCGGTCTTCCTGGGAATAAACCGCAACGGTCCTCAACCGAAGCTCGTTTGCCGCGCGCAAAATCCGGATGGCGATTTCGCCGCGGTTGAGAGCTAGAAGTTTTTTCATCGGCGACAGGATAAACTGCCGGGATGCGGCGCGCGATATAGCAACGCTGAAACGGGCCGCGGCGCCCCATCCCTTGGCGACGATTTCCGGGAATACCGCATGAGTAAGGCGAGATTAGCACGGAACATCGCGGGCGGCATATCCGTACTAAGCCACGGAGGTCGTTTCCTACAGACCCAGGTGAAGCTATGACTCGAGCCGCAGTTCTGATTGTGCCGTTGTCGCTGGCACTTTTGTGTAGTTGCGACGACATGGTCCAGTTTGGGCATGTCCAGCAGGACTTTCACTATTCCTACGCCATGCAGCCCGGAGGCCATTTGGACGTGGAGAACCGCAACGGCGGAATGTCCATCATTGGCTGGGACAGGAATTCCATTGACGTGGCCGGGAGCAAGTATGCGGGTAACGAATCTGAGCTGTCGCAGGTGCGGATCAAAGTGGACGTGAATGGGAATGCGGCAACAATTGTGACGGAATCGCCCGATTGGGGCAATTACGGCGCCCACTACACGATTCGCGTGCCGCGAAACACGGCTGTCGGCCGCGCCAAAAGTACGAATGGAAATGTCACCGTGGAGGATCTGACAAGCGGCGGAACTCTGGTGAGCACAAATGGCCGTATGACGCTGCACCGCGATGACGGTAATTTCGACGTCCGCACTACGAACGGCAGTGTTGAATACGAAGATTGTTCCGGCCTCGAGCGCGCGGAGACCACGAACGGCAGTGTAAAAGGAACTCTGAAGTCAGGCTCCTTTGAGGCGCATACCACGAACGGCTCGATTGACCTCACGCTGGACAATCCCGGGCGTGGCCAGCAACTTCGGGCGGAGACCACGAATGGCTCCGTTCAGATCGCGCTGAATCAGTTTCTGGAAAATCCGATTCGTGCACAGACCACCCATGGAAGCCTTACACTGCGGTTGCCACACAACACGGACGCTCACCTGGACGCGCACACCAGCCTGGCGCGGATTTCGAGTGATCTGCCCATGTCTGCGGAAGAGAGCGACAAACACGAACTGCACGGGAATCTGGGCAGTGGCGGTCCTGTGATTTCGGTTACTACTTCCACGGGTCCGATCCACATTGAAGACGGCGGTCGGTGAGAGGGGCTCAGACCCCGTTCGATGCGCCGCCTCGCCGTTGCCTGTTTCCGCGTTGGCCGTTCTGCGAAGATAAAAGAAGGTTAACCCGCTCGGTTTATCGTCTTTGAGCTTTTTGCTTGCGGGCGTTCATCTAACAGTGGACACTATAGTCCGCTCGCTTTCTTGTCGTGAATAAGTTCGCCCAAAATCTGCATACACCAACTCTTTCTCTGCCTTTCGGCCTGGAGTTCGAAGATCTGTATCGGCGGTCTGGATTACTGCGGCTGGATGCGCAATTCTTGATGCAGCTCAAGGAGGCTGCGCTCGAGCTGCACGAACGGCTGCTGGCTGCACGGGAGAACCCGGATTCGCTTGCGGCTAGGCAGTATTCAGAACTCATTATCGAAGCAGCGCCTTACCTGGAGGATTTTCTCGGACAGCTTTTCGGCATCGAGAAAGAGTTGGGCGAACTGCAGGAACGGCATCACGCCTTGGCTCCGTTGTTGGCGGTCAAGAGGAAATTTGTTCAGCGCAAAGCCATTACCGGGTACACGCCGGAAAAAGCAAGCGAGTTGAACGGGTTTGCTTTGGGTGCGGAACTCGAAGCGCTTATCGAAGAGCCGCTTACAGAGATGAGCTTCGCCAAGCACGTTTCCCGCTGGCTGGAGCAGGAAGCTGAACACGAGAAGCAGTTGCGGTTGGCTGTCCAATATGCAGCCTGGGCGACGCTCTCATCGCAAGGTCACACGCGTCATGGCCGCGGAGTTCTGTTCAAAACGCCGCACAAGCTCGATTCCCATCATCTGGTTCCTGTGCAGGAGAACAAAGTCGATGGGCTCGTGCGTCTGGAATTATCGCCCGACCATTGGCGGCATCGCGAAGGCTTTCAGTTGACTGATCCCGGGGCCGATCTCAGTGCTGCGCTGGATCAGGCGTACTACTGCATCAAGTGCCACAACCAGGGCAAGGATAGTTGTTCCACGGGGCTCAAAGAGAAGAACGGCGCATTCAAATCGAGCGTGTTTGGAGTCACGCTGGCCGGGTGCCCGCTGGACGAAAAGATTTCCGAAATGAACGCCGTTAAGGGCAACGGCAATACAATCGGAGCGTTGGCGATTGTCACCATCGACAACCCGATGGCCGCGGGTACTGGACATCGCATTTGCAATGACTGCATGAAGTCCTGTATTTTCCAGAAGCAGGATCCTGTGGACATTCCGCAGGTGGAAACGCGCACTCTGAAAGACGTTCTGGAACTTCCCTGGGGATTTGAGATCTACAGCCTGCTGACGCGCTGGAATCCGCTGAACATCCATCGCCCGTTGCCGCGCGAAGCCAGCGGGTACAAGGTTTTGATCGTCGGTCTTGGTCCGGCCGGCTTCACCCTGGCGCATCATCTCATGAACGACGGCCATATCGTTGTTGCCGTCGATGGCTTGAAAATTGAGCCGCTCCCCGCCGACATCTCCGGTGTGAATCCGTACGGCGAGCGCACTCCGTTCCGGCCCCTGCGTGACGTGACCGAAATTTACGAGCGCCTGGATGAACGCATCATGGCAGGATTCGGCGGTGTGGCGGAATACGGCATCACCGTTCGCTGGAACAAGAACTTCCTTAAAGTGATCCGGCTGTTGCTGGAGCGCCGCAACCAGTTTGCGATGTTCGGAGGCGTTCGCTTCGGCGGAACATTGACGGCCGACAGCGCTTTTGAGCTCGGCTTTGATCACATTGCCTTGTGTGCCGGCGCGGGTCGGCCCACGGTGATTCCCATGAAAAACGGGCTGGTGCGCGGTGTGCGGCAAGCATCTGATTTTCTGATGGCGCTGCAGTTGACCGGCGCGGCGAAATTCGAGTCGCTTGCAAACCTGCAGATTCGTATGCCCATTGTGGTGGTTGGCGGCGGCCTGACTGCGATCGACACTGCAACGGAATCGCTTGCGTACTACGTGGTTCAGGTGGAGAAATTCCTAAAGCGCTATGAGTTGCTGGCGGCGGAGATCGGTGAACGCGAAATTGAAGCCAGGTGGACGCCTGAGGAGCGCGAGATTGCGGCTGACTTTCTAACGCACGCACGTGCGATTCGCAAGGAGCGGGAAGAGGCCGCTCGTGAAGGACGACAGCCACGGCTGATCGAACTGCTCGATTCCTGGGGCGGAGTGACCATCGCCTACCGCCGGCGCATGATCGATTCGCCGAGCTACACGCTGAATCACGAAGAAGTCGCCAAGGCGATGGAAGAAGGCGTTCGCTTTGCCGAGTGCCTGGCGCCGCAAGAAGTGGAAGTCGATTCGGCCGGCAGTGCGCGCGCGTTGCGGCTGGAGAAGCAGGTGCTGGATGCAGCAACCGGAAAGCTGGCTGGTTCGGGCGAATACATAACACTGGCCGCGAAATCCGTACTGGTTGCGGCCGGGACACAGCCCAATACCGTTCTGGCGCGCGAAGACGAACATAATTTCAAGCTCGACGGCAGACATTTCCAGGCTGTCGACGAAGAAGGCAACCCGGTGAAGCCGGAACGTCTGGCGAAGCCGGCACATACGAACGTGCTGATCTCACTGCGGTCTGATGGGCGCGCCATCAGCTTCTTCGGCGACCTGCATCCTTCGTTTTCAGGCAATGTAGTCAAGGCTATGGGAAGCGCTAAGCGGGGTTATCCCGTGCTGTCGCGCGTTCTTGCGAAACGCGCCGTCTCACAGCCCGGCCCGCAAGAATTGGTACACAAGCTTAATGAAGAGTTGCGGGCGGTGGTGGAAGACGTGATTCGCCTGACGCCAACCATCGTGGAAATCGTAGTGAAAGCGCCTATTGCAGCGCGGGCGTTCCAGCCGGGGCAGTTCTATCGGCTGCAAAATTATGAGTCGCTGGCGACGAAGACCGATGAAACAGTGCTGGCCATGGAAGGCTTGGCGCTCACCGGAGCCTCTGTCGATCATGAACGCGGCTTGCTCTCCACCATCGTTCTCGAAATGGGTGGCTCCTCCGATCTCTGTGCTCTGTTGAAGCCCGGAGATCCAGTGGTGCTGATGGGACCTACTGGCACGCCGACGGAAACTCCCGCGCAGGAAACGGTTCTGCTCGCCGGAGGTGGTCTCGGGAATGCGGTCCTCTTCTCTATTGGGCAACAACTGCGCGCGGCCGGCTCTCGAGTGATCTATTTCGCCGGCTATAAGAAGATTATTGACCGCTATAAAGTGGAGGAGATCGAAAAAGCCGCAGACGTGGTGATTTGGGTTTGCGACGAAGCGCCCGGATTTACGCCCGGACGTGTGCAGGATTCCGCTTTCGTCGGCAACATTGTTGAAGGCATGCTGGCCTACGGGCGCGGTGAGCTTGGCGAGCCGGAGATCTCGCTCAGGTCCGTCGACCGGCTGATTGTGATTGGCTCCGACGGGATGATGCGTGCTGTACAGCAGGCGCGTCACTCAGTGCTGCGGCCGTATCTGAAGCCTGATCATCACGCAATCGGCAGCATCAACTCCCCCATGCAGTGCATGATGAAAGAAATCTGTGCGCAATGCCTGCAGATGCACAAGGATCCGGCGACTGGGAAGGAAACGGTTGTGTTCTCGTGCTTCAATCAGGACCAGCCGTTGGATCACGTCGAGTTCGGGAGCCTGCGATCGCGTTTGTCACAGAACGGTGCACAGGAAAAATTGACCAAGCTGTGGGTGGATCATTGCCTGCGCAGCATCGGTGCACGCCCCGAACTGGTCGCGCAATAGAGCGGGTTCCCTGGTTACAGGACGCCCGCGGAGTGATCTACTTTAGATAGACAACTCCATGTCGAACACCCTCTCCAGACGATCCTTCGGTAAGACGCTAGGTACAGCGGCCATTGGGACGGGCGCTTCCGCGCTGCTCCCTTTCTCAGAGGCGACAGCACAAACCGGCCGCCCGAACCCGGAGTTTTTCCAATTCCCGCAGGATTTCAAGTGGGGCTGCGCTACGGCCTCATACCAGATTGAAGGCGGTGCGCGGGAGGGCGGTCGCGGTCCTTCGATTTGGGACACGTTCTCTCATATTCCAGGCAAAGTCTACAAGAATCAGACCGGCGACGTTGCCGACGACGATTACCATCGCTACAAAGAAGACGTCCAATTGCTGAAGGGGCTCGGCTGCAAGATCTATCGGTTTTCCGTAGCGTGGCCGCGCATCTTCCCGCAGGGTACCGGGCAGCCCAACGAGCAGGGAATTGACTTCTATTCGCGACTTACCGATGAGCTTTTGGCCAATGGTATCGAGCCGTTCTGCACGCTCTTCCATTGGGACCTACCCCAGGCTTTGCAAGACAAATGGGGTGGGTGGGAGTCACGAGACACTGCGAAAGCGTTCGGCGAATATGCCGGTTACGTGGCGAGCAAGTTATCTGACCGCATCCAACATTTCTTCACCATGAACGAGTTTTCCTCGTTCATCGACATCGGATATAAAGATGGCCGCTTTGCTCCCGGCTTGCAATTGCCGCCGGGCCGGCTAAACCAGGCGCGCCACAACGCGGTGCTGGCTCATGGCTATGCAGTGCGTGCCATTCGCGCGAAAGCCAAACCCGGTACGAAGGTTGGCCTGGCTGAAAACTTTTCTATCCCAGTACCTGTCATCGAAGCCGAACCGCACATCAAGGCAGCAACGGAAGCGACACGCGTCCTGAACGCGCAATATCTGACCGTGATCATGGAAGGCAAGTATCACGACGTGTATCTGCGCGAGCAGGGCGCCAATGCGCCGAAGTTCACGCCGGAAGATCTGAAGATCATCGGCAGTCCGCTCGATTTCGTGGGTATCAACGTTTATACCCCGACTTATGTCCGCGCCGATGAGAATGCGCCGGGTGGATTCGTGAAGGTGAAGAACCCGTCATCCTATCCGCATATGGCATCGCCCTGGCTGGACGTCGGACCGCCCGCTTTGTATTGGGCACCGCGGCACGTGAACGAGATCTGGGGAATCAAAGAGCTCTACATCACTGAAAACGGCTGTTCCTCCGCCGACGTGCTAACACCGGACGGCAATGTCTGGGACACGGACCGCGTTATGTTCCTGCGCAGTTACCTGGTTCAGCTACACCGTGCAGTAAGTGAAGGGTTCCCGGTGCGTGGTTACTTCCTTTGGAGCTTGATGGATAACTTCGAATGGTCTGATGGTTATGGCTTGCGTTTCGGACTCTATTACGTCGATTATGAGACCCAGAAGCGCTATCCCAAGCTCAGTGCGCATTTCTATCAGGAAGTTATTAAGCGGAATGCCGTTGTGTAGCGTGGCCGCCCGCTATTGATGGCGATCGTTTCAGCAATCATCCCCACCTGGAATCGCGCCGACCTGTTACGTTCGATTCTCGAGAATCTGCAATCTCAAGCGCGCAAGCCGGATGAGGTCATTGTCGTCGATAACGGCAGCAGCGATGATACTCCGAACGTCATCCGCGAATTTGGAGTTGTATCGATTTGCTTCCCGGAGAATCGCGGCTTCGCTGTCGCTGTTAACGAGGGGATTTCGCAGGCCGTCGGAGACTGGATCCTCATCGTCAACAATGATGTCGTTCTGGAAGATAACTGGCTTGAGATCCTGTTGGAGAGTGCGGAGAAAGAAAATGCGGCGTTCGCAGCGGGGAAGTTACTGCGGCCAAAGTCGCAAGAATTAGACGGCAGCTTCGACTTAGTCTCACGCGCGGCTTACGCATGGCGCAGCGGCTACGGCAAACCGGATAGCCCGCTTTGGTCACAAGCGAGAAGGATTTGGTTCGCACCGATGACGGCGGCGCTCTTCAAGAAATTAGTTTTCGAGCAGATTGGAATGCTGGATACACGCTTCGAGTCCTATTACGAAGATGTGGACTTTGGTGTTCGTTGCGCGATTGCCGGCCTGCACGGGATTTATGAGCCCCAGGCCGTGGCGCGGCACATGAGCAAGACGACATTGGGACGCAGCGCAGCGCGTGTTTACTATCTGACTGCGCGGAACCAGATTTTTATTCTCGCCAGATATTTGTCCGCACGAACATTGCTGCGATTTGCGTGGCCTATTTTGGCGGGGCAGGTGCTTGCGTTGCTGGCAGCCGCCAGGCAGCGGAACTTGTTTGCAGCGATGCGCGGAAAATGGGTCGGTTTGCGGCGCTGGAAAGAGTTTCGCGCTTCAAACGATGCCGCCGAGGCGATCTTTCGTCAAAGCGAGCGAGAGATCTTCGAGTTGCAGAAGAAAGCCGGCTTCGACATCTACTGGCGGCTTTATTTCCTGCTGGTGAGACCGGGATGAAATCCGTCACAGTCGCGGTCACAATCGTCACGTTCAACAGCGCCCAGTTCATTGCCCGATGTCTCGAGCACGTGTTCCGGCAGGATTATCCGTTGCTGAACGTTATCGTCATCGACAATGCATCGAGCGACGAGACCCCGGATATCCTGCGCGGCTTCGCCGATCGCGTTCGTTTCGTTCCAAATCAAGAAAACAGGGGCTTCGCCGGTGGCCAAAATCAGGCGATTGCACTGTCGGACAGTGACTGGGTCCTGGTACTCAATCCTGACGTAGTACTGAACCCCAGCTTTGTCACCAAGGCACTTCAACCGGCGGCGCTCGATGACAGAGTGGGCTCTGTATCGGGAAAGTTACTACGGATGCAACCCGCCGAGACTCTCGATTCGACGGGCATCTATTTCACACCTTCGCTGCGTCATTTCGATCGCGGCAGCGGTGAACCCGATTCGGACGCTTACGATCATTTCGAATTCGTGTTTGGGGTGACGGGTGCAGCGGCGCTGTATCGGCGCGAAATGATCAACGACGTGGCTGTTAACCGCGAGTTCTTCGACGAACAGTTTTTCGCCTATAGAGAGGATGCCGACCTGGCATGGCGGGCGCAATTGCTGGGATGGAAGTGTCTGTATGTACCGGATGCAGTGGCGTATCACGTCCGCAAAGTGCTACCAACGAACCGGAAATCCCTGCCCGCGGATATCAACATGCATTCCGTCAAGAACCGCTTTCTGATGCGGATTAAGAATATCGATGCCGGCTTATATTTGCGCTATTTTCTTCCAATCACTTTGCGCGACATCCTGGTATTTGGGGGATGCCTGCTGACGGAAACCAGCTCTCTGCGCGCCTTTCCGATTGTGTTGAGAACTTTCCCTGCGATGCTCCGCAAGCGCAAGGAAATCATGCGGCGCCGGCGTGTAGATTCGAGGTATATGTCCGCTTGGTTTTCGAACGAGCCAGTCAGCCACCCGGCCCCCGATATTGACCGAGTCGTAGGAGCATCGGGAATTCTGTCCCGCTGATGCGGATTGCTCTGCTCGGAACGCGCGGCATACCCGCGAATTATGGTGGTTTCGAGACATTCGCGGAAGAGTTGTCCGTCAGGCTGGTGGAGCGCGGACACAGCGTGACCGTGTATTGCCGTCGCCGGCACTTAGCCCCAACCTATCGAGGCGTGCGCCTGCGATACTTGCCGACCATTCGCCACAAGTATTTCGACACGATCGCGCATACGGGCATCTCCAGCATGGACCTCCTTTTCCACCGCTTCGATGCGGTTCTCTACTGCAACGCCGCCAACGCTGTATTTACGATCATTCCCCGTAGCCTGCTGATGCCGACGACCCTTAATGTGGATGGACTGGAACGGCATCGCAAGAAATGGAACAGTGTTGCCAAAACCTGGTATCTCATTTCGGAGTGGCTGGCGACATGGTGCCCGACTGCGGTTGTGACCGATGCGGAGCGGATTCGCGAGTACTATCTGGAGCGATACAAAAAACAGTCGACGTTCATTCCATATGGAGCTGCGGTGGGCAAGGTAGAGGAAACCGATGCCGTGCGAGCGCTGCAGTTACGGCCGGGCGGCTATGTTCTGTACGTGAGTCGCATGGAGCCGGAGAATAACGCGCTACTGGTACGAGAAGCTTTCGAACAAGTAAGCACGGAACTGAAGCTCGTCATGGTGGGCGATGCGCCGTATGCGGCTGAGTACATCAAATCGGTGAAGCGGACGGCGGATAAACGAATCGTGTTCCCGGGTGCCGTTTATGGAGATCCTTACCGTCAGTTGCAATCGCACTCCGCGGTCTACGTGCAAGCTACCGAAGTGGGCGGGACACATCCGGCAATGATTGAAGCCATGGGCCGTGGTGCGCTGGTGCTGTACCTCAGGACTCCGGAAAGCGAGGAAGTAGCGGGTAATGCTGCAGTTCCATTCACTACAGATCTGAAAGAGAAACTCCAGTGGGCTGTGAATCTGTCCGCGCAGGAACGCGCTGAATGGGGTACACGAGCGATGCAGCGAGTAGCCGCTCATTACGGTTGGGACGCTGTCACGAGCGAATACGAAAGGTTGTTTCAGCGGTTAGTAACAAAGCAATGAACGAAGCTTCGAAACGCAACATGCCGTACCGCTCGTGGGTGGAGATCTCGCGCGAGCAGATCGCGGCTAATTTCCGCGCTATCCGTTCAATCGTCGGCAATCAAGTGGAAGTGATGCCTGTGGTGAAGGCAGATGCTTACCGGCACGGCGCAGTGGAAGTCTCGCGTACGCTCGAGCGCGAGGGTGCGCGCTGGCTCGCCGTCAGCAATACGGACGAAGGTGTTGCTCTGAGGGATGCGGGCATCAACGCGCGCATTCTGGTAATGGCGGATTTTCTGCCGTATTCGCGCGAGCCAATGCTGCAGCACAACCTGACGCCGGTTGTTCATTCCTTGGAGGCGCTTCGAGATCTGAACCAGCTCGCGGCCGGGCGCGGCAAATCAACGCGATATCACCTGAAGATCGACACCGGAATGGGACGTCTCGGGGTTCATTGGTCGGAGACAAATGCGATTGGCGAAGCAATTTTGGCCGCAAAACATGTCGAACTCGAAGGGCTGATGACGCACTTCGCCTCGGCAGCCAATTATCAGAGCGCGCAAACTGACGATCAGGTGACAGCCTTCGACACGCTACTGGCTGGGTTAAGCAGGGCCGGCGTTTTCCCGTCATTGGTTCATCTTTCGAGCAGCATTCCCGTGGCCTACGGGCGCAAACAGGCTTGGCGCGGCATGATCCGGCCCGGACACGCTATTTACGGCTACGTGTCGCCGGCCCGCGGTCACCATCCTTCGCAGATTCTGCATGTCAAGCCCGCACTGAGTTGGCGCGCGAGTGTGCTTTCTGTCAAAGATATTCCGACTGGCGCGCTGGTGGGCTATGGCGGGATGTTCCGCGCCGCTCGTCCCACTCGTGTGGCGGTTCTTGCAGCAGGTTATGCCGATGGTATTCCGCACCGCCTATCAAGTCGCGGCAGCGTTATTGTCAACGGCAAACTCGCTCCGATCTTGGGAGCGGTGTCCATGGACCTTACTTCGGTCGATGTCACGGATTCAGTGCCGGTTCAGGTCGGTGATGCTGTGACGTTGCTCGGAACCGAAGGAAATGTCAGCATTGATGCGCAGCAGATCGCAAGATGGGCCGGTACCATCTCGTACAGCATTCTGTGCGGTATCCACGCCCGCGTGAAGCGTCTATATATCTGAGCCGATAGAGAATATGTGAGCCAATACAGACGAGCGAAACGGGATACTTTGCGTGCTAAAGTCAATGTTAGCCCACAAAGAACGGGAACAATTGCCGTGCCGGCTCCGTCTTGGCATGAGCGGGGAGACGTGTCAGCTTGAAGAAAAAATGGAGAATCCTGTTACTGATCGGGATTTTTGTGCTGATTGCCGGCGGTGTGCTGGCCAGCATAAGAATCAGCGAGCGGGGCGTTGTCACGATACAAACCGGAAAGGTACTTCCCATGGATCTCACGGCTGTTGTTACGGCATCCGGTGAGATCAAGCCCAGGAACTACATCAACATTGGCGCAGCACAAGGGCCTGCACCCATTACCGCCATCTACGTCAAAGAAGGCGATCACGTCAAAAAGGGGCAGGTTTTAGCGACGCTTGAAAACATCCAGCCGCAAGCGGATTTGAGAGCGCAGGAGGCAAATCTGAGTGCCGCTCTGGCGGATTCGGCTGCGAGCGAGGCTGCGGTGAAGTCAGCCGATGACAACGTTGCGGTTGCCGAGGCGCAGGTGGATCATGACCGAGCTGACCTGGAGCAGAAGAAAGTTGATCTGAGGCGCAGCAAAGAGTTGTTCGATGACAAGTTAATCGCGCCGCAGGATTACGAAGCGAAGAAGGCGCTATACGATCTGGGAGTCGCCACGCTGGACTCGTCTCAGAAGCGTGTATCGCAAGCCATGGCCCAGCGAACCCAGTCTGCCGCTCAACTCGGATCGTCGCAGAAGAAAGTGGCGCAGGCGCAAGCGCAGGTGGCGCGTTTTCAGAACGTGCTCGCACAGTTTCAGGAAATCGCGCCACTGGATGGAGTAGTGACGAACCTTCCCGTGCGCGTGGGCGAGACGGTTGTGCCTGGTATTCAGAGTTCGTCTTCGTCAACCATCATGACCATCGCGGATATGTCTGTGATTACGGCAGAGGTGAACGTGGATGAAACCGATATCGTCAGTGTCAACCTGGATCAAGCGGCCGACGTGACCATCGACGCCATTCCCGATCGCACATTCAAGGGCAGAGTCATTCAGGTGGGCGACACCGCCATTGTCCGTTCCACTGGTGTTGCCGCTTCGCAGAGTACAACGTCCAGCCAGGAAGCAAAAGATTTCAAAGTCACCATAGCGTTGGATATTCCTGAAACCCTGGTGCGTCCGGGTCTGTCCTGCACGGCAAAGATCACCACCGCCACGCGTCCGCATGTGTTATCGATTCCGATCCAGGCGCTGACTATTCGACAGCGCGGGCAATTGCAGCCGGTTAATGCGCGCCGCCGAACCGATACGGCCGATCCGGCAGCGCTGAAAGCTGCGAAACAGGAATTGCAAGGCGTGTTTGTGGTGAAGAACGGTAAGGCCGATTTCCGCCAGGTCACAACCGGCATTACCGGGGCGACTGACATCGAAGTCGTGAGCGGCCTGCAAGATGGGGATCAGATTGTTACCGGTAGTTACGAAGTGATCCGCACCCTGCGCAATGACGCGAAGGTGAAGGTGGAGACGAAGCCGGCGATACCGCAACCGGGGGCGAACGCCTAAACCCGTTGTATGGCAACGCTCGCAACCTCCGTCCAGGAACTTACTCCGCAGGAGCGCGAACAACGCGGCGTACAGCTCAAGAGCGAAGGCATCGTTATTCGCACCTACGATCTCTGGAAGACCTATATCATGGGCGACCAGGAGATTCATGCGGTATCGGGCGTCGACATAGAAATCCGGCGCGGCGAGTATGTCGCCATCATGGGCCCTTCGGGTTCCGGCAAGTCAACCCTGATGAATCTGATTGGCTGCCTCGATACCCCTACTAAGGGCCTTTATTATTTGAATGGCAAGCTCGCCAGCGACATGGAAGACGACGAGTTAGCGCGGATACGTAACAAGGAAATTGGGTTTGTGTTTCAGACGTTCAACCTGCTGGCGCGCGCCTCTGCGTTGCACAATGTGGAGTTGCCTCTTATCTATGCCGGCGTATCTTCCAGCGAACGCATTGAACGCGCGCGGCAGGCATTAAGGGCTGTCGATCTCGAAGCCCGCATGCACCACAAGCCAAACGAACTGTCTGGCGGGCAGCGGCAGCGCGTGGCCATTGCCCGCGCATTAGTCAATAAACCATCCATCCTGCTCGCGGATGAGCCGACCGGAGCTCTGGATAGCAACACTGGAAATGAGATTATGGCCTTGTTCGAGCGCCTCTACGAAGAGGGTAATACGATTGTCCTTGTAACTCACGAACCCGACATCGCCCAACACGCCCATCGAATTATCCACATCCGTGATGGCAAAGTAGAGCGCGACGAAGCAGTCCCTCGTTAGTTAGTACTGGAACTCATAGCTAAAGCCATGACATGGCTTTGAGTGCTACCGTTGTATCAAGGCGGTAGATCTACTCGTATGTTTCTGCTTCGCATTCTCAGATGCGGTCTGTACCCAATGAAATAGATATTGACCCCAGCGCGGAAACGGCTGGAGCGTCGAAAGGCGGCGAAGCCGCCGGTTTGCCCCGTATCCTCATGGCTGAGGACAATCCCATCAACCAACGTGTCGGCAGATTGATTCTGCAACGCGCTGGTTTCGTTATAGACGTTGTTCAAGACGGGCACCAAGCACTGGAAGCGCACCAGAAGAATCCCTACAACCTTATCCTGATGGATTGTCAAATGCCGATCATGGACGGGTTGGAGGCATGCCGGCAAATCCGAACGCTTACAAGCCCTCAGCCCATCATTGTCGCCGTCACGGCGAACGCCTTAGTGGGGGAACGCCAGCGCTGCCTTGATGCCGGAATGGATGACTACCTGTCGAAGCCGTTCCAGGCGGAACAACTGATCGGCGTTGTTCGGAAGTGGGTTGGGACGCTCCGCAACGCCGTTTTGAATAGCTAGCGACGCCACACCAGCAGCAACACGAAGAGCAGCACCCAGAGAAAATCGAGATAGTGCCAGAAGATGGAGACGCCTCCGGTAACCACACGCGTCTTCATGCGGTATTTGGGACCGCTTGCGGGCCGGCGCGTACGAGCGAGCAGATAGAATAAGCCACCGAGACCCAATAGAATGTGTAGAGCGTGCAATCCGCTGAACAGAAAAATGAACCACGAGTGCGGGTTGTTGGCCAGCACGAGCCCTGAATGCAAGATCTGGAACCAGGCTGTCACCTGACCGATTAGAAACAGCACGCCGAGGCCGGTCGCGATAGCCGTTTCTTTGAAAAAACCCGGTTGATCATCCCGCATCAACTTACGGCGCGCATTTTCCAGAACGAAGCTGCTGCACAGAAGTATGGCCGTGGTAAGCCACAGGAGAGCAGGGACGTGCAAGTGGCCCCAATATTGGGGCGACGTCGAACGGAAGATGAAGACGGTAATCATGGCCCCGAACGTCATGGTCACTGTTCCCAGGATTACGATAACCGTGACGTTCGAGAGCGAGTTGAGTTCGCGCTCGCGCGCGTTTGTTTCGACTGCTGACTGCACCTCTTACTATCATGCCCCTGAGCCATCTTGTGCTGTAATGGCGGCATGCGCTCACCGTTATTCTGCTGTGCTTTGACTGCGTTTTGTCTAACACAGGCGTCGCAGGCAGCGTCTGAGCCACGCCTGAACGGCGGATTTCGCAGCCGTGCGGAAAACGGCTGGACCTTCGTCCATCTGCAGGGCGATCCCTCAGCCATCGGCTATCAGCATGGGTATCTGCTGGCCGCCGAGATTGAAGACGCCAAAAAAGCGATTGCGCTCAGCACCACCCACGACGTGAAACACAGTTGGGCTGAACTGCGTGAGGTAGCTCAGCAATACTTCGTGCCAAAAGTACCGTCCGAGTACATGGCAGAGCTGCAAGGAATGCAGCAAGGATTGGCGGCGAAGGGATCAAAGATCGATGTTCTGGATCTGGTGACCATGAACGGCTTCATGGAGTTTACCTATTATTACGACGACATGAAGCGGAAAGACGTGAAGGGTAGTGCAGCGCCATCGGCCCATCCGCCGGAGCACTGCAGCGCTTTCGTCGCCACGGGCAGTTATACCAAAGACGGGCGCATCGTCATCGGTCATAACAACTGGACTGACTATCTCACTGCCAGCCGCTGGGACATCATCTTCGATGTCGTCCCCACGCATGGCCATCACCTCATCATGGACGGCATGCCCGGGCTCATTCACAGTGCCGATGATTTCGGCATGAATGATGCCGGGATCATGATCACCGAGACAACCATCGGCAGATTCCACGGCTTTGACAAGACCCAAACGCCGGAATTCGTGCGCGCCCGCAAGGCGATGCAGTATTCGGAATCCATCGACGATTTCGCGCGAATCATGGAAGACGGCAACAACGGCGGGTACGCGAACACCTGGCTCATTGGAGATCGCAAGAACAACGAAATCGGACGCCTGGAGCTCGGGCTAAAGACAGTCACGTTGGAGCGCACGAAAGACGGCTACTTCGTGGGCTCGAACTTTCCCATCAATCCGCGGCTGATCTCGGCGGAGACGGATTACCCCGCCGATAATCCCGATGAGCCGAATACTGTTCGACATCGCCGCTGGGATCAGCTTATGGCGGAGAACAAAGGCAAGATCGATGTCGAGTTAGGGAAGCAGTTCGAAACAGACCATTACGACATCATCGAGAAGCGGATTGATCCGAATGAACGCACCATCTGCGGGCACATTGATCGATCGCCGCGTGGGTTGCCGGGTTGGTACGGCGCGCATGGCCCTGCCGGTGTTGCTGAAGTGAAGGTTGCCGACAGCGCGATGTGTGAGAAGATGTCGTTCGTCGCAGGCATGGGCCACCCATGCGGCGTCGAATTCCACGCGGCCGAGTTTTTGCAGGGCCACAAAGAGTATGAGTGGGCGGCGCCGGTGCTTCAGGACTTGAAAGCAAACAAGTGGACCGTTTTCTGTCCTCGCTCTCCGCCCGAATCCTCCAATGCCATGCAGTAGAGCAGAAGAACGATAGCGGCGGCTGACACAAGAGCGAGCGCTGCTGTTGCCAACCGAACGGTGCCGAAGCCCACGAATTGGTGATCAGGCAATTGCTTCTTGATTAGGAATAAGTAGAGCACAACGTTGAGTGCGGCTTGTGCTGCAACAATCGTCCAGGCAAGCTTTCGTGACACGGACCACAAGGATAAACAACAAGCTGTGAACGCGAGTAACGGCACAGCATACGTCCCTTGATGCAAAACGGTCGTAAACGGTCCGAACATCAACACGCACCAGACAACGACAGTCGCGATCAGAAACACCAAAAGCGACACAGCAATAGTCCAGTAGCGCGT
>DATBEG010000061.1:0-14309 GCA_036276155.1 Bryobacteraceae bacterium | reverse complement strand
AACTGACCAAAACCTTTCGATCAATCGCCGCGTTCATCCAAAGGACCGGCTGGCGGATCGGATAATTGCGAATAGCTTCTTCGACTACCGGATTTCGTTTAACTTCTTCCAGAGATCCAGGTACTCCGGCCTGTCAAGAGCTAACCCGGCAAACAGAAGACTTTGTTCACGCAAAGGCCACATGTCGAAATACATCACGTCGTGCGGGTAGGGCCATTTCGATTTGTCTGCGATGTACGGATACATGAAAGCCTCTGCCCTCGCCATTCCGCGGCCGTCCGGCAGAGTGTAAGTCCAAAGGTCGTCACCGGAAGTTGATAGAACCTGACAGATTCCCGCCATCGCTTCTAAATTGAAAAGCGAGTAGCTATAAGGACCGCCGGCGCTGCGGGTACTGTGATAGGCAGTTACAGTGATCGGCTGTTCGCCTAGAATCTTCTCGGCGAGTTTCAACACGCGTGGGCGTTCAATGCCGCCAAGCGGAAAGAGCGGTTGCGAACAGAGCAGACGGGACGATACTGCAAGTGCCGATGTCGCCATAAAGTGTCTGCGCGTGGGCATCGGACGGGGTAATGTCATCGGCCATCCGGCAGATTCATGCACTTAGTCCCTCCTTTTAACTTGGTGCTCCTTGAGCCACAGTAGGTCTTCGAGCAGATAGTAGTCGCCGTAAATCAGCATTCCATCATGGGGGCGCGTGCCGCAGCCATGTAGAAAAATGCCAGAGCCGGTCAGATATCGGTCGATGAGCGATTGGGTAATTTGCTCACCTGCACGGCGGTACCTTGCCGCCTGCGCCTGATCTTTTTCGATTTCCGAAAGGTGTAGCAAACCTCCCGCGAGTATTGCGGCAGCCGAAGAATCACGGTTGCGGAAGTGGACACCCTGATCGGTGAAGTCATACCAGGGCACGAGATCATCCGGCAGATTATCTAAGGTGAACGCCGCTACTTTCTCCGCAGTGACAAGCAGGTGTGCATCGTTTGTGGCGCGATAGGCTTGCGTAAAACCGTAAACCGCCCAAGCCGCCCCGCGCGACCAATCCGTATCGGCCGCATAGCCTTGGTGCGAGTGCGTAAATACCTCGCCGCCCGGGGGCACGGTGTTTGGAAACGTCAGAATTTGTTCGCTCGAGTGAAACTGCTGCGTGTTATTGCCCGGATTGTAGTGGACCGACTGAATGACAGATCCATCGTGACGAATCAGCCACTCTGCTGACTTCAACGCGTGTTTCCGCCCTAACTCCGACCATTCCGATTGGCCCGATTCGCGCGACGCCCACCATAAAATCTGCAGGTTCATCATCGTGTCGATGATCGTGTCGTCGCCGCCCGGTCCCCACGATGCGATCAAATTAGTCAATGGATTGTAGAGTTGCTTCAGCCTCGCAGCGGCGCGCAGGCCGCCGTCGCGATACTTCGTGTCTTTCGTGTTCTGGTAAGCGAAAACAGATGAATAGTAGTTGAGAAAACCGGTATCGTGATTTTCCTGACCTTCCATTCCGAGAAGGCGCGCATTCCACGTTTCGGCCCAACTACGATACTTCGGATCCTTTGTTTCTTCGAAAAGTTTCCAGAGTTCGCCAACCCAGAATCCACCAGTCCAGAAATAACCTTTCTGCTGCGTCCATTCGCCAGTGCTGGCGTCGCCTTCAGTAAAGAAGCCGAGGCCATGGTATTTATCGACGCTGCCGGGCGCAGATGATTGAATAAGCGGCAACCAACGAGCAGCGGTTTGATCGATGGACTGGCGAAGCAGATCCATCGCGTCTGTCCACGTGCGGTGCGCATTCGCGTTGAGAGTGTCCGGAGGCGCAGATTGCGGCGCAGCGGCAGCGGAAAGAATCTCGATCGCTGCCGGATGCGCCATCGCAATCGATACGCGGCTTAAGTAGTTGCTGAAGGTGTCGAGATTCGGAGAAGGAACTGCGGGCGCTAGCGTTCCGGCGCCATCGCGATGCGCGGGATCGGGGCTGTTGACAATCAGCGCTTGCGTGTCTTCCTGATTCCACATGGCCGCGACGAACCATGCCGCCGTTCCGCTTTCGAGAGTGATCCCCAGAAAATGATTCGCCGCATCTGACGCCTCGGGCTTCACGGTGCGGCGAGAAGCCAGAATGGCGATGCCAAGGTCTTGGTCGGGCAAATCGTTGTGCGCGGCCTTCATGCCGGGAGCGACAACCTGCTGTCCCCAGTCGGCTACAGCCGCAATCGAATCGTCTCCTCGCTTCAGTGCGAACAGCGGAGCATTGGGCTTTACAGGTATTGCGGTGACTAACTGAACACCCTCCACATTGTTGGCTCTAATGCTCTGCTCGAACCCATGTTCACCGGCCCATTGCGTGAAACGAGTGATGAGATCAACTGATTTGCCTGCTACCTTCCAACTCTTGTATTCGATTTCAGCGATGGAACGAACGGGTCCCGAAGAGATAATCCGCCAGTTGCGTTCAGCGACGTCGCTGACCCGAACTGGCTTGCCGTCCACGAGTGCCGCGACTGAGCCGACTCCGATAGAATCGCCGACGTCGAAGATATCGCGACCGAGCGGAGAAGGTTGGTGATAGACGTAATCGGGCGAGCTAAAGAGATCGAGATACAAGCCGGGACGGCGCTTGCCATAGAGATCGATTGCATTGCGTTTGTCGTAATAGATGCGCCACGCGGTCTGCTCTGATTCCCAACCGAGGCCTTCGTACCGATGCGAAAACTTTGCATCCGTCCGCGGCGGCCAATTCGTCACCAGATGATTTAGTGTCTCGGCGGCGCCGTAAGCGATGGTGACAATGCGGACCTGGTTGGGTTTGAGGTCAATCTCGAATGCAATCTCGTCAGCTTTGCCATCGCCGTCCAGGTCGTCAGCTTGGGCAGGTAACTCGGTGGCATGGAGTGTACGAGCGTCTTCGTCGACAGTCGCCGCGTCACTCGTAGTTACCACAATGGGCGTCGCCCTGAAATCGGGAGCAATGCGAACCAGTTCCTCGACGCTGACGATGACATGTGCAGCGGTTTGCTCTTTCGCTACTGGGTTTTTCACCGCGAGCTTGATGTTCTTCACCTGGGGAGCCGCCGCGATTCCCATGCAGGCGAGAGCAAAGATGCCGGCCAGGCGTAGCAAACTGCACCTCATCTGCCGAGCCAACCTCCGTCGACAGCCAGTATGTGGCCGTGCACGTACCGGCTTGCGTCCGAGCAAAGGAACACAGCCGCGCCCGCGATGTCGGTCGGTTCGCCCCAGCGACCGGCGGGGATGCGCTCCAGAATCTGTCGGCTTCTCGTCTCATCTGCCCTTAGCGCGGCGGTGTTGTCGGTTGCCATATAGCCAGGCGCGATGGCGTTTACATTCACATTCTTCGCCGCCCACTCGTTCGCCAGAGCTTTCGTGAGCTGTGCCACTCCGCCCTTTGAAGCCGCGTACGCCACGACCGTAATGCCGCCTTGAAAGGACAGCAGCGAAGCAATATTCAGAATCTTGCCACTACCGCGTTCAATCATGTTTCGAGCGGCAAGTTGACACAGCCGAAAGACGCTTGCGAGATTGACATCGATAACGGCCGCCCAGTCTTCCGCTGAGTATTCAACCGCCGGCGCGCGCCGGATCATGCCGGCGTTGTTCACTAGAATGTCGAGGTGACCGCATTGCTGCAAAGCACTGCTGATAAGTTTTTGCGGAACGCTTGGATCGCTCAAATCGCCCAGTACCGGATGCGCCATTCCGCCGCGTTCGTGAATCGTGGTGCACGTTTTCTCCGGATCATGCGTGTTGCCATGACAGACGACTTCGGCGCCCGCTTCGGCCAGCGCAGTCGCGATCGCCGCGCCGAGACCACTTGAAGCTCCAGTTACGAGTGCCACTTTGCCGTCCAAACGAAACGCATCGAGAATCATTCCACTAGGCGTCCCGTCTCCAGTCCGGAACCGCTGGCCGCGTATTCGGGTTGCACATTCACCACGCCGAAGCGCCGGTCCTTCACCTCTCGATGCGCTGCCATCATCCAGAGAAAATTGATTGAGCCACCCGGCGCTGCCACATTCGGGTGGTATCCGCGCGGCATCACCACACAGTCTCCTTCGCGCACAGCCACCGCTAGTTCTGGCTGCGTCGTGTTGGTGTATACGAACTGCATGCCCCAGCCGGGCGATGGCATGTCGATATACAGATACGCTTCTTCCAGCAATTCCGCGTGCTCGTGAGGAGGCCAGGAAGTCCAGTTGCCTGGTTCGCTGAATGTCACACCTGCAACCAGTCGCCCCGCCTGGATATTTTTTCCCAAGAGGATGTTTATCTCTCGCATCGAACCAGGGCCGCCGGTTCGAAAATGAAGGCCTGGATCGTTGCGCACGTCAGAATAACGAACAAACTGTGCTGGAAAGTTGTTGTCCACTGGCGCTGCCGTCTCCGCCAGGTCACACCCCGCAGCGCCTGGCGCCACCGCTACTTGGGTACCGCGCGGAATATAAAGCGCATCGTATTTGCCTAAAACGAAGTCCCTGCCGAGGCAGCGAATCGTCGCCGCGCCTTTCAAACAAACGAATCCGGTTTCCTGATCCTCTGTCGAAAATTGGATCGGCTCACCGCCGGCGTCGAGGATGATGCGACCGTATCGCAGATGTCGAACTGCGCCTTTTTCGGGGTTAAGCCAAGCGACCCGGCCACGATTGGCGTTCGTTCCTCGGATGACGCAACTGGACTCGTTCAGGTCAGCAGCAGTCATCGCATTCCCTCGCGTGTTTCACATTATGAACCATGCCAGATCGCATTACGCTCCACAGTCTAAGACGATTCAAATGACTAGTCAACAGAAAAGTTACGGAATATGAACTATCTCGTACTAGAATGTGAAACTATGAAGTCGACTACGGCGGAAGTCTCTGGCATCCGGGTCTTACACAAGACGGTCGATATTCTGGAGACCATCAAACAATCTAGAGACGGGTTGCGCCTGGCGGACTTGGTCCGCTCGGTGGAACTCCCCAAAGCCACCGTGTACCGGATTCTCTACACACTGGAAACGCGCGGTTATCTCGATCGTGATAGCGACGGCAATTATCGTTTAGCGAAGAAACTATTCGATCTGCAGCGGTCCGCTCCCGTGGAGCAGGTGCTTACGGAAGTGGCTCCGCCTTTCCTGTCGCAGGTCGCCGCAGAGTCGAAAGAGACCGTGAATCTTGGAATTCTGGATGCTGGCGAAATAGTGGTCATCTCAACCATCGAGAGTTCGCAGGCGGTACGCATGTCTTCTAAGGTCGGCAATCGCCGCCACCTTCACGCCACGGCATTAGGGAAAGTGATGCTGGCGGGACTGCCGGACAAGCAGGTGTTGAGGCTGATTAAAGCCAAAGGCCTGCCCCGTCTGACGGAACACACGCTTACTACAAAGCCCGCGCTGCTAGCCGAGTTGCAGAAGATACGTCAACAGGGCTACGCCATCGACAATCAGGAGAATGAAGTCGAGGGGCGCTGTGTGGCGGCTCCTATTGCAATTGGGACGGGCCAGGTAATCGCCGCATTGAGCATCTCGGGCCCTGTATTTCGGATGGATCTTCAAAGGGCGCGGTCACTCGTGCAAAGCCTCAAAGAAGCGTGCGCTTCAATCTCGCATGCAATTAGTTCATAGACAATCGCACGCCCGTTTTAAACAATTGTGAGGATTCCCCGCCGGCCTGCCGTCTGGTTGAAGCCCCCAGCATGAGCGCGGCACAAAGTTACTTGTTCGCGCCGGAAGCTCCGGATGTCACAGTCAACTCGGCGTCAATCGTGATGGTAACTTCGGCCCCTACCATTCCCGTCATCTGATCCATTCCAAAATTCGTCCGGTCGATTTTCGTTGTGGCTGATGCGCCCATATGCAGATTCCCTCGGGGGTCCTTCACCGGCTCGGTGGGGCCATCGACATCCAGGATCACCTGTTTCGTCACTCCGTGAATCGTAAGGTCGCCCATAGCTTTAAGCTTCCCTTGGCCGTTGGGCTCCACTTTCGTCGATTTGAACGTGATCGTGGGATTTTTCTCGACGTCGAGGAAATGCGGCCCCTTCAGGTCCTTATCTCGCATATCGACCCGAGTATCGACGGATGCAGCATCGATGGTCACGTCAATCGAGGTTTTCGTCGGCTCGCCCGGAGTGTAGTCCACCGTTCCGCTTGCTTTCGTGAAGGCGCCCCGGACAGTGGAGATTCCCATGTGTCTGACAGAAAATTCAGCAGATGTGTGGTTCGGGTCAATCTTCCAAACCTCCGCCCGAGTCAGGACGGGTAATATCAAGCCTGTACACAAAGCCAGAGCGAAACTCCTACGTAGCATCGCCTGATCCTAGCTGAAGTTGCTGAGTTTTCGCAAGCTCGTAACAGCCTATTTTGTTCGACACGCATACAAAAGTTCTAAAATCGTTGCATGAAACGTGCGTTTGCAATAGCCGCAGGGTCTTTGCTGGTCGTGGTATGTTACGCCGCAGGCGCACAGGCCGGCCGCATGATCACACTCGATCGCGCTGCCACGATTCTCGTTGCGCCGAATGAACCTGAGCCCGTTCAGCATGCGGCTGAGGACTTGGCAAGCGATTTCCGGCGTGTTACAGGCGAGGCACCGAAGATAGTCAGCCGCGAGGACGATGCCGCACGCGTTACCATCGTCATCGGCGAAGAATCGAAGCTGCCGGAACGAATGCGCTCGGGCCACGTTGGCTCAACGGAAGCGTTCTCGATTTCCACACGTCGTGCAAACCTGGCCGGTCGGCCGCAAGAAGCCGTTGTGCTTGCCGGTGCGGACATGCGCGGCGCCATGTATGCCGTTTACGAGTTTTCCGAGAAGTACCTGGGCGTTGATCCCATGTATTACTGGACCGACAACGAACCTGCCCATCATGACTCCATTCAGATTCCGGAATCGTTAAACGAGCAATTTCCGTCGCCGGTGTTCAGGTATCGCGGCTTCTTCATTAATGACGAAGACATGCTCACGGGCTGGGCCCCCGCGCCGGAAAACGAAAATACTGGCATTTCGCTCGAAGTGTGGAACAAGATCTACGAGACCACGCTTCGGCTGAAAGGCAACATGGTCGCGCCGGGCACGTGGATTTTTCCGGATGACGCTCAAGTGAAGCTCGCAGGGAAACGCGGCTTGATTGTGACGCAACACCATGCCATTCCACTTGGCTTGAACGTTGCGCGTTGGCCGCGGGACGTTCCTTATAACTACACAGCCCATCCCGAAATTCTGGAGCGTGCCTGGCGAAACGCCGTCAACTCTTATCTGCCGAATCAGGAAGTCCTCTGGTCAGTCGGCCTGCGCGGCTTATCCGATGTGACTTACGCAAACATGGATCCGGCCGTTCAGAACGACAACAAAGCCTTGGGGCAACTGATCAGCAAAGCGATGGCCGATCAAGTCAGCATTGTCCACGCGGTGCATCCGGACGCGAGATTCTTCACCAATCTGTGGCAGGAAGGCGCGCGACTTGTGCAACAAGGGCTGATGAAGATTCCGCCGGACGTTTCGACTGTTTGGGCGGACGATGGATACGGCTATCTGCAGGACCACGGCGAAGTTACAACCGGCCAGGGCGCGTACGACCACGTCGCAATGATGAACGGTCGCGCCAATCAGTTGACCGAGATGGTGCCCGTGGAACGCAGCTTTTCCGAGATGGGTCGATATATCAAGGCGGGGGCGACTGAATACTATCTCGTCAACACCAGCGACATTCGACCTGTTCCGATGTCGACCGAAGCCGTTATGGATATCGCGTGGCAAGGATTGTCGAAGACCACCGAAAATCCGGACGAATTCTATAAGCGATGGTCGGTCGAAGAATTCGGGGAGAAAGCCGCCCCGCAGTTGGTAGAACTCTATAAAGAGTACTTCAAAGCGCCTGCGCATTTCGGAGAGCCGCTCCACGAATACGGCGACCAGCTTTATCACACGGAAGCTCGCCAGATGATGTTGACTTACATGACAGACGCGCCACTGTATTCAATACCCAGCCAGGCGCCCAAGTGGTCTCCGCCGCACGTCCTTCTGCCTGGAACGTCAAACCGGCCGGTCGGCAAAGAATGGCTGCGGCAGGCGGTTGGAAGAGAGATTCAGCAATGCGGCGATGCGCAGCCGCGGTGGGATGCCGTTTGGAACAAGGCTGTGGCTCTGGAAGAAGGGATTCCGGCCGCGCGGCGGCAGTTCTATGGTGAGCAAGTGCTCGCGATGATCACCATCAATCGCCAAAGCAACCGGATTCTGTATTTGGTTTCGAAAGCCATTCGGGACGCGCAGAACAAAGACACTATGCAGGCGCACAAAGACATTGCTGATGCTTTGACCGCGTTTGATGAGATCGAACGAACCGAGAAAGCGGCTGAATACGGCAAGTGGAAGAACTGGTATCGCGGCGACTGGCTCACTGGGATCTATCGGACCCGGCAGATCGTCGAGGTTCTAAATAAGTTCATTGATGATCCCGACACCCACCTCGCACCGCCCGTTCTATGGGACGGCTGGGAAGCGTACTACCACATCATGCATTACGAAGGCGATCGGAGCGCCGACGTGAAGTAGCACTTAGCCGCCTCACAGTAAGTGAACGCAGCTATGCGAACTTAGAGCGAAAGGTGCTGCCGCCCTATTGGAAGCTTAAAACAGGATTTTCACGCCGAATTGCAACTGACGCGGTGGGCCCGCCGCGCTGGTAACCCCGAAGCTGCTAGTACCGACGGTTGCTCCTGGTGCGCTGGTGAACGGTGGAGTATTCGTGGCATTGAATACCTCGAATCGCCCCTGAAGACTGACTCGTTCGGTGATGTTGAAAATTTTCGCCAGAAGCATATCGAGATTCGTAACATCGGGCGTCGACATCGTGTTTCGGCCCAAACTGCCGTAAGTGTAGAGCGGCTGGATCGCAAATGCCGCTGTGTTGAATGCCTGCTGCACGCTCCACGGTACTGAGTACGGATTCCCCACCAGGTTCGGTCGGGATATGATGCTGATACTACCCGTGTTTGCGGGATTTCCGTTGTCGATGATCGTGTACGGCAGGCCTGAGTGGCGCGTGAAAATGCCGCCGATCTGCCAGCCGCCGAAGAATCCATTGACAACCCGATTGACACTCGAGCCATACTGCCGGCCGTGCCCGAAGGGGATGTCGTAAAGCACGCTGGCGACAAAGCGTTGTCCTTCGTTCTGGTTGTCCAGAGATTTCTCCGCACGCATATCATACGGATTCTGGAAGCCGCAATTCGGCGAACTCCCGTCCGCCGAGTCGGAGCAGATATCGCCGATTGCCTTCGACCAGGTATACGCGGATGTGATTGTGAACCCATGGGAGAGCCGCTTTTCGAGCTGCACGACCATGGCCTGATAATTCGAGTTGCCGTTGAAGTGGTAGGAGTAGATCCCGCCCAGCGGCGAAACCACTTGATTGGTGGGAGGAATGATCGCGCTTTTGATGGGACGGTTCGCATTGATGTTGCCAGGTTCCGGGGGTGCGAAGTTGCCATCGTAGCGATTGATCAAATGTACGCCCTTTTCGGCGGAGTAGCCGACCTGAAGCATCCAGTTCTCGGCAAATTCCCTCTGAATGTTGAAATTCCATTGCTGAGCGTAGGCCCGTTTAGGATTGGTCGGATACTGGGCGAAAGTCAACCCGGTAGCATGCTGCAACGAAACGGCCCCTGCAGGCGGACCTTGGGATAACAGGAGGGCAGGCGCAGTCTGGCTTCCGGAAAGTGACACTTGATAAGCAAATGGCGGATTGTCAGTTAAAAACTGTGTGTCGCCCATAGGCTCGAAGTAGGTGCGGTAAATTCCATAGCCCGTGCGAATTACCGTTTTGGGATCCACCTGATACGCTAAGCCGACGCGCGGCTCCCAGCCATCGCTATCGATGTTCACCAGTGAACGCGCTCCGTACCCGCCGTTGTTGCTCGCCAGAATCATCGTCGCCGTTGTGGGGTTGACCAAGGTCAGGTTCGCCATCCGGTTTTGGGTGTCGTAGAACGGCAGACCGACCTCGTATCGGACTCCCAGATTAACGGTCAGCCGTGAACTGATTTTCCAGTCGTCCTGAATGTATGCCGCTGGCAGCCAGCCGCGGAGATTCACCTGTTCCACTGTTGACCCGCTCCAGCCGCTGGCCCAGCCCAGGAGAAAATCAGCCATGCCATCGCCGGTGTACTGGCCGTTAAACGCGTAATTTCCGATGGTGGCGTTGTCGTTCAGAATATTATTCTGAATGCGGAGCACATTAACGCCGAACCGAATGTGCTGCGCCCCACGCGTCCAGTCGAAATCTGTGATGAACTGGCGCGTTTGGGAATTACGCACTGTCGGGTTGTTTGACCCGATCCCAAGCTGCGTGTACCCGCTGATGCTGAACTGGGACATCCCGCCGGGTATCGTGTCATCGCCGCCAGGAATTCCGTACTCCTCGTTAAGGTTTTGCTTTCCTCCCACGGCCGGATTCGCGCGCGAGAACTGGTTATAAGACCACGAGAAACGCGAAATGGCCAGCAGCGATCCGGAAAAGATATGCGTCCAGCCCGCCGCGTCGTTCCAGGCGGTGATCTTTTCGTCGAACGCGTTAGCGCCGAATGCAGGCGGCGGCAAATTCAGAATACCCGGAATGGTGACGCCGTAATGTGTCACACGACCCCAGATGGTGTCCTTTTCTCGAATCGTATAGTCAGCCCGCGTATCCCAGCGGATATCGTCTTCGTCATTCGGCCCGGTGAACAGATAGTTGTTCGCAAGCGTTCCGCTCTGCGCCGTGGGATAGAGACTAATCAACTTGGCGGCGAGCGGATCGATTAGATTCGTGGGAATCACGTTACCGGCAAATACGGTGCCCGGCATGTAGGGATCTTTCAGCTTCTTGCTTTCTTGCGAAAAGTTGCCGGTCCGTTCCAGTGCAGTGGGGATCGTGTTCTGCGTGCTCTGCGCCTGGCGAATATTCGTTCCTTCGTAGTCGCCGAAAATGAAGAGCTTGTTTTTGATAATCGGACCGCCCGCATCGAATCCATATTGGTTCCGCTGGTACTGCGGCCTCGTGCTGGCGAAAAAGTTCTTCGCGTCCAATGCGTAATTGCGCAAAAACTCGAACAGCGCGCCATGGATCGCGTTCGTGCCGGACTTAATTGTCACGTTCACGGTTGCGCCCGTTCCGCGGCCGTATTCGGCGGAATAAGAATTGGTTTCCACCTTGAATTCCTGAATGGCGTCTATGGAAGGCGCAACCATTCCGGCCATGCGGCCCGCGTCCGCCAGTTCGTAGCTGTTATTGTCCACGCCGTCGAGCAGAAAATTATTCGCCGAGAGTCGCTGGCCGCCCGAACTGAAACCCTGGTCTCGGCTTCCCGAGATCGGCTCGACTGTTCCGCCTGAAAGAAGGCCCAAGTTGACGTAGTTTCGCCCGTTGAGCGGCATCTCCACTACCTGAGTGTTCGTGATCACCTGTCCGACGCTGGCCTCCGTGCTGTCCACTAGCGGAGCCTCGCCTTGGACGCTGATCGTCTGTGTCAACTGTCCCACTTGCATGACAAAATCGAGTGTCGCGTTTTGATCCACTTGCAGCACAATCCCGCTCTGCTCGCGCATTTGAAATCCGGTCTTCGACGCGGAAAGCTTGTAATTGCCCGGCCGCAGCAGACCGACGGTGTAATAACCGAGATTATTTGTTGTTGTGTCACGCGCAACCCCCGTGTCGGCATTGGTAACCGCGATCTTGACATCCTGGATGACCGCGCCGGAATTATCAGTGACGCGGCCGTTAAGCTGAGCCAGTTGGGCAAAGCCGATGGCGGCCGTCATAACACAAAGGGCAACCAACCGCTGGAACGTGTAAACCAAGTGAATGTGTTTCATCGCAGGTAACTCAAATGTTCCTAACTTTCCAGAGACGGGTCGCCAGTCTCTTTCCTGAGCTGCGTAATGCGCTGCTGCAAAGTATATGCCAGTGCCGCATACTCGGGCTTGCCATAAAGGTTGTTCTTCTCACTGGGATCGGCTTTTAGGTCGTAAAGTTCAAACTCCTGGGGTGGCAGATAATAGTGGATAAGTTTATATTGATCCGTTCGCACGCCGCGGTTTGGCTTCACTTGCTGGGAGCCCGGATATTCGTAGTACTCATAGAGCCAATCCTTGCGCCAAGCGGTCTCTTCGCCCCGACCGAGTTTCACCAGACTCCTACCCTGCATACGGCTGGGGATCTGAACACCGGCTAGTTCAAGCAGCGTAGGCGCGATATCCAGGTTCAGAACCATCTCGTCGACGACGCGACCAGCGTGAAAGAGCTTGGGGTAGCGGATCATCATCGGCACACGGATGGATGGCTCATGCATGAAGCGCTTGTCGTACATGCGCCATTCTCCAAGAAAGAATCCGTGGTCGGCGGAATGCAAGATGACTGTGTCGTCCAGTTGCCCAGTCTCGGTGAGCCAGTCCAACAAACGCCCGATGTTCTCGTCGACATCGACTAGCCCGGCGTAATAGTCCTTGACGAGTTCCTCAAGGGAGCGGGGATCGTCGTTACTCAAGATGGTTGTGCCGATCTTATTGTCCGCATCGGCGAACGCGCGTGGCTTGCCGGGATAGCCTTTCAGGTCGTCATCGAAGGTGTCCGGCTTCGGGATGGGGACCCCGTTATATAGGTCCAGATGGCGGCGCGCGCGATAGAACGGGGCGTGCGGAGCCTGCCACCAGAGCAGGAGGCAAAATGGCTTCTCGCGCTTTTGCTTCAGCCAACCTAAAGCGCGGTCCGTAACGAGGTCGTCGGCGTATCCGCTGTATTTTTCGGGTCCGGTGATCTTGCCGTCTCTTCCTTCATAAAAGACGGGATGGTAATAATCGGTGGAGGGCGCGTTATAGGCAAAGTAGTAATCCCAAAAGCGGTCGCGCGCACCCTCGCCGATGTGCGCCTTGCCGCAAAGCGCGACCTCATAGCCGGCGTCGTGCAGCAGTTCCGTGAACATCGGAATTGAGTGCGGAATGGGAGAGTTCGTATTGTTGCCTAAAGCACCGGTGGCATGGGAATACATTCCCGTCATGACCGCAGCGCGGCACGGAGCGCAAAGTGCGTTGGTCACAAAAGCATTCCGGAACCAAACACCCTCGCGTCCGATCCGGTCATGGTTGGGCGTGCGGAGGAGGCGGTTACCAGCGAGGCTAAGCGCGTCCGCTCGCTGCCCTTCCCCCAGCATGAAGATGATATTCGGCCGCCGGCTGCCGCCGTCCGTCTGCGCGCTCAGTGCTGAAGCGCCTAAAGCGGATGCCGCAATACCCGCCCCGCACTCGAAAAACTCTCGTCTGGTTTGCCGTTCGTCACTCATAGCTGCTCGGGAATATGGCTCTACTGCAGAGCCTGTTGAATGCTACCCGTTTGCCTCCGCTTTTGCGAGTAAAATTAACGTAAGTTACGCGTAAAGTACGTGAGTTAACGTGACAAGGGCATGGATTACGCGCATGTCGCGCTGACGCTCGCCGGACTTGGTTTACGCGCGCACAAGCTGTAGCGGAAGCCGAGTTCATCCGTTCGGCTGTCCGTTTCCGGACAGAAGTCCATCCGAAAACGCAACAGCCCACGTGGTCTGATATCAAAGGTCGGCCGCCGTTTTAACGCGGCTTTGCTATGGAGTTGTTCGGACTGGAATTGCACAAAACCGTAACTGAATACAGGATGGTTTTTGAGTGAAAGATTTAAAAGTCACCTTACGCCAGCTGCAGAAATCTCCGGGGTTCGCCGTCACAGCCGTATTGACGATGGCTTTGGGAATCGGGGCGACAACCGCGATGTTCACGCTGCTGTACGACGTGCTTCTGAAACCGCTCCCGTTTGAGCATCCAGACCAGCTAGTCACAATTCAGGAAAAGGTCGCCGAGTGGAGCAACATCTATCTGACGTGGCCGGTGAGCGCTAACCACTTTGCCTTTTGGCAGCGCCACGATCGTGCCTTCAAGGCTATGGCCGTGATGCAGCAGTATTCTACGCCTCTCGGGCTCGGCGAACGTCCGCTCCAGGTCGGGATACTGAGCGCCACGCCGGGACTATTCCAGGTTTTGCAGGTTGAACCAGGAATCGGCAGACCGTTTGCCAATGCCGAAGCGCAGCCGGGACACGAGCACGTAGACACTCGTGATCGCCGCGTGCTTTATGCCGGGCAGATTTTCGAGCTTTTCCAACACTTGCCTGTAGAACTCCGCGCGATGCTCCCGATCCGGATACCTGCCCGGCATAAAGCACGCGGCGATCACGAGTGTCTACGTGCTCGTGTCCCGGCTGCGCTTCGGCGTTGGCAAACGGTCTGCCGATTCCTGGTTCAACCTGCAAAA
>DATBEG010000060.1:0-25088 GCA_036276155.1 Bryobacteraceae bacterium | reverse complement strand
GTATCCGGCCCGAATATTGCGACTGTCTATAGCGACCGCGGCCAGGGCGTTCGCGCGCCAGTAGTTTTCTACAATCGATCGAACGAGGCAGCGGCCCGCCTCAAAGCCGGCGATTTCAACTGGAACGCCATCTTCTCCGATGGAGTTCGCTGGTTCCACAGCGGCGGAATCTTTGCCGCGCTTTCAGAAACCACCGCGCAGGTGATTATCGACGGTATGCAGGCGGCCAAGGCAGCCGGCGCTATTATTTCGTTCGATCTAAACTACCGCGCCAAGCTTTGGAACGCCATCGGCGGCGCCGATAAGGCAGTGGAAGTCATCCGCCGTATCGTGAAGAACGTGGATGTTCTGGTGGGCAACGAAGAAGATCTGCAGATGGGTCTCGGCATCCCGGGCCCGGAAGTCGCGGCTAAATCGAAGCTCGACCCTAGCACGTTCTTCGGCATGATCGACCGTGTGGTGAAGGAGCATCCACAAGTGAAGATTGTCGCCACTACGCTGCGCGAAGTGCATTCGACCAATCGACACAGTTGGAGCGCTGTGGCCTGGATCGACGGCAAGACCTATCAGGCTCCGACGGCCGAGTTGGACGTCTATGATCGTGTGGGCGGGGGAGACGGCTACGCGGCCGGATTCATCTACGGCCTGCTCACCGGGCGCTCTGAGCAGGAAGCCGTGAATCTCGGCTGGGCGCACGGCGCTCTGCTGACCACCTTTCCCGGCGACACCACCATGGCGACACTGGATCAGGTGGAGTCCCTGTCGAAGGGCGGATCGGCAAGAATCCAGCGTTAATCCTTTCGGCGCGACCGTGTGCGGATGCTGCGGTCGCAGTAGGTACCAGCGGCGCCCGTTCAGTCACTCAACACAGGACGCACAGTGATGTTGCGCAACTGGTCCGTTGGCTTGTCGTGGCGAGTGATATTGCTTTGATAGTCCCCCCGTAACGATCAGCGGATCGCATGGGTCAGGTGCGATAAGCAAATCTCGCGTCCGCCGCGCAAGCTGTTTACGCGATGCTATGATCTAGGCAGAAAGCACCACATATTACATGCGGACGCGTCATTTGTCTCGCATTTTCCGACGAGGCGTCCGGTTCGGGGACTGGGCGTTCCTCTGCCGTTCATGCCTCGCCTTGGCCCTGTGCGCGTTGCCCTTTGCGGATTCTGCTGCCCAAGCGCAGGATGGAACGGCAGGTAAGAAACCTGAGCAGGCACCCGCCTCCTTGAATGAGCCAGTCGCGCTCGAATCTCGTAAGAGTAACGTTCCAACAGGCACTCTCGAATCCCGACCTGTAGACCTCCGGGTCAATAAGACTCTGGTTTTGATCAATGTCACTGTTACCGATCCGCTAAACCGCTTCGTCACCGGCCTCGAGAAAGAGCATTTCCGGCTGTATGAAGACAAGGTGGAGCAGGAAATTACGCAGTTCTCGAGCGAAGACGCCCCCATCTCCATCGGACTAGTTTTTGATACCAGCGGCAGCATGGGTCCCAAACTCCAGAAATCACGACAGGCTGCGGCAGAATTCTTCAAGACGGCCAACCCACAGGACGAGTTTTTTCTGGTGCAGTTCAATGACCGCCCGGATCTTGTGGTGCCATTCACCACTGATACCGATAAGATTCAAAGCACGTTGACTTTCACGCAATCTCGCGGCCGGACGGCGCTTCTCGATAGCGTTTATCTCGCAATGCATGAGATGAAGAAGGCCAAGAATCCACGCAAGGCGCTTTTGATCATCTCCGATGGCGGCGACAATAGCAGCCGCTACACCGAAACGGAGATCAAGAGCGCCGTGCGTGAAGCCGACGTCCAGATTTTTGCGATCGGCATCTTCGAATCTGCCGCGAATCGCGGGCGCACACCGGAAGAAGCGGCCGGGCCGAGTCTGCTGAACGAATTAGCCGAGCAGACGGGCGGTCGTGAGTATGCCGTGGACAACGTCGCTGAGTTGCCCGATATTGCCGCGAAGATAGGAATTGAACTGCGTAATGAGTACATCCTGGGGTATACCCCGAAGAACCGAGAACGTGACGGAAAATATCGCAAGGTGCAAGTGAAGTTGAATCAGCCACGCGGTCTTCCGCCACTTAAGGCCTATTTCCGGTTGGGGTACTATGCTCCGACTCAGTAAATTTCTGAACATCTCTGCCGCTGCCGCCCTGGTGCTGGTGTGCGGCGCTGCAGCCTGGGCCCAGTTTCGCGCGGATACGCGCCTTGTCGTGCTGCATGCCAGTGTCGTAGACAAGAAAGGCAAGCTGATCACAAATCTGAACCGCGATGCGTTCAAGGTCTTTGAGAATCAGCAGCCGCAGCAAATCAAGATTTTCCGCCGCGAAGACGTCCCGGTCTCTCTTGGGATCGTCATCGACGATAGCGGCAGTATGATGACCAAGCGCGCCCGTGTGGAAGCCGCCGCACTGGCAATGGTAAGGGAATCGAATCCACAGGATGAAGTCTTCATCGTCAATTTCAACGACGATGCCTACCTGGATGTCCCCTTCACCAACGATATTCATAAATTGGAACAAGGCCTTGCGCGTATCGATTCGCGCGGCGGCACGGCCATGCGCGACGCCATCAATATGTCCCTCGATTACGAGCGCAGCGAGGCCAAGAAAGACAAAAAAGTGTTGATGGTCATCACGGACGGCAATGACAATGCCAGCACTATCAACCTGGAAAATCTGGTTCGTCGCGCAAATCAGCATGATGTGCTTGTGTATGCGATTGGCCTTTTCACTGAAGAAGAAAAACATGAGGCCACCAAAGCACGCCGCGCTCTGAACGAGTTGACAAACGCCACTGGCGGGATCGCTTTCTACCCGAAGGACGTTAACGAAGTACAGTCGTTGGCGGTCGAAATCGCGCACGACATACGCAACCAGTACACCATCGCTTACACGCCGAGCATTCAGCAACTGGATGGCAGCTACCGGCAGATCAAAGTGACGGTAGAGGCACCAGGCAAACCATCCGTGCGTACCCGGTCGGGGTATTACGCAACCCCTGAAGTCAACAGCCAAAAAACCGCTACAGCGAACGGCGCCGTTGTCGCTGCAAGTCGCTAGTGCTTCGATTTCTCTGGGTTGCTTCTCGCGGTTATCGCCTGCGGCCCTGGGCATCGCCATACTTGCGATGGCGAATCGAAACGTATTCTGGAGTGGCTGCTGAATCCATCAGAGCGGGCTTTTTTTTTCGCTATCTCTGGTCAGAACGCCGTTCCCTTTGGGAGTATCTCCGCTGGGTCAGCCGCATGCGCCGACTTCTGGATCACTGACCCGGTCGCGCCGGAACCTCATCACTTTCGGTGACGCGGAACTGATATTCTCCCGACCCGATCCTGACGACGTAGCTGCGCCTGTCTGAAACGAACTCGACACCTGGAACAGAAGTGGTCGCGTTTACGACGTGCCCACTCTCGAGCACGGCCGGCGATTCCAGCTTCAGCTTCGGCAAGTAAACCGTTGCCTTGCTGCCCACGGGCACGGTCACATTCAGCATGTAACCCGAACCACTTCGATGCCATGAACTGGTGATTTTCCCATGGATGTTGTTTGTGGATGCCGAGACCCATTCGAGGCCGTGCACCAGTTGGGGCTGGATACGAATATCCGTTTCCCCCCCATTGCCGACGCGGTTGATTCCCGCCAGTATGTTGTACAGGAAAGTGCCCGGACTGGCGAACATGTGGTGATTGTGAGAATTCATCTCCGGCCCGGTACGCTCCTGCCAAAGCTCCCACAGAGTAGTTGCGCCATGCTCAAGCATGAACCCGAAGCTTGGATAATCCGTTTGCGTGAGAACTTCATAGGCAAGGTCGGACTCTCCCCGGGAGGCCAATGTCGGAAACAAATACTTGGTGCCCAGAATGCCGGTCGTAAGATGAACGTTGTGATAGTAGTTGACGTCGTCCAGCAAGCGCGAGAGCGTATCGCCTTCATCTCTGCCCGGCATCACGTGGGCGTCTAGCGCAAGTACCTGAGCCGCTTGTGACCCAGTCGCGTACGTGCCGTCAGCATTTCGGAATCGCTTGTTAAATCCTTGCCGCGCCGCTGCTATCAGATCACCATAATGTTTCGCGTCCTCCGGTCTATCGAGGACGTTCGCGGCCATGACAATGACTTCGAGCGCCTTAATGTAAGCCCACGTCGCGCACAGCAGCTTCGGGGTAGGATCAATGGCAACCCAATCGCCGAAATACGAGTAGTCCATGACGCCATCAGGCGCGTGCTTTGTAAGAAAATCGGCCCACGCTTTCAAGCCCGCATAGTTTTCTGCCAGCACACGCCTATCGCCGTAATTTTCAAACATATATTCGGCAATCAGCGGGTAAGCCAGCCCCCAGGAAGGATCACCTACTCGCGAGGGGTTGAACTGTTTTATATAGGGAACAATGTTCGGGACCTCGCCTTCGGATCCTTGCGCGTCCCTGATGTCGCGCAGGAAGTTTGTATAGAACGCGGCCATATCGAAATTCATGATGGCCGTCTCCGCCGAGAGGTGCGCGTCGCCCATCCAGCCCAGACGCTCATCGCGCTGGTCGCAGTCGGTAGGAACGCTGGCCAGATTCGTTTTGATGCTCCAGAGAAACATACTCTGAATCTGGTTCAACAACGCGCTAGAGGTCACCAGATTGCCGGTGCTCTCCACCGCCGTATGCACTTCGCTCCCGCGTATGGCCGTCAAGGTCGGCACGCCGGGATAGCCGCTCACTTCCGCATACCGAAATCCGTGGTACGTGAACCGGGGCTCATACTCCTCACCGTTTGAATCGCCTCGAAGAATGTAGGTGTCGGTGGCGCGAGCGGCGCGCAGGTTGTCCACGCGAATACGGCCATCGGGATCGGCAATTTCGGCATACCGGATACGCACCTTTGTGCCGGCCGCGCCCTGTACCTTCAACTTCACCCAACCGCTGAAATTCTGCTCGAAATCAAAAACGTAAACTCCCGGGGAAGACTCGTACATTTTGTGCGGCACCATAGTGTCTACCACTTTGATGGCCGGCATCATCTGCGATGACAGAATCACGTTGGGTATGTCGGCCACAGTCGCCGGCACGGTGGATGCGTCGTGCTCATTGAATGCGGTGCTGTCCCAATCCGCAACCTCAAGACGTGCATCGTATGTTTCTCCGTCGTATACATCGTTCATCACGATCGGGCTTTTCAGGACCTGCCAGGTTGCATCGGTAACAATTTCGAAGTGCTTGCCGTCTGTGTACTCACCCTGAATTTGACAGATGAACTTCGGCGTGGGGTTGTACGCCTTGCCGTACCAGCCGCGGCCGAGCAACGCGGCCGCCGCATTCCGGCCACGATGCAAGTCGTTAGTGACGTCATATGTGGAATAAAGAATGCGTTTGTTGTAGTCGGTCCAGGCAGGATCCAGGACGTGATCCCCGACTTTCTTGCCGTTGAGCGAAAGCTCGTAGTAACCCGCTGCTGCGACGAACACACGGGCACGCTTGACCTGCTTTTCAATATCGAAACCGCGTCGGAATGCTGTGCCGCCTGCAATCCACTTGGCGCGCCAGTCGGACGGCTGGAACAGACCGGTGCTGAATTGCGCCCTTGCACTCCAGGGTCCTTCGTTGCCCTGCGCATCCCAATAGCGAACCCGCCAGTAATAGTCGGCGTCCGAGGTCAAGGGAACACCCTTATATTCGACCTGCACGGAACTCGCCGAGACTGTCTTCTCTGAATCCCAGGTGAGCGGTCCGGCGAAATCGGCTTTCTTGCTCACCTGAACCTGATAGGCGGTCTGTTTCTGCGCCCTGTCCGTGTGGTTCAGAAGCCATGAGAAACGGGGCGCGGCGACGTCGACAGCTTCCGGATTCTTCAGGTATTCGCAACGTAGCTGCGTAGGCGCAAGCGGGCCAGCGAAGGATAGCGAAGCTGAAAAGAATGAAATTGCAAAAAGATGAGAAAAAGATAAACGCAAAACGAAAAGATCCTCCCGACTCGTAAGGGTCAGGAGGATCTTACTACAGATGCGATTGTTCGCTGCTGTTATTGCTGCGGAGGATGCGGACCGCGCGCGCCCGGACCCTTTACGTCTTCGACCGTGTAGTCCGATGGTATTGCAAACGATACGGATGGCTCACCCTTCGTAATATTCGTCAGAGCATAGCTCGAAGAACCGAAGCGAGGATCGTTGCGGGTCGCGGAGACAACTACATGAAGATCAGGCGCCGTATAGATCGTGTCGGTCCACACGATGTCCTTAGCGTTGCCGATCTGACCCGCGGGAATCGTATGCGTCATGGACTTACCCGTTACCGTAACTCCGTTCATTGTGGTTTGCGCGATGTCGTTTTCGACCACGTTCGGATTCGCCGGACGCTGTAGTGGAGTAAAGTTTTTCATCGCACTGCCATTGGCCGGTGGCGTATGCAATGCGCGGCGCTTTACCGTCTTGGTGGAGGCATCGATGACGTAGCTGTACCCAGCGACGGGATCGCTGAGAAACGTTATTACCTTCGCGGTACCGGCAGACGCCAGTGGTCCACCCGTGATGGTCTCCTGTTCATAGGTGCGCCCGCTGTCGTCGCGCGCCACAGTAGCCGTCGTCGTCCGCTGAATGGTATTTCCATTCGCCAGAACCTGCGTGAAGGTGCTGGTTGCCGTTGCCTGATAGGGCGCTCCCGTCACAACCTTCCCTGGATGCATTCCCGGCCCGAAAGCACCGGCGCGGAACTCACCTCTTCCGTGCGGACCTCCAGCGCCAGGTCCCGGAGGGCCTTGCGCCAGAACCGCAGTGGCCAATAGACCAGTTGCTAAACCTACTTGCAATATTTTGTTCATTTGATTATTTCTCCTTATTGCAATCCCCCAAATTCCTACTGCGCGGTCAATACATGTACGCCGAGCGGCTGGCCGTCGATTCCCAAGAGAACGTCCGCGAGCACGGAGTCATTGGTTCCCGCAACTTCGTTCGATATCGCCTCAAAATGCACGCCCGCGTCCGCCAGGGAGGCTACCGGAACCTGCATCTCCACAATGTGATGTGCTGACAACGGCAAATCCGGATTAGAGTACGGCAGCGGAACAAACGTCTCTCCGTCTACTTGCAGCAGCCCCACCGGTTGCTTGCCATCGGCGTTCGCGGAAACTATCGGCTCTACCTTTCGCAAGTGCGGCGCAATGAGAACGCCCATTGCAAGGGAAGCTGCCAACGCCATGCCCCAGACAAATCGCTGCAAAACCCGCTGCGGCTTCTGCGAGCTAACATGCGCTTCCGTATTCAACAGCAGCACCAGCGCGTCCCGTTCTGTTTCCGAGTACTGCGGCGTCATGCTCAGCGCGAAGCATTCCACAGATTTCGAAACCGTCTCCAACTCCACCAAATGCTGTTTGCACTCTACGCACGACTCCAGGTGCCGTTCCGCCGCGTTCATCTCCGCCGGCGGCAGCTCATCATCTATGAAACGCACCAACAATTCGTTCGAAAGATGTTGCGGTTTCTTCATAGCACTTCCTTTAGCTTTTCAAGCCCGCGTTGTACGTTTTCACCGACAGTGGAAACGGAGAGGTTCAATGCTTCCGAGATCTCGCGATACTTCAGTCCTTGCGAACGCAGAATCAAGCATTCTCGTTGCGATGGATTCAGACTTTGAATCGCCTGCTGCATTCGCCTGCTGCGTTCTGCTGAGAGCAGTTCCTCCTCGGCGCTGAGTCCGCCGGCACTAATCGGCAACGCGAACTCGTCGCTACTCAGGGCCTCCGTTTTTCGTACATGCCAGGCTGTTTGCGCGTTGCGTGCCAGGTTATGCGCTACGCGGTACAGCCACGCCCGCAAATTCTTTTTGTCGCCATTCGCCAGCAGGTGCTCATGCAGCTTCAAGAAAGTGTCCTGCACGATTTCCTGCGCCATATCGGCTGAAAGACCCAGGAACACAAGATAGCGCCGTATCGCAAGGTGTTCCTGATCGTAAAGATCCAGCGTTACCCGACGGACAGAAACGTCTTCCAAGTACTTCGGCTTGCTGACTGCTTTCGGTAAGGCGAGAGCTTCCGCGGACTCCATACTCTACGTCTTATTCTGATGCAGAGCTGCAGCTATTACCAGCAACCTGGCATTCAGCGAGGGCCACAGAAGAGCTTTGTGGGGAGTTGCACTTGGGGTTGGGGAAAAACCCTCCTGTGGCCTGCCGTCTCGCATGCTAGGTGTCTATGAAACAAAAGAGGCTAAGTTTTTTCCGGCTGGCACCGAAAATTTTTCGCTAAACTGCCACATTGATGGAAGATCTTCGTTATCCCACGGGCCGCTACACGCCGCCTGCCGAAATATCCGCCTCTCAGCGCGACGAATGGATTGAACAGATTGCAGCCGCTCCCGCGAATCTGCGCCAAGCCGTTGAAGATCTGTCGGACCAGCAGTTGGATAGGCCCTATCGAGTCGGCGGCTGGACGAGTCGGCAGATCACCCATCACTTACCCGATAGTCACCTGAATGCCTACGTTCGGTTCCGTCTTGCTCTCACCGAGGATACGCCGATCATCAAACCGTACGAAGAGTCTCGATGGGCCACATTGCCCGACGCCAAGTCGGCGCCGATCCAAAGTTCACTGGATCTGCTCGAAGCGCTGCATCACCGCTGGGTTCTTCTTCTTACCGCGCTTTCCGGCGCCGATTACGGGCGCACTTTTCGACACCCGGAACTCGGTGAAATCTCGTTGGACTGGACACTCGGGCTTTATGCTTGGCACGGACGGCATCACACGGCGCAGATTCAGCAATTGCGCAAACGCGAGGATTGGTAAAGGGAGCTGCTAATAGGATCCTTTGTTCTCCAAGCGCAGCTACGACGGAAAGATGGCGATAAGGAGCCGAGCGTGCTTGAGGGCGGCTATACACTCGCAACCGGAGATTTGTTCAGTCCAGATCTGGGCCGTTGTCACACCCGGCGTTACTTCGCGCCCATCGTGGACATATCCTGTTTGTAAGCTTCACTGAGAGTGCCCTTACTCTGCGCAATGGGCAGGAGTGTGGGATAGAACTGAACGAAAGTTGTATTCACCGCACCGTGAGCCGCGTGACAGCTATAGCAGCTGGCTGAGCCCGGGATCATCCGGGCATTTTTCTGCAGGGGCTGGTCAAACCCGAAGAAGGCCCAATCACCCGAAAAACGGGAATTATCTTTGACGTGGATTTCGACCCCGGCAACATCGCTCTGAAAACTTCCGCTTTGGTTGATGGAGCCCCTCGACCGAGCATTTCGCACTTCAAGCGCAAACATCGTCTTGTCAGGCCAGGAGCCCGACCGCTGGAAATCCCGATACGCCGCCGGATTCACGAAAACGTTGTCGAACATGTGCATATCTGTCCTCTGGCTGTCGCGGTTGTAGCTCATGTCGAATCCAGTGCTGAGGTAGACCCACTCTCGGTAATGACTCGGAAACTGGAGCTGGCCATCGCTGGTATATTCGGGGCCGGTGGAATCCGGGGCTTGCTGCGGTGCGGCGAGCAATGAGAGAGCGACAGTAATTAGAAGACCGTGGGCAGCTTTTGACATGGTCATTTGTGTTTACGTTTTTGATTGCGCGAATATTCCTGCGCGAGCGCGAACTGTAGCTTGCGTTCCACCGTATCAGCCCGATCGAGACGAACTCGCACTGAGTCACCGATAGAGAAGATTCTGTGAGTGCGCTCGCCGATGACCTTGCGGCCGTTCTCGTGGTAACGGAAGCGATCGCCGGGCAGTGTTTCCATGGGCACCAACCCTTCGACGAACAAGTCAGTCAGTTCTACGAAGAAGCCGTATTTCGTGGTGCTGATGATGAGCGAGTCGAACTCGTCGCCGACGCGGTATTCCATAAATCGGACTTTCTTCCACTCGATGAGTTCCCGTTCCGCTTCCGCGGCGCGGCGTTCAGTAAACGATGTATCATCGCCCAGTTCCTTCAATCGGTGATCGTCCAGGAGTTGCTGGCCCGTTTCCATCAGATGACGCAACAGGCGATGGACAATCAGGTCGGGATAGCGGCGAATCGGCGAGGTGAAATGTGTGTAAGCCGACGCCGCCAGAGCAAAATGGCCCTCGTTCAAGTTCGAATAGCGCGCCTGTTTGAGCGAACGCAGCATGAGGTAGGTAAGAATTCGCTCTTCCGGTTTTCCGGCGATCTTTGCAATGAGGCGCTGATAATTACGTGAGCTCAGATCAATATCACTGCGTGGTAGCGTGATGTCTTTGCGCACTTTACGGCCGTCGCGGCGGCGGTCCACAACGGGAAACCGCTTCACCGGAATGGCGCCGATGCCGAGCGAATAGCCGAAGTGCGCTGCGATCTCTTCGAACTCCATAACGCGCTTCGGGTCTGGTTTCTCGTGGATACGATACAGCGCCGGAATGCTGGCGGCCTCGAAATGCCCCGCAACCGCTTCGTTCGCCGCCAGCATAAATTCTTCGATGATACGGTGCGCGATATTGCGCTCCGCCCGCGTCACGCCAATCATCTGCCCCGAAAGATCAAGCTCGATATTCGTCTCCGGCATATCGAAATCAATCGACCCGCGGCGAGCGCGCTTGCGATTCAGCAGTAGAGCCAATTCGCGCATCAACTCGAACCGCGGAACCAGCGGCGAGTAGCGTTCTCGCATGGCTGCGTCACCTTCCAGAATGCGGAACACGTTCGTGTACGTCATCCGCTCGGAACTGCGAATGATTCCTGCGACGAACTCCTGACATACGGTGTCGCCCTGACGATCGATCTCGAGCAGGGCGGATAAAACTAGCCTGTCTTCCTGCGGCCGCAAAGAACAGATATCCGTAGAGAGCTCAACCGGCAGCATCGGTACGGCACGATCCGGGAAGTAAACGCTGGTTCCGCGGAGCAGAGCTTCGTTGTCAATGGGCGTGCCGGGCAGCACATAGTGACTGACATCGGCGATATGCACCTGCAGCGCGTAATTCCCGTTGGGAAGACTTTCCACCCATATGGCATCGTCGAAATCGCGTGCAGTTTCGCCGTCGATCGTAACAATCTCGAGATGGCGGAAATCGCGGCGTTTCGAGACTTCGGCAGGCGGAATATCGTGCGGAATCGCCCGGGCCTGCCCAATCACCTCCTGCGGAAACTGATGCGGGAGATGATGCTTGCGAATCATGATCTCGACATCCACCCCGAAATCGTCTTTGTGACCCAGGATCTCGATCACGCGGCCGACGCCGTGCTCGCCTTCTTCAGGGAATTCGAGCACCTCGACGTTCACGATCATGCCATCGAGATCTTCGAGAGACGCAACCTGCTTCGCGCCTGGCCCGACACGATCCACATTCTCGTGCTGCTCCGGCAGTTCCATGCCTTCGGGAATCTCAATCCACTGCCGAATACGATCGTCGGAAGGAACAACGAAATTGCCGCGTCTGCGCATGCGAAACTCGCCCACAACAGTGATATGGGCGCGACGGAGTATCCGGATGATCTCGCCTTCGGCGCGGCCCTCGTTTGCAAGGCGCCTGATGTGAACAAGCGCGCGGTCGCCATGCATGCCCTTGGCGGCTTCATCAGGAGGAAGAAATACGTCGCCTCGCACGCACTCGATCGGCTGGTCGGGAATCAAGAATCCAAAGCCGTCGCGGTGAACCGAGACACGGCCGCTGACGTAGTCCGGATTCGCGCCGACTGCGACAAAGTGCCCGGACCGCAATTCAACAAGCTGGCCTTTGTCCGTGATACGGTCGAGCGCATTTTCCAGGTGATCACGGTTCTCGCCCTGCAGGTGCAGTTCGCGCACGAGTTGTTTGAAGGTCGCGCGGGCATGCGGAAGTTTACGGATGTGGTCGAGGAGGGTGGCGTCGGTAAAGCCGGACTGCGCGTGGGCGTGCTTCGGCACTACTCCAATTGTATGGATCGGCGGTTATGCTGACGGTTATGGCATTCCCGCGCGAGATCGCTCTGAAGCTGGTTCAGTTGGCTATTCCCGAGAACGGCAATATCATCGTCGGCCAGAGTCATTTCATCAAGACGGTCGAGGACATCTATGAGGCGATTGTGAACACGTCTCCGCATCTGCAGTTTGGGGTTGCGTTCAATGAAGCGTCGGGCGATTGCCTGATCCGATTCGATGGCAACGACGATGGGCTGAAGCAAAATGCGATTTCGAACGCGCAGGCGATTGCCGCCGGGCATGTCTTCGTCGTTGCATTGCGAAACGGATTTCCCATCAACGTGCTGAACCGCATCCGCGAAGTTCCGGAAGTGGCGAATATCTACTGCGCCAGCGCGAATCCTGTGGAGGTCATCGTCGCCGAAACCGAACAGGGACGCGGCGTGCTGGGCGTTGTCGATGGCAGTTCCCCGAAGGGCCTCGAGACGGAGTGGCATGTGAAGCAGCGCGTTGAGCTATTGCAAAAGTTCGGCTACAAACGTTAAACGATGTTAAATGCGCTGTGTTCCCGCAGCCCCGCGCTAGTGACCGCGCCGATCTGGAGTTCAATCATCTGATTCGGGGGGCGCACTGTCGCCATTTCCACTTTCAGAAAATTGCTTGTGAGCGCCATGCCGCGCTGCTCCAGCGTAACGACCGGTAGGGTACGGCCGATCATGCGTCGTCGGAACTCGAGATTCTTGCGACATGAAACATCCCGCAGAATGCGTGTGCGTTCGCGACGCACTTCCATCGGCACAGGGTTCGAAAGCCCGGCCGCCGCGGTGCCGGGACGTTCCGAGTACGTGAAGACGTGCAGATACGTGAAAGGCTGTTCTTCGATAAATTGCACCGTTTCTTGAAACTCCGCCTCGGTCTCGCCGGGAAAGCCGGTCATGACGTCGGCGCCGACGGCCGCATTGGGCATGAGTTGCCGCGCCAGCTCCAGCCGAGTGGCATAATGGCGCGTCCGGTACTTGCGGAACATGCGTTTGAGAACGGCATCGGAACCGGATTGCAGCGGCAAATGCACGTGCTTTGCGATACGCGACTGCTCCGCCACAAGCTCCAGCAGTTCGCTCGACCAGTCCATCGGCTCGATCGAACTGATGCGAATGCTGCGGATGTCCGTTTCGGCCAGAACGCGTCTCAGCAGATCCACAAAACGGAGGTTGCCTGGGAGATCGCGTCCCCAGCGGCCCAGATTGATACCGCTCAAAACGACCTCGCAATAGCGGCTGGCCAGATCCTGTACCCGGACGATGACCTCTTCTTCCGGGGCGCTGCGACTCCGACCCCGAACAGAAGGAATGATGCAGAAGCTGCAGCGGTTCGAGCAGCCGTCCTGAATCTTGAGGTTCGGCCGCGTACGGTCTTCTCGAATGTTGCGCACAGGAGTCGTCGAAAATGTCTGGGCGGCCATATTGCTGACGAGCACCTGTCCGTGATAATCTTCACTACCCTGCGCCACGAGGTCGGCAATCTCGCGCTTGTGCGAGTTGCCGATTACCCAAGTGACGCCGGCAAGCTGGGCGATCTCTTCAGGCGCACGCTGTGCGTAGCAGCCGGTCACGAGCACCCTGGTCTGTGGCTGGTTGCGATGCAAATTCCGGATTGCACGCCGCACATCGAGATCAGCAGAAGCGGTCACGGTGCAAGTGTTAAGCACGACCAGATCGGCTTCCGCGGACTGGCGAATCGGCTCGCAGCCATGGTCCTCGAGCGCGGCTTCAATTGCTGCGCCGTCGGCCTGCGACGCGCGGCAGCCGAAACTCTGGACAAAAATCTTCACCAGTATCTAGTTTGGCAGCACGCTGATTCTGAGAGAATGATATTTGCCTGCGCGATCAGGCAACCGCTGGGTCCGCTTCGTGCGGGCTGAGAGGAAAGTCCGGTCTTCACAGGGCAGCATGCCGGCTAACAGCCGGGGGTTCGCGCTCAAAGCGCGCGCCACGGATCAGTGCCACAGAAAATATACCGCCCGCCGGTTCGCCGGCGAGTAAGGGTGAAAAGGTGCGGTAAGAGCGCACCGCGGCGCGAGTAATCGCGCTGGCAGGGAAAACCCCATGCGAAGCAAGACCAAATAGGGGAGGAGGAGTGGTCCCGCTCCGCGTTGAGTCTTCGCCTCGCTGAGAGGCGCGGGCTCATCCACAACTCCCGGGTAGGTCGCTCGAGCCTTCCAGCAATGGAAGGCCTAGATGAATGGTTGCCGCCTGCGCAAGCAGGGCACAGAAACCGGCTTATCGATCGCGCAGGTTTTCTTCATGGGTTCCGCTGTTATGCTCCGGTAATCATACGGTTCTGGAACTACCAGTACTGGAAATTACTTTCAAGAGGTCAAATGTAAGCAGTCAAAAGTTTGCGAGGACATTCAGGTAATAATACGCGCAAAAATGTAGTCCAACTCTCGGACGCTACGGCGATTCGCCGAGTTTGCGAAACACGTTTGGTGAATCAAAATCAACAAAAGTGGAGTTCTGACTTCTTCTTAAGTGCCAGCCCGCTCGAACGGCGCAGCGGAAATAAAAATAAGGAAAAACAGTGGACAAGCTTGCGCAGAATATACAGGAGGCTTTTCTCAATAACGCCAGAAAGGATAAGACCTTCCTGACGATTTATTTGATGAGCGGGGTCAAGCTCTCTGGGCGTATCAAGAGCTTCGATAAGTATTCGGTTGTGCTCGAGGCAAACAACCAGGAACAACTCATCTTCAAGCACGCGATCTCAACCGTTGTTATTTCGAAAGCACCCCACGGGGCCGGGGGACACTCTGGGTCCAGTGGAAGCAGCACGCCTGGCGCGCCGTTGCCGGTGCCCGAACACGCAGAGTAGTTACATAGTGGCAGACCCACATGATTGGGGGCAAGGGGAACGCACTTTAGTCGTCGGCGTCGAACTGACGCGCAAAACCCCTTCGAACGCCGCGACCCCCGACCTATCCGTTTCCGCTGAGGAATCGCTCGAGGAGCTGGCCGTTCTATCGGAAAGCGCTGGTGCCGGCGTCGTTGGTCAGATTTTGCAGCTTCGGGCGAATCTGGATCCCGCTACGCTGGTGGGCTCGGGCAAGGTGGTCGAAATCCGCCAGCGCATCGAGGCCGACGAAATTGAGACCGTTATCTTTGACCAGGAATTGACGCCCACTCAGCTTCGCAATCTGGAGCGGCGGCTCGATGTAAAAGTAATTGACCGTACACAGTTGATCCTCGATATCTTCGCGCGCCGAGCGCGAACCAGCGAGGGCCAGTTGCAGGTGGAGTTGGCCCAGCTCACGTATCTCTTGCCTCGGCTTGCTGGACGGGGAACGCAAATGTCGCGGCTGGGCGGCGGAATCGGCACCAGAGGTCCCGGCGAAACGCAACTCGAAACAGACCGCCGGCGCATCGGACGACGCATCTCCAAGCTGAAACGGGAAATTGAACGCGTGCGTGCCACACGAGGTGTGCAGCGTTCTCAACGGCAGGCTGTGCCGCTCTCCACGATTAGTTTGGTGGGCTATACAAACGCCGGGAAATCGACACTTTTCAATCGTTTGACAGGCGCCGGTGTTCTGGCCGATGCTCGAATGTTCGCTACGCTCGACCCCACTGTGCGGCATGTTCGTCTGCCATCTGGACGGCGGGTATTGCTGAGTGACACGGTGGGTTTCATTCGTAATTTGCCGACGACTCTGGTTGACGCTTTCCGCGCGACCTTGGAAGAGGTCACTGCGGCTGCGCTATTGCTCCAGGTGGTGGATATCAGCGCCGCAACAGCGAGTGAGCAGACGGCTCACGTGATGAAAGTACTGGGCGAGATCGGCGCCGAAACAACACCACAACTGCTGGTGCTGAATAAAAGCGATAAACTCGGGCCCGGCGAGCGTGATCAGGACTTGCCGACCATCACACATCGCCTGCTGGGCGAAACGGCGCGGCAGAACTCCACGCCCGCTGTGCTGGTCTCTGCCTATACCGGGGACGGCATGGACAAGCTGCTGACCGAGATCGACCAAAATTTAGTGCAGGATCCAGTTGCACGCCAGAAATTCCGGCTGCCGCTGGGCGAAGGCCGTGCGCTGCACCTGCTCCATGACCGGGCCGCGATCATCTCCAAGCGTTATGCCGATGACTACTGTGAAGTGGTCGCGGACGCGCCTGAATCCATTCGTTTGAAGCTCGGCGAATTCGCGGAGGATTAACGCGCGAACTTGCCCGCGGCGGCTTTCGTATATTCGAGCAATGACGAAAGCATTTGCGACGTGCTTTGTGGTAGGCATGCTGGCGCTCGGCGGTTGCGAGTTCGACCGCGTGGTGACCGGGCCTATCAAGACGGACAACATCTCGCTGGACTTGAACAACGCACAGCACGCCAATATAGAACTCGACCTCGGCGCCGGCGAACTGACCGTCCGTGGCGGATCTCCGAAGCTGCTCGCCGGGCGCATCGAATACAACGTGCCCTCCTGGGCTCCTGAGGTCACGGACAACAACAACGGACAAACCGCCGACGTCTCGATTAAGCAGAACGAGCACGGCCATTCTGGAGGCAATATGCGGAACCGGTGGGACCTTTCGTTGAACAATGACGTCCTGACGGATTTTCGCCTGAACTGCGGGGCGGGGCAGGCCCGTCTGGAACTCGGCGATGTCATGTTGAGCAGCGTAACGGTGCACATGGGGGCCGGCCAAGTGGATTTGGATTTGCAGGGACATCCCACCCGCAACTATTCGGTGAATGTGCAGGGCGGAGTTGGCCAGGCCACCATACGTTTGCCTCGCGATGTCGGCATTCGGGCTGAAGCGCACGGAGGTCTCGGGAGTATCTCCGTTGACGGACTGAACAAACGCGGCGGATTCTACACGAACGATGCGTACGGAACTGCCAAGGTCAACGTGCTGGTGCAAGTAGAGGGCGGTATCGGCGAAATCAAGATCATCGCCTGACAAGAACCGCCCGCAGATGTCTCACCGAAACGTTGCGAGAATGAGGGCAAATGTGCCCCTTTTTACTTTTGCTTGTCCTTCTCATCTCACAGAGCACAACTACCTCGGCGCCACCGAAACCAACAACACCGAACGGATCCGTGGAAACTCCTCGGCAGTCGGTAGATGCTGCCTGGGGAATCCTCAAGTACGGACTTGAAGACAGGAGTTATGACCGCCGGGCGAAAGCGGCACACGCGTTGGCCCTCATGCAGAATAATGCCAGGGCAGAGGAGATGGCCGATAAAGCGCTCGCCGATCCCAACCCCGATGTTCGTGCATCCGCAGCGACGGCTCTGGGGCAAATGAACGCGAAGAACTCAATACCCAAGTTACACAATGCGTTAAATGATACGGTGCTTAAGGTCGTTATCGCGGCCTCCAACTCGCTCTACATCTACAAAGATCCGGCCGCATACGAAATTTACTACGCCCTACTGACCGGCGAGCGAAAGCAGCCGGGCTTAGTGAAGTCGCAGATGGACACATTGAAGGACAAAAAGCAGATGGAAAAGCTGGCGTTCGAGACCGGCATCGGCTTCATTCCATTCGGCGGCATGGGGTATGAGGCCTACAAGACCATCACGCATGACGACAGCTCTGTCGTGCGCGCCGCGGCCGCCGAAAAGCTGGCTACCGATCCGGATTCCAAGACAACGGAAGCGCTTGCCAAGGCGTGCTCTGACAAGCAATGGCGCGTGCGGGTCGCGGTAGTCGAAGCAATCGCCAAGCGCGGCGATCAGCAACTACTGTTTTCTCTGACTCCGCTCCTCTACGACAACACCGATGATGTGAGATTTGAAACAGCGGCCGCGGTGATCCGTTTATCGACGGCTGCATCAAAACTCGCACCGAAGCACGCAGCGCGAAGAAAGCGGACTTAGGTCTTATCTCTTCGATCTCTGATGCGCCGGCTTCTCTTCATCAACCGCGGTCAAATTGTGCGCGCTGTTCACCAGCGCCAGATGTGAGAACGCTTGCGGGAAATTGCCCAACTGCCGTTTCTCCGCCGGATCGTACTCCTCCGACAATAAGCCGACGTCGTTCAGCACGCACAGACAGCGGTCAAACAGTTCGTACGCATCTCCCATCCGTTTCTGCAGGACGTAGTTGTCCACCAGCCAGAACGTGCAGGCGAGGAAAGCTCCTTCTGCACCGGGGACGCCATCCACTGCGGAAGCTGTGTTGTAGCGCGCCACGAATCCGTTCGGCATCAGGCGTTTTTCGATTGCCTCCACGGTGCCTAACATGCGCGGATCGTCGGCTTTAATGAAGCCCACCAGGGGCAACATCAGCACGCTCGCATCTAACTCCTTGCTCCCATAACACTGCACGAACGAGTTCAGTTCGCGGCTGAATCCGAAACGCAAAACCTGCGACTGAATCTCATTGCGAATCCATGTCCAGCGCTGAATCGGCCCCTCTTCGCCAAACTCCTCCATAGTGCGAATAGCGCGGTCGAACGCTACCCACGCCATCACTTTCGATTGCACGAAATGTTGCGGCTTACCGCGAATTTCCCACATGCCCCTGTCCGGCAGGATCCAAAGGTCTTGCAACCGCTCCATCAGCGAACGCTGCAGGTTCCATGCAGCCTCCAGCTTCGGCAAACCTTTCTTGCGCGCCTGATAGAAAGAGTCCATCACCTCGCCGTAAACATCGAGTTGCAATTGTTCCGATGCGGCATTGCCGATGCGCACCGGACTCGATCCTTCGTAGCCCTGCAACTCTGTAAGCTCAAACTCGGTCAGCCTGCGCTCGCCTGCCACTCCGTACATGATCTGCATGCGCTCCGGACTCCCTGCCACACAGCGCAACAGCCACTCCCGCCAAGCTTTCGCTTCGTCCGTGAAACCCGCTTCCATCAGCGCATACAGCGTCAAAGTGGAATCGCGTAGCCAACAGTAGCGGTAGTCCCAATTGCGTTCCCCGGCAATCTCCTCCGGCAGGGAAGTCGTGGCCGCCGCGACAATCCCTCCGGTGTGGTGATGGGTCAACGCTTTCAGGGTGATGAGCGAGCGCTGCACAATCTCGGCATACTTGCCCTTCGGTTTGTGTTGGCTCGACCATTTCTCCCAAGCGTGGGTGACGTTTTGGCACGTTTTCTCGGGGTCGAACGGCTGCGGGATTGGACTGAATGAACTTGTCCACGTAATGGAGAACGGAAAGGTATCGCCCTCATTCACGTCGAAGTAGGCGACCGTTTTGAGATCTTCTCCGCGAGTTTCTACGGGCGCAGCGACGATGATCTGGTCCGGCCCCGCTACCGCCCGGAGCCGACCGTCGTCAAGACGCGTCACCCAAGGCACTACGAGTCCGTACTCGAAACGGATGATAAGAACGAACCGCATCCTGACGCGGCCGCGCAATCCGTGCACGATGCGGATGACATCTTGATGTTCCCCGCGCCGGTCCATGCAGTCGATCAGGCGCACAACGCCTTCGGGCGTTTCGAAATCTGTTTCGAGCACTAGCGTGCCCGGACGATATCGCCGTGTTGCTTTCGCGTGCTGGTCCAGGGGAGCGATGGCCCAATGGCCGTCTTTCTCAGAACCAAGCAGCGCCGAGAAACAGGATGCGGAATCGAACCGTGGAAACCCCAGCCAGTCTATAGAACCGTTCTTGCCAACCAGCGCAGCGGTGGCATTATTACCAATAACAGCGTAGTCTTCGATCAGTTGCGGCACAGTAACTGATCGTTAGAGTCCAGCTAGGCCAAGTCGATGACGACCTTTATGTCATCGGCGCGCCGCTCCAGTGCTTTTTGCCAATTCGCGAACTTCTCTTTGCGTGAGATAAGCCGAGAAAGCCATCCGCGATCGGCTTCGAGCAGCGATTTTCCCGCAGCCTCCCAATGACTTCGATTCGCGTTTACGGAACCGAAAATCACCTGGTTATCGAGAACCATGGTGCGATTGATGGTGCCGAGGTCGAGATCCACTTTCTGCCCATGCGACGAGACGCCGGCCAGCGCCAGAATGCCGTCACTGCCCAATTGCGTCATGCACTCCGCAATCACCGATGCGACGCCGGTGCATTCGATGATGATGTCCGGACGGAATCCGAGATTTTTCAAAGGCCCGGTGTGATATTTGCCACCGAGTTGTTTCACCAGTTCCGGCTTGGGGCCGCTTTCTACGCGATCCAGAACATGCGCTTCCAGACCACGCTGCGCGCCCATGAGCGCCCCTAGCAGGCCGATGGGCCCAGCACCGGTAATCAGCACATTCCTCGGCTTCCATTCGGCGCGGTGGCCGATGCGCTCAATGTGGTCCCAGGCCTTTGCCAGCACGCTCGCCGGCTCCATTAGAACACCGACATCCTCCAGGCTGGAATCTAGCTTGACGGCGAAACTTGGCTCAATGCGCCAACGCTCGGAAGCGAAACCGTTCACCTCTTTGATGCCGCGTTCGACGTATTTGCCGTTGCGGCACATATCCCACTCATTCACGGCACAAGCCACGCACGGCACCGGGTCGGGCCGGCGCACGATCCCCACCACCAGGTCGCCCTTATTGAAGCCGCTATTTGCCGGTGCTTCCGCTACGCGGCCCAGCGACTCATGTCCGATGATCAGATGATCGCTACCCGGAGGCGCCCAGCCATAATCCGCCGCAATCAGTTCGAAATCAGTTCCGCAGATGCCTAACTCCAAGGCATCCACCATGATGCTGCCATAATCTGGCGACGGCTCCGGTACGTCTTGCACAGTTGCGGAGTTCGCTTTTCCAGGGATAATCGTAAGTGCTTTCATGCCGGTATCCTTCCGATTGTAGATGGAAACACCCCAGCATGGTTTCGCCGGCCATTATCAACAGCCGCCATTTAGAATTCAGTTAGGATGCAATCACGTCATTGCCCGCGAACACGGTGCCCGCTACTCGGCTCAACGCCCGATAGAGGCACCTCTTGAAAGCACTCGTTAAGGCGCAAAGTGCGCCGGGTCTTTGGCTTCAAGACATACCCGAACCTGCTATTGGCATCAACGATGTCCTTATCCGCGTAACCCACACCGGGATCTGCGGCACTGACCTGCACATCTATAAGTGGGACGACTGGGCGAAAGCCACCATTCCTGTTCCCATGGCCATCGGCCATGAATTCGTCGGCGAGATCGTCGAAGTTGGCTCCAACGTAAACGACTTTCATCCCGGCGAAATCGTCAGCGGTGAGGGACACGTGGTCTGCGGGCGCTGCCGCAACTGCCTCGCCGGTCGGCGTCACCTCTGCGCCCATACACAAGGTGTCGGCGTAAACAGGCCGGGCGCATTTGCCGAGTACATCGCTCTGCCCATGAGCAATATCTGGCGTCACGATCCGTCCATCAACCGCGAGATCGCAGCCATTTTCGACCCTTTCGGCAACGCCGTCCACACCGCGCTCTCATTCAACGTCTTGGGCGAAGATGTTCTTATCACCGGCGCTGGCCCCATCGGCCTGATGGCCATCCCCGTTGTCCGGCATGCGGGCGCGCGATACGTCGTCGTCTCGGATCTGAATCCGTACCGTCTCGATCTGGCTCGCAAAATGGGCGCGACGCTGGCGGTAAATCCAACCGAGACCCCCATCGCCGAAGGGCAGAAGCAACTCCGCATGCAGGAAGGCTTCGATGTCGGTCTCGAGATGTCAGGTAGCCCGAACGCTTTTCGCGAGATGATCGCGAACATGAGCCACGGCGCGAAGATAGCCATGCTTGGCATCCCAGCCAAAGAGATGCCCATTGACTGGCGTCAGGTGATCTTCAATATGCTGACCATTAAGGGCATCTACGGGCGCGAGATGTACGAAACCTGGTACAAGATGACGGTCATGCTCGAAAGCGGGCTCGATATCTCCGGGGTCATTACGCATCGCTTCCCGTGGCGCGATTTCGAGAAGGGGTTCGAAGTCATGCGCTCCGGCAATTCCGGTAAAGTCATCCTCGACTGGACCGACGTGCGCTAACGGCCTACCATGCGCACCTCCATTTTTGATCTTTTCAAAATCGGTATCGGACCGTCTAGTTCGCACACCGTTGGCCCTATGCGCGCTGCGCATCGATTCACGCTGCATCTGCACGAAGCTGGTGTGCTGCCGATGACAACCCACGTCGCGGCGGAACTCTACGGCTCTCTCGCACTCACCGGGATTGGTCACGGCACGGACCGCGCCGTTTTGCTCGGCCTCGCCGGCGAAAAACCTGAAGAGGTCGATCCGGAACAGATTCCGGCCATCGTCGACCGTATACAGACAACGCATTCGCTACGCCTCCTCGGTGAACGTCAGATCGCCTTTGACGTGCGTTCGGATCTTCTCTTTCACACCGATCAGATCTTGCCCGGCCATCCCAACGGCATGAAATTCTCTGCCCTGGACAGCAATGGCCAGATTCTTCTTCGCGAAATCTACTACTCCATCGGCGGCGGCTTCATTGTCAAAGAAGGCGAAGCAGCCGACGCCGGGAACAAATCTCTCCCGGTACCTCATCCCTTTTCGAACGGCGCGGAACTTCTGGAACAGGCCGACGCCAATCGGTTGCCCATCTGGCAAGTGATGCTAGAGAATGAGAGCGCCGTCCGGTCCGAAGGTGAAGTCCGCGCCCGTGTAAAGAAGATCTGGCACGTAATGGACGATTGCATCGAACGCGGCCTGCGCACCACGGGCATTTTGCCTGGCGGCCTCAACGTTCGACGGCGAGCACCCGCGCTGTTCCGTAAGGTTCAGAGCCTCAAAGCCAATGATCCTCTGGGCGCCATGGATTGGGTGAATGTGTTCGCGATGGCCGTGAACGAAGAAAATGCCGCTGGAGGCCGCGTCGTTACTGCTCCCACCAACGGCGCTGCCGGTCTGCTTCCTGCCGTCGCTCGCTACTATCGGCAGTTCGTGCCGGAAGCGTCGGACGAAGGACTCATCCGCCTGTTTCTCACGGCCGGTGCCATCGGCATCTTATATAAAGAGAACGCGTCCATCTCCGGTGCTGAAGTCGGATGCCAGGGCGAAGTGGGCGTTGCGTGCTCCATGGCTGCTGCCGGTCTGGCAGGCGCGCTCGGCGCGTCGAACTCAATCGTCGAACACGCCGCCGAGATCGGCATGGAGCATCATCTCGGCATGACCTGCGATCCCATCGGCGGACTCGTGCAGATTCCGTGCATTGAACGCAACGCCATCGGCGCGGTGAAAGCCATCAATGCTTGCCGCATGGCCATGCAGGAATCCGAAGGCCACGTGGTCTCGCTCGATCAGGTGATTCGGACCATGTATCAAACTGGCCTCGATATGCAGTCGCGCTACAAAGAGACGGCGCTTGCCGGACTAGCTGTTAACGTGAAGGATTGTTGAGGTTTTTTCTCTCAAGATGTACGCAACTGCTCAGCCGTTCCTGACAAACAAGCTTGAAGACATCGAAAAAGCGGGCCTTTATAAGCGCGAACGATCTATTGATGGGCCGCAGGGCGCCGAGATCAAAGTTAAAACCGGCCAAACGGTTCTGAACCTCTGCGCTAATAACTATCTCGGCCTGGCGAACCATCCTGCCGTGGTGGAAGCTGCGCGCAAAGCGCTCGACGACTGGGGTTATGGACTCGCCAGCGTGCGTTTCATTTGCGGCACCCAATCCATTCACAAACAGCTTGAGCAGAAGCTGAGTGAGTTTCTTGGGACGGAAGACACCATTCTTTATAGTTCCTGTTTCGATGCCAACGGCGGACTCTTTGAAACGTTGCTCGAAGCGGAAGACGCCGTTATCTCAGACGAGTTAAACCACGCGAGCATCATTGACGGAATCCGCCTCTGCAAAGCGCAGCGGTTCCGTTACAAGAACGGCGACATGGGTGACCTGGAGGCAAAGCTCAAAGAAGCTTCGAATGCGCGCACGCGCCTCATTGCTACTGACGGCGTCTTCTCCATGGATGGTTACCTGGCCAAGCTGGGCGAGATCTGCGCTCTTGCTGAGAAGTACAAAGCAATGGTCATGGTTGACGATTCGCACGCTGTTGGTTTCATGGGGAAGACAGGGCGGGGAACACCCGAACACCTGGGCGTAGTGGGCGGTATCGACGTCATAACCGGCACGCTCGGGAAAGCGCTCGGCGGAGCCAGCGGCGGTTATACAAGCGGCCGCAAGGAGATCATCGATCTTCTGCGTCAACGCTCGCGTCCCTATCTGTTTTCGAATTCGCTTGCTCCCGCCATTGCCGCGGCTTCTATCAAAGTTCTTGAACTGCTTACCCAAACAACTGAGCTTCGTGAGCGCCTGTTTTCTAACACCAAACTGTTTCGCGAAAAGATGACTGGCGTCGGTCTGAACCTACTGCCCGGCGAGCATCCTATTGTGCCCGTCATGCTCGGCGATGCAGCTCTCGCGACGCGCATGGCCGATCGGCTGCTCGAAAAGGGCGTTTACGTCATCGGGTTTTCTTATCCGGTTGTGCCGCAAGGCAAAGCACGCATTCGCGTTCAGGTTTCCGCGGCTCACACGCCCCAAGAACTGGAGTTTGCTGTTGAAAAGTTCGCCGAAAGCAAACGCGAACTGGGCATTTAGCCAATGAGACTCACTGCGGTCTTGTTTTTGCCCACGGCCGTGCTGCTCTGCGGCAGCCCGTTCGACAAAGATCCCTGGACCAAAGTTCCGGAGAAGTGGAGCGTCGCTGACGCCCAGCGGATCTTGAATGTGTCGCCGTGGGCGCAGGTCGCAAACGCGACATTTGCGGACGGCGATGATCGCGAGCCTCCGCCGCCTGGACCAACTCCGGGTGCAGCCGAGGCCGGTATGGCTGGTCCACGAGGCGCAACCGACGGCCACTGGGATGGCGGTATCGGTAAACATCCCACCGGCGCGATGCCGACTCTGCCGGTGCTCATTCGCTGGGATAGCGCGTTGCCGGTTCGCCAGGCAACCCTGCGGGTGGGTGATTTCAAGCCGGTCGATAATGCGCTTGCCGCCAAAGACTACGTGATTACCATGGTTGGTCTTGTTCCCGCCAAGCGCTATCACGATGCAGGCAAGCTGGAATCAGCATCAAACAGTGACGACACGGTTGATGCGCATGATCCTGAAGAGATGTTGGAAGGCCTCATGTCGGCCTCACGGCTGGTCCGTCATGGTCATCCACAGCTCGCGCCCGAAAACGTGAAGATCGACGGCGCAACGGGCACTCTGCATATCTTGTTCCCGCGCACCGATCCTATTCTGCCCAGAGAGAAAGACGTTCTCTTTCACACGCGTTTCGGATCAGTTACGATCGAAAAGGTTTTCCATCTGCACGAAATGGC
>DATBEG010000059.1:0-18096 GCA_036276155.1 Bryobacteraceae bacterium | reverse complement strand
CGTCGCGATAATTAACCCGTCCGCCTTGTAGGCCGCGACAAAATGATCGTCGACGTGCGTATCGAGATCTATCATGCGCGCCAACTCGGACTTGGTGATCACAACGTCGTTCAAAGCAGAATACTTTGCGATGCACCGGTCGTACCGCATCAGTTGGCAGTCCACCATCCTGCGTCGTCCGATCCGGTGCTCGCCTCTAAGTGCGCGCTCCAGTTCCGGATAGAGATCATCCACCGTGATCGACGTCAGAAATCCAAGATGGCCCAGGTTTACCGCGAAAAGTGGAATATCGCGGCCGTCCACTACCCGTGCAGCGGAAAGCAACGTGCCGTCACCACCAAGAACGATGATGAGATCGGTGCCGTCAGGCAATTCTGGCCGCGAGACAAATTGCTCAACTCGCGCATATTGTGCCGTCTGTTCGTCGCAGACACATTGGATGCCGCGAGACTCCAGCCACTGAAGAAGCTTACAAACGATATCGGCAGCATGAGTGATATTCGGCTTCGAAATAATCCCAACTTTGTTGATCTCACGCATGCTTCACTGCAGCCTCCGCGCTTTCATCAGGAATTCGCGATTTCCTTCAGCCCCGAGAATTGGACTTTGCATGGTCCCGATCCGAAAACCAAGCCGCTCCAACGCATGTGCAACTTTGTCGCACGCTGCTTCCTGTGCTGCTGGATCACGCACGATTCCGCCCTTCCCGACCAGTGCACGGCCCACTTCAAATTGAGGTTTGACCAGAATGATCCAAATCCCTTCTTTCGTAAGCAACGGCTCGAGCGCCGGAATAAGCAGCGTAACGGAGATAAAGCTCACGTCGCAAGTAATGATGTCCGAAAGTTCTCCGATCTCTTCATAACGGAGGTAGCGGGCGTTCACATTCTCGTGCAGCAACACGCGCGAGTCGCTGCGCAGCCTCCAGTGAATCTGCCCGGCACCGGTGTCCACGGCGTGCACGCGCCTCGCGCCGTGCTGAAGCAAGCAATCCGTGAATCCACCCGTAGAGGTCCCGACATCCAGACAAACCTTGCCCTCCACTGAAATATGGAAGTGCTGAAGCGCAGCCTCAAGTTTTAGCCCGCCTCGGCTCACATAGCGAAGCGGCTGCTCAATTTCGATGCGTGCATCCTCGGCAACGGCCCGCCCGGCTTTGTCAGCACGTTGACCGTTGACCGTAACTTTTCCAGCCAGAACCAGGGCTTGGGCTCGCTCGCGGCTCTCAACGAGTCGCCGTTCCACCAAAGCCACATCAAGCCTGATTCTGCGAATTGCGCTCAAGCCCGTCGGTGAACGACAAGGTCTGCGATTTGGCGCAGCCGGTCAGCTCGGTCATCAAAGGTTCGGAGCGCTACGTGCGCTGCAAGGCGCTGTTCCTCGGCCATAACGCGCGACTGCTCCAACCCATATACCGCCGGGAACGTGATCTTCTGTTGCGCCTCGTCCTTCCCCGCGGTTTTGCCCAGCGCCTCCGAAGACTCCTCTACATCCAGAACGTCGTCAACAATCTGGAACGCCAGGCCAATGTGCTCGCCGTACTCGGATAGTACAGCGAGTTCCTCGTCTGTAGCACCTGCATAGATCGCACCCATTCGCACGCTCGCCCGCAGCAGAGCCCCGGTTTTCGCCTTGTGAATGGTTTGGAGCAAGATGGCAGTAGGATGTTTGCGCTCGCCTTCAATGTCGTGTACCTGGCCGCCGATCATCCCGCCTACGGTACCCGCTGCCCGCGAAAGCTCCTCAACCAGGCGCACCTTTTGATCCGCGCTAATTCTCGTTATGCGACTCAGCACTTCAAACGCAAGAGTCAAAAGTGCATCGCCCGCCAGAATTGCCATTGCCTCGCCGAAGACTTTGTGACACGTTGGGCGCCCCCGCCGTAGATCGTCATTATCGAGTGCGGGCAAATCGTCGTGAATCAGCGAATATGTGTGGATCAGTTCCAGGGTCGCTGCGGCATCTTCCACCCCGTCGGGTGCATCCGAGACCGCATCCGCAGCCGCAATCGCCAGAATGGGGCGAATTCGTTTCCCTCCGGCGAATAAGCTGTACCGCATAGCTTTATGGATCGATACGGGGTCGACGCTTTCGATGGGCACCCACTTGTTCAGCGCACGATCGATGATCTGAACCTGATTGGCGAGGAATTCCTGAAGACTACCTTCCCCCGTCCGTATCATTTCGCGGTCTGCTGGTCCGGGTCGAATGCAACCGCGACCATCTCGCTGCCTCTCTTCATCAGAATCTCCATCCGCGTCTCCGCTTCCTCCAACTGCCTCCGACAATCCGAGCTGAGCCGCATGCCGGCTTCAAACAGACGAATACTGTCCTCTAACGGAAGATCGCCTTTTTCCAGTTCTTTTACAATACGCTCGAGCTCTTGAAGGCCGGTTTCGAAGGTCTGTGACGTTGCACTTGCCTCGGGCATGGACTCATTGTAAGACTGAGTCACGATTCTCAGCCAAGGCATGCCAAAAACACGCCGCTAGCGTCGCAACAATCCTCTAAGCCAGAACATTCTGAGCCGCATTTGTTTTAACAGAGTCTTAACAAGAGTCCCACGCGTTGGAAACATAAGTGTTCCACAGTCAAAGTGGAGGCGAAACCTAATGTGCGTTACAGCAACTACGAGGGTTCAGTTCTTCTGGGAAGACAATTCTGTCCCGAAAGATTTCCGGACAGGTGTGTCGCTGCATAGCCACACCATGTATTCCGAAGAAAGTCTTGAAATGATACCGCGCTACACGGCAAAGGTTCCTTACGTGGGTAGCGCCGTCCGTCGCCAGTCGGAAGAATTCAATCGGAAGCACGGACGCGACCTGGATTTTGCAAATGCCTTCTGGACTCCGCCCTACGCACCGCGCCAGGCTTACCGCCTTGAGGAAAAACAGATCCAACGGCAGTTCCAGTTGCCCGGTCTGGTCTCGCTGACGGATCACGACGATATCCGCGCGGGCAGCTTGCTGAGGGTAATGGATCGTTTTCGCAACGCTCCAATCTCTACCGAGTGGACAATCCCGGTCGAAAATACCTTTTTCCACCTCGGCGTTCACAACATGCCTTCCGCGGACGCACCTGCCCTAATGCAGGAATTCGCCGCATATACAAAGACGCCCCGCCCTGCCCTGCTGGCTGAATTGCTTGCCATGCTAAACGCGTATCCGGATGTTCTTCTGGTTCTGAACCATCCGTTATGGGACGAAAAAGGACTGGGCATTGCCAATCACAGGCAAACGCTTCAGAAATTACTTCTCCGTCATGGATCCGCGTTGCACGCGCTGGAACTCAATGGCCTTCGTTCCTGGCACGAAAACCGCGACGTTATCCGTTTAGCCCGTCAGCTCGGCTTGCCCGCCGTAGCGGGGGGCGATCGTCACGGGCGCGAACCTAATGCCATCATCAATCTTTCGCGCGCCGCCACATTCCCCGAGTTTGTCGATGAAGTGCGCAATCAGCACTTTAGTCAAGTGGTATTCATGCCGCAGTACCACGAGCCTCTCAAAATGCGCGTCCTCCAGACAATGATCGACATAGTGGCCGATTATCCGGAAAACCTGAAAGGCCGTCGCTACTGGTCAGACCGCATCTTCTATCGCGAACCAGGCGCGACGGAAGCCACTCCCATGGCAGCGATCTGGAACGGCAACGGTCTCCGCATCATGCGCCAATTCATCACCGTTATGAAGTTGCTCAAATGGCGTGGTATTCGTTCCGCCCTACGATTGGCTTTGGGCGACCCAGCCAGCGTGTGGCAATCGGCTGTTGCGTCCGGTAGCGAGATTGAATAGGCTCGGGCGCCGCCCTCACCGTGATGCAACTCATGGAACAGCGTCTTCGAACACCTCTTTGATGCCTACCAATATTGTTTTGAGCCACTCACAGAGACTGCAAGACAACGCCCTGCTATGCTCACGAGTGCATGAGCGGGGTTGTCCTCGACGGCAGGAAAATCAATCAGCAAATTTTGGATGAGTTGCGGCCTCGCATCGCGGGGTTGAGCGCAAGAAAGCGTGCTCCCGCGCTTGCGGTCATTCTAGTAGGTGATAACCCCGCGTCTCAGATCTACGTCCGGAGCAAGATCAAGACGTGTCACGAACTGGGAATCCGTAGCATCGAAATTACTCCGCCCAAACACATCAGCACTGCGGAACTGATCCAGCAAATCTCTTCCCTAACGGCAGATTCACGAATCGACGGCATACTAGTCCAGATGCCGCTGCCAAAACACATTAACTCCGAAGAAGTCATGGACCAGGTCGGCGCTTCACGCGACGTAGACGGTTTTGGGCTGCATAGTCTCGGGGCGCTTGTACTAAACCGGCCCGCTCCGCGAGCTTGTACTCCAGCTGGCATTATGCAAATGCTAAAGCGTTACGACATCCCGGTCGCAGGCAAGCACGCCGTGATTGTTGGTCGAAGCGACATCGTGGGGAAACCCATGGCGCTACTGCTACTGCACGAAAACGCCACGGTCACGATCTGCCACTCGCGGACACGAGACTTGGCCGAAGAATGCCACCGCGCCGACATTCTTGTTGCGGCTATTGGCCGACCGGCCATGCTTACGGCCGACTACATAAAACCCGACGCCGTCGTGATTGACGTCGGAATGAATCGTCTGACGGATCCATCGGAAGTCAAACGTTTGTTCGCCGACGAGCCGGCGCGCCTGGCCGCATTCGAGAAAAACGGTACATCGTTGGTGGGCGATGTCGAGCCGAAAGCAATGAAAGAACGCTCTTCGTTCTACACTCCCGTCCCGGGTGGCGTCGGACCACTGACCATCGCTATGCTGATGGCGAACACAGTCGAACTGGCTGAATCTCACCTGCTCGGCTGAGACGCACTAATGCTCAAGGTCGGCCTGACCGGCGGTTACGCCACTGGTAAATCCTTTGTGGCTCATGAATTGGAGCGGCTGGGCTGCCACATCATCTATGCCGATCGGCTCGGTCACGAGGTGCTACTGCCGGACGGTGAAGCGTACGTTCCAGTCGTCGCTGAATTTGGTCGCCAAATCGTCGACGATGACGGGCGCATTGACCGCAAGAAGCTGGCTGCCTTGGTATTCGATAACTCCGCCAGGCTGAAGACATTGACCGGCTTTGTTCACCCCGCAGTTTTTCGGCTCGAGCAGAAGCTGCTGGATAAATTCGCAGCGCTCGATCCGCTTGGCATCTGCGTGATTGAGGCGGCTATTCTGATAGAGGCAAACCGTACTGACTTCTTTGACAAGATCATTCTTACCGTCTGCGATCCGGAAATTCAAATCGCACGCGCTATGAGGCGGGACAACGCCACGCGTGAACAGGTCGCGGCGCGTGTTTCCAATCAAATGCCTGAAGAAGAGAAGCGCGAACACGCTGACTTCATCGTTGATACCAGTGGAACGAAGCAGCAGACGGCAGTGCAAGTTTTTGCGATTCAAAGCCAATTGCTCCTTCTTGCCCGTGGCGGGCAGGAGAACTGATTTGCGATTCAGACCCATTCTGCTGGCCCTTATAACGACGTTGGGTTTGTTATGGCTGACCTCGCGCGCGAATTGGCACCTCCGACAAGTGGCTGAACCCATGTTCCGAGGCGCTTCCGCATGGTCTGATCCGGTGCCCGTGCGTGGCGCGGGACTCACCGCCGAAGAGCAGAACAATATTGACGTTTACAAGTACGCGCGGCTCGCAACGGTCTACATCACCAGCACGGCTGTAAGGCGCGATTTCTTTTTCCAACCCGTTGCGCAGCAAAGTCTCGGCTCCGGCTTTCTGATCAATGACGACGGCTTTATCCTCACCAACTATCACGTCATTTCCGGAAGCAGCCGGATACAGGTTACGTTGCAGGATCAAACACAATATTACGCACGCGCTCTGGATACGGATCGTTCCGATGATCTTGCGCTCATTAAAATAGCTCCCAAGCGCAAATCGGAATTCGTCCGTTTGGGCGATTCTGAGCGCCTTCAGGTGGGCCAGAAGGTGCTCGCAATCGGAAATCCGTTCGGATTGGAAGGCACATTGACCGTGGGGGTTGTAAGTTCTATTGGCAGATCCATCGAAGGTGAAAACCAACAGCGTCTGCAGGGAATGATTCAGACCGATGCTGCCATCAATGGCGGTAACAGCGGGGGGCCGCTTCTTGACTCCAGCGGCAATGTCATCGGAATCAATACCGCAATTCTCGGCCAGACAAACATGGGCATCGGTTTCGCTCTTCCCATCAATCGAGCCAAGGCTCTGCTCAGCGACTATCAAGCCGGCCGCGTAACAGAACGCCCTCGAGTCGGCGTAACAACGGCGCTTGTGGGCGGTGATCTCGCGGAAGGGCTAGGCTTACCGCGACGCGGTGGCCTGCTTGTTCAAAGGGTCGCTCGCGGTTCTTCTGAGGAGAACGCCGGAATTCGCGGAGCCCGCGAAATCGTTGACATCGGGAATGACGAACTGGGTGTCGGGGGCGACCTTATAATCGCCATCGATGGTCAGCCAGCCACGCGCCAGGATGCGCTCGTACGAGCAATCGCCAACAAACGTGTCGGCGAAACTATCACGCTCACTATCTACCGCAACGGCCACAACATAAGCGTGCCCATGAAGCTGCTTCGCCCGCCACCGGACGTTAGTTGATGATCTTCACTCCGTCGTGGCAAATGGACTGAAGTTGGTAGAGTAGTCAAAATAATCCACTCCTTCGGTCCGCTTGAGTAAGTTCACGACCTTATACGTGAGCGGCGTCATCACTGTCTCGTAGATCACCTTGAACAAATAGCCGGACACAATAAGCTGGATGAGCACACTCATCGGCCGAGTGCCGTAAAAGGCAACAAATATCACCACCGCTGTGTCGACTGCCTGTCCAACAACGGTCGAACCGATCGTGCGCGTCCAGAGAAACCTCCCCTTGGTAACAAGTTTCAGCTTCGCCAGCGTAAACGAGTTAGCAAATTCGCCGCACCAGTAAGCGATTAAGCTCGCAAGAACGATTCGCCCGACAGGCTTGAACATGGTTTCGAAAGCTGCCTGGTCGTGATACTCAGGCGCGGGCGGAATCACCGTGGCTAGGTAGGTGACGCCAACAAGAATAAACGAGCCGAAGAAGCCGTACCAGATCGCCCGCCGTGATGCGCCATACCCATACACCTCCGTGAAGATGTCGCCGAAAATATAAGTGATCGGAAACAGCATCTGCGCGCAACTGATGCGTAAATTCAACGGCAACCAGGGCCGCAGGTCAAGCGCAAAAAACTTGGCCGCCACAATATTTGAGATCAGCAGGACAATGACAAACAGCGTGATCAGCGTGTCCAGGTATTTGTAACGCGTGTCGCTCTTCAGGAGCGCGCTAAGACTCTGCTTCTCTTCAGTAGCCTGCATGGAAATGGGATGCCCCGATTATAGGGCTTAACGATTCGTGTGTTGCTCCACATTTATGGCTGGCGGCATAGCGGGCGTCCGACGCTGGCGGCTGCAGAACCCAGTTTGTGGCGGCCTTACGCGGCAAGGACCTCCTGTTTCTGTGGTGCGAACGGCGGAATCGGCATTTCTGCGACAGACGGTTGTGCGTCATCAAAACCCTGGTTGGCCTCGAATCAGCATCGTCGGGATGTGCCCAAAGCGGTGAGTAGTATCAGAGTGATGGCTACGTTTCTGTTGGGCATGCTGGCGTACACGAAGGCGCTTCTCATATCCCGGCACAGTCTGGCAATGGAGACCGCCGCTCTTCGCCAGCAACTTGCCGTTTACAAACGGAAACAGCCGCGCCCCAAGCTGAATCAATTCGATCGCTTGTTCTGGGTTGTCGTTCGGTGCGTTTGGAACAACTGGTCCGAAGCTCTCGTTCTCGTCAAGCCCGATACTGTAGTCTCGTGGCATCGCGCCGGTTACCGCCTGTTCTGGAGATGGCGATCTCGCTCTCACCGAGTCGGACGGCCGAAGGTGGCGGAGGAAGTCCGACGCTTAATCCGCCGCATGAAAAGTGAAAATCCGAGTTGGGGTGCGCCCCGCATCCACGGAGAGTTGCTACTACTCGGTTTCGATATCTCTGAACCGACTGTGTCGCGCTACCTGCAACGGCTGAAGCGGATTCCGGACCAAAGCAAAGCCAGCCAGTGGCACGCTTTTCTGAACAATCATCGTGAAGTGATTGCTGCGTTCGACTTCTTCACCGTTCCTAACCTTTATTTCCGTACCTTGTACTGCTTCTTCGTTATCGAACATTCCCGCCGGCGCGTTCTGCACTTCAACGTTACCTTTCACCCAACAAGCGATTGGATAGTCCAATAACTACGCGAGGCATTTCCGCTGCCGTGTCCTTACCGGTACGTCTTGTTCGACCATGACTCCAAGTTCGGGAGCGAGGTGCTGCAGTTCTTAAACTCCAGCGCTCTCAAGCCGACGCATACGAGCGTTCGGAGTCCCTGGCAAAACGGAGTGGCGGAGCGTTGGGTGGGCAGTGTGCGTCATGAACTGCTCGACCACGTTATCCCAATAAACGAATTTCATCTTCGCCGGCTTGGGCGTGAGTACCTTGCTTACTACCATCAAGACCGCACTCACATTGGTCTGAACAAGAACACTCCTGCAAGACGAGCGGTCGAAACCCGTTCTCCCTTGCAATCTCGAATCGTGTCCACATCGCGGCTAGGCGGCCTTCATCATCGTTACCGCTGGTCGGACGCAGCGTGAACGCTACCCATTTTGATGACCTACAGGCTCCGCGGAGCCCCTCTTGTTTGTATTGCCAAGTCGCTGATCCGAAGCAACTTGCGTTGAAAAAGATTGGTCGGGGCGAGTGGATTCGAACCACCGACCTCCTGGTCCCGAACCAGGCGCTCTAGCCAGGCTGAGCCACGCCCCGAACTCCCTTATCTTAGCAAGATAAGAGACTTATCTCAGTTAAGTTTGCGCAGTTCTTCCACTAACCCAGTAATCCCTTTGCGGCGATAGATTTCGGCGAGGCGCTGTTGCTCGGGTGACGTCGCAAGGGCGCGCCGGAGGAGAGGGTCCGTAGTGGCTTCGTCGATATCGGTGCGGCTGGGAATCCAGAGTTTGCCGTCGGCGAACTCTACGTCACTGACGAATGCTTTGAGGGCGCCGATCATCATGGGCGAGCCTTCGGGATGCGAGAAGCGCAAGGTGCCACCTTCGGTCATTGTGCCGATGGCCACGGGCGCGAGGTTGAGTGCCGCGGGAATTGAGCCTGCAATGAATTCCCTGCCCCGGTCATCGAGAACGATCCAGCCCATGTCGACAATCTGAACCGTCTTCTGCGACATGTTCTTGATCTGAATGGCGGGCGCGTGAACTTCATTCCCGGCAACTCGCGCGGCGCCGCTCAATGGCTGAACCGGCGCTTTGGGAAATGTTACGGCCGCGACGTTCACCGCTTGTTCGCGCCAGGTATTCGCGCGTGGATCATGCAGCAACTCAAGGCCAATCTGCTGCGGATGTAAGTCTTGCAAACCAAAGTCGAGTTCTTCGCGAACGCGCGCCCAGTCCTTGTCCTTAAGCAGCGTTGCCATATATCGGCGGTCACGGCGCGCTTCCAGTTCGTACACCATGAGAGCGCGGCGCGAATTCAACTTGTCCGGCCCGTAGGCGGTGAGATCGCCAAACAGCGCACAATCCAGCGAAACCTGAACCAGAGCGCCTTCAGCACGTCCGACCGAGAAAGGCCGTACGAGCTGCGCGTCTACGCGCACAGGAAAGACTTCCCCAGGCGGAACGGCCAAGCTGGGAACCGTCACGGAAGCTTTGCCGGAAGGCGTCAGATCCTGTGCCTCGATGCGTAACGTCAGACCGGAGATTGTCTTATTACCTGTGTTGCGGAGAAGCAGCGAGGCATGCAGATCAATCGCCATGGATGCACCCCGCGGGTGGACCGCGCTGGGGCCGAAGGCCGTCGAGACAGCGAGGACCGGCGAGTCACGCGGAAACTCCACGTCCATCCAGGGCTGCGCTTCACTGCGCGTCTGCGCATGCATCGTATAGACGACGGCCATAATGCCGAGGCCGATCGCCACCACATCGAGGCCGATGGCCAGCAACTTCATCAACAATCGGCGTCGCGCCCTATTGCGCATACACTTTTGTGATCGTGACCTGGCCGGTGTCTTCATCCACGTAACGCGCCGACATGGACGACGGGCCGGAGACCAACACCACCGCAGATCGCGGATGCATGATGGTCAGGGTCGCGCCTTGTGCGCGCACGGCGATTCCGTCGGGCGTATTTTTCAGTTGTGTTCCGAGATAGACGGGCCGGTCCAGGCCGATGATCTGCCGTAGCGACGCGGCAAGGTGCTCGGTCTGCTCTCGCGGAATATGCGTGATCCAGCCGGCCACAAACAGTGTGGTGAGGGCGGTAGCCAGGCTGGCCTTTATGAGCCAGGAACGGCCTCGGCGCACTTTGTCGACGCAGCGGGCCGCCGCGACACCGACCGCGATGTTGCCCAGCATCTCCCGTTCGAGGACGCTCCAGTCCGCGATGGCTTCAAAGGCTGTTAACGACTCGCTCTGCGCTTCGCGCCGGAGTTCCGCTTTCGCGGCGCGATATTCGGCCCCGTGTTGCTCGCACTGTTCGCAACGGTTCACGTGGCGCTTCAGACGCCACATGGTTTTCCAGGGCAGGTCGCCAGAAGAGAACAAGGCCAGAATGGGAGCGCTGGGGTGTGTCATGTCCGGTCCGTTGTCCCTCATAACGATTTCCTTGTTTCTAAATACCGTTTGAATTTCGTACGAGCGTTCGCAATATGAGAGCGCACTGTTGCCATGGAGCACTTCATTTGAGCCGCCACGTGCTCCGCCGGCATGTCCTCCACATCTCGCAAAAGAAGAGCCATTCGTTCGCGCTCCGTGAGCCCCGCCAAACCGCCGTCGAGCTGAAGCTTCCGCTCACCTCTTAGCAAAATCTGTTCGGGACTCTCCATGCCGGAGGTGCGGCTTTCCGCCAGCTCCCCTACGTCGGTGAACGTGAAGCGCCGGTTCCGGCGCAGAAAGTCAATGGCGGTGTTGGATGCGATGCGGGACAGCCAATTCGAAGCTTTTTCCAGGTCTTTTAATTGCGATTTACGCTGTAAAGCCTTGATAAACGTCTCCTGAGTCAGATCCTGGGCGTCATCGACGTTTCCCACAATTCTGTAGATCAAGAGGAAAATGCGGCGAAGGTTCTGCTGGACGAACTGGTTCTGCAGGTCCTGTTCGGCCTGCACCTGCGAATCGGAAATGTGTGGCACGCGATCGCTCATTCCGGTCTGGTGGGGGCGAAAAGGGAACTGTTCGTCGAGGCAGGTTTCGGCGTGGGTGCTTGCCATGCTCCTAATAAGGCATGACGCCGAAGCGGAGCAAACGTGCAAGAGCGCGGAACCATTGAACGCTACCCTAATGTTATATGAGATCTGTTGCCGTGATTGGGATTGGGAAAACGGCATTCGGCGCGTTTCCAGACCGCGATTTGCGCTCTCTTGCAGTAGAAGCGGTAGAGCACGCAATGCGCGACGCAAATGTCGCGCCCGACAAGGTGCAGGCTTTCTATTTGGGCAATTTCGCCGGACCCTCGTTCGTCGGGCAGAATCATCTGGCGCCTTACATCGGCAGCGCGGCAGGGTTTGAGAGCATCCCTTGCACGCGCTTTGAGGACGCCTGCGCATCAAGCGGTTCCGCGTTCTTTCACGCATGGCAGAGCGTCGCGGCAGGTATTTATGACGTCGTTGTTGTTGGCGGCGTCGAGAAGATGACGAGTCAAAGCACGCCGCGCGTGACCGAAATTCTGGCCGGTGCGGGCGATATGGCAGGTGAAGGACGCGCCGGGGCCACATTTCCTGCTCTGTTCGCGATGATTGCCCGCCGTCACATGTACCAGTACGGAACCACGCGCGAGCAACTTGCCGCGGTAGCGGTCAAGAATCACGCAAATGGCGCCAAGAATCCTCTCGCGCACATGCGCAAAGTGATCACAATCGAGCAGGCTCTGGCGGGAAAACCGATTGCCGAACCGCTGACCGTTTACGACTGTTCTTTGATCAGCGACGGCGCCGCGGCGGTCGTGATTGTGCCGCTTGAGCATGCAGCTCGTTTCAACTCGCGTCACGTGAAGGTGCTGGCCGTCGTGCAGACATCAGATCATGTCGCGCTCGACAGCAAGAAGGACATCACCCTCTTCCCCGCCGTAAAGGCGGCCGGTGAAAAGGCCTATGCGATGGCCGGACTTGGGCCGAAAGACATCGACGTAGCCGAGTTACACGATTGCTTCACCATCGCAGAGATTGTCGCGAGCGAAGATTTGGGGTTCGTTGCGAAAGGCGAAGGAGGCAAGTTCGCCGAAGCGGGTTGCAGCGCCATCCATGGGCGATTGCCGATCAATACCAGCGGGGGTTTGAAATCGAAGGGACATCCGGTGGGCGCTACTGGTGTGGGACAGATCTGTGACATCGTCATGCAACTGCGCGGCGATGCGGGTGAGCGGCAAGTGGCCCGCCGCCGGATTGGGCTGACCGAGAATCTGGGCGGATCGGGCGCTACCTGCGTAGTGTCGATTCTGGCGGCGGCGTAGATGTCAGATCAGCGGGTCCCAGCGGGCGTCGTTTACACCGAAACAGTTGTCTTCGCGCCTCCCGAGCAGTACGCGGCGGATGCGCCGTACCAGTTGGCGATAATCGACCTGGACAGCGGTCCCCGAACTACCGTTCGCATCCTCGCGAATCAACCGGACGACCGCGTCAGGATAGGTGACAAGGTCTTATTTGTCGAAGAGCGGAATGGCGTGGCTTACTATCGCAGCGCAACGGCTGCGCCATCAAACACGTCTGAAACGACGCGACCGCTGATCTAAGCAACCTGTCGACGCAGCATTCAGCCGCGTTAGAAAAGGCTGGTCGCTTAGCATACGGGCATTCTGGTTGAAAAAGCCACCGAGCTCACAAAGGATCGTGCTTTAACTCGTCGCGCGCGAAGCTCAGGCGCCCCCGGCGGCGTCCTTGTTAAGAGCGTTTGAGCAAAAGATACGCAAATGGCGAATATGGCAAAGCCGCCTTGTGACGAAGCTTCAATTCTGGCCGACTCATCGGCTCATCCTTCTGCGCGCTGTGGTGCTTGGGTTCTCGCTGCTACGATACTCGGCTCAAGCCTGGCGTTCATCGATGGTACGGTCGTTAATGTCGCGCTTCCGGCGCTCCAGTCATCTCTTGGAGCGACAGTATCCAGCGTGCAATGGGTCGTCGAATGCTATGCACTCTTCTTGGCGGCTCTCCTCTTGGTGGGCGGCTCACTCGGTGACATCTATGGCCGCCGGAAGATCTTTACGGCCGGTGTAATTGTTTTTGCCATAAGTTCGGTCGGGTGCGGTCTAGCGGCCAACATAACCCAATTGATAGCTGCTCGCGGGCTACAAGGTATCGGCGCGGCGCTTCTCGTGCCGGGTAGTCTCGCCTTAATTAGCGCTTCATTTCCCGCCGAAGAGCGCGGGCGCGCAATTGGAACCTGGTCCGGTTTCACTGCCATCACCGCTGCCGTCGGTCCTGTTCTCGGCGGCTGGCTGATACAACACGCATCTTGGCGATGGGTATTTTTTATCAATCTGCCGCTCGCTGCGGCTGTGCTGGTGTTCACTGCGCGCGTTCCGGAAAGCCGCAATCAGGAAGAGGCTCGACAAGCGCTCGATTGGGCCGGTGCACTGCTCGCCACGGTAGGGCTTGCCGGTATCGTCTTCGCACTAATCGAACCTTCTCACGCCTTACTCGTGGGCCCAATCGGTATCGCGGCTTTGATCGCTTTCTTTTTCATTGAAAAGCATTCGCGGGCCCCGATGCTTCCTCTCGATCTCTTCCGCTCGCGGGATTTCACCGGAGCAAACTTACTCACTCTGTTTCTTTACACGGCCCTATCTGGAGTACTCTTTTTCTTTCCGTTGAATCTGATTCAAATTCAGGGATACTCGGCCACAGAAGCCGGGGCGGCGCTTCTGCCGTTCATCCTCTTAATGTTCGTTCTCTCGCGTTGGTCTGGTGGCTTGGTCGCGCGCTATGGCGCAAAACCACCGCTTGTAATAGGCCCTGTAATTGCCGCAATAGGCTTTACGCTTTTTGCCAAGCCCGCAATTGGTGGAAGCTACTGGACCACATTCTTCCCCGCCGTAGTGGTCCTCGGATTGGGAATGGCCGTCAGTGTCGCGCCGCTCACGACAACCGTCATGGATTCGGTTTCTCAGAACCGCGCGGGAGTAGCGTCCGGGATCAACAACGCTGTATCACGAATTGCTGGTTTACTTGCAGTTGCTGTTCTTGGTTTGGTGCTAATTACGGTATTTAATCGGGATCTCGATCGGCACCTGGATCGACTCTCGGTCTCGCCCGAAACTCGTCAGCGGATCGATATGCAACGATCGAAGCTCGCAGCCATACAGACGAATGACTCCGACGCTCGGAAGGCTATTGCCGAATCTTTCATCGACGGCTATCGCGCCATATTGTGGATCGCCGTCACACTGTCACTTGCGAGCTCTCTTAGCGCGGTACTATTCGTCGGGTTCAAAGGGCAACCCCACGTCAAGCCCATCCAGCGCCGCCCATGAGCGATTTACTTCTCGGTTTTCATGAACTCCCGCACCAATCCCGCAATCCCATCTGAAGGTACGCCTCGGTGTTGGTGCGTTCGTCGGTAATTCGTTAACGGGTGCGCGATCGTCCGGGTTGAAGGCGAGTAGCTGACGACTGACAGCGATGAGTTTGGTCCGACAAGCATTGGCTAAGCTGTGATAGTTCAGACTTGATCTGACAAGGGGTTTAGGACACAGTTGCCGCCGTCCGCGCAGCGCGCGGAGAAGAGGCGTCCGGTAAGCCAGGTGGGGGATCTACTCACCTTGACACTCTACCCGAGCGGGCATATACTCCACCTAGGATGTCTACCCGAGCTGATCGTAGCGAGCGCACCGACTTGCTCCAGGGCACTCTTGACCTTTTAGTACTTCGTACCCTTCTGCTTGGGCCGACGCACGGCCACGCGATTATCAAGTCAATCGAGATGAATTCCGAAGACGTGCTCGCGGTTGAACAGGGCTCGCTCTATCCGGCTCTCCATCGCCTCATCAGGCGAGGCTGGATCTCAGTTACGGAAGGCACTTCGGAAAATAATCGTCGTGCCAAGTATTACCGTCTTACGGCCAAAGGCCGCAAGCAACTCGAAGTCGAGACGACGAAATGGCACAGACTGGCGCGCGCAATGGAACGCGTCCTCAGACCGGCGCAGGACGGTGAATCGTGAAACGGCGGTTTGGAACAAAACCCTGGCCGGAACTTCTCGAACAGGAAATTTACGAGTATATTGAGCGCGAAACAAAGGACAACATTGCGCGCGGCATGAGCGCGGAAGACGCTCGCGTAGCAGCACTACGCAAGCTTGGAAACATCACACGCGTAAAGGAGGACACGCGCGCGATCTGGGAAAAGATCTGGCTCGAGCAGTTGATGCAAGACATTGGCTACGGTCTTCGCATATTGAAACGGAATCTGGGTTTTACTACGGCGGTAATCCTGACCCTGGCGCTTGGAATCGGCATGAACACTGCCATGTTCAGCGTCGTAGACGCCGTGTTTCTGCGTCATGTGCCGTATCCGGATGCGGATCGCCTCATCTGGATAGCAGGCTATGACACGGGCTACGAAAGCGATGTCGATCACCGCTTGCTCCCGAGCGACTACTCTGCCTTCCGACAACAAACGTCGTCTTTCGAGAGCATGGCGGGTTACTCAAATGAGGATCTCGCCATGGTGTATAGAAGTGAAAGTGAGGCGGAGAGAATCGCCTCCATTACTGGTGATTTCTGGAGCATGACGGGAGCACAACCGGCGTTCGGCCGATTACTCAAGACCGGTGAAGCGCATGCCATGGTCCTGTCGTGGCACCTGTTTGAGCGACGATTTCAGAGCGATCCGCAGGTGATCGGCAAGACCGTAACGGTCGATGATCATCAGTTCCAAATCGTGGGAGTGCTGCCGGCCAGCTTTCGTCTTCTCTTTCCACAGTTCCTCTATGCCGATGACGAACGAAGAGACATTGACGCGTATATTGCCATCCCGAACGAAGCTTTGGACTTGCCGATATCGGCTTACAGAATAGGTAATTGGGATAAGATATCGCAGAAACTCGGCCCCACACCGGGTTTCGTCTGGACAGTCGGAACATTAAAGCCGGACGCTCCACTTACACGCGCGCAAGCAGAGATCGAAGCGATTTACCAGCGCCGGATCAAAGATCAACCCGGCGTGTACCACACGCATAGCGCCTTACGTATCCAGCCGCTGCAGACCAAGTTAGTAGGCAACGTCCGCCCGGCGTTTCTCGTGCTGGGCGGCGCGGTCGGCTTTGTCCTTCTGATCGTCTGTGCAAACGTCGCCAATCTGCTTCTTGCGCGTGCTTCCGCGCGCCAAAAAGAAGTTGCAATCCGCCGAGCTCTGGGCGCGGGTCGATCCCGCCTGATGCAGCAGTTTCTGACGGAAAGTCTTTTTCTCGCGCTTGGCGGCGCCTTGGCAGGAGCGGCGTTTGCAACCGGCATCACGGCCGTTATTGTACGGCTTGGGTCTGCTGCGCTTCCGCGTCTTAGCGCAGCCACAACGAACGTGCGCGTTCTGCTGTTCACGCTCGCAATCGGTTTGGTTACCGCCGTTCTTTTTGGATTTGGCCCGTCCGCCTCGTTATTGAAAGACGACGTTCCTTCTTCGCTGAAGGAGGAAGGCGCGACGTCGTCCGCCGGAGCAGGCCGCCTTCGCGTCCGCGCTGCTTTGGTAGCCATCGAGGTCTCGCTAGCCATGGTCTTACTCAGCGGAGCCGGCCTAATGCTGAAAAGCTTCTGGCACATGAACGACTTTCCGCCGGGTTTCTCACCAGACAAGATCGTCGTCATGAACATCTCGCTTTCCGGCGCGGAATATAGAACGTGGCCGCAACAGCACGCGTACCTCGAGGAGCTGTTTCGCCGCCTCGGGAGCCTGCCGCGTGTACAAGCCAAGGGCATTCACTGCTCAACCTTCAACACCAGTATTCAAGTGCAGGGACGCATTTCCGAGGCCCCGACCTTTGCTGCAATCGAATACGTTTCTCCTGGTTATCTTCAGGCCATGGGTGTGCCGCTTCTCGAAGGCACCTGGCCAACGGAAGACCAGGCTATTGACCGCGTGATCATCAACCAGAGCTTTGCTCGCAGGGTCGCCTCAGGCGGCAGTCTCATCGGGAGGCAAATCCACGCAGCTCTGCTTAGTGCCACGATTGCGGGAATTGTCCCGGATTTCAAAACCTCGAAATTGGATGCGGAACCGGGACCGGCAGTATACGCCGCCTATCAAATGTCGCCGCGCATTTCGTTTATCACCGCCGCCGTTCGAGTGGCGAGCAATCCCGCCGCGGTCATGCCCGGCATCCGCAAGCTTGTCTCTAGCATCGACGAGAACGTGCCCGCCTATCACCTTGAGACTCTGCAGTCGGCATTGGCAGATTCGATTGCTCCACGCCGTTTCAACATGTTTCTGCTGAGTTCGTTCGCTGCGGCAGCGGTACTACTTTCACTCATCGGGATTTACGGCATCATCGCCTATTTGGTAGCCCAGCGCACGCGTGAAATCGGTATACGCTTGGCGCTTGGCGCGCAACGTCTGGAGGTGGTCGGGATGGTGATCCGGCAGGGATTGACGATTATTGTCGCGGGAGTCCTCACTGGATTGCTAGCTGCTCTTGCATTAGGTCGGCTGATGATAAGCCTGCTCTACGGAGTCAGGCCCAACGACCTATCGACATTATTGGCGGTAGCCGCCGCCCTCATGGTGATTGCTTTGCTCGCCTGCTGGGGTCCAGCGTTAAGAGCGGCTCGCGTAGACCCGATTGTCGCACTTCGACATGAGTGAGCGCCGATCATCGAACTTGCTTGCCACCGGGTCGAGTGCCAACCGCACAGTCTCGATACGATTATCGAGAGGGCGGGCTAAAGCCCAGACCACGCGGTATTATCCACGACAGATGCGTGCACGCGCCTTACTCACAGCTGCATTCTCGGGCCTTGCGCTGCTTGGCGCCACTTTTCCCTCTCTTTTCCCGCCTGATCAGGAATCGCTACCGAACG
>DATBEG010000058.1:0-24726 GCA_036276155.1 Bryobacteraceae bacterium | reverse complement strand
GCGCGTCAACCCCGCCGACCAAGCTAGTACAGCCGGACCCCGCGCGGGCCGGGCTTGCGCGTCATATGCACAGCGTCGATGAAGCGTACGCTGTTATTGCTGGATGTCATCAGCAGCGTGTGGGTGCGATAGCCTTCGCCGAAGAAGCGGACTCCGCGCAACAGAGCACCGTCGGTGACACCGCAAGCGGCGAAGATGATGTGAGTGCCCATGGCGAGATCGCCGGCGGTGTAAATGCGCTTTGGATCTTTGATGCCCATACGGGCGACGCGTTCTTCGAGTTCGGGCGTGTCGATGACCAGACGTCCGACCATTTCGCCGTGCAGGCAGCGCATGGCCGCGGCGGCGAGAACACCCTCGGGCGCTCCACCGATTCCCATTACCGCGTGGACACCGTTGCCGCGCACAGCAACGGCAATAGCGGCAGAAAGATCGCCATCGCCAATGAGCCGGATGCGCGCGCCTTCGCTGCGAATATCATCGATCAACTTTTCGTGGCGGGGGCGATCGAGAACGATGACCACGAGATCTTTGACGTCGCGATCAAGGCGCCGCGCGATGGACTTCAGGTTCTGGGCAACGGGGGCATCGAGATCGAGAGCGCCGCGGCAGGCAGGGCTAGCGACGATTTTTTCCATGTAGCAATCAGGCGCATGCAGAAGTCCGCCGGGCTCTGAAGCGGCCAGGACAGCGATTGCATTGGCCGCGCCCGTTGCGCACAGATTCGTGCCTTCGAGAGGATCGACTGCAATATCCACACCGGGAAATTCGCGTCCGTTTGGCGGCATGCCGACACGTTCGCCGATGTAAAGCATGGGAGCCTCGTCACGCTCACCTTCACCGATCACGATGTTGCCATTGATCGGGACTGTTTCGAACGCCTGACGCATGGCGTGCACGGCGGCATGATCGGAGTGCTTGCGATCTCCGATGCCCATGGTGCGGGCACTTTCGACAGCGGCTTCTTCTACGACGCGGACGAAGTGCGAAGAGAGATCGCGCTCGAGATTGGTTTCAGTTTCCGTAGGAGTGTGGTTCAGGCTCGCATGCGACATGGCAGGTCACCTCGAAAAATCCTGTCGCCAAGTGACGCGGCGGGACGACAGGGAGATCATCCCGGTCGTTGTTGCACACCGCGTCACGGCAACAGTCTCGCTCTCACTGTACTCTAGTGATTTATTGCCTATGAAATCCTCCTTGTCCGCGGTTCACAAGAGCAGTAAGTCCCGTAAAGCTGAAATGCCTCTCAGCACGAATAAGCATTTGATCCGGTGGGTAGAAAAAATGGCCGAGTTGTGCCGGCCATCGAGGATTCACTGGGTGGACGGCTCGGAAGAGGAAAACGAAATTCTTTGCGCCGAAATGGTCGCGAGCGGCACGTTCATCAAGCTGAACGAGAAACTGTGGCCGGGCTGTTACTACGCGCGTTCCGACGCCAGCGACGTGGCGCGCGTGGAAGATCGCACCTTCATCTGCTCATTATCGAAGGAGAGCGCGGGGCCAACCAACAACTGGGTAAATCCGTTCGAAATGCGGCGGACGCTGAAATCGTTGTTTCGCGGCTGCATGCGCGGACGGACCATGTATGTGCTGCCGTTTAGCATGGGGCCGATTGATTCGCCGATGTCGCATATTGGGGTAGAGCTGACCGATTCGCCGTATGTTGTTGTGAACATGCGCATCATGGCGCGCATCGGAGTGCCCGTGTTTGGAGAAATCGACAAGGATGTGAAGCGCGTTGTGCCGTGCGTGCACAGCGTGGGAGCGCCACTGGCGCCGGGCGAGAAGGATGTGCCTTGGCCGTGCAATTCGCAGAAGTATATCGTGCACTTTCCCGAGACACGCGAGATCTGGTCATACGGTTCCGGGTACGGCGGAAATGCGTTGCTGGGCAAGAAGTGCTTCGCGCTGCGGATTGCATCGAATATCGCGCGCGACGACGGGTGGATGGCGGAGCATATGCTCATCCTGGGCGTGGAAGACCCGAAGGGCGAGAAGACGTATGTCGCGGCAGCTTTTCCGAGCGCCTGCGGCAAGACGAATTTCGCCATGATGATTCCGCCTCCTGGGTTTGAAGGCTGGAAAATCTGGACCGTTGGCGACGATATTGCTTGGATCAAACCGGACGCCACCGGGCAGTTGCGGGCGATCAATCCGGAAGCGGGATTTTTCGGCGTTGCGCCGGGGACCTCGCCAAAGACGAACCCAAACGCGATTGCGACCTTGTCGCGCAACACGATTTTCACCAACGTGGCGCTGACCCCGGATGGAGGGGTGTGGTGGGAAGGATTGACCGCTGAACCGCCGAGCGAGTGCCTGGACTGGCAGGGCAATCGCTGGACGCCCGAGATCGGACGCGAGACCGGCAAGAAGGCTGCGCATCCAAACGCACGATTTACCGCCCCGGCTTCGCAGTGCCCGTCGATTGATCCGAACTGGGAAGATCCTGAAGGAGTGCCGATCAGCGCGTTCATATTTGGCGGCCGGCGAGCATCGACAATTCCCCTGGTTTACCAGGCGTTCAACTGGAGCGCGGGCGTGTATGTCGGGGCAACTATGGGATCGGAAACGACAGCGGCGGCCGCGGGCGCGGTCGGCAAAGTGCGGCGTGATCCGATGGCCATGCTGCCTTTCTGCGGCTATCACATGGGAGATTACGTCCGCCATTGGCTGACAATGCAGCGGTCACTCAGCGCGACACCACGCATCTTCCACGTGAACTGGTTCCGCAAAGATGAGAACGGGCAGTTTCTCTGGCCGGGATTCAGCCAGAACATGCGTGTTCTGAAGTGGATTGTCGACCGGGCGCACAGTCGCGTGGCCGGGCGGGAAACGCCGATCGGCTGGATGCCGAAATACGAAGACATCGACTGGGACGGCCTCGAGTTTCCCGCGGAGAAATTCGATGAGTTGCAGGCCTTTGACCGGCGCGAATGGAGAGGCGAAGTAATTGGTCACGAGGAGTTATTCATCCACTTACACGACCACTTACCACCCGAGATGATCTACGAGCGTGAGTTACTAATCTGCCGCTTGTAGCTGGGCGTTCCGTTAGCGCGGGGTTGCTAAATGGGGAACTCGGATCAAGGTGAAATTGACCCACGGCACCGCCGCGCCGGCTTTGAGTTCGACGGTCTGTACTGTTGCAGGGTTGTAATCGTCCGCCTTCACAAGGACCCGATATTTGCCGGGCGGGCGGCGAATGGTCAGCTTTCCCTTCTTCAGGCGGGTCTTCAACTCGCGATTGTTGAGTACGACGACAGCATTGGGCACATTGGCGGTGACGATCAGCGGTAAGTTCGCGGCCGCCTCAGCGGCTGGAGTCCCATTAGCTGACGGCGTCGACTCTGGTTCAAGAGACGCTGATATGGTAGGCCCGGGCGCGTAAATTGTGTTCTGCGCCCTCGACGGAGGTTGGGCTGGGGACGCGGGCTGCGCCGCAGCTGCTGTGGCCTGTCTGTCATGCGGCTTGGGATGCTTCGGCGCGAGAAATGCGAGCACAACGGAAATGGTCAGGATGATCGCACCAATTACGCCATCTATGAAGAGCGGCGTACGTCTCTTCGAGTCAGGGGCAGGCGGAACCGGGGCTGGCGCCGGCGATTCCGCAGCCGCTGCAGGTGTTGGTGGTACGCACCGAAGGGTGCGTGAGGGAGACGTTGTTGGAGATTGTTTTTGCTGATAGTCAGAAAACAGAGCGCCGACCAGGGCGGCCCGGATTTCGGGGTTGCGATCGTCAAGGCGCTCGGCTCTGCAGAGCAATTCAAGACCGGCGTCAAAACGATTTTCCTCTATCAGCTTGAGGCCTTCCCGCAGCAGGACGGCAGCTTCCGCGGTGCGGCGCAGCGCGTGTTCAGCGAGGGAATCCAGCCCCCGCAATCCCAGGTCGTTGGGGAATTCGATTAAAGCGCGTTTGACGAGTTCGCGCGCCCGCGCATATTCGCCGCTGTCAATATGCTGCTCAATTCGACTGGTCCAGGCAGCTTTGCCCTGCTCGATGGCGTCCGAATGGCCGCCGGAGTCGGCGGGACGGGGTGACGCTGACAAAGAATCGGGCATAATGGTGGCCAGTAGATCTCACTGATTTTACTCATTTTTGGAGTTCTGGCTGGGAATTCTGCTGGCGCTTTCGGGCATCAGAGCTAAAGGGCGTAACGAGTAATTCTTCTGTATTCCCCAATATACTACAACCCAGATTAAGCTTAGTTTAATGTGGACTTCAGGACTCCTTCACTATTGGTCTGCAAAGATACTCTCTGAGAGCACGAAAGTGCTATCAACAAAAACCTAGGAGATATCGATACAAATGAAAAAGATCATGATCGCCGCCCTCGGCCTGTCCGTTCTGTCAAGCACTGTTGCTTTCGCACAAAATACCTCGACCAGCAGCACCGACACCGGCAGCATGAAGAACACCAAGAAGACCAAGAAAACGAAGAAGAGCAAGACCGCCACGTCGAGCACCACCTCGACCAGTACGATGAACTAGTTCTTGCCGACTCTTCGGTAAGCGTTAGGACGGCTGGAGATGCTACAAAGCGTTACCAGCCGTTTTGCTTTTTGGGACACCGCAAATGCTAGCATTCCGAGCAGATGCGTTACGCCCAAGCTTTGGTCGTTGTCCTCGCTGGCCTGATCCTTCTGGGCCAAACCAATCGCCCCACACCACCGACACGCGATCCGCACACTCCTGGTTACGTAGAGGCCACTGCCTTGCCCGACAGCCGCGGCCCTTCCCCAGCCGACGACGGCAATTTCATCATCGGTCCGAATCACCCTCCCGCGTTTGAAACAGTCCCGCATGAAGGCGTAGCGCAGGGCGATGTGTTCGAGTTCACGATGAACTCAGCCGACAGCAAAACCTATCCCGGGATTGCACGCGAGCCAAACACTTTCGGCGCACCCGATCCGGACAACCCGGCCGAACTGGTGGTAACGACAAGCCACCCCGCTCCGTACACGCGCAAAGTGGCGGTTTATGTTCCGAAACAATATGTGCCCGGAACAGCGGCTCCGTTTATCGTGGGAGCGGACGGACCGGACAGGATGCTGTTTACGGTTCTCGACAATTTAATCGCGGAGCACAAGGTGCCCGTGATGATTGCCATTTCGATTGGGAACGGCGGGGGCGATGCCCAAGGCAGCGAACGCGGGTTGGAGTACGACACGATGTCCGCCCGCTACGCCGAGTTCGTTGAGACTGAGGTGCTGCCACTTGTGGAGAAGCAGTACCACCTCAAGCTGACGAAGGATCCGGAAGGACGCGCCACGATGGGCGGCAGTTCGGGAGGGTCCTGCGCGCTGATTATGGCGTGGTATCACCCGGAGCTGTACCATCGCGTGCTGACGTACTCAGGAACTTTCATCAATCAGCAATGGCCGTGGAATCCGGAGACGCCGCACGGGGCGTGGGAATTTCATGAGCACATGATTCCCAACACGCCGAAAAAGCCGATTCGACTCTGGATGGAAGTCGGGGACCGGGATCTGCTGAATCCGAATACAATGCGCGACGGAATGCACGACTGGGTTTTGGCCAACGAGAATATGGCCAAAGCTCTTGCCGCGAAAGGCTACCACTATCAGTTCGTTTTTGCCGAGAACGCGAGCCATACTGACCGCGCCGTGAAGGCGCAGACGCTGCCAGAAGCGCTGGAATATCTGTGGAAGGGCTATTCGAGCGCCGCTTCGCAGTAGCGGGCGACCTAACCAGATTCCGGCGTTGGGGAAAGCGCTTACTTGGCGCGCGGGGAAGAGCGCTGCACGGGGGACGAACTGCGTGAGCGCGCTTCCGCTTCGGCGGTGCGGCGCAGTTCGAGGATCAGCCGCATGACCAGCATCTCCAACTGATCGCGAACAGCGACGTAGACATCTTCGGGTTGGCCGATTGGATCTTGCACGCGCCAGGTGCGAATGTCAACTTTCGTCATGGTCGGCAGCGGAAAGCCGCTCATGTTCACGACGATGTTAAAACTCGGGACATCCACTCGTTCGAGGGGCTTGGGGAAGTGCCCGTCCAGTTTGATGTTTTTTTCTTCCATCACCTTGTAAGTCAAGGATTGGACGATAGAAGCGGGAGCGAGGCCGGCGCTGGCAACTTCCATGACATCCGAGCCATATTTCCTGGCGAATCCCTCCGCCATCTGGCTGCGGCAGGAATTGCCGATACAAAGAAACAAAACTCGCTTCAAGACTAGATTTTACCGCCCGGATGGATTCTTAAAGCTACGTACCTTGTCGACAAAAAGTGCATGGACGGGATTGCCGTTCGCGCTGAGCTCGGGATGGAATGTTGCTGCAAGGTGAGGGCCAGCCTCGACCAGAACCGGAGCGTCGTGATACGTGGCTAAGACTTTCGTTTCCGGTCCGACGCGGCGAATGATGGGCGCGCGGATAAAGACGGCTTCGGACGAATGACCGGCAATTTCGATGGGCGCGATGCGGCTGTCGATCTGACGGCCGTAGCCGTTGCGCTCGATGATCATATCCACCAGGTCGAGCGAGCGCTGAACCGGGTTCACAACTTTGGAGGCCAGCAGGATCGCCCCGGCGCAAGTGCCGAAGATCGGCTTTTGGGCGCCGAACTCGCGGAGCGGCTCGAACAGATTTTCGTAATCGAGCAGCTTCAGCATGGCAGTGCTTTCGCCGCCCGGGATGATCAGTCCATGTATATCCTGCAACTCGGCCGCGGTGCGTACCGGTTTCGCTTGGGCGCCGGCACACTCCAGGGCGGCGCGATGAGCATCGAAGTCGCCCTGCAGCGCGAGAACGCCGATCACCGGCCGCGATTGGGACGATTGTGAATTGTTACCAGCCACGGACCTGCATCAGCTCCCCTTCCGGAAGCTTGGAGATTTCGAGACCGGGCATCGCCTCGCCGAGTTCTTCGCTCGCTTCGAGGAGCTTAGACGGATCCTGATAGAACGTTGCCGCTTTGACGATGGCTTTGGCGCGCGCTTCCGGATCGGATGACTTGAAGATGCCGGAGCCGACGAAAACAGCTTCCGCGCCAAGCTGCATCACAAGAGCCGCGTCAGCGGGAGTGGCAATGCCGCCGGCCGAGAAGTTCGGTACGGGCAGTTTACCGTTCTGCGCGATGTACTGCACCAATTCGAGCGGCGCCTGCAGATTCTTCGCTTCGTGGACCAGTTCTTCCTTGCCAAGCACAGTGAGTTGCTTCATCTCTTTGACGATGGTGCGAATGTGTCGGACAGCCTCGACGATGTTGCCGGAACCAGCTTCGCCTTTCGTACGAATCATGGCCGCGCCTTCCGCGATGCGGCGCAGAGCCTCACCCAGATTGCGGGCACCGCAAACAAACGGAACCTTGAAGTCGTGTTTGTCGACGTGATGCTCTTCATCGGCCGGCGTCAGGACTTCGCTTTCGTCGATGTAATCAACGCCCAGGACGTCGAGGATGCGCGCTTCGGTGAAGTGCCCAATGCGAACTTTCGCCATCACGGGAATGGATACGGCCTCCATAATCTCGCGAATGATACGGATCTGCGACATTCGGGCGACTCCGCCCTCTTTGCGGATATCGGCAGGCACTCGCTCGAGCGCCATCACGGCAACGGCGCCGGCCTTCTCGGCGATAACTGCCTGCTGGGCGTTGACGACGTCCATGATGACGCCGCCTTTCAGCATCTCGGCCAAACCAACTTTGAGCCGAAAATCTTCAGTTTGAAAGTTCATGTGTATCTCCTGGAAATCCTCTAAACCAACACCGCGGCAGGCTCGTTCGCAATCGCGCTATGCGAACTCTGCAACTCACGTTCGACGCAGGCACCGATGATCTCAATGCCGCGCTCGATTTCTTCTATCGGCAAACCGCTGAAGCTGAGGCGCAGACCGTTCGAGTGATTGCGGCGCGCAGAAAAATTCTGCCCCGGCAGGAAGTCGACGCCGCGCTCCTGTGTGCGCGCCAGAAGGAACTCCGCGTTCAGCGGCGCCGGAAGTTCAATCCATAGATTCATGCCGCCCTCGGGCGTTGTGAAGGATGCGCCCGGCGGAAGATAACGCCCGCACGCTGCGACGGCAGCCGCCAGCTTTTGCGCGCCCGATATCCGGGTCCGGTCGATGTGGCGCGCCAGTTCACCGCTTTCGGTAAAGCGCAGCAGAACAGCCTGCGAGAGCTGATCGGAATGAAGATCGCTGATCTGTTTGGCGTCTGCGAGCCGCGCGATAAGCGGCCGCGGCCCAATCGCCCAACCCACGCGCAGGCCGGGGAAGAGAATCTTGGAATAGCTGCGCAGCAGAATCGTATTGCCCGAATCATCCAGTTGTTTCAGCGTGTCCAAGGGCTGGCCGCTGTAGCGCAGCTCGGTATAGATGTCGTTTTCGACCAGCAGCGCGCCATGTTGACGCGCAAGCTCGACGATGCGCCTGCGGCGGTCCAGCGGCAAGGTTGCGCCGGTCGGATTTTGAAAGCTGGGAGTCACGACCAGCAGCTTCGGACGATAGCGAATGAGCGTTGTCTCAAGCGCGTTGATGTCCAAGCCATGCGCGTCGACTGGCACCGGCAGAAGCTCGGCGTCGCAGCGTGAAAACGCGCGAATGAGGCCGTGATAAACAGGATCTTCGATGACAGCCGCAGTACCGGCCGACAGAAACACGCGAGCCAAGAGATCCAACGCCTGCTGGCAGCCGTTGGTGATGATGAGGTCATCGGACGGGCGAGCAATGCCACATTCGATGGCATCGCTCAGCAGAAAGCGGCGCAGCGGACCGTATCCGTGCGTGGGTCCGAGTTGGAGAATGCTGCCGGCTTCTGAACTGTCGATCACCTGCTTTGCAAAATGGCGGAACTCAGCGAGCGGAAACGCATCGCTGGCGGGCCGCGAGTTGGAAAAGCTTATCTGGATGCCGGGACCCTGCACGGCAGGGCGATCCGACGTTTCGGCGGTCCGAGGGCGCTCGGCAACGAAACTGCCCCGGCCAACATGGCCACGAATCAGGCCGGCTTCTTCAAGAGTGGAATACGCAGCCGCCACCGTGGTTCGGTTCAAACCCAATTGGCTGGCTAGCTCTCGAGTTGGCGGCAGACGATCACCTGCTTGGATCGCTCCGTTTTCGATGAGCTGGGACACGGAATCCGCCAACTGCCGGTACAAAGGCCGTGCGGACTCGGCGTCGAGAGCAATTGCCTGCAAAAGATCAGCCAATCTACGATCAGCATATCAAATTGGCGGACTACAATGCCAGTCCAATATGGGGGCGTGAAGATTGAGGAGTCCCGGTAGCGGAGTAACTGTTGAGCGCCGGCCACGCGCGAAGAACGGACGCGCAGCCGGCCGCTGATCTGAATTGAAAAGCTATTTGTTGTGTACGTCTGTGCCGGCTTGCTTGTCGGCGTCTCTTACGCTCTCTTTAACATCGCCATAGGCCTGTTTTACTTTGCCTTTGGTTTCGTCTACGAGGCCCTCGTTTTGAAGCCCGGGATCGTGGGTTGCGCTGCCAATTCCCTGCTTTGCTCGTCCTTTCAATTCGTCTACTTTGCCGGTAACATGTTCTTTTTCCATTTACGGCCTCCGTAAATTGGACCACAGCGCGCGGATATGGTTACTGGTACGTAAGTCCCGGCACGATGGTCTACCTTTGTAGACAGTGCGCTCTCACCGATTGCGTATCGACGCATTTACAGTAGCGCTGTTGCTGCTAGCGGCACCGGGCTTCCCCCAGCGGAACCGTAAAAGTACCGAAGAACCAAAGACGCAGGTGCTGCCGCTTCCTCCGGATCTGCCCATGGCATTGCAAGCGGACACAGCCACGCTCGATTTTCACATCTCTCCGCTTCTTCGAACAGGCGGCCTGGGAGTGCAGATTCGACAGAGCCTGAACGACCTGATTCGGGACACCAGGGGTGAGACGATTATCAATCTGCGAGCTTTTGTGGCTGGAGCAGGAGATGCGCGGCGTGTCCAGGCCGAGGCAGCAGCACTCTTCACCGAGAAAAAGCTTCCACTGCCCACGCTAGCCATCATTCAGGTGGGAGCGCTTGAAAGCGAGGCCGCGCAAGTGGTGATTGAAGCCGTGGTCAGCACACGCAAGGCGCTGAATCCGACCGGTCTCGCGTTCTTCAACGGCCAGTCGGGAGCGACGTATCAGCAAGCGGTGGAGCACCTACACGAGAGCGCGAAGGCCGCATCGGTCGACCCGGCACACATGCTGCGTTGCACCTGCTTCACAGCCCGCATTGAACACGCAAGCGGGCTCCGCGCGGCGCTGCAGGCAGCGTTTCCGAGAACCGGAATTACAATCGTGCAGCCGCTGCGGGATGCGGCACGCGATGAGACTCTCTGCGAAGGAGTTGCTCAACTGACGCAAGCGCGCGCGGAGGGCCCGGTAGTGGTTCTGAAAGACGCGCGCACGACCCTGGTGAGTTCGCCGAAGCTGGTGTTCACGGGGCTGCAATTATCATTCGGCAATTTCCTCGACGATGCCCAGGAAGCCGTGGTGCGACTGCAGCGGGCGGCCCGAGCGGTGGACGCGGTGGAAGCTCCTGTGGAGGTGAACGCGTTTGCGCTGGATGCCTCGGGGGGATCGGCGGTGCGAAAAAAGATGACTGCCGTGCCGCTAAGCACATTCACGGTACAAACAGTGGAAGGATTGCCGAGTATTGATGCCACTGCGGGCATCGAGGCGGTGCTGGCTCCCAGCGTGACGACACCAGTGATGATTGGACAGTGACGATATGGCTCCTCGTTTTGCGACGTTTGGCGAAGTGATGCTGCGGCTTTCGCCGCCGGGCTTCGAACGATTTCTGCAGTCTCCGATGTTTCAAGCGACATTCGGAGGCGGCGAGGCCAACGTTGCTGTGTCGCTGGCGCAATTCGGGGTCGCGGCGCGTTTTATCAGCGTGCTGCCGGAAGCGAATCCGTTGGCCGATGCGTTGGCGGGAGAGTTGCGGCGCTTCAATGTGGACGATCAGTATTTAGTGCGGCGGCCGGGACGTATGGGCGTTTACTTCGTCGAGACAGGCGCGAATCAGAGGCCGTCGAAGGTTCTTTATGACCGCGCGTTCAGCGCCATGGCGCTGGCAAAGCCGGGCGATATCGATTGGGACCAGGCGCTGGCAGGCCTAACCTGGCTGCACATTACGGGAATTACACCGGCGATCAGTGCCTCGGCTGCGGAGTTGTCGCTCGAGGGTCTCGCGAAGGCGCGCGCGATGGGCATCCAGATTTCCTGCGACTTAAACTATCGCAAGAATTTGTGGAAGTGGGGCAAGCAGGCGTGCGAAGTGATGCCGGAGATTGTGAAGCTGACCGACGTCTGCATTGCGAACGAAGAGGACTGTCAGAAGGCGCTCAGCATTCATGTGGATATCGAAGTGGAATCGGGCAGCCTCGAACGAGAAAAATACCAAGAGCTGGCAGAGCGCGTACTAGCCACGTATGCGAACCTCAAGTCGGTCGCGATCACGCTGCGGGAATCGAAGAGCGCCTCGCATAACGGCTGGTCGGCGTGTCTGCATACGGGCAAGGAATTTCTGTTGAGCAGGAGATACGAGATCACGCACATTGTGGATCGAGTGGGCGGCGGCGATAGTTTTGCGGCCGGGCTGATCTATGGATTGACGCATCTGGAAGCGCCTGCGGAGGCGCTGGATTTCGCTGTCGCCGCCAGCGCGCTGAAACATTCGGTGCCGGGAGATTTCTCGCGGTTCAGCGCGGATGAAGTGAATGCGCTGCGTAAGGGCGCGGGATCGGGGCGAGTAGAGCGCTAGAGCGCGTATCTCGGTATAATTCGGGGAGGCATCCCCTACATGCAGTTTTGTAAGCTGGCGGCTGGACTAAGTCTGGCTACACTCCTGACTTTTCCGGCGAGCGCGCAACAGCCGACTTCGCCGTCCTCCTCTTCCTCATCGTCTTCGGGCACCGCGCCCACGCAAACGGCGAAACCCCAAGGCAGTAGCGAAGCCACCGTCTCGGTTCCCGCTACACCCGATACCAAACAGGATCCGAATTCGATCAAGGTCAGCGTCAACGAAGTCATCGTGCCCGTAACGGTGACCGACGACAAAGGTCGGTTCGTCTCCGACCTGGACGAGAAGGATTTTCACATCTACGAGGAGAACAAGCCGCAGACTATCCGCTACTTCACGCGCGAGCGTAGCCAGCCGGTGGTGGTGGGATTCCTGCTGGATTTGAGCACGGCCAGCCGCATTCACTGGAAGAATTTCCAGGACGCATCGGAAGAGCTGGTTCAGAACCTGCTGACGGGTGATAAGAAATATTCGGGTTATCTGATCGACTACGCGCAGGACGCCGAAGTGGCGGTGAATACGACCGCTGATCCGGAGCCGATTGTCGACAAGATCCGCAAGCTGAAGCCGGGCGGCGGTTCCGCCATGTACGACGCCATCTGGCTGGCGTGCACACGCCACAAGCTTGTACAGGGAGAGCCCATTGAGCCACGACGCGTGATTGTGATCATTGGCGACGGGCACGACAATGCGAGCAAGCATTCGCTTCAGCAGGTGATTGAACTGGCGCAGCGAGATCTGGTGACCATCTATTGCATCAGCACGGAGGCCTTTGGCTTCACCAACCAAACGAATGACGTACTGGTGCAATTGGCGACGGAGACAGGCGGGCGTGTGGTGTATCCGCTAGGAGAGGTGTACCGCGATACGGACGGCTATCTGTCGCATCCGTCCGACGACGGGAATTATGCGTTGACGGTGGGAACTGGCGCTTATCGATCCGTGCTGGACTCGAATATGTATCACGCGGTAGCGGACATCGCAGGCGAAGTGACCACACAATACATTCTTCGCTACGTTTCCGACAATCCATCGGAGAAGTCATTCCGAAACGTGAAGGTAGTGGTGGATCTGGGCAACGTCAAAGTGCGGGCCCGGAAAGGATACTACGCCAGCGGCATTTCGTCGGCGGCTGCCGGGGCCGCAGGACCGTCGGCACCTTAGCTCCGCCAAGGCCGTTGGGACCTTAAGCTCTGGAGTTTGATGGGGCTCTGGACGGGGGGAGGCCAGAAAGGTAAGCTGATGAGGTGGCTGCGAGGGTTATCCGGTTTGGTGATTACACTCCAAAACCGGGAGAGTTCTCGCTTCTTTTGACCGACCTGCCGGGCCACGGAGCGCAAACCGCAGGCGTACTGCTGCTCGACGCGAGCACCGATACGCTGCACATCCGGTTGCGGCGCGATTGGGACGCGATCGCGAGCGACGAGGATGCAGAAGTTCTGGCCGAACTCGAGGACGATCTGTCACTCAAGGCGAACGAGATTGGCGGGGCCGCGTTACTCGAGTATCTCGAAAACAACGTTTCGACGGCGCTGCGGGTGAGCGAGCGCGAGGCAGTCTCCGTGCGTGATTTCGACAGGACGCTGGGTGAGTTGTATCGACAGCATGTACCCTCTCGAGTGCTTCGTTTCCGCACCCATCTGCCGAGGTTCTCACTGGCGGTTGCGGCGGGACCGTTTCTGACCAATCCGGAGGATATTCAAGCGGAGGAATGGGTGGAGACGCCTGCCGATCTGAGGCTCGACGAGGACATGTTTATCGCCCGCATTCAAGGACACTCGATGGAGCCGCGGATCCCCGACGGGAGCCTGTGCGTGTTCCGGCGCAACGTGGTGGGATCGCGGCAGGGGCGGCTGGTGCTGGTGCGCAACTCCGAACTGGCGGACGACAATCAGTACACGGTCAAACGCTATAAGAGCGAAAAGACTTTTACGGAAGACGGCTTTGCGCAGACGCGCATCCGCCTGGAGAGTCTGAATCCTGCCTACCCATCGTGGGACCTGGATGAAGATGCAGAAAAATATCAGGTCGTCGCGGAGTTCGTGCGGGTGGTCGAGTAAAAAGCGATTCCCTCAGCCTGCCGCAGGAAAAGTGACCTCGCGCGAGGTTATCTGGTGACGTAAGTGAGCCGGATCCAGGCTGTCGAGCCGCCCCTCCGCTGTTTCCGGATGCCGACGAGCGGTCTTTATTATTTTCCCCTTTTCCGGAAGTGCGATCATCTAAGGCGCAACAATAAGAAAACCTGTGGAGAAACCAAGCCAATCAGAGCGCCTCAAGGCACTTCTGCCCGAAGTGTGGGCGCTCATGAAGCCACGCCGGGGGCTGCTGCTGGCCGGTGCGGCGCTCATGATCGTCAATCGCGTCTGCGGCCTCGCTCTGCCGATCAGCTCGAAATACCTGATCGACAATGTGATGCGCCGCCATCAGTTCAACCTGCTGCTGCCCATCGTGCTGGGAGTGGTTACCGCCACCATGATCCAGGCCATCACCTCATTTTCACTGACTCAACTGCTATCCAAAGCCGGCCAACGCCTCATCTACGAGATGCGCATCCGAATACAGGAACACATCGGGAAGCTTCCGGTCTCGTTCTATGACGCAAATAAGACCGGCACGCTGGTGTCGCGCATCATGAGCGACGTCGAAGGTGTGCGCAACCTCATCGGAACCGGCTTGGTGGAACTCACAGGCGGCCTGCTGACCGCGGTGATTTCGAGCGTGCTGCTCTTCCGCACAAGCGCCACCATGACGTCTTTGGTGTTGGTGATTGTTCTGTTATTCGGATTCGTGCTGCAACGCGCCTTTAGGACAGTGCGGCCGATCTTTCGGGAGCGCGGCAAAATCACTGCAGAAGTGACCGGACGACTGACTGAAACCCTGGGCGGCGTTCGAGTCATCAAGGGATATCACGCCGAAGAGCGGGAATCCCGGGTATTTGCGGCCGGTGCTCAGCGCTTGCTCGACAACGTCTTTCAATCGCTCACCACGATTTCGCTCATGACGCTGGCCTCAACCGTTCTTATGGGCCTGGTTGGCGCACTCATCATGTTTCTCGGCGCCCGCCAGGTCGCCGCTCACCGCATGGAGGTCGGCGACTTTGTCATGTACACTGCGCTCCTTGCGTTCATGATTGCGCCGCTGATCCAGATCGTAAACATCGGAACCCAGATCTCCGAAGCGCTGGCCGGACTGGAGCGTAGCCGGCAGATTCTTCGGGAGCACACCGAAGACGAAGATCCACTTCGCTCAACGGTACTGCCCGTCATCGAAGGTCACGTGCAGTTCAACAATGTCTCGTTCGCTTACGAAGAGTCGAAACCGGTGCTGCACGATATGTCCTTCGATGCGCGGCCGGGAACAGTTACGGCGCTGGTTGGCTCGTCGGGTTCCGGCAAGTCCACGATGATCGGCCTGATCACGGCGTTCCACTCCCCCAAACAGGGCAAGGTTTTGGTAGACGGATTCGACCTCGCAGCGGTGCAGCTTGCGAGCTATCGCCTGCAACTCGGCCTGGTGCTGCAGGAATCGTTTCTTTTTGACGGGACCATTCGAGACAACGTGGCTTTTGCGCGGCCGGCCGCGACCGAAGAAGAAATTCTGGAAGCTTGCCGCATTGCGCGTGTCGACGAGTTCGCGGCCAATTTCCCGGATGGTTATAAGACCGTTGTAGGCGAGCGCGGCGTGAAGCTCAGCGGCGGTCAGAAGCAACGTGTGTCGATCGCGCGCGCCATCCTGGCCGATCCGCGCATTCTCATCCTGGACGAAGCCACTTCGAGCCTGGATTCGGAATCGGAAGCGCTGATCCAGGCCGGTCTCGCATTTCTGATGCAGGGCCGGACGACGTTCGTGATTGCCCACCGTCTTTCGACCATTCGAAGAGCTGATCAGATATTAGTTATCGAAGGCGGCCGTATCGTAGAACGCGGCAATCACGCGCAGCTCTACGCAGCCCAAGGCCGGTACTACGATCTCTACACGCGCCAACACGGGTTGGAATCGAACCTGTTCCTTGCGCCCGGGGAAGGCGACAAGGTCGAAGAGTCCGTCGTTTAAGCTGCGGGTATCTCAGATGCGGGCATACCTCGTAGCCGGATTCCAGCTCGGCCGATCCCAGACCTTTTCCGAGTTTCTTCACGCTGTCAGCCACGGTGAGGCCCGCGCAGTCTGGCATCAGCGGCCGGTCAGCGAGACAGGACCGAACCAGACTCCCCGAAGCTGACGCTGCCACACTGCTCCTGTCCGCGAACGCTCGGCCGGAACAGTGAAGCTGTAGTCGTACAGCAGCACCCGGATGTAGTGAGGCGGAGACGAAAAAGGTGGAGGTTCCAGCAGGCGGGTGATCGACGGTTCGTTCGTCAGAATGCGATAGAGCAGATTACCAACCCACCGATTCTCCTGCACATCGCCGAGCGCTGCGAACCACATTTGCCAGTCCAGACGCGGCTGATAGGGAGCGATCTGCGGCAATCCGCGATGAAGCTCATCGGGCTTGTAGCGAAACCCATACTCGCGCCACGTTGCCTGGTCGTTGGAACCTTCGATGATCAGTTCCGGGCGCGTCGTGGTCATGCTGGCGAATAGCCCGTAGCTGTTGACGATCTCGAATGGCGCGATGGCTACGAAAACGGGACGTGCGAATCGAATGGCGCTGGGCGAAAACATCGACGCGAGTTGTAAGCCTCCGAGAAGCATGATTAGCGCAAGGGCAACGTTCGCGCCGCTTCGGAAAAGCGGTGACAGATTCTCAGAAAAACTGATGCGCGCCGAAAAGGTTCGCCGGAGCAGCGCCGCAAGAGGGGCAAACGTACGGTCGTCCAGCCCCCAGAAGCAGAGTGCGAGCGTAAGCAGATTGAAGAACGCGTAATTCCCGGTGAAGATGATCGCGACTTGCAGCAGCATCAACAGCCCGACGCCAACCTGCCTGACACGCCGCGGTCCGAATAGCAGGAAGGGCGCCAGCAACTCGATCGCGAGAGTCGCGGCCGTCATGAAGTCCAGCACGGAATCGGGCAGACGATACGCGTAGTACGCGAACGGATTCGGCAGCGGCTGCGTCATGAAGTGGAAACGCAACGCATGAAAATTGCGCCAATTCGGATCACCGGAGAGCAGCTTCACGACACCCGATTCGAACATCAGCCGGAAGAGAAGAAAGCGATACGCCCAGACAAGCCAGCTCGCGCCGGCAAAGAACGCGAGGAAGCCGGCTTCGAGCAGCAGAGCGTCCCATTGAAAATTGGTGAACGGGACGCCGACGGAGACGATGGACAGATACAGAATCCAACAGGCGATAGCAGCGGCTCGAGGAACAACGCCAGCAACCATGACCAGCGCGCCAATGCAGCCCGCGATGCAGCACCACGCGAGCGCTCCATTGCTCGCGTTCAACCAGAATAGGCTGGGGACTTTGTAGTAGCCGGATCCGCCCAGATCGGCTTGCAACACCTGCAGGAAGCGGACAACAGGAACCAATCCGCGGCTGCCGAAAAGTCCGTTCATCTGCGGCCAGAAGGACGCGAATGCGGACAGATACACGAGGCCGAGCAGTCGCAGAAAAAGCGCTTCGGTCAGCGGATATCGCTGCGGTGCACGTAAGATTCCCGAGAGCCTCTCTAAAGATGCGCGCCAGTTCATCCGCAGTGAAGAGTGTAACGGAGTGGCTATCTGAAATTCCTGTCGCTGGCCGATGCGGCGATGCGACAGGAATCAATCATCCTCTCGGTATCGCACGCCGAGTGATGGCAACAGTTCGCGAAACGCCTCGCGGTATTCTATGGAGAGTCACCGAACTGGCGCGGTAGCCAAGTGGTAAGGCAGAGGTCTGCAAAACCTTTATTCGGCGGTTCGATCCCGCCCCGCGCCTCCAACCTATTTCCAACAACTTCCGACGCCTCAACGGCTTAGATCCTCACGTTGGATCATTCTGTGGCCGTGCCTAACAATTAGGGCCTGAACTGCGGTCGCGCGCTGGTTTTGTATTCTCGTGCGTGACAATACTCCGTTTCTTAGCGTTGATTTTCTTGCGGCATGCGCGCTGCTTCCGTTCAATCCGCCCCCGAATTCCCTCCGCTCATCAACGGCTACGAACTCAAATGGTGGAAGGAAGCCCGTGCCGGTAGCGCCAACTATTCGATTTACCGATTCCACGAGTTCGTCCGCCGCGGTAAAGTCTACCGACTGCCTCATCCCCCGGCGATACCTAGCGATAATGCGCCTTAACGGACTATGCTGAACTGCGAAATGTCTGGGCACCCCTACGTCCTGAACTGCGCCTCGTCTCGCTTAATTAGCCGCAGTCCGATACACTCGGCGTGATATATGCGATCTCTGCATATACATTGGGGCCGAGCGATCATATGGCGGAGTGGTTGCGGAGGCGGGCGTCTTTGCAGTCGTTTTCGCAACACTTCGTTTCTTTGGGCAACGCGCTTTTCTGATCTCGATACTTGTCGCCTCAGCTGTTCTGCCCTTTTTTCTGGCGGTTTGGGGTAGGGGTTACAGGCTTTGTACGCCTGTCAGGCGAACAACGTAAGCCTGCTGCGGAAGCTCATTGTCGCGCAACGCGTCAGGGATAGCGATTATTACGTCGCGCCCATGAGTTTGAATGGACAAATCTCGATTGTTCCCGATAAGGGTTGCCGTCGCTTCTTTCGAGGCAGCGAAGTCATGCAAGACGAACTCACCCGCGGGCCAGCGAGGAAGAATAGCGTAGATGTTGGCGTTTTTCTGTGTAAAGAAAACTTCGATGTGTGCGTAGCCCGGCGGAGGACGATCCACCATTTGCATGATGTCGTACTCGGCCCGGAATTCCTTCTCTTCTAGATGCGGGATCTGGCCAGCACTCCATTGAGCAGAACGCTTGCAAGCGGTTGTACCGTAAATCGCCTCTCCATTCGGGCGAAGCCAATCCCCGATCTGTACCAGCCGTTCCTCCATAACGACAGGTATCATTCCGTCTGCTCGCGGGCCGATATCGAGGAGCAGGTTGCCCCCACGACTGACGATGTCAATCAGCATAAGAATCAGCTGACGCGCAGTGTGATAGTCCGCGAGTGTTTCGGCGCGGTTGTAACCGTAGGAATAGCCCATTCCACGGCTCTCCTCCCAGGGATGAGCTGATTGCTGCATGCCCGATGTGTATTCGGTCGTGTAGTACCCGCCATGCTTGTGGCGCGTGTCGCTTCCCCAGCGGTCATCAATAACCACGCTCCCAGCAACGGGAGATTCGTTGAAGAGCCACGCAAGCAGCTCAGGCGAGTGCCACTCCGCACTGGGCAACTCCCATTCACCATCGGAGAATATAATCGCGGGTTCAGTATGAGTAACGACGTCCTTGAATTGCGGAAAAAGATGGTCCGTTACATATTTCGGTTTGTTCGAAAGCCACAGCGGGTTGTACCACTCGTACAGGGAATAGTAGATCCCCATATTTAAGCCTTTTCGACGCCCCGCGTGCATCAGATCGAGAAGGACGTCCCGCTTTGGACCGATATCGACGGCGTTCCACGCTCGTCCCCAGGAACGATTCGCCTGCACACTTCGCCATAAGGTGAAGCCCTCATGATGTTTAGAAGTCAGAGCGACGTAGCGAGCGCCCGATCGAACAAAAAGGTCGGCCCAGCGATCAGGATCATATAACTCGGCACGAAATTGGGGTGCAAATTGAAAATACGTGAAGTCGGCCCCGTAATTGCGCTTGTGAAACGACCAGGTCATTGCGCCGTTTCCCGTCGGCCCTTGGGCGTCCATTCCACTGGTTAGCGAATTCCAATACCATTCCGCATACGGGTTCTCGTCCTTGACGTTGACGGCAGCGTAGGCGGGAACGGAATAAACGCCCCAATGAATGAAAATTCCGAACTTCGCGTCCATGTACCAAGAAGGAGTCGGCCGCTCATCGATCGACTCCCAAGTAGGCTGATAGTGTCTACCCCCCGGATTCTGACGCGCGGTAAGTAGTGGCGCTGCCGGGAGTCCAAGCGCGCCAGATCCCAGTGCCTTGAGCGCGTCACGTCTATTCATAGCGTTCACGCGCAAAGCCTATCAAACGAAATCCAACGGAACGTTTCCGATATTCGCTATCAACGGGATTACTTGGGTTTACCTTCAACAATTCACGGAATCGCAGGTATGACGTTCACTGGCCGAGAAATTATGCCGTCCGTTAAGACTTTGTTCCTCTCCTGAATCACCCAAGCGCCGAATTGAGCACGGCAAGCGCCTTCGGCTGTGTAATTTGTGCGCGTTGTGTCGCCCCGCGAAATCGAGGATGCAATGCATGCAGGCTCTTCGGCACGCAGCGTCATGCTCGGGCGACTCTTGCAAAATATTCCTCGCTTCCTCTAACCACTCTCTTTCACGCTGCATCAATTCCAAGTAATGGCCTGCGTCCCCCCCCGGGGACCGTGTCGTATAGGAGAATGCTGGTTCTATCTTCGCCCCGACTTTTCATCTCTACCGCCAGTTCTCTGCCATCCAGCTCCAGCAGGCAAGTGCCCGCAAGCACCAGCGCACGGCCTACCGAATAAAGATCCGGTTCGGCGTCCCAATCGCCGGCCCAATCCAAAAGAAGTACGTCAGTCTTTTCTCTAGCTGCCAGCAATCTGTGTCGCAGGACGAACTCACTCGAAGTATCCTTGGGCCGACACCAACTTCGTGAATTTGACGCGAAAACCGAAGCGTGATTCTAGAATTCTTTGGGCAAAGGGGCGGTCGGCCTTTAACGTTGGGAGGTTTTTCTTCACTCATGGCGAATCCACAACGTGTACAAACCGCGAAACCGTGTCCCTTTTCACTGAACGCGTCTCGCCCAGCATTACGAATCAGCAATTCACCTGCCTCGTAGTACGCCGCCGCGAGCCCCGTCACCCCGCCGAAGTCCAACTTTTGGTCGCCTGGTTTCGTGAGTCTGAAATCAGTAGCTGCAGTAGCGTGCACTTTTCCGACTCGATCCATTAATGTCCGGATTACGGCTGTACGGAAGTTGGCCATGGAGGCGGCAGACAACGGGCTACTTGCGTCGGATCTCGCTGCCGGCATCGCTCGAATCAAAGGCGTTCCCGCGCACGGCACCGGTCCACGATCGCGCCAAGTTTGTGCGCAAGGCTAGATACGCGGCATTCACGCAGAATGCTGCCATTATATTTCCAGTAGCTCTGAACAGTTATGGACACACAACGGCAAAGTGAGGCATACAAGCTTTATCTGCGAGGCGCGTGGGCGGCAACAGAGGGGCAAATTGAAATAGTAAATCCTGCAACAGAGCAGCCCTTTGCCCGCGTCCATACCGTGGCCCGGCAGCACGTTCAGGACGCTCTTTGCGCCGCTCACGAGGCATTTCCGGCGTGGCGGCGGCTAGCCGCAAAAGAGCGCGGTAGGCTGCTGCAAAGTGTAGCCGACGAGGTGAAGCGGCGCCAGAACGAAATCGCACGTATCATCACTCTTGAAAATGGAAAGCCTCTGGCCCAGAGTTTGGCCGAAGTGAGCATGACGGAAGATCACCTGCGCTGGTTTGCGGAGGAGGGTCGACGCGCGTATGGCAGATTGATACCGCACCAGATATCGGGCAAGCGCAATTTTACTGTGAAGACGCCCATTGGCGTAGTTGGCGCCATTGCACCCTGGAACTTTCCGCTTGTACTCGGGGTGCGCAAGGTGGCCCCGGCCCTGGCGGCGGGTTGTCCAGTGGTGCTGAAACCTGCGTCGCAGACGCCAATATCCTCAATTCTGTTTGCGGAATGCGTAGAGGCGGCCGGACTCCCAGCGGGCGTGTTTCAGCTGGTGGTCGGCGATGCGCGAATGATCGCGCAAGAGTTTCTGCGCAATCCCATCTGCCGGAAGATCAGTTTTACGGGATCCACGAGCGTCGGTCAGGAGCTTATTCGCGGGGCCGCCGAGTCGGTGAAGCCGCTGTCGCTGGAACTTGGTGGGCTCGCTCCGTTGCTGGTCTTCGACGACTGCGATCTGGATCATGCTGTGCAGCAAGCGTTAATCGCCAAATTCCGCAACACAGGCCAGTCCTGTATTGCTGCAAATTGCATCTACGTGCAGAGCAATATTCGGAACGAATTTATGGAGCGATTCGTGGCGGGTGTGAAGCAGCTGAAGATGGGTCCAGGACTGGGGCCGGGAGCCGACATCGGCCCACTGATCAACCGTCAGGGGTTGGAAAGAGCTCTGGCGCAAGTGGACGATGCTGTGCGGCAGGGCGGAAAGGTGCTGTGCGGCGGTACGCGCGCTGACACGCCTGGATATTTCCTGCATCCCACGGTAATTGATGGCGCAGCGGAGCCCATGCTGTGTATACAGGAAGAGACCTTTGCTCCGATAGCACCCGTGACGACATTCGAAACCGAGGAACAGGCGGTTAGCTATGCAAACCGTTCACAGTTCGGCCTCAGCGCATATGCGATGACACGGGATATCGGCCGGATGTTCCGTCTAAGTGAGCAGATCGAGGCTGGGACACTGGGCATCAACGATGGAGCACCAACAACGAGCACGAGCCCGTTTGGCGGTGTGAAGCAGAGCGGCTGGGGACGCGAACTCGGCACAGAAGGTCTGGATGCATTCCTGGAGACCAAGCATGTGTCGGTCGGCGGCATCGAAGAGGTACGTTAGTAGCGCAGGAACAGCTTTCGTACCCATGCGCGATGTCTTGATTTCCGAGCGTATCTCCGGCCCCGCAATCGATGCGCTCATGGAACGCTTCGACGTCGTGAGTCTACCAGAGCTATGGAAAGACAAAGCGGGATTTCGCAGCCAGGTTGAACGGTTTCGGGCGCTCATCGTGCGAAACCAGACTTCTGTGACGGCGGAAGTACTCGCGTCGGCACCGGGACTCCTGATAGTGGGCCGGGCAGGTGTGGGCTTGGACAATATTGATTTGCAGGCTGCAAACGCCGCTGGTATCGTAGTCAGTTCGACGCCCGACCAGAATGCGATCAGCGTAGCCGAGCTTGCGATAGGCCTAATGCTCTCGCTCGCGCGGTTCATTCCAGCCGCTGATCGGGATACACGAAGCGGCAACTGGCCGCGTCACCAGTTTGTAGGAACGGAGCTTTACGGTAAGAGCCTCGGGGTTGTGGGCGCTGGAAGGACCGGGTATCTCACTGCCAGGCGAGCGCAGGCCTTCGGGATGACAGTGCTTGCGTATGATCCCTATTTAAGTTCGGACAATATTCTTCTCAGGGAGCTCCAAGCCGAGTTAGTGGAGTTAGACGAACTCTTGGAGCGGGCTGATGTAGTCTCCTGCCATCTTCCGGCAACTCGGGACACGACCGGCCTTTTTGATAGCGCGCGTTTTAGCCGAATGAAACCGGCCGCACTTTTTGTTAACACATCGCGGGGCGCCGTAGTACGCGAGGCGGATTTGGTCGCGGCGTTGAAAGCCAAGAAACTGGCGGGGGCTGCGCTGGACGTGCGAGAGACGGAGCCGCCGCATCTTGGCGAATTGGAGTCATTGCCCAACGTAATTCTCACGCCGCACATTGCAGGATTGACGCTGGAATCGCAAGAGCGCGTGACAAGGGCGATCTGCGACGATGTTAGCCGCGTACTCGATGGTAAACCGGCCAGGAACGCCGTTGGTGCGAAATCACCTGCGGCGAGTGCTAACAGATAAGAAGCGATTCTGTGGAGTGCGCCCTCAGCTAAAGTTTCTCAGGGCTGCGAAAGGACATGTTCGAGTGCCGGAACTGATCAGTCAACATCAATACTGGGAAGGCTTCTTCCGGCCGGTACTCTAACAGGGGCCGAATTAGCAATGAGCCGCTCCACCGATGAACAGGACCTAAATGACCAATCTCGTGTAGTAACTGACAGAACCGGCGAGTGGCAAAGACTGAACGCGCTCGTGCTTGGCCACTCCTCAGTGCAGACAACCGAGCGCTATCTCGGAACCAAGCAGAATCTCGCGCATGAGCCAAACGATGCGATAAAGCTTTCTGTGTGAAGCGAGTTCGGATCGCCCCGGTGAATTAGCTTTTGTAGAAATGCTGCTTATTAGCATCGCTATCAACATTAACGGCGAATCCACAATACTCGACTTCTTTGAGTACTCCGTTTCGTCCTTCGTAGCCCTTGTGCCATCCGTTTGTTATGTAGACTTTCTGCACAGTCGGTGGCCATGTATACGTCTCGAAAAGCGCTTTGATGTCGTCGAAATCTGCAGGCTTGCCCATGTAGCGACCACTCTTTAGAATCTGCAGCTTCGGCACAAACGGTTTTGCTAGCGGACTGAGGCTCATGGAGCCGATTATAAGACCGTGGCGCGCTCCAAAGATGGGAAACTGAAGCGATACCACAGCGCACGGGAAGCGTCAGAAGCGCGATTCTATGGGTGTTCTTTCTGTCCGTGCTTCTCTTTTGGTTGCCCATCGTGGGCCCGTTCATTGCGGGATTTATAGGCGGCAGAAAAGCTGGAGGCGTTGGCGATGCAATCTTGGCCGTCATCTCACCCGGGTTCGTTTTCGGGGCGGCGCTTTTCCTTTTGTCGTCTGTCCTGACCGGAATACCGATTATCGGGTTTATCGCCGGAATCGGAGGAGCAGTCCTTGCGCTTGCGCAGATTGGACTCTGTTGATTGGGGCGAAGCATGAAGATGCTGGCCCGTCCTGCTGATTCGTGCTTTCGAGCGCTTAATTGATCGGCTGATTTGTCCTCCTAGCGAGTACTGGGAGGATTGCTATCGCGAAGTCTTCCGGCTGAAGCGCCGTGCCGGAGCGGCGTAATGGGGATATCTGAGGCGGAGTTCAAACGCTGGCGAACTCGCGACGTTTGTAGGTAGGCGATGGCGATGAGGGCGCAAAGCTGCCATCCGTCAATCGATTCAAAGAATGATTCGGTCAACACAGTCGGCACTCTGTGCAGACGATTTGCGCCCAGCAGCCCTCAAACTCAGCTTGCGTGAACTCCTCAAGGACAATGAAGCGCAATTCCTGGGCGCACAGACCGCCTAG
>DATBEG010000057.1:0-25815 GCA_036276155.1 Bryobacteraceae bacterium | reverse complement strand
GTTCGCGTAGAATCGCCCGGTCTGCAGACAACCGTCGCCAACAACCTGGTCGTGTCCGTAGGTACAAATACGGTTCAAAGCTTTTCCCTGGGCGTGGCCGGCACCTCCACCACGGTCGAGATTTCGGCCAACCCGCCCGTCGTAGAGACTAGTTCTACCTCCATGGGCACAGTCATCAATCAGCGTGTCGTGCAGGAAATCCCGCTGAATGGCCGTCACTTCGTGGATCTGGCATTGTTGATTCCCGGAACCGTCACGCCGCCGGCAAACGGCTTCCTGACGGCTCCTCTGCGCGGCCAAGGTGCGTTCTCATTCAACTCCGCCGGAGGTCGGGAAGACACAGTCAACTTCATGATCAACGGCATCAATCTGAACGATCCCAATCAGAACCAGATTACGTTCCAGCCCACTATCAACACGGTTGACGAATTCAAAGTCGACAACCAGACCTTCAGCGCCGAATACGGCCGCAACTCCGGCTCCATCGTCAACATCGCCACCCGTAGCGGAACAAATACGTGGCATGGGGAAGCTTACGAGTTCACGCGCAACAGCTTCTTCGACGCGCGCAACTTCTCTAATCCACAGCTGGTGTCCAGTGGCGGTGCATTGGTGCCCAGCAAGGTGGCCCCGTTCATTCGTAATCAGTTCGGTGGCGACGGCGGCGGTGCCATCAAGAAAGACAAGGCCTTTATCTATCTCAGCTACGAAGCTCTGCGTCAGCGCCAATCCGTTCCGCTCTCCGCCACCACCTTGTCGCTTGCGCAGCGCGCGCAGGCCATGTCCACCAGTGACCCCATCGTCCAGAAGCTTCTCCCGCTCATCCCGCTTCCGAATTCCGGCACAAACCAGTTTGCCGGCGCGGCCGTCGCGCCCGTCAACATCCAGCAGGGCACTGCAAACTTCAACTACAACTTCTCCGAATCGAATCGTCTCAACGTGTATTACGCCATCCAGCGAGATCAGCGGAATGAGCCGCCATCTACAGACGGCAATAGCTTCCCTGGCATGGGCGACCAGCGTAACGGCCAGCGCCAGATCCTGACCATAAATGATGTCGAAACCGTCAGTCCCACGATCGTGAACGAAGCGCGCGTCGGCTTCAATCGCATCCACATCATCTTCGCTGCCGACAACATGGACAGCGCTGCTGCCTATGGCATTAACAGCGGCGTGACCGCAGCCATTGGTCTGCCTCAAATCACCGTAACGGGCGCCTTCACGTTCGGCGGCATAAGCGGCTTCCCGCAAGGGCGCGGAGACAATGTCATCGCTGCTAGTGACACCGCTACCTGGGTGCACGGTACCCATACCGTCAAATTCGGTGGCGAATTCCGCCGCCAGAACACAGACAGCTTCTCCTATACTCCCGGCACATTCACGTTCCCGACCATCAACGCGTTTCTCGCCGATCAGGCTACCGGCTTCACTGCCAACACCTCGAACCGGTCCAGCCGCGTTTATGCCGACTCAGTTGGCGCGTTCGTCACCGATTCCTGGAAAATTACCCCCAAGTTCACAGCCAATCTGGGCCTTCGTTACGACTGGTACGGAACCCCAACCGAAGCGGAAAACCGTTTCGTGGTTTTCAATCCTACGAACGACACGTTGCAGCCTGTCGGCCGGAACGGCGGTCCAGGACTCGCCTATAACCAAAGCGCTCTCAACTTTGAGCCTCGCATCGGCCTGGCCTACTCTCCGCTCGAAAGCGGCAAATTCGTCGTGCGCAGCGCCTACGCGATCATGACTGACCAGCCCACGCTCGGCCTCGTCACCGGCCTCGCCACAAACCCGCCGCATGCTTTCCCCATCTCGTATGCCTCCACCGCTGCTGTCCCATTCGTCACATTTGCGAACGCGTTTAACGCGGCCGGCGGCAGTGTCGCGCCGGTCTCGATTGCTCACAATTACAAGGATGCCTATGTGCAGCAGTGGAACTTCAATGTTGAGCAGCAACTCTCACAGCACATCGGTCTCTCGGCTGCTTACGTCGGTAGCAAGGGGACTCATCTCAACATCGAGCGCAATTACAATCAGCCCATAAACGGTCTCAAACCATATTCGGCGTTGTCGCTCAACAGCCCCATCGAACCTGGAGTTCCGCTGGGCAGCGTCATCGGGGTCTATGAGGGCGATGGCAATTCCTCTTACAATGCTCTATGGCTCACCGCCACAAAGCAGTTCTCGCACGGTCTTCAGTTCCAGGGTTCGTACACCTGGTCGAAGTCCATCGACGACAATTCCCGCAACGTCCAGGGACTCACTTTGCAGAACAGCTACAACATCGCGGGCGACCGCGGCCTTTCGGATTTCGATGCGCGCAATCGCGTCGTCCTGAACGCCATCTATGATCTCCCCTTCCATCGCAACCGTCTCGTCGAAGGCTGGGAACTGGCTCTCATCCAAACCGTTCAGAGCGGCAACCCCATCAACTTCCACTTGAGTAACTCCTCGTTCGCCGGCGCGGCCGTTCTCCGGCCCAACGTTCTGGGCCCGGTCCTAACCGGAGTCACAGCCTCCACAAACGGCAGCCCCACTACCGTCACTTATATTCAGAACCCGTCTGATTTCATCAATCAGGGCACCACACCGGGCACCGTCCTCGGGTTCGGTAACCTCGGGCGTAATTCCGTCATCGGGCCGGGCTTCGTTGATCTCGATTTCACCCTGGTGAAAAATACCAAGCTGACGGAGCGGCTCACCTGGCAACTGCGCGCAGACGCCTTCGACCTTCTCAATCAAGCCAACTTCACGCAGCCCAACTCCACAGTTGGCTCGTCCACCTTCGGCCTCATCACTGGCGGCACCCGCGTTCCCGCCGGCGATTCCGGTTCGTCGCGCCAACTGCAGTTGGCAATGAAGCTGATCTTCTAGCTACTTAACCGGTAGATGTAAGTTCCTACCCGGCAAACGGTCATTTAGCACTAAGTCCGTAGTGGTTACTACGGACTTTTTCATTAAATCGTAAAGAACCGTCGCTAGCTTATCTTTGGCGGTGTGCCTTGTTACACGCCGCCTAAGCTCTTTCTAACCCCACTGGAGGCATCAAAATTAAATGCGAAGAGGTTTGTTGATTCAGCCTCTGAGTCGTCTGACGCTTGTTGCGATCTCCACACCCAGCGGTTCCGGGTCACCAAGCACGTTTACTCTTTTCGCGACCTCAGATGTGAATGGCCTCGATCCCATCCTCACAAGCAATACAAGCGGCATCCTGGCCACCATCAACATCAATCCCGATACCGGCCTGGCCATCGCTCAATCCACTACGTCGAACCTGCAGTTCGTCCCCGAGCCAGGCTCAATTGCTTTGCTCGGCAGCGGGCTCGCCGGCTTGCTCCTCTGGTCGCGCCGTCGACGTTCTTAGCTACATCGCTACAGGTCCCAATTCAGCCCCGGCGGTTCTTCGTCGAGGCTCACTTTTTTGGGCGGTATCCCTTCCCGCCGCGTTCCGCGCTATATTAAAGCCTATTCACTTGTAGTTCACTAAATCACGCGTTCGCGAAGGAGATCCGATGAGTGCTGGTGCCGCACAATCGACCGTGCCCCTATATCAGGAGGGCAAACGCTTTTGGCAGGAACTACTGGATGAGTGCAAACGCCAAGTTCAGGCAATCAACAGCGTGGCTGTTGAGCGCGGCATCTCACTGGAAAGTCTGGTCCACTTCCAGCCGGGAGCGGACATCCAGATGATCAAGCGCGGCTACCCGACCACAGACGTCAGGGCGCTGCTCTCGTTCTTCCGATGGGGCCCGGTGATCCAGTGCACCATCGACGGGGCTCGCGATCCCGAGCATCGCTTGCTCAAAGCCGAATTTGAATTGCCGATTGCGCGCGATCTCGACGGCCAAACGGTTGCGGTCTTCGACGAGGGCCGTAGCTTCTCGCCCGCCGAAGTCGCTTCATATCTCACTCAGGCATTCCGCGGCTGCTACCGCAACATCCCGCTTCCCGCTACCCGCGATCTGGTCTAAACGTGCCGTGGCGCGGCCCCGCGGAAGCGGCCCCGATCAACGATCACAGCCGAAGCAAAAAATCCTGCTTCCACTTTCGCCCAAACTAGTCAACCACTTGCCGGAAGTCGGACTCTGATGAGAGTCCTAACCCCGCTCGCCTCCGTTCTAGTCTCAAAGCGAAACGAGGTAGAACATGACGCCACGTCAGCAACGCCGTCTGGAACAGAAGCTCGCTCGCAAAGCCGCGAAGCAGGCATTGAAAGCTGAGGCTTCCGAATCGGCCGTCGAGATGCCGACCTCCGAGCCCGGCCTGTCTGAAAAAAGACTCGCCGCAAACCGCTCCAACGCTCAACTCTCGTCCGGTCCAGTCACGGAAATCGGCAAACAGATCGTCTCGCAAAACGCCACGCGCCACGGTCTCGCCGGCAAGTTTCAGGTCCTGCCCGGCGAGTCGCAAACCGATTTCGATCAAATGCTCGCCGCCTTCATGCGCGATGAAGCGCCGGCAGATCAGGAAGAAGTCGAATTCGTCCATCAGATGGCGCAATCACTATGGATGTCAAACCGATCAAGCCGCATGCAGGATCGGTGCTTTATAGCCATCCAGTCCGGCACGCCGGAAGATCAGAAGCAGGCCAAGAATGACCTTGCGCTCTACCTGCGTTACCAATCGACGCACGAGCGCGCCTTCGTTCGCTTCTCTACCGAACTTCGAAAGCGAAGAAACGAAAGACGAAAAACCGAGCGTGGCTTTGTTTCGCAGAAACTGCGTGAAGCCGCCGAACTCCGCCGCGAAGCCAACGAAAACCGCAAAAAAGAGACGCACGAACTGCGCCAAGCCCTCGCAAATTGCCGTCGCGAGCGCCTCGAAATTCAAAATCGCATCGCTGAGGCCAAAGCAGAACGTGTAAAAACAATGGCGGCGGCCGCGTAAGACACAGAAATTTCCAAGAGTCACGCCACTCTTTCGTCATGAGACGTCTTTTCCTCACTCTTTTGGCATTGGTATGCCTTTCTGCCGCGCCGTCATTCGCGTCTGGCTCGAACACGCGCTCCGCGCCAACACACAATAACGTCCAGGGCCTTTCGGACGCCCAGATCGACGCTAATATCCGCACCCGGCTGGCGAAGTCCAAAATCGGGAAAGATGGCTTTCGTTTTAAGGTTTCCCACGGTGTAGTCACGTGGGAAGGTTCCACCAATGTGGTCCAGCACAAAGGCTCAGCCACGCGCATGGCCCGGTCAGCCGGCGCCGTTCAGGTCGTGAATAACATCCAGGTCAGCGCCGCCGCTAAAGAGAAGGCGGGAGCCAACCTCAAGAAGGCTGCGGTTCAGCAGTAGTTTCCGTCAGTTTCGTGGGCATTCCGCGTGCTACCGTGAAAAGCGAGCCCAAAACTGAATGAATTGTAGTTCTTTTGTATTCGCGTTTTCTTTGTGTGCATCCGTTGCTGTGGCCCAGACCACGTCCAGCACGCCTTCCGCGTCCACACCGTCCAAAACGCCCTCCGCCACCATCACTCCCGGTGCTCCCAGCGTGTCCAGTTCCGGTCCTGCTCTTCAGCCTCGCGGCATTGATGCAACCGCGACTGCAACTCCCAATAAGGTTGTTGCCACCGTCAACGGCAAGCAGATTACGGCCAAAGAAGCCGCCGACATGATCGACGCGCTCTCACCGCAGGACCGCAAGCGCTACGAAAGTAATCTCGCGCAAGTTGTCCAGCAAATCTTCGCTGCAGAGCAGATGGCCAATGATGCCGCCAAGGAAAATCTCGATCAAAAGCCGCCCACTAAGCAGGAACTCGAGCTTTCGCGCGACAACATCCTGGCTCGTGCATACCTCACTAATCTGATCGAAAACCCCGCCGCGAGTGAAAGAGCCAAGCAATACTACGATGCCCATCCGCCCGAGTTCGATCAAGCAAAGGTAAGCGGCATTTTGGTTGCTTTTAACCCGCCCGGCACTCCCGCGACTAGCGCTGCCGTGACCCGTACCGAATCCGACGCTCAGCTCAAGTCGGCCGATCTCGCAAAGAAGATCAAGAACGGTGGCGATTTCGCCGCTCTTGCCCGTACCGAGTCAGATCAGCCGCAAACGGCTTCCAAAGGCGGTGACATGGGCGGTTTCGTGACAGGCGATCCTAACGTCCCGCCGGATATCCGGGATGCCGTTGCCAAACTGCAGCCCAGTCAGGTCTCAGAGCCGTTGCGTACCACGCTCGGCGGAGTGAACGGTTACCTCATCATTAAGCTCGACAGCCGCACCCATATCCCGTTCGATCAAGTGAAGCAGAGTCTGATTCCCAAACTCGAGCTTGATAAGTACAAAATTCACGTCGAGGACCCGCAGTTCTTCGCGGCTGCGGCGCCTCGTCCCGCAATGAACACCCCATCTCTTGCGCGACCCAATTCTTCAAAACCGCCGGCCGCTCCCGGCACAACCACTCCTAAGCCTCCCGAGCGATAGTCGCCTGGCAGCGATTACTGTCGATATCCAAATCGGGCTGCCGGACATCGCCGGTAGTCCGATTCGCGTCTCTGTCCTGCCGCAACTCTCGGCTTATCGTGGACGCCTCTTGTCCCAATCTCCGCATAGAGGTGTAGCGGTTCACGCCGCGAGCTTTATCCGCGACCGTCGCATTGTTCTTGAAGCGCAACTGCTTCGCAGTCCCCGTTTGGCGCGGCTCATCCTCATTCACGAAATCTTCCATTTCGTGTGGGCCCGGCTGGGCAATGTCAAACGTGCCGAATACGCTCTCATCCTTCGGCGCGAGTTTGCCAATGGCGCTCGCGGCGAACTCGGCGAATCGGCGCAGGTCAAGAAGTCAGTTTGCGCATCAATCGGCGCGCCCGCCTGGCGCGACTACGTCTGCGAAAGTTTCTGCGATGCGGCGGCGTTTCTGTATGCCGGTGTCGACCGCCACGACAGCTTCACTCTCGCCGAGCGCTGGATTCGCCGCCGTCGCTTCTGGTTTGAGCAGACCTTCCAGACCCGTCGCACTTGCTAGCTCAAGCGCCTCAATGCCACCTCCACCACTGCCCCGAAAAGCGGCGCACCCGCAATTCCCGCCAACGCGCCCATAATCACTCGGTTTTTACACTCACAACTCCTAGATCCGCCTATGCTCATCCTTGGCCGCATAAAATGGATAGTGAAGATGTCTACGTCCAGGCTGGTTAGTTCCGCTCTGTGTGTTGCCGCCGCAGGTCTCTTGCTGTTGGCCTGCTCGCGTTCCCGGGTCACGAACGCTGAGGCCAGCTCCGTACCCGGCATCAAGACTTTGAAAAACCGGCGTCCAGCGCCCGATTTCACCCTCAAGGATGCCAGCGGTCAAGCCACCAAACTGAGCGATCTCAAGGGCAAAGTCGTCCTGCTCAACTTCTGGGCAACCTGGTGCGGTCCCTGCGCGCTAGAGATTCCCTGGTTTGAGCAATTCGAACAGCAGTACCGTTCCAAGGGGCTCGAGATCGTCGGCGTCTCCATGGATGAAGAAGGCTGGGGCGTTGTTAGACCGTATATAGCAGAGCACAAGATCAATTACCGCGTCCTACTCGGCAACGATTCGGTCGGCGAACTCTACGGCGGCGTCGATTCGCTGCCCACAACCTTTATCATTGATCGAGAGGGCCGCTTCGCTTTCCCCCCGCACGTCGGCCTGGCAGAAAAGAATGAATACCTCAGTGAGATCCAAACCCTTCTGGGCAACAGCGGCCCAAATCAAAGCACTTCCGCTGGGCTTCGTCTTATTACTCCTGCCTCTCTGTTCGTCCGCCCAACAGAATAAGCTCGTCGTCAGTCCGCCGGATCCGCTCACGGTGAAGCGCGGCAGTACTGCCGTTCAAACGCTCGTAGTCGACGTTCTATCCGGCTTCCACGTGAACAATGATCATCCGAGGGATGAGTTCCTGATCCCTTTAACCCTCAAATGGGACGGTGGCCCGATCAAAGCGACAGGTTTCCATTTCCCCAAACCCGAAGAGATTCAGGTTGGCGCGGATCATCTGCTGGTGTTCACAGGCAAATTCGATGTTAAGACTGACTTCGCCGTAGATGCCAATGCGCCGGTCGGTTCCACCACCATTACCGGCAAGCTGCGGTACCAGGCCTGCAGTAACCAGATGTGCTTTCGGCCCGCTTCCCTTGAAATCAAACTCCCTGTAACGGTTGAATAGGCTCGATGAAGATCCTGCCGGTCGCCGTTGCCGCGGCCCTGTGTCTCTCGGCTGCCTGCGGGCATCCGTCGGCGAGCACTCCCTACGTGGACGCGTCCGTATCGTCCGAACTCAATCAGATCTCTGCCATCGACAATCACGCTCATCCGATGGCGGTTGTTGCCGCGGGAGAGGAAGATCACAATTACGACGCTCTCTCTATGGAAGGCATCGAGGACATGGGGCTTCCAGCGCCGTTCCGCGAGGGAAGTCCATATTTTCCGGAAGCGTGGCACGCGCTGTACGGTGTCAACGCGACCGCGGACGGTAAGCAGAACCTGAGTCGCGTTGAACAGCTCTCGCACGATATGCAAAAGCGCAAGGGCGATCTCTTTCCGGCTTGGGTATTGAACCAAAGCCATACGGAATTGATGCTTGCCAACAGGGTCGCAATGGGCCGCGGGCTCACGCCCGATCGTTTCAAATGGGTCCCGTTCGTCGACATGTTTTTGTTCCCGCTAAACAACTCAGCGCTCGCCGCAAAAGACCCTGATAAGAAGATCTTCTTTGCGCGCGAACAGCAGTTGCTGCAGAACTATTTGAAAGACGCCCAGCTTAACCGTGTACCTGCCGCTTTCGATGATTACCTGACGTTCGTTTCCCATCGGCTCGGGACGTTCAAATCCGCCGGGGCAGTCGCTCTCAAATTCGAGCTTGCCTACCTGCGCGATCTCAGCATCAGTGATCCGCAGCGCGAAACGGCCGAACGCGTCTACGCCATCTACTCTCAATCGTCAGAGCCCTCGCCGGAGGAGTACAAACTGCTGCAGGATTTCCTGTTTCGGTACATTGCTCGTGAAGCCGGCCGTCTGGATCTGCCCGTGCACATTCACTGCGCATTGGGCGGAGGCAGCTATTTTCGAGAAGCAAACGCAGACCCCTTGCTTCTCGAACCTCTCTTTAATGATCCTGGCCTGCGCAAGACGAAGTTCGTCCTTCTGCACGGCGGCTACCCCTTTACGCGCGAAGCCGCCGCGCTGATCCTCAAGCCCAATGTTTATCTTGACTATTCGGCATTCATGTACCTGAACTACCCCGTCGAAGGCGCCCGCGCCGTTCGCCTCTACCTCGAATCGGCCCCGGAGAAAGTTCTCTACGGTTCCGACGCCAGTCCATTCACGAACAACGTCGGTTGGGCGGAAACAGATTGGATTGGGGCGCACCTGGCTCGCGAAGAACTGGGAATCGCGCTCACCGGAATGATGCACGACGGCGAAATCACTCTCGACCGCGCAAAGCAGATTGGCCATCTTGTACTGCGCGAGAACGCTCGTCAGCTTTACGGATTTTGAGAAGGCTCATCATTCGGCCGGGCGCAATCGGCGACTGCATTCTTGCGCTTCCTGCGATGCAACATCTCGTCGCAGATTATACGGAACTGTGGGCACCTTCACCCGTTCTTCCGCTAATTCAGTTTGCAGGTGCCCATTCGCTTGTGTCGACTGGCATTGATCATCTCGAGCTGTCCAAGCAGCTCCGTGAACGGTTGCAGTCGTTCGATTCTATTGTTAGTTGGTACGGATCTACTCGAGAAGAGTTTCGCGCGGCTATGCTAGCGATCAATCCGCGCTGTGTCTTTCACTGGGCGTTACCGCGCGACTTGTCGCTGCATGCGACCGACTTCTACGCACAGCAAGTCGGCGCGCTATCTGGGTTGATTCCACGTATTCGTGTCAATCAGACAGGCACACGAGATACCGTCGTGATCCATCCGTTCTCCGGCAGCAAGCGGAAGAATTGGCCGCTTGAGAATTATCGTGAGCTCGCGCGATTATTAGATGCCCGCGTCGATTGGCTCGCCGGTCCGGAAGAGGATTTGCCGGAAGCGCATCGGTTCGATAACCTCGCCCACGTTGCCGCGTTCCTCGCCGGCGCACGGCTCTACATCGGCAACGATTCCGGAATCACTCACCTTGCCGCCGCCGTGGGTGTCAAAACAATTGCTATCTTTGGTCCGGCGTCGCCGCGCATCTGGGTTCCGCGCGGCGAAAACGTCGAACTGATTGCGGTGTCCGATCTAACGAACCTGACGCCCAGTTATGTCGCTCGGGTCGCTAATCGGCTGCTTGGCTCGCGTTCGTTTTAGGCGTCCAGCGAACTATCGGCTTGCGCGCTGCTGTAACTTCGTCAACGCGCAGTGTCCGGGTCGAATGCGGAGCTTTGAGCACAAGCTCAGGATCTTCATCGACTTCTTTAGCAATCGAGATCATCGCGTCCACGAACTCATCGAGTTCGCGTTTGCCTTCGGTCTCGGTCGGCTCAATCATCAAGGCGCCGCGCACAATCAGCGGAAAGCTCACCGTGTACGGATGGAAACCGTAATCGATCAGGCGCTTGGCAATGTCGCCCGTACGCACGCCCTTTTTCGCCTGCCGGTCGTCGCTGAAAACTGCCTCGTGCATGCTCGGCGCTTTGTAGGCGATTTCGTAGTAAGGCTCCAGCAGCACGCGCAGATAATTCGCGTTCAGCACTGCATCCAGCGTTGCTTGCCGCAATCCGTTGCCGCCGTGCGCCATGATGTACGCCAGCGCGCGAACCAGCACGCCGAAATTTCCGTAGTATGCTCGCACGCGTCCCACAGAGTCCGGCACATCATAGTTCCACTTCCACTGATCGCCTTCACGCGCGAGCCGCGGTCCCGGCAGAAATGGCGTTAGCGCCTTGGCCACGGCAACTGCGCCCGAACCCGGACCACCGCCGCCATGAGGAGTCGAAAACGTCTTGTGCAGATTGAGGTGCATGACGTCGATGCCGAAATCGCCCGGCCTCGCAATCCCGACCAGCGCGTTCATGTTTGCGCCGTCCATGTACACCAATCCGCCCCTGGCGTGGATGATTTCGCAGATCTTGCGAATGTTTTCCTCGAACACGCCAACCGTGTTCGGGTTCGTGATCATCAGGCCCGCAACGTCTTCCGTCATCGCCCTGTCGAGCACGTCCATATCGATCATTCCGCGCTCGTTTGACTTGATGTTTTCGACCGCGTAGCCGACCATCATCGCGGTCGCCGGATTTGTGCCGTGCGCCGAATCGGGAACCAGGATTTTCTTCCTCGCATTCCCGCGCTTCTCGAGCAACGCGCGTATCATCAGAATCCCAGTGAATTCGCCATGCGCGCCTGCCGCCGGTTGCAGCGTCACTGCATTCATACCGGTGATCGCGGCCAAAGCCCCTTCGAGAGCCGCAATCACTTCCATACAGCCCTGCGCCAATCCATCGGGTTGATACGGATGAGCCCACGCCAGCCCTTCGGTGCGTGCAACCAATTCATTCACGCGCGGGTTGTACTTCATCGTGCACGACCCGAGCGGGTATAGCCCCAGATCGATCGCGTAATTCCAAGTCGAAAGCCGCGTGAAATGACGAACCGTCTCAAACTCGCTGATTTCCGGAAAATCCTCGATCTCGTCGCGAACATTCTCCGCGCCCAGCGCCTGCTTCGGATCCACTGCAGGAACATCCAGCTCCGGCAGTTGATAACCGCGCTTGCCCGGCGAGCTCAGCTCAAATACCAGCGGTTCGTTCTGAACGATATGCTTTGAGACCTTCTTGATCATTGTTGGAAGGCTCCGGCTAGCTTGTCCATGTCCTGCCGCTTGCTCATTTCAGTCGCGCACAGCAGCATGCAATTCTTCAGCTCCGGATAGAAGCGGCCCAGATCGAGCCCTCCGATGATCCTGCTCTCGAGCAGGGCCGCATTCATCGCTTCCGGAGACTTGCCGTTCGTGCGAACGACAAACTCGTTGAAAAAGGGCGCATCAAACTGCAGCGGTAGCTTGCCGGCAAGGTAGTGCGCCTTGGCCAGATTGTGCTCCGCTAATTCGCGCAGACCTTCCTTGCCGTACAGCGTCATAAACACCGTCGCCATCAGAGCCAGCAACGCCTGGTTCGTGCAGATGTTCGATGTGGCCTTTTCACGCCTGATGTGCTGTTCGCGCGTCGCCAGCGTCAGACAGAAAGCGCGACGTCCCTGCGCGTCCGTTGTCTCGCCTGCCAGCCTCCCGGGAATCTGCCGAATGTACTTCTGGCGCGTCGCGATGATTCCGACGTAGGGACCGCCGTAGCTCGGCGAAATCGCAAAGCTCTGCAGCTCGCCGACGACAATGTCGGCTTCGCGCGGCGGCTCAATCAGCCCCAGCGCAACCGCTTCCGTGAACACCACAACCAGCAGCGCGCCCTTGCTCTGAACTATGCGCGAGATCTCCGGAACTTGCTCCAGAATCCCGAAGAAGTTTGGCGTCTGAATGAGCACAGCCGCAATGCTGTCGTCCAGCTTGCTGCGAAGCTCGTCCAGATCAAGGCGTCCGTTCTTGGCATAATCCAGTTCAGTCACCGGAATGCCTTGATGCCGCGCATACGTGGCCAACACTTCACGATATTCCGGATGCACCGTGCGCGCAATCAGCACCTTATCTCGCTTGGTGATGCGCACCGCCATCATTGCGGCTTCCGGCACCGCTGACGAACCGTCATACATCGACGCGTTCGCCACTTCCATGCCGGTCAACTGGCACACCATGGTCTGGAACTCAAAGATGCTGGTCAGCGTGCCCTGTGAGATCTCGGCCTGATACGGCGTGTAGGAGGTCAGAAACTCGCCGCGCGAAGCAACGGTATCCACCACAACCGGGCGGTAGTGATTGTAAACACCGGCTCCGAGAAAGCTCGCGTATCCCAGCGCATTCTCCGCAGCCCGCTCTTTGAAGTAATCGACTATCTCGTACTCGCTCTTGCCGTCCCCAATGTCCAGCTTCTTGTCGAAGCGCACGTCGGGGGGGAGGTATGCGATCAGGTCTTCTTCGGTTCGGGCTCCGATTGTCGCGAGCATCTCGCGCCGCTCAGAATCTGATTTCGGTAGATATCTCAACTAGCTCTCAGCGCCTACGTACTTTTGATAATCCGCGGCGTTCATAAGTTCATTAATTTCATCGGGCGAAGACAGCTTGACCTTGATCAGCCACGCTTCACCATGCGCATCTTCGTTCAGTTTCTCCGGGCTTTTCGAAAGCAGATCGTTCACAGCCGTGATTTCACCGGATACCGGTGCATAAATATCGGACACCGCCTTCACGGATTCAACCGAACCGAACGCGTGTCCTTTCGTCGCGTGCGATCCGACTTTCGGCAACTCTACAAAGACGATGTCACCAAGCTCATGCTGCGCGTGATCGGTAATGCCAACGACCGCATTGCTGCCTTCAACCAGCACCCACTCGTGTTGCTTGGTGTATTTGTAACTGTCCGGATAGGTCACTATTTTGCTCTCTTGTAGAACGGAGTTGGAACCGTCTCGGCCTTGACCGGCGTGTTCCGAATCATCACCTGAATCGATTGTCCGGGTACCGCTTTCCCCACCGGCAGGTAACAGAGCCCGATGTTCTTGTTCAATGTCGGGGCAGGGCCGCCGCTTGTTATCCAGCCCGACGGTTTGCCATCGATCATCACTTCATAGCCATCGCGCCCGATGCCGCGCTCACGCATTTCGAAACCCACCAGCTTGCGCGTCACACCCTGCTGCTGCACTTTCTCTAATGCTGCGCGTCCAACGAAATCGCCCTTTTCCATTTTGACGATCCATGCGAGATCTGCTTCAAACGGATTGATGGACGCGTCAATCTCATGCCCGTAGAGCGCCATCTTAGCCTCGAGCCGCAGCGTGTTGCGCGCGCCCAGACCGCACGGCCGAATGTTGAACTCTTCACCCGCCTCGAGCACTGCACCCCAAACATGCTTTGCCGATTCCGGCGCAACATACAGCTCAAAGCCGTCTTCGCCCGTATAGCCTGTATGCGCGATGCGCGCGGGAACGCCCGCCACTTGCCCGTCCGTGAACCAGTAGTATTTGATTAACTTCAGGTCGGTATCGGTCAGCTTCTGAACGGTTTCCAGCGCTTTCGGTCCTTGCACCGCAATCTGCGCGTAACGCTCGCTCGCGAAAACCACATCGGCATCAAAACGGTTTTGTGAACGAATATGCTCGAAATCCTTCTCCTGATTTGAGGCATTCACGCACAGAAAGAACTCGTTGCCGGAAACCTTGTGCACCAGGATGTCATCGACAAAACCGCCGTGCTCATACAGCAGCCCGGAGTAATGCGCCTGTCCCACTTTGAGCTTGCTCGCGTTGTTCGTCGAGACGTGATTCACAAGCTTCTCAGCCTCGGGACCGCGGATCTCGATCTCACCCATATGGCTCACATCGAAAACACCAACGCCGGTGCGCACTGCATTGTGCTCCTGAATGATGCCCGAGTATTGAACGGGCATGTTCCAGCCACCGAAATCCACCATTTTGGCGGCGCAGGAGCAGTGGGTATCGAACAACGGAGTTCGTTTTAGTTCAGTGGTTTCGGGCATTCTGCCGTATGTCCGCGCTGAATCGCGCAGACACATGGAACAACCAGAGTAACATGCGCCCGGGGCTGATTAGGCCGGAGCTTCAGCGTCCTGCTGCCCGTATTCTTTCAGCTTGTTGAACAGCGTTTTCAGGCTGATGCCCAGGATCTCGGCCGCCCGGGTTTTGTTGTTCTTTGTGTGATTCAGTGTCAGGTGAATCAGCGCCTTTTCCGCCTCACCTACCGTCGTGCCCACGGGTAGCCGCACGGTGTCGGGCTCGAATACTTGCGCCGGTTGCCGCGACCCGACCGAGACGCCGAAATCAAACGGAAGATGCGCCATCTGGATCGTGCCTTCGCCGGCCATGATGACTGCACGCTCCAGCACATTGCGCAGTTCGCGAACGTTTCCGGGCCATGAGTACTTCCGAAACGCGTCCATCACTTCTTGAGTGACGCCCGTGACTTGGGTTGAGTGCTTGCGGTTAAGGTGCGCGATCAGCGCTTCAATAAGCACCGGCAGATCCGCAATCCGCTGGCGCAGCGCGGGAAGGTTGATCTGGAAAACGTTCAGACGGTAAAACAGATCTTCGCGCAGGTCACCTTTCTTCAGCGCGTCATCCAGATTCCGGTTTGTTGCGGCAATCACGCGCACATCCACCGAAATCTCGCTCTTGCCGCCCAGTCGCCGCACGCGGGAATCTTCCAGAACACGTAGCAGCTTAGCTTGCGTGCCGGAAGGCATCTCAGCCAATTCGTCCAGCAGCAGCGTGCCGTGCTGAGCAAGCTCGAAGCATCCGGCGCGGCGCTCCAGAGCGCCCGTGAATGCGCCTTTCTCGTGGCCGAATAGCTCACTTTCCATCAGCGTTTCCGGCATCGCCGCGCAGTTGATGGCGACAAACGGCCCTGTCCGCCGGTTGCTGAGTTGGTGGATGGCGCGCGCCACCAGTTCCTTGCCCGTACCGCTTTCTCCCGTCACCAACACCGCGGCCTTGCTCGGTGCAACCTGCTGAACGATGGTGAACACCTGCTGCATTTGCGGCGAAGTGCCCACCATGTCGACCAGCACGCCCGAATAGGAAAGCTGGCGCTGCAGGCGTTCGGTTTCCTGCGAAAGCTGGCTCTGCGATGCCGCGCGTTCCAGCAACACGCGAAGCGCGGCCGGCTGAATAGGCTTCTCCAGGAACCAGAACGCGCCTAAATCGTGAATCGTCTGAATGGCCGTTTCAATGTTGCCAAACGCAGTGAGCACGATCGAAGGCGGCATGTCGCCATCCGCATTCAACCGCTTCATCAGCTCGAATCCGTCCATCCGCGGCATCATCAGGTCGGTGACGATGACATTCGGTGGAAACGAAGTCATTTTGTCGAGCGCTTCCTGTCCATCTGCGGCCGTTTCGACGTTAAAACCCCATGCCTGCACCATTGCCGACAAAGGCGCCCGTTGCGACTCTTCATCGTCCACGATAAGGACATTGATAGGCTGACGTGTGGATGGACTCGGCAAATTGTTTCCGTCTACGGACTAAAGCATACCAACCGCGCTAAGAACTAGGGCGGCTTCCTCCGGTTGCTTGTTACGTGCTGCTGAATCCCCCAGGTTAGCGTTTTTTTGTTGACGCTGCCACTGAGTATAACTGCTTGGCTGCTAACGAATACAGTCTGATAGACGACGAAAAACTGCCTGACGAACCGCCGCCATTTCTCCGAAACTGGCGTAGTGTCTACACAGCCATTCTGGTCTATCTAGCGCTGTTGATCGTCACGCTGTACGTCCTCACTCGAATCTTCGCCGCATGAGACCCCTCGATTGGGTAGTAATGTGCGCGTGGCTCGTTTCGCTCGTGTCGTTCGGTCTGTACCGCGGACGCGGTAGCAGCACCACCAGCAAATACCTCTTGGCGGGCAAAAGCATGCCGTGGTACGCCATGGGCTTGTCAATCCTGGCCACGCAAGCCAGCGCGATCACATTCATCTCCACCACCGGCCAGGGCTTTGTCGATGGGATGCGCTTTGTCCAGTTCTACTTCGGACTGCCGATCGCCATGGTCCTGCTTTCCGCGACCGCCGTCCCCATCTTCCACCGCGCGAAAGTCTTCACCGCCTACGAATATCTGGAGCATCGCTTTGACGCGAAAACGCGCGCTCTAGTCGGACTGATATTCCTCATTCAACGCGGGTTGGCCGCGGGCATTGGGCTCTATGCTCCCGCCGTGGCGCTCGCCGCTGTGCTCGGCTGGTCAGACCGTCTCATAACGGTCATGATCGGAGTGCTAGTCATCACGTATACGGCTACAGGCGGGATCAAGGCGCTAACTTGGGCGGACGTCCAGCAGATGACCATGATCTTTATCGCGCTCGTCGTAAGCCTCGGAGTGGTAATTCGTGCGCTGCCAGGGGACGTGTCGTTTGTTGACGCCGTGCATATCGCTGGTGCAGCAGGTCGGCTCAACTTTGTCGATTTGCATTTTGACCTGAATGACCGTTACAACCTCTGGAGCGGTCTCATTGGCGGTGCATTTCTTGCATTGGCTTATTTCGGCTGCGACCAAAGCCAGGTTCAGCGCTACTTAACCGGCAAGTCCATTGCGCAAAGTCGCCTCAGCCTGCTCTTCAACGCCACCGTCAAGATTCCTATGCAACTCTTCATTCTGTTCATCGGCGTCATGGTCTTCGTTCTGTCGCTCTTCATACCTGGCCCGATCGTGTTTCAGCCTGCCGAAGCTGCGCGCGCCGAGCAAACGGCACAATGGAAACCGGTCGAACGGCAGTTCCGCCAAGCATTTGAAAATCGCCGCAATGCCGCTCACAATCTGGTGGAATCGATGCGAAAACCAGGCTCAACACAGGGTGACTCGCTTGCCGCTTTTCGGGGCGCCGAAGCGGATTACCTCAAAGCGCGCCAGCAAGGCCTTCAGATCGTTCAAAACCTGAATGGCGGTAAAGCATTTGACGACACAAATTACATTTTTCTGTCTTTTGTCCGCCTGTTTCTGCCTGTGGGTCTGGTCGGCCTCGTAATCGGCGTGATCTTTTCCGCCTCCATGGGCTCGACCTCAGGAGAGATCAATTCACTGGCGACCGTTTCCGTCATCGACATCTACAGCCGTTTTCTGGTTCGGGGCCGCAGTGACGGTCACTACCTCATGGCCTCGCGCTTACTTACGGTTTTTTGGGGCGTTTACGCGATGGCTTTTGCGGCCCTGGGGGCGCGTGGCTTCGGCGCCCTGATTGTGCGCGTGAACATCGTCGGCTCGCTATTTTACGGCGGGCTGCTGGGCGTCTTCGTGCTTGCTTTCTTCTTCAAGAGCGTGGCTGGAACAGCCGCATTCTGGGGTGTCGTTGCGGGCGAAGCGGCTATCTTCTCGGTCGCCCGATTTACCGACGTTTCATTTCTTTGGTATAACGTCGTCGGCTGTGTAGTTGTCGTCGCGGTTGCTCTTGCGCTGTCCCGTACCCAATACGCAGCTCAGACCTGAATTGTCGAGATGTCCACCGTCGATTGGTGCCCTTCGATGACGATAATGCCGCTTTCCGTGACGTGATACCTTTTCCGGTCTTGTTCCAGGTTGTACCCGATCTCCACATCGGGCGGAATTTTGACGTTCTTGTCTAGAATCGCTCGCTTTACCTTGGCGCGCCGGCCGATGTCGCAGTTATCGAAGATCACGGAATCCTCGACGTAGGCGCCCGTGTGAACGCGTACTCCACGGCCGAGCACAGATCCCTTCACTCTTCCGCCTGACACAATCGTGCTGCCCGCGATGATGGAGTCCACCGCCATGCCGCGCCGTCCTTCCTGATCGAAAACGAATTTGGCAGGCGCGTCGAAATAACCCGCCGTTCGCAGCGGCCATTGCCGGTTATACAGATTTAGCTCCGGCGAGACGGCCCTCAGATCCATGCTGGCTTCGTAATAGGCATCGAGCGTTCCCACATCGCGCCAGTACTGCGGTGATCCGATCGGATCGCCCGGGATGATGTTGGTCTGGAAGTCGTACGAGAACATGTCGGCGCGACCAATTAACCCCGGCAGAATGTCTTTCCCGAAATCGTGTGAACTGGTCTCGTTCTTCTGGTCTTCGTACAGCTCTCGCAGGAGCAAATCCGTCGAGAAGATGTAATTCCCCATAGATGCGTAGACTCGGGTGGGGTCATCGGGCATCGTCGGTGCGTCGTGCTTCTTTTCATGAAACCCGACGATCCGGCCTTCGGGAGTAGTTTCGATCACTCCGAACTCAAACGCCTGCTCTTTCGCAACGGGAATGGCGGCAACGGTCACGCTGGCTCGGCGCTCGACGTGGAACTCGATCATCTGACGGATGTTCATTCGGTAGATGTGGTCGGCGCCGAAGATCACCACCACGTGCGGGTCAGCCTGCTCAATCAGGTTGATATTTTGGGTGATTGCGTCCGCCGTGCCCCGATACCAGTCCTCTTCTGCCGTCCGCATCTGCGCCGGAACGGGGATGATGAAGTTGTTCTTCAATAGTCCGCTGACATCCCAGCCCTCGCGCAGATGTTGCAGCAGCGACTGGCTCTTGAACTGCACGAGGACGTATATCGAATAGACCCCGGAATTCACAAGATTGCTGAGGACGAAATCAACAATTCGATAACGGCCGCCGAACGGTACTGCCGGCTTGGCTCGCTCTTTCGTGAGCGGATAAAGGCGAGTGCCTTTGCCGCCGGCCAGAACAAACGCGAGAACCCGAAGCTGCATCCCTGTTTACCTCTGCCGAATTAGCATATCCGAACCGCGGGTTAGCCCACGGCCAAATGAGGTAGACCGAGTTGAAGGAGAATGATTACTGCAGAGTTCTGACAGACCGCATCGGTCTCAAGGCTCACTTAGCCGCCCAATCCTGTGCCAATTGCACAAATGTCCGGACCGCCACTCCTGTCGGCCCCTTGGACATCCACGGCTTCGCATCATCCAGCCAGGCTGTTGCGGCGATATCCAGATGCACCCACGGTGCGGGATCGGCGAATTCGCGCAGGAACCACGCTGCGGTGATTGATCCGGCGTGTCGGCCGCCGATGTTCGGCAGATCGGCGAACGCGGATTTCAAGTACTCCTTGTACTCGTCATCCATCGGCAGTTGCCACATCTTTTCCCCGGCTTCCTTCGACGCTTTCAGCACGCGCTGCAGAAACTCGTCATTGTTAGTGAATGCCCCCACGTTGTAATGCCCAAGTGCTATCCCAATAGCGCCAGTTAACGTTGCGGCGTCGATAATGTGAGTCGCGCCATTTCGGAGGGCATATGTGATGGCGTCCGCAAGAATCAGTCGGCCCTCTGCATCTGTGTTCAGAACCTCGATAGTTTTTCCCGACAGCGATGTGACAATGTCGCCGGGCCGTTGCGCATTGCCGCTGACCATATTCTCGACCGTAGGCACATACGCGGTCACCGGAATCGCGGGCTTCAATTGGCCGATGGCTCGCATGGCGCCAATGACTGCGGCTGCTCCAGCCATGTCATAACGCATCTTGTCCATGTTTTCCGCCGGCTTGATCGAGACGCCGCCGGTATCGAACGTCACGCCCTTGCCAACCAGCGCCAAATGACTTTCGGCTTCAGCAACACCCGGACGATATTTCAAAACAATGAGAAACGGCTCATTGATACTTCCTTGGGCTACCCCAAGCAATGCGCCCATGCCTAATTGCTTCATAGCATCCTGGTCAAGCGCCTCGAATTCGAGATTGACCTCCTGCGCGACTGACTTGGCGGCCTCGACCAAAGCGGCAGGCGTGAGCAAATTAGCGGGCTGGTTGATCAGATTCCGAGCCAGGTTCTGCGATTCGGCTACAACATCGGCGCGTTGCGCGTTCTTGTCAACGCGGTGACCGGTGCCATCTGATAGCACAACCGTGAAATGCTCAACCTGGCTTTCGTTCTTCTTAGGGTCGGTCTTCATCTTGTCCGGCTCCCAGACGCCCAAAATCGCGCCTTCGAGCACGGCTTCAGCGAGTTCCTTGGACGGTTCGCCCTCTAGTGACAAAGCCAGCGTCTTCACGCCTTTGGATTTCAAGCCTCGGGCCAGCGCTCCGCCCAAGCGGCGCGCCTCAACAGATGTGAACTTCTGCCGTTTGCCGCCGCCGATAACGACCAGGCGTTTCGCTGCGACACCCTGCGGCCGATGCAGCACGCTCATTTCATACAGCTTGCCTTTGAACTCACCAGTCGCGCGCAAGTCCGCCAGCCAGCCGTTCTGATCGGGGAGTTCCGGATCGGTGCTGGGCGTTGGCGCGACAGCCGTTGATTCCGTTTTTGTCTCGTCAGCTTCAAAGCCTATGAAAGCGACCGCGTCCACGGCCATTTTGTCTATCGGTGAAATTTCGATTTGAACTTGCATGTTGTCTCGTCAGGTTCGGGCGCGTCGCGCAATTTCGGCTTTTGCCTCGGCCTGCATCTCTTTCGCCTTGCTCGCCTCACGCTTGTCGTGGAACTTCTTGCCTTTTGCCACCGCGATCTCCACTTTCACGCGGCCGCCCTTCAAATACAGCTTCGTGGGAACCAGCGTTAGACCTTTTTCGCGCGTCGCGGTCTGCAGTTTTTCGATTTCGGAACGATGCAGCAGCAGCTTGCGTTTACGCACTGGCGCATGGTTCATGATGTTGCCGTGCGAATACTCGCTGATATGGGCGTTCATGAGCCAGGCTTCATTGTCGCTGACTTCGGCGTAGCTCTCTTTGAGCTGAATTTTGCCGATTTTTGCCGACTTCACCTCTGTCCCGGTCAGGACCAGGCCGGCTTCATACCGTTCCAATAAGAAGTAATCGTGGCCAGCGGAGCGGTTGTCACTCAGAATTTTGATTGCGGTTTCCTTGGCCACTGGACTGCATGCTCCCCTCGAAAAATCTTCGCCAACTGCCGCGGTGAGGCGACGCGAATTTTCATCTCTGCTGCTTTCGCATCCCGCGTCATGGCAACATCCTCCAAAACTTCGTCACTGGACCGTAAACGTTTGCACGGCCGCGCACGTCAGAACGTCTTCCATTCGAAAAGAGAGGAATAGAGCGCCCGTGCGACAGTGTTTCTTGAGGCAAAGTGTCGAAACGGAACAGCCGACAACTATAAGGCTGTATAGAGGATGCCGCTGCAGCCTCTGCGCTAAGTAGTCTAACATGGTCGGGGACCCGTCTTAGGTGAATCTTTCTAACAGATTGCGCGCTACGCGCTGGCGCGAACTCGTCGCTTTGCTGTGCGTGTTGGGATTGTCCCTGCCACCGCTTCAGGCGCGGAATAAGCAAGGCGATAAGTTTTACAAACTGGGCCAGAAGGCCGAAGCTCGAAACGATTTCGATGCGGCCCTGAATTTTTATGACCAGGCGGTGGACGCGGACCCGAACGAGCCGGAATATCTCATCGCCGACGAGCGGATGAGGTCGAAAGCTGCCGAGGCACATCTTGCCGAGGGGCGGCGACTGCAGCGCGAACAGAGGCTCGACGAAGCCCTGATTCAGTTTCAGAAGGCGTTTCTAGATAATCCTTCCTCTACCGTGATTCTGGATGAGGTCCGCCAAACGACGGCGATGATCAAGGAACGCGCGAAAGTTCCCGCCGGCACCCCTGTCCTCACTCCAGCCGAAAAAGCACGTCAGGAGATGGAACAACGGGTCAATTCCCTCGAAGGGCCTCCGACGCTGAAGCCGCTGAACACGATCATCTCCCACATCGCCATGAACAACCAGCCTTCGCGCGTTCTGTACGAGAGCGTGGGTAAGCTGGCCGGCATCAACGTGCTGTTCGATCCACAGGGGATCGACGCGCTTCAAGGGAAGAATTTCAACCTGGACCTGAACAACGTCACGCTCGAAGAGGCGCTGAACTACATCTCGCTCGAAACGCACACGTTCTGGAAGGCCATCAGCCGTAACGCAATCTTTGTGGCGCAGGAGACTGATCCGAAACGGACGGAATATCAGGACGAACTGGTCAAGGTCTTCTACATTCAGAATGCCGCTACTCAGAACGAGCTGACTGAAATATTTCAGGGTGTCCGTACCGGGGCGAAACTGACGACCAATATCTTTTCGATTTTCAGCCAGAACGCTATCATTGTGCGCGGCACTCCTGACCAGATTGGGCTGGCTGAGAAGCTTGTACACGATTTGGATCGGCCGAAGGCCGAAGTGCTGATCGACGTGGTTGTCATGGAAGTGAACAGGAGCACCGCCCGCACCATCGGAGCTGCGCTTCTGGGTCAGAACGGACTTTCGGTTCCAGTCAATTTCCAGCCGCGCTCCGGCATAGCGACGAGCGGTTCCACTACTTCGTCCACCGGAACCACGACAGGCACAACGACGGGAACCACAACGACGACGACTGCGACGACTGCGACGACCGGAACAACCACCGGAACGGGAACTTCGGTCGGGGTCAATAACCTCCATCACCTTTCATCGGCCGATTACTCGCTAACGCTACCGAGCACGATTGTGCAGGCACTGTTGACTGATTCGAACAACCATGTCATGCAGCGTCCGCAACTGCGCGTGACGGACGGCGGCAAGGCCTCGCTGAAAGTTGGTGAGAAGATCCCGTATGTGTCCGGCTCGCTGAACTCTGCCGTCGCTACACCCGGCTCTATTCCTTATGCGACGACGCAATTCCAACAGGTCGACGTGGGTACGAACATCGACTTTCAGACCGTGCATGTCAGCGGCGAGAGCGACGTCAGCATGCATGTGAAGGTTGAGATTTCGAATGTGCTGAACGAAATCACTATCGCCGGTATTCAAGAGCCGGAAATCGGGCAGCAGGTGGACGAGGCCGACATCCGAATGAAGGACGGCGAGGTGAGCATCCTGGGAGGCTTGAGCGATAAGGAACTCCAGACAAGTTATTCGGGTTTGCCGGGCTTTACGAACCTCCCGTTACTGGGATATCTCTTTGGCACGAAAGGCAACACCAAAACGGATAACCAAGTTCTAATTGCGCTGATTCCGCACGTCATCCGGGCTCCCGATATGACACACGTCGGTGACCGGGGCGTGTTTGCCGGCACCGAGCACGTCACCAGAGTGGAGCGCAAACCGGAAGGAACGAACACTCCGGCCATTCCGCAGATGCCGAATACCGTCCCCCTGCCGGCATCCACACCGCTGACGCCGCTGCCGGCAACGCGCCCGGTTGTACCGGGAACAAAGCCGCCGGAAACGGCGACTCCGCATACTGCCATCACAAATCCGGCGACTGCCGCTACTCCCGCAGTGACGACTTCGCCGACTGCATCACCGCCCCGAATCGAGCCAATGCAGCAGCCGCGGACAACGAGTCCGCCGTCCTCACAGACTCCGGATAAGCCGTAAAATGGAGTTGCAGTACAAAATGTCGATTGAGCGGCGCCGGGTTCGTCAGGCTGGCCTCACGCTGGTGGAGCTTATCGTGGCATTCACCATCTTGCTCGTTCTGTCGACGATGGCAGTACCCCTGGCCCGTCATCAAGTCACAAGACAGCGAGAAAAGGAACTGCGACGCGATCTTGATGACATGCGCGCGGCGATTGATAAGTACAAAGACTACTGCGATGCGGGAAAGCTGCAGGCCACCAATGCCGATGCGTATTGTTATCCTTTAACCCTTGAGTCTCTGGTAGAGGGCGTGAAGATGGCAAACACGATCAGCAGCGCCAGCCAGACGGGCAAAATGCGGTTTCTGAGAAGAATCCCAAAGGATCCTTTCACTGGCGATACGGATTGGGGTAAGCGAGCCATGCAGGACGATTCCGACTCGCAGTCCTGGGGCGGCCAAAACGTCTTTGATGTCTATTCGAAATCGATGGACAAGGGCAGTGACGGAACGCCTTACTCGGAGTGGTAGAGGCAGATAGAAGTTGTATGACAAAGGTCAAGAAATTCGCGAGAGGGTTCACCCTAATCGAGCTAATGGTCGTGATGGCCATTATCTCGGTGCTGCTCGCGATTGCTCTGCCGATCTATTCGAAATCGATCACACGTGCGAAGGAAAGCGTGTTGCGCAACAATATTTTCACCTTGCGCAGCGTGATCGATGAGTACACCGTCGATAAGCAGAAAGCGCCGGAAAGCCTGCAGGAGTTGGTGAGTGACGGCTACTTGCGGCAGATTCCGCAGGACCCGATGACCGGCTCTGATCAGACCTGGCACGTCATCATGGAAGACACGCCAATTGGCGGATCAAATAGCGCACCGGGCATTTTCGACATCCGTAGCGGGTCAGACAAGGTGGCCCTCGACGGCAGCAATTATGCTGACTGGTGAGCCCCGACATCCTGCGGTGGCGCGCGAACCGCTTGCTAATCTGAAGTAGCCGTAAACACTAATCCCCGATCGTCTAACGGTAGGACAGCGGCCTTTGGAGCCGTTAATCGTGGTTCGAATCCATGTCGGGGAGCCAAACCTTTTATTCAACAGCTTATAAACAAATTTTCGTATCGATGTACGGATTTTTTATCAAGCTTGGTTGCGTGTAACTCACTGATGGGCCTAAGAGTAGCACGCAGGGCATGGATTTGAAAATCGAATCCATGCCACAGGGGAACGTAATCCTGCTTTGAACAGGTTCGTTCAACAGAACTGGTAAGTTTCTTGCTTGCCGGTTCGAATCCATGTTGGGGTCATTGCAGCAGAAGACGGGGACCTGCGACGAGCGGACGGAACCTATCGTTCTCTATTCTATCCGGAGAAAGCTGAAACGCGGGCCATGAGATCGGCACGGACCACTTCCTTAAACAAGCTTTAGTACATATACTTGCCACATGACACGAAAGACCCCAGCCCATGCGCTGATTCTGTGGCTGTCATTGCTGGGCGGCTCCGCCTGTTACGGGCAAGGCGGGTTCTCGCAGGCTACCCCCATCAGCGGGAGCCAGTTTTTCGGGGCGTTGAAGGCAGTGTCGCTGGATCTGAGATCCGACCCTTCACTTGCGAAATTCATCTCTTTGGCCGACCAGGAGAGCGAGATCACAAAAGCTCTGGCGGGCTATGGAATCGCCGTGCGCCCGAACATGCAGGTCACGCTGGTGGTTACCGCGATACATCACGACCCCGTGATGAAGTCGAACATCGTCGGCACGGGCCAGGTTGCGGATTCAACGGTGGTCCACGGGATTTATATCGTCACGGAGTTCTTCTTAAAAACCGCCGCGCTGCGCAATGGAAAGCTTCATCCGGTGATGGCCGCTCCGGCACTGGGCGAGTCGATTTCCGACCGAGCCGAAGATACAGGCCTGCGGAAGCTTCTGCTGGGAGACCAGACGGCGCAGGACATCAGAAAGCGGTTTATTCGGGTCTTCGGGGAATGCCTGCAGCACATCACAAAGGACACT
>DATBEG010000056.1:0-4422 GCA_036276155.1 Bryobacteraceae bacterium | reverse complement strand
GCCATCGTGATCGGCGTTCAGGGCCCGGACCTTGCGACCGTAGCGAAATATTCGAAACTGGCGACCCGGCTGGGCGCGGACGCGATCATCTCACTGCCGCCGAACGGCGTTACGGACGAGAAACAGCTTCTCGATTACTATCAGAAAGTGGGCGCCACCACGCACCTTCCGATGTTCGCCCAATCCATCGGGTCGATGAGCGTCGATCTTCTCATCGAGATGTTCCGGACGATCCCCAACTTCCGCCACATAAAAGATGAAGCGGGCGAGCCGCTGGAACGCATCGGGGAAATCCGCAGGCGGACGAACGATCAGCTGAAAGTGTTTTCCGGGAAGGGCGTGCAGACCATGATGACCGAGATGGAACTCGGGTTCAGCGGCCATTGCCCCTACACCAATCTCGCGGACGTTTATGCGCAGGCATACGATCTCTTCCATGAAGGCAAGAAGCGCGAGGCCTTCGATATGTTCGGGCGGGTGCTTGCGATGGGCAGCATGATGCCGGTGAACACGATCGACATTATGATCGCCCGCGGGGTCTTTAAGGAAGGGACGCGCACGCGCAACGCGCAATCGGTACCCGGCGCAAGCGCAAAACACCAGACCGACCCCGTGCTGACGCACGATCAGATCCGCGACAAGCTGCAAGCGTACCTGGGACCATGGCTGCGCGCCTGATTGCGGCGATTCTCGTCGCGGCGACGGGAACCGCTCAGCAGACCGATCGCGCGACCTTTCAGAAAGCCTGCGGCTCCTGTCATGACGTCAGCATGGTGAGCGACCTGAAGAGTACGCCCGAATGGAACGAGACGGTCGACTCCATGATTGAACGCGGAGCCAAGGTCACACCCGCTGAGCGCGCCGTCGTGATGCGCTGGCTCAAAAAGAACTATACGAGGATCAATATCAACCTGGCTCCCGCGGATGAGATAGCCGAGGTTCTGGATATTTCGCCCGAGGCCGTGCAGGCGGTGATCGCCCACCGGCCTTATCGGTCGATAGATGACGTCAAAAAGGCCGATGCTGTTCCTGCGGGGAAACTGGACTCGCTTAAAGACCGGATCGCATTCCGTTAGAACTGGCGAGCGATTGGCAGGCAGCCGGAGTTGGTTCTCGGCTGTTGGTCCATGAATTTTTGGCCAGCGTCGGTGATGGTGTATTGAACTTTCTCATCGAGCAAGCCACCGGTTGTTTTCTGGGCGATGTACCCCCAGCCAAGCAGATATTCCACATCGCGCCGATCGACAGCGACGGATCCGAGTTCGGGAAATTTGAACGTGCCGGTATCGGGCGAATGCTGGAGAACATCGAGATCATTCGCCAAACTTTGGAGTATGTCGAGTGCCGTCATGCTTCACAGGTTACCGGCGGCCGACGACTCTGCGCGATCAGTTTCGACGAATCCGTCTTAAGTAAGACGGGATCCATTCGTTTCACTCCCCGGCGGCACGGCCGGTCTGTCACTCCAGCGTGCGACCACAGCCTTTCTTGCGATCTCCATGCTTGTTCCGGCATGCGTTTATGCATACCGGGCTTTCGCGTCGCGCTTGCCGAGCTGGAGGGCCGCCGGATTCCTTTTCTTTTGCCCTTCACCACGGCGACCGCGAGAAGAAAAGGGCGAAGCGCAATAAGTGTTTTATTTTTCTGGCAGGCGCGGCACGACTCGAACCTGCAACCCTCCGGGCAAAGGTTTATACCCTACGGAGTTTGGCTGTGAAACCCGAACTTCTCAGGAAGCTTCACGCCGATCTCGAAAGGCCGATTGAAACGGAGCCAGACGTTGTCTATCTTTTGTGCGAGCTACGGAAGCTCATCGATGCACAGCCCGTGCGCGGTTCGCTGAATACTCTGAAATTCTACTGCCACTGGGCACTCCACATCGAACTGACTCATAGTAATTGGGTAAGGCCGTTTATTGCGCCTAGCGACGAGTTCCTGGCGCACCGAATCCACGTGAAGCGCGATTATATGGCGCGCGAGGACGTTGAAAAGGTGGAGGCGCCTCTTTCATGGGATCAGCTCATGCGTGAGTTATGGCGAGTATTGAAGATTTACAAGCTTTCTCAAACGCTGTGCGCCTTTGACGATCATTGGCGCAGGTTCTTGATCGCCTACTCCGGTGTGGTAAATGATGGAAGGCTAATCTACAAAGGGTACGATCTCAACGTTGTCGAAGAGTTGTGTTTCAACGCCTTTAGGCGGCCCCCGCAATGGGGAGATACCGCACGTGTTAATGTAAGCTGGACTGCGACAATAAAACAGTCGCGGGATCGCATATGTTTTTCGCTGCAACATTCGAAACAGCACACGTCCGCTATTACCGTTAGCAGAGTACGTTCCTGAGTTTTGGCTTCGCATTAATGCCGCCGGAGATAGCGCCTGCAAGCCCGATCATGCCGTTTATCAGTCCACCGCATCAGTGCTGTGCAGGACGCACAGCCGTTCCTGGCGGGCTTTGACAGCACTCTCACAAACCACCGGAGAGCCACATCCGCCGCGCGGCGTGCTGAGACCGATTGGAGGCGGGCAGCGACTGGAACACTATCTTTCGGTGTTGTGAACGCCAGCCGGGGCGACCGCGGCGTACACTTTCACTGAGGAACCGATTCGTGCTTAAAACAGTATTTCCGGTATTGCTCTCGGCCGCCTCTGTGGGTTGGCGCCAGACGCCGCCGAAAGATGCCGACACGACGCAGGCATTGCTGACCGAAGTTCGGGAATTGCGCCTGGCCATCGAGGGAATGACCGTCGCGTCTCAGCGGGTTCAGATTGCACTATATGCCCTCCAGATGCAGAACGCCACCGTCGCCCGCGCGGAACAGCGGGTTGACGCCGCGCGGAGCAAGTGCGCGTCCATTGACGAGAACCGGCGCCGTATCGCCCAAACGATACAGCAGGCTGAAGCCGCTTCCGTTGCGCTGGGCAATGAAGAGGCCGCTACCAAGGAGTTTAAGGAACGCCTCGCGGAATTGAAGGGGAACCTGGATGTCATCAACTCCGAGGCCGAAAGCTGTCAGGCTGCGGACGCCGAGGCGTCGAACGGACTTCAGACTGAACGTTCCCGGCTGACCGAATTGCAGGATCGAATCGGGCGCCTCGATAAGGCGCTGGAGAATTTGGCCAGCCCCGCCAAATAGAAATTGCCGCAGACAGGCCGACTGTATTACGGGGTCAGCAGGTTCACGCGCAACTGACCGGCGACGAACGTCCTCACCGTCCGCTCGGCTATCTGGCTCTATCCCAAACTACCAGCTATGTACTCGACACCCCAGCCTTCCGGGGCATTCCGTATATTCAATTCACCGGCCTGACGGCGTTTGGCGATCCGGCGAACGGCCCTTACTCGAACTGGGACACGATCATTCAGCCCACCGACAACTTCTGCTGGAACAAAGGCCGGCATGCGTTCAAGTTCGGCGCCGAACTGATGCGCACCCGCATGAACCTGATCGGCAACGATGTGGCCTGCGGCCGGTTCACCTTCAACGGTCAGTACACGACGGCGACGGGATCCGCGCCAAACGGTTCAGAACTCCATGGCCGATTATCTGCTCGGCTACATGAGCACTTCCGAAGGGCAGTTCGGTGAAGTGGTCGCGCAGTTGCATAACTGGTACACGGGCCTGTACTTTCAGGATTCCTGGAAGATCACTTCGAAAGTCACGCTCAACTACGGCCTGCGCTACGAGCTTCAGCCCGGCTATAAAGAGACGTACAAAGAGAAAGTCGGGAACCGACGGATCGCTCCGCGTGGGACAACCGTGGAACGGATGGCTGGCTAAACCGCTTCGTTGCTCTTCGCCTGCTGATACGGCTGGTGCAGATATTTCGCGACCGCATCCTGCGCGCCCTGCGTGTTATCGCGAGTTCTCTGCGCCTGCGTGTATTCGTTCACCGCGCGATCGCGCTGCCCGCTCACATCGAAGATATTCCCGAGATAAATGTGCGACCAGACCTCGATCCACTTCGGCTGCAAATCGCCATTCAGCGCCTCGCGGAACTCATTCGCGGCCGATTGCCAGTTGTGCTGCTGGAAGAAAACCTCGGCCACGCGATAGTGCGCCAGTGAGCTGTTCTTCTGCGTATCAAGAGCGCGCTGGTATTCCTTCAGGGCCTCGGCGAATTCGCTGATCTGCACGAACTGCTCGCCCTTCCGGATCGCCACCGCGACGCGCATCTGCGGACTCATCCGCAGCACCTTGTTGTAGGGATCGAGCGTCACCTTCTTCGGCTTGCCGAACGTGTCGATGGAGAACTCCGAGCTGGTACCCATTACCTCCACGCGCTTCTCTTCGGGATTGCCCTCCGTCTCGATGCGAAGGTCCACCGGCATGCGGAACGTGTCCAGGTCCTGCGTGATTTTGCCCTGAACCCGGAAGCCTTTCTGGGTCCGGAAAACCGTGTATTCCAGTTTGAACTCCG
>DATBEG010000055.1:0-26634 GCA_036276155.1 Bryobacteraceae bacterium | reverse complement strand
GTTCTCGGCAAGCTGGTTGCGCTGTATGAGCACAGCGTGTTTACTCAGGGCGTCATCTGGAACATCGATTCGTTCGATCAATGGGGCGTCGAACTCGGGAAGGTTCTGGCCCAGCGGATTATTCCCGAGTTGGAAAGCATTGAGGAGCCGAAACTCTCACACGACAGTTCAACCAATGCTTTAATTCGGCGCTATCGCGCGAGCTAGTCTTTTCTCAACCTTAAGATCACCGCCGCACGGTTCGCCTCCCCGGCGGTATCTTAGTTAGTGGCGGTCGAGTTATATCGAAGTTCCTCTCAGGAGTAAATACATGACAGTACTCGAATCATTGAAAAAGTACAGCGTCGTCGTTGCCGATACGGGCGACATCGAAGCCATTGCGCGTTTGAAGCCGCAGGATGCCACCACTAACCCTTCCCTGCTCTTCGCCGCCGCGCAAAAACCCGAATACCAGCATCTAGTGCAAACGGCGATCGAAGAATCCGAGAAAGAAGGCGGCAGCGAGCAGCAGCAGACGGAAGCTTTTATGGACGGTCTGGCCGTGGGCTTTGGCCGTGAAATCCTTAAGCATGTTCCTGGCCGCGTATCCACGGAAGTTGATGCCCGCCTCAGCTTCGATACCGAAGCAACCCTCGCGAAGGCGCGCAAACTCATCGGCATGTATGAGAAGTTTGGCGTCGGCCGCGATCGCATCCTAATCAAAATCGCAAGCACGTGGGAAGGCATCCGAGCGGCCGAGCAACTGGAGCGCGAAGGCATCCATTGCAATCTCACGCTGCTGTTCAGCTTTGCGCAGGCAGTCGCTTGCGCCGAGGCCAAAGTGACCCTTATCTCGCCGTTCGTGGGTCGCATCTACGACTACTACAAGAAGGAAAATGGCGGCAAAGACATCCCCATCGAACAGGATCCAGGCGTAGCTTCCGTCACGCGCATCTATAACTACTTCAAGAAGTATGGGTACAAGACAGTGGTCATGGGCGCCAGCTTCCGCAAGGTGGAGCAGATTGAGCATTTGGTCGGCTGCGACCTGCTGACCATTTCTCCTGACCTGATCGAAAAGATGGCCGGCACCCAGGGGGAAGTCACTCCGCGGCTCACCTCCGAAGGAGCAAAAGCCAGCAAGGACGAAAAGATCCACCTCGACGAGAAGACGTTCCGGTGGATGCACAACGAAGACGCTATGGCGACCGACAAACTCGCGGAGGGTATCCGGAAATTCTACGCCGACGCCCGCAAGCTGGAGCAATACGCTCACAGCCAGGTGCGCGAAAAAGTCGGCGCGTAGCGCGCGATTACTTTTGCCAGCCTGAGTTTCAGCGACGCGTTGGAAGCCTCATCTTCGTAGGGGATGGGGCCTCGTCGCGCAGCTTATCCTCCGCTATCCGAATTTCATCTAGCGATTTGACGGCCGATATCGCCGTCGCGCTATTTGCTGCAACCCGGAACTTCATCGCGCCATCTCCGACGCGAACCGCGGCGTATCCCGGCATGCCTTTCGAAGAAAGTTATCGTGCAGTTTGAACGGCGGTAAGTGTCCAAATGACCCATGGTCAAACGTCACTGTGGCGAGAGTAGGAACGCTCTCAAAACAAAAGGAGAACAAAATGCAATACCTACTAATGCTGTACGCTGACGAATCCGGTTGGACCAGAATGACTCCAGAAGAGCAAACGCGAGGAATGGAGGCATACCGCGCCTACACAGAAGCGCTGCAATCATCAGGCGCGTATGTGGGCGGCAACCGGCTGCGGCCCAGTGGCACCGCGACTAGGGTTCGCGCCAACAATGACAAAACGCAGGTGCTGGATGGTCCGTTCAGCGATTCCAAGGAACAGCTTGGCGGTTACTATCTGATCGAGGCGCCAGATCTTGACAGCGCCTTGTCGTGGGCTGCGCGCTGCCCTGGAGCACACCACGGCACGGTTGAGGTGCGTGCACTCTGGACCTGAGTCTACATGCATTCGCAAGCGCATGAGAAGCCGGCGCATCTTTTGATCGAGACGGTTGCGCGCCGCAGTTACGGCAAGTTACTCGCCTTTGTTGCGACGCGCACCCACGATCTCGCCGCGGCCGAGGACGCCCTTTCGGATGCGTTCACGGCCGCGTTAATCGACTGGCCGCGCACTGGCTGCCCTGCGAACCCGGAAGGCTGGCTTCTCACCGTTGCACGCCGCAAATCGATCGATTACCACCGGCGGCGAGACGCAAATGCCGAGTCGCTCGACGAAAGAATAGAACAGGCATTGTCCGCGGCTGTACCGGAATCAGACATTCCGGATCGCAGACTCGCTCTTATGTTCGCCTGCGCGCACCCCGCCATCGATGAGTCTATCTGCGCGCCCCTGCTGTTGCAGATCATTCTTGGTCTGGACGCCGCCACAATTGCATCCGCATTTCTGGTGTCTCCTGCAGCGATGAGCAAGCGGCTGGTGCGTGCGAAGGAAAAGATCCGTACCTGCCGGATCCGATTTTCTCTGCCGGAGCGCGAAGAACTTCCCGAACGTCTCTATGCGGTGCTCGACGCCATCTACGCCGCCTTCGCCGAGGGATGGGCCGATCCCGCCGGTACTGATCCCGCGCGTCGGCCGCTGACAGGCGAAGCGATCTTTCTGGCCCGCGTTGTCACGGAACTTATGCCGCAAGAGCCCGAACCGCTTGGGCTACTCGCGCTCATGCTCTATGCCGAGGCGCGCCGCAGCGCACGCCGCGCTTCAACAGGCGAATACGTTCCGCTGCCGCAGCAGAACACCGCACTTTGGGATCTCACTATGATCGCCGAGGCCGAAGTCGTCCTGCAGCATGCTAGCGGACTCGGCCGCATCGGACGATATCAACTTGAAGCTGCCATCCAATCTGCCCACGTGGACCGCATTCGCAATCGCCGGCCCAATTGGGATCAGATCATTCAGCTCTATGATGCCCTGTTCGAACTGACTCAGTCGCCGGTAGTCGCGCTCAATCGCGCTCTTGCGATCTCCGAGCTGCACGGGCCTGAGGCCGGGCTGCGCGAAATGCCGGATGTCAGCTCAGACGCTCGCCTGGCCGGCTATCAAGCCTTCTGGGCCGCGCGCGCCGACCTGCTTGCACGAGTCGGGTATCACGGTAAAGCCCGCCACGCCTACGATCTTGCCATCGGCTTGGAACGTGATGCCAGCGTCCGGCTGTTTCTGCAGCAACGGCAGGCGGCGCTGCATTCCTGAGTGTCGAAATCGCCATTTCAGCCCGGTCGATCTCGAGGTTCGCAACTCTGACGAGATTTCAGGTTCTCTGTACTAGCGTTGCCCAACTAGCGTGCTCATAAACTTGTTCTAATGGGCAGCGCATTGCGAACGTACGCTTTAGCTCTTCTTTCCGCACTCTTCATCCCGATGTTCCCCGGCGCGCAAGCCGCCAGCGGACTTGGTCCCTGGAAAGGCTACGCGATCCTCGGGAACGGCAATGTGACGGCCGTCTATTCAGATGATAGGCGCATCACCGATTCCACGCACGCGACTGGGATCCAGCACCTCTATTATCGCGACTACACGGCCGACTACATCGAATCGACAAGCTTTCATCTGCTGAATCACTCCTCGAGCGCGACCGCACGCGTCGGCATGAAGAACTTCTTCACCGCCCAAACAGATGAAGCTGATGGAAAGCTGCTCTGCTTTGTTCATCCTGAAGACGCTGTGGTTCTGTCTCTGAATACTCAGGGCGTCTCCGTATTTGAAGCGAAACTGCGGCGGCCGTCTTCAATCACAACGGTCAAGAGCATCGCGTTAGCGCACTGGCCGAACGGCGTTGTACTTGCAATGACCAGTCGATCACCAGAGGCAACCATTCGCATTGACGGGTCGAAGGTTTCGATAATCGAGGATTTGAGGGGCCGTGACGGCAAAGCTGAAGTGCTTCTGATTCCCGCTTCATCAGAGCAGGACGGGCTTGCGAAAGCGAGGGCGTTCCTTGCAAAAACAGATCTGGAGGGCGAAGCACGCGCGCATTGGGAAGCGTGGATGAACTCAGGCAGACTTCCGAAGAACGTGAGCGCGGAGTGGCTGGAAGCATTCAAACGCAACCTGTACTGCGTCAAATCGGCAAGCTTGCGCGGTCACATTCCCGCCGACATCACGGGGCAATTTGTCACGAACAAAATGCCTCAACTGTATCCGCGTGATGCCATGATGTGTGCGCGAGCATTGCTCGCAGCCGGTCATCTGCACGAAGCAAAGCAGGTCATCGAATTCTGGGCAAGCGGTAGTGCGCCCATGAAAACGCCCGGCGAGTGGTACGCCCGTTATGACGCACACGCGCAAGCTGTTGACGGCGGTAGCGGCGCCCGCTATGACGAACCGGAGTGGGATTCCAACGGCTATTTCATATTCCTTGTCAACCAGTACCATGCGCTCACAGGCGAGTGGCTTGCCAAACCCCAATTTGTGTATGAACTCGCCGATTTTCTAGTCACTCATCTCAGCCCCAACGGCCTGCTTTGGGAAGGCGGCATTGTCGAATGGACCGGTTATCTTCCGGCAACGAACATGATTGACGCCGCTGCTCTCGAAATCGCGTCCCAGCTCGCTCGCGAGTGGGGAGACGCCGAACGGGCGTTGCGTTACGCCGGCGCTTCCGCGCGCATTGCAGCCGCCTTACGGTACACGTTCGACAACACGCGGCAAACCTATGCCGACATACGGTTCACCGGAACCAAGGGGGTCAACGGCGTAAGCTTAACTAAACAGTCCGGCAAAAAAACATATCTCTGGGACACGACTGTGAACGTGGGCGTCATCTGGGCTTACGCCGGCAACCACGATCTCGCATTAAGCAATGTATTTTATGACCAAAATACAGTGAAACTCGGCGGAGGGATGCAGTATTTCGATGCACCGGATCCTGGTCTCGCTGCCTATGGTCACGGCGTGTTCTTTTTCACGACCGCCGCTGCTGCGGAGTACCAGGCTCTCTATGGCGATAAAACGAAAGCGAAAAGTTTTCTCGACTGGATGATCGGCAATGCGAACGTCTACGGCCTGATGCCGGAACACATCAGTCCGGACGGCAAAGAAGTAAGCCCTGCTTCGCCACTCTCCTGGTGCAGCGCCGAATTCGCAGCAGCCATGCTGCTCTGGAGCACCAAATAATTATTAAACCTCTAGAATCACAGGCATAATCAACGGCCGCCGCTGCGTCTGCTTGCTGAGGAAGCGCTTAAGATCGGTTCGGATCTTCTCCTTCATAACGCCCCAGTCGCCGCGCTCTTCGGGACTGGACGTCTCAAGTGTCCGCGCCACCACCACCCGGGCTTCCTGCAGAATGGCAGAGCTATCGCCTCCGACGAATCCGCGGCTGACGATCTCAGGAGATCCCTCGGCCTTTCCAGTGTTCTTGCTGATCGCAATAATCGGCAGCACGAAACCGTCTTCAGACAAATGCCGCCGGTCACGAATGATAAGGTCCTCCACGACATCGTCCAGCGAACCTGAATCGATGCAGACACGACCCACAGTGACTTTTTCGCCGCGCCGTGCGCCTATCGGATCAATCTCCAGCGTGTCGCCGGTTTCGAGCACAAAAGTATCTTGGAGTCCCGCGAAGCGTAAGTGCTGCGCCAGCGAAGCGTGCTTCGAGAGTTGTCTGTACTCGCCGTGAATTGGGATGAAGTAACGAGGGCGAACCAGGTTCAGAATCAGCTTCAGTTCTTCCTCGCTCCCATGTCCCGATACATGCACCGGCGGTTTCATGTTGCCGTAGACCAGATCCGCACCACGCCGCGCAATGTGATTCATCATCCGGTAGATCCCTTTTTCGTTGCCCGGTATGATGCGCGAGCTCAGCACAACCGTGTCGCCCGGCTGCAGAGATAAATGTTTGTGATTGTCGACGGCGACGCGCGACAGGGCCGACATCGGTTCCCCCTGCGTACCTGACACGATCACGACGACCTTTTCGGGCGCCATTTGCATGATGTCCTGCGGGCGAAGAAGCAGATTGTCGCCGAATGACAGTAGGCCAAGATCATGCGCGATTTCCGAAACCGACAACATACTGCGCCCGAGAAGAGCAACCTTCCGGTCGTACTCTTCGGCGAGCTCGAAAATCTGCTGCAGCCTGTGTATCGAACTGCTGAAGCAGGAGATTACCAGGCGGCGTTCGACTCGGCTGAATAGTTCCTCAAGCCGAGGACGTACGGCCCGCTCGCTTTCCGTGTATCCTGGACGGTCCACATTCGTCGAATCCGACATCAAAAGCAGCACGCCTCGTTTGCCGTAATCGGCTAGCGTGTGCAGATCGAACAGCTCGTTATCAGTTGGTGTCGGGTCGACTTTGAAATCGCCGGTGTGAATGATAACTCCCAGCGGCGTAGTGATCGCCAGCGCTACAGAACTAACGATCGAATGCGTGACGCGGATGAATTCAATCGAAAAAGGTCCGAGCGTGATGCGATCGCCCGGACGAACGGTATTCAGCTTTGCTTCGTCGAGCATTTCGTGCTCGTCCAGTCTTCGCTCGACTAAGGCCAGCGTAAATTCAGTTCCATACACCGGAAGGTTCAACAACGAAAGGAGGAACGGCACCCCGCCGATGTGATCCTCGTGCCCGTGGGTGAGTATGAGTCCGCGCACCATTTCGGCGTGCTGCTCCAGATACGTGAAATCGGGGGTAACGATATCCACGCCCAGCAACTCGGATTCGGGGAACATCATGCCCGCATCCACGACGATGATGTCATCGCCGTAACGCAACGCCATCGAGTTCATACCGAACTCACCGAGGCCGCCAATTGGGATGATTTGTAGTTTTCGGTCAGCCATTATTAGGGAGCACCCGAAGTCACGGCCGACTTGGCCCGATCCACCCAGGTCTCATACACAAAATTGTCGCGTTCGGCATCCCACACTGCCTCAGGAAGGGCGTGAAGCTCTGCGCGCGGCACGGCAGGGATATCATTCCCCAGCGCTTTTGTGCCTCCTTCACCTTTCTCGTTTTGCAAGCTCTTTGGAGTAATCACACCGTTCTTCGCCGCCCAATCCATAACCTCGGTTTCGGGCATTGCTTCAATCTGCTTTTTCGTCCAATTGGGGAATTGCAACTGCTGCTCCAGCCAAAGCGCAACCGGCTTGGTAACGAAATAAGGCCGGTGTCCGCCACCGGGAGTAAACCCTGTTTCGAACACATCCTTCTTACTTCCCAACTCCGCAATGGTTCTCTGGCGCAGGTCTTCGAACCAGGCTTGATCGTGATGCGGAATGTCCACCGTCGTATCTGCCGTTCCGTTCCAAACCAGAGTCGTACCGCGTTTTGCCATCAGCGCGAATAACGTTGCTCCCCGGTCGCCCAGAAAGCTGAGCGACTGATAAGGAACGGCCTGGCACATTTTTTTGGAGCTGCTGTCCCAATAGCCGCCACGCCCATCCAGATCTCCGCCTCCCACCAGCACGCAGGCGTGAATGCGCGTGTCCACAGCACAAGCGAGCGAACTAATAAACGAACCCATTGAGTATCCCGCAACCGCAATGCGCTTGGGATCCACATCCTTTCTCGTCAGCAGGTAAGTGACGGCCTGCATCACATCCGTCACCATCAAGCCACCCATCCGCCGTGCCATATCATCCGGCGCGATGTACTCATCGTGTTGACTCGTGGCGGACTGCCGCTCGGCATTGCGTTCGTACTCGCCGATCGGATCGTATGTGAGAACCAGTGCCCCCGCTCGTGCGTATAGAATTCCCGCCCAATACGCGTACCACGAAGATTTGTCGCCCCCATGCCCGTTTACAATTACAATCGCCGGGTGCTTGGTGATTGTTGCGCCAGCAGGGCGGTAAAGGATCGCCGGAACGCGCAGACCGTAATCAGTTGAGTAGGCAACGCGCTCCGCATCCACGCCTGACGCCGGCGAAAACTGACCATAGGTCTTCGGCTGCGGGTTGAGGAGGGGATCTGGCACATGTAGCGTCTGTTCAATTCGCTTGCGAAGTTCCTCCCGGTTCTGTTTTCCGGCGCCCAATGCATTGATGGCCAGAGAAGCAGCAACAATTAGAACCAGAAATCGCATGCACTTCGATAGTAGCCAAGCGCACGTGCAATCTCCCCAAGAGAACGCATCCATAATCCGTGAATTGGATCTTTTATCTTTTGGCGGCCGCCGCTGGCGCCTCGAATCCGGCGCAGGCGGGAGCAAACGCCCAATTGAAGAAGACATTCCATGATGCTCTGCCGGCCACGGTGGTTGTTTATCTCTCGGGCTTGCTGGGCATCCTCCTCTTATGGGCATTCGTTCGTCAACCGATTCCTGATGCTGGAAAACTGGCAGCTACGCCCTGGTGGGCGTGGACAGGAGGGCTGGTGAGCATCGCCGCGACTCTCGCAGGAGCCGTTTTCGCACAGAAAATGGGGTCAGGAGTGTTTACTGGAATAAGCGTTACCGCATCTCTAGTCATGTCCGTTCTTCTGGACAACTATGGCTGGATCGGATTCAAAGTACATCCGGCTAGTTGGCCGCGCCTTGTGGGATTAGCTCTGATGATCGTGGGTTTGTGGCTTGTCGCAAAGTTGTAGCAGTAGCAGCCGCCACGTGCCGGTAATCGGGGGTAAAGCCGAGTTGTCGTGCGTAGTTGAGAATCTTCTCGAAATCCAGGCTGATCGTCGCACCGGCTTTTTGCGTGACTTCGTCTTCAATGGGGAGATCAAAATCGTCCGCGCCGTAGAGCAGCCCTTCCAGAGCCCGTTCGTTTTGCGTCAGCACGGACGTACGTATTCGGAAGATGTTATCCAAATAAATACGCGCGAGCGCCAAGTGCCGTAGGTACTCTCCAGCGGTAACCTCGATGCCGCCCATCTGAGTGAAATAGGGTTTGTAGGTCCAACATAGGAAGCTAGCTAGCCCGCCGGTCTCATCCTGAAACTGGCGCGTCCGCTCCAAATGCTCCAGGCGCTCTTCAAACGTCTCATCAAAACCAATAACCATAGTCGCGGTCGTTCTTAGACCCGCGTCAATGATTGCGCGTTGCGCGGCAAAGTATTCGGCCACAGTGTATTTGAATTTACTGTGTCTCGCGCGGAAGTCTTCGGTCAGGATCTCTGACCCGCCGCCCGTGATCCAGCGAACACCTGCGTCTCGAAACTGCCGTGCGGCTTCCGCGCAGGTCAGCTTGGCATGATCGGCGAGATACAGAAATTCGGCAATCGTCAGCGCGTAGAACTCCAAGGTATCGCCATAACGCTCCCGAACGGCGGAGAAAAGCTCACAATAATACGAAAGCGGCAGATGAGGATTAAAGCCGCCATTGAAGGCAGCTAAATCGCCGCCAAGGTCCAACAGCTCATCCAGTTTCTGGAACACCGCCTCACGCGATAACACATAACCGCCGGGCTGGGTAGGCAACCTGTAAAACGCGCAATAGTCACACTGGGCCACGCACACGTTTGTGAAGTTAACGATGCGCATGATCAGGTAGGTGCAGCCGCTTGCGGGATGAAACCGGGACCGAACCTGAAAAGCAAGCTGCCGGAGTTCCGCGTCCGTGGCATTATGCCAGAGCCAGCGGGCATCATCTCGCAATATTCGCTCGCGTCCGGCTACTTTCGCTCCGATATCCGACAAACGACTCGAGTGCTGCACCAACCTCATCTTAAATGGCGCAACAGCAGGCAAGTTGGGCAATCCAGCGATGCTGTTGAAAACTCGGCTTAGCGTTATACGTGGTTGCGGTACGAAGGACCATGTCTTACTCGTTCCGGAGAGCCGCCATCGGGTCGATTCGGGACGCTCGCCTTGCCGGCGCGTAGCCGGCGAGAAGCGCGGCGCTTAGGAGGACGACACCTGCCAGCAACAGGGTTCCCGGATCGTTGGGCTGGGTCTCGAACAGAAAGGATTTCACAAGCCGGGACGCGCTCAACGCGGCAGGCACGCTGATTGCGAGTCCCACCGCAGCCAGTAGTAGAACACGGCCCAGAACCATCCAAACCACGGTGCCGCGTTGCGCGCCCAGAGCCATACGGATTCCAATCTCGCCGGCCCGCCGCGCGACGCTGTAGGACATCGTTCCGTAGAGTCCCACGCACGCCATCAGGAGAGCGAGAACCGCGAAACCCGTGCACAGTCTCGCGAACGTGATTTCCTGGCTGATGGTCCCATCGATTTCCGCAGCCTGAGTGATTACGTTTGTGACAGGTATGCGCGAATCTGCCTCCCGCACGATCTCATGCACGCTGTTGACATACCTCAGTGGATCACCCGCGGTGCGCAGCGCGTAGGTCACTCGGTCGGGAGGAAACTGGCTGGCCGCTACGAACACGGTCATCGCACTCTCCCCGTGTTTCAGATCACCGTACCGCAGGTTACCCGACACGCCGACGATTTCGAGATCGCGGTTGTCGTCCACGAACGTGATGCGCCGGCCTACCGGATTCTCGTTCCCGAAGTAAGTCCGCGCCAGCCGCTCGCTGATCACTGCAACCGGCGTGGAGCCCGGTTGATCGTGTTCGTCAACCTCACGCCCGGCCAGGATCGGAATCTGCATCGTCGTGAGGAAACGCGGTCCGGCGACCATGACGCCTGCGCCTATGATCGTGACAGCGCCGATCTTCATTGTCCCCATGTATGTCCCACCGGCCACGTCGGCGCTGATGATCGAGGATTGGGAAAGCGTCGCGCTGCTCACTCCGGGAATCGATTCGAAGCGCTGGCGCAGGTTCGCGTAGAAAATGGTCATCTCCGGGTCGCGATGTCCGGCCTGGCGCGCATTCAACGAGAACAGAAGGATGTTCTCGCGGGCGTACCCCAGTTGGACGGAGTGCAGCTTGTTGAGTGTCCCGACAAACAGACCGGCCGCGACCAGGAGGACAAAAGAGATCGCGATTTGCCCGACCACCAGAACGTGCTGCGTCTGGCGGCGTGGACCGCTTCCGCGACCATTCTTCAGCGCGGGCAGGACGTCCGGACGCGTGGACTGAATCGCTGGAACGAGGCCAAAAAACAGGCCGCAAACCACGGAGAGCGCGGCCGTCACGCCCAGCACGTGCCAGTTCAATTCCGCATGCAGCGTAAAGTTCTCGTGCCCGTTGGAGAGGAGAAGCGTCAGCGATCGCACGCCCCAGATTGCAAACAAAACCCCTAATGCTCCGCCGAGCGACGCCAGCATCACACTCTCGGTAAGCAGCTGCCGGACCACACGGAACCGTCCCGCTCCCAGACTGAGCCGGACAGCCATTTCGGAGAGTCGCGCGGCGCCCCTTGCCAGCAGCAGATTGGCGATGTTCGCACACGCGATCGCCAGAATCAATGCCACCATCATCAGGAGGACGTACAGAGGCTTGGAATACTTGCGACGCAAGCTACTCAGACCGGCGGCGCCGGGATTCAGCGTCAGGGCGGGCAGTTTGGCCCGCTCACCGTAGGTCGTCGCCGTAGCGGCAACCCATTGATGGAAACGAGGAGCCAGCTCTCTCTGGGCTTGGGCCATGCTTACACCGGGACGAAGGCGGCCCATTATTTCGATCCAGTAGAAGTTTTCGTCGCTGTACATACGAGCCGCTCGGGTCCCGTCCACCAGCAGATTCGTGTGCAAAGGAAGGTAGAGGTCCGGCGCCGCCGCAGGGTCGACTCCGAAGAACTCCGGCGGCGCAACGCCGATCACCGTGAAGGGCACGCTATCGACAAGAATCGACTGTCCAATCGCATTCGGCGGTCCTCCAAAGCGATTTTGGCTTGTAGCAAAACTGATTACGGCGACCGGCGCGGCGCCTGGACGGTCGTCTTCGGAGCCGATCAGACGTCCCGCGGCCGGCGACACGCCCAGCCCGCGAAAATACTCGCCGGTGACGTACTCCAGGCTGGCGCTCGTGGCGGCCTGCCCGCGGACTGCCAGGTTACGCTTTCGTCCGTCGAAGTATCCGAAGAGCGTGGAAAAGACGAAATTCTCCTCGCGAAGCGTCTCGAACGCGCCGTAGGGGAACATCCCGCTGACCATCACGCCTTTGTCGGCCGGCCAGGCCCTGCCTTGCAGCCCGTGCATGACATGGACCCATTGCTTGTTGGCGTTCTGGGGTGGCGGGCTATGCCAATTCAAGACCACCAGCGACTCGGGATCAGCCACCGGCAGCGAGCGCAATAGAATCGCCTCCATGAAGCTGTAGATCGCAGTATTGGCCCCGATGCCGAGCGCCAGCAACAAGATCGCCAGGGCACTGAATGCCTTGTTGGCCATCATGGTGCGAGAGCCATAGCGGACATCCTGGGCAAGTTCCGACCAAAACCGTGTCATCCAAATCTCCCGTGACTCTTCGTGCTTCAGGCCGACGTTGCCAAATCGCCGGCGCGCTTCCGCCCTGGCGTGCTCCGGCGTCATGCCGTCGGCTTGCAGTTCCGCGGCTTTCTCCGCAAGGTGCAGTTCCATTTCCTCGCATAGCGCCTCGCTGCGCCTGCCGCTTTCGATCCAATACCTCAGCCGTCGCAGCACGTCCATCACTCCGCTCCCATAACACGCGCGATCGCCAGCGTCAGTTTCGCGTACTTTCGGGTTTCAACCGCCAACTGTTTACGGCCAGCCGCCGTGATCTTGTAGATCCTCGCCCGCCGATTGTTCGACGTCACGCCCCAAACACCCTCGATCCAGCCGTTTAGCTCCAGCCGCTGGAGAGCGGGGTACAGCGAGCCCTCCTCGACGAGGAGCTCATTGTCGGACGATTGTTGAATGAACTGGACTATGCCGTAACCGTGGAGATCGCGTCGCGACAGCGTCCGCAGAATCAACATGTCCAGTGAACCGGGCAACGAATCGTTCTTTTGCGCCTTGCGTCCCATACCAAGAATTCTTAGCTTACGGCGACGAGATTACCGAGTCAAGCTCCGATTGGCGAGCCCTCGCGCCGTAAGATGATTTCGGGGTGCTCACGCGCGGCGGATACGAATGGCGCGCGTTGCCGCTGTCGAGTTTCTCAACAGCATCCAGAGTTTTTTGAATCGCAATAAAAGTTTCATTATTTTTAGTACTGTCGCCCGGCGAGCAGTACTATTTGGCGCTAGCGCTTCTTGCTTCCCTGCTGACAAAAAACCTACAATCACCTAGAACCTAGCCACGTAAGTGTCTAATAACAGAGCTTCGGAGGCTCACGGAATGAAAAAAAATTATAAGAGAGTTCTTACAAGGGCATTAGGCCTTTCGCTTTTCGCGGCAGCAAGTCTATCGGCATCAACCACTTTGAATGCTGGTGGCGACTCAATCGGAAATCCGGGCACACTCACCTTCGGCGGCACTATAGTCACATCTCTCACTGGCAGCTATAGCGCTACAGCGCCGCTCGCAGGAATCGCTGGTACATATACCGAGACCGTTTACGCCGACCCCGGGAACGTCTATTGCGCGGGCTGCTACGATTTCGTACTGACTGTGACGGCATCGCCGACATCACTCACGAACATGGAGGGCATCACGCTCGGGGCATTTACGGCTTCCCAGGTGACGGTGGGCCAGGATGCATCCGGTACTGCTTGCGGCGCTGCCGTGACGACGGGATGCTATGACTTACTGAACGAAGTCTCCAGAACAACCACGGGCAAGACTGTTGCCTTCGGATTTAATGGTTCGAGCAACATCGCGGAGGGTCAAAACTCGGGTACTCTCGTCGTCCAGACAAACGCGACGAGTTTCTTCCCCGGGACCGTCTCGATGAGCGACAGTGTGAGCGATACTGAGCCTGGTTTTGGAGATTTGAACAGTGCGCCGGAGCCGGTTTCCACAACGTTGTTGGGTGGCGGGTTGGCTTTCCTTGGCATTCTGCGTCTGCGGAAGGGTCGAAAGGCCTAAGCGGTTTCTTATTAGTGCGGTTTGATGGATCCCAATTCCAGCCGCAAGCGGACACACACGCAACTAAACTCCAGTACAAAGATTGAATAGATTCGGAGGATATCTTATGGGCGGTACATTTTTTAAAACTCTCTCTTTCGTTGTTGGGCTTTCCCTAACGACGGCCTTCGCGGCCTCAGCAGGGACAATACTGAATCCCGGCGGCGTCATCGGCCCCCCCGGCACGATCACTTATGGAGGTACGATTGTTGCCGGTCTCTCGGGCACGTTTTCAGCTAGCACCTCAACCGGCCAGTTCACCGGCTCGTACACGGCCATAGTCTACTCAGACCCGAACAATCTACTTTGTTCCGGTTGCTACGACTTCGTCATTAACCTGAACAGCAATTTTGGATCAACTGACAACATCGAGAGGATCAGTGATGGCACATTCAATATGTCGGGCGTTTTGGTCGGTACGGACGCGCCACTGACTGGCCGTACGACGCCGTGCGCGACACCGACCTCCACGAACTGCTACAAAGACGTCACGTCCGTGTCCCGCACTACAGACGGGTCATCAATCAGCTTCAGTTTCAGCGGTGACAATAACATCGCCGGCGGTGAATCTTCTGCGTCGCTGGTCATTCAAACCGGGGGCACGGTTTACGCACCTGGCAGCTTGGCGATCCAGGACGACGTGACCGCAGACTCCCTCAGCTTCGGCAATGTCGGTACTCCTGAGCCGATGACTATCGCTCTTCTGGGTGGCGGCCTCGCGTTCCTCGGTCTGACGCGGCTTCGCACGTCGCGCAAAAAATAGGTTCGCGGTTCAACTCTCTTTCTCAAGGCTCCTGGGGCGCTTAAGCATCCGGGAGCTTTTTTCGTTCGAGCAACGATCGAATAGCGTCGACCACTAACTCGGGGTAGTCCAGGTGCAGCCAGTGGCCGGAGCCAGGAACGCGATGGTGCTCGCTTCCCTGCCCGGCGGCCTCGACCCAACTGTCGCGCTCGTCGAGTTCTTGCTGGGTTGCAGTCGATGCTGAAAGAATGATCGTCGGGATATCGCCGACAAGCAGCTTCCTGACGTATCGCGCACTCTCCGGCAAGCACCCCAAGTAGCCAGACAGGGCCTGAAAGCACTTCGGATCGCTCCAATGAGCGCGGACGATCGGCCAAAGCTCTGAAGGAAGCTTCCGAACTTCTGCAATCAGATGGGCCATCGCCGCCGTTCCGTTCTTCCCTCCTGTCCGTGCCGCAAGCTTTGGGAACCATGTGCGTCCCGCTACCAGCGTTGCAAGAGCTGCACGAACCACGCCTACGCGCGCCAGTCGCGCACCGCGTTTCCCCAGCCGAGCTCCGAGTTGGACGCGTCGCAAAGCGGCCGGCGTGCAATCGGCCCACGTCGTAATACCAACGGGATCTACCAGTACCAAACCCGCTACTTCGCTCGCATACAGTGCCGCGTAAGCTCGCACGAGCAGTCCGCCGAAGGAATGCCCGACCAGCAGGTACGGCGCCGGCACTCCCGCAGACTTCAGCAACGAACGGAACTCACTGATCATGCGCTCCACCGTAGGCGGAGCCTTCGCGCCGGCGCTCCACCCGAGTCCAGCGCGGTCATAGCTAACGACGCGAGTAAATCGAGCGATCTTCGGCTGGACCCTCACCCAGCTCAGGGAACTTGCGCCGATCCCCGCTTCCAAAACTACAACCGGACTTCCGTACCCTAGCTCTAGAATGTGCAACTTATGGCCACTCACATCAACGATGCGGCCCGGTGCGGGATATCGCCGACGGTCACGCGCGGTTTCGGCGGCCTGATAAACCAGTCCTGCAAGAAGCAAAGTGACGGGCAGCAGGACGAGAAAAATCAATCCGCTACCATCAGTTCACCAGGGAGTATCGGGCGGGTGCGGGGCAGACGTCCAAGGCTCGCGACGGTGCCGAGGCTTGAAAGTACAAGTACAAAGACGCACAGCTTGGCAATATCCCCGCTATGCGAGCGCGGCAGAGCCTTCCAGAGCACCAGCAGCACCGCCTGTGCGACGGTTACCGACCACACTGCGCCGTAGAAGTAGCGGCGTTCCCAACCTTCGCCACTTGTCGACTTACCGGCGCGGGGCAGACGACCGAGCCATCCCAACAGGATGATGATCAGCAGCACGGGGAGGTACGCGTAATTGTAGATCTGTCGCAGATACCACCTGCCGGTGACTGCGGCAATAACCAGTCCAGCCAGGTTCATACCGGCGAAATTCAAAAGCGCATTCCACGCGAATGTATAGCAGATGCGGCGATACAGAGGGTTGGGTTTGTCTTCGCTAAAACGCAAAATGTAAGGCTGCGGCTCAACCCCTGGAAGCTGGCCGCCTAATCCTGCGATTCCGGTACATGTCAGCACAAAACACAGCCAAAGAAGGTTGCCTCTGCCGAATCCGTGCGCAAACAGGGTAAACGTCAAGGGCCCAGGCGCCAGGAAAAACACCCAAATCCATATGGGCCAATGAGCAAAGCGATACGCGACCTTGTTGCGCACACGAGTCTTGCGTTCATGCGCGTACTCCACTGGAATCGTGTAGGGCATATCTCAATCCAAATCCTACTAGAACTGTGCGCGTCCAACTCGAATCCAGGTCATATTACGCGCGCCTGGCCCGGCGTTCCGAGCGGGCGGAGCATTTTCAGTCCACGCGCCAAACACGCGGTTGTTGTAAGCAGCCAACCAGGTATAATCGCCCAGGAAAGTTGAGCGACCCTCGAAGCTTTCGGTAGTCCAGGCATAGTTTGCAAACGTGCCGCCGCCATCGACAGAGCGAGCGAGCGTCATGCGGGTTTTCACGTCCGAAGGATCGTCACGCCGGTCATAGAAGATAACGTATACTGCGCCAGTTTTCGGATCAACAGTCATCCATTGATAGAACTGATCGGCGCCATCGTGAACGGGGTCGGTGTTGACCCGAATCGGCTTCGACCAGGGGCCGCCCGGCCTCACCGCTGAGGAAAGAAAAACGTCAACGTCGCCATTGCGGTAGTCGCTCCAGCAGACATAAATGCGGCCGCGGTTTGCACCGTCAGTAATGTCGACGGCTACCTGCGGAAATCCCTCTACGCGTGAGACTCCCGGCACTTCACCGAAGTATGGCGGACCAACTTCGCCGACGGCGTGCGGAGCAGCGAATATGTTGCCTCCGTCGTGCGACTCGGTCATCACGATCGTATTGCCATCGTTCCAAATGGCGTAAATGGCTCCATCGGCATCGCTCGCCTGCATATATCCGCCGAGCGAACCGTTGTCGTCGCGCGGCAGTCCCGGATGCACGCTGACCTGTTTGGGCGCCGACCAGGTCTTGCCATCGTCTGTGGACCGGGAGAAAAACATTACAGACTTCTCAATCTGCCATTCAACCCACCCGACATATAGATAGCCGTGATAGGGGCTCGACGGCAAGTTGTCTGCAAAGATGCGCGGTTCGTCTTCAAACTGCAGCCCGGGTTCATGCCCGGTCTGCCACTCCTTAACAGTCGAGGCCTCAGGCTGCCACGTTTTGCCCCCATCGAGCGATCGACGAACGAAAATTCCATTGCGTCCGGCGTTATGCGCCCAATAACCCGACGTGCCGAGATGATCGAACGTCATGTAGCAGAGAAACGCATGCCCCTTGTCGTCGAACGTTGTTGTCACATCCCCTTGAACCCGCCAGTTGGGGTCACGGGTGCCCTGCGCAACCGTGAATGTTTCTCCAGAGTCGAAGGAGTAAGCCGCATTGGCGGAGCCTTGCGCGGCTGCTCCGCCCTGGTACACGACCACGACCTGTGATGGATTATTCGGGTTTACCGCGATGCCAGGCTCAGTGTAGTGAGCCGGCGTGCTGACTTCCACAACATGCGCTCCCGGCGCGCGCTGTAGGAAAAGGTGCTGCGCAAATACTGAGCCGGCGATGAGGACAGATAGGGAACGGAATAACACCGCTCCTATTGTGACAAGGGGTTAGTTAACGGCCATCTTGCGAAGGAGGTGGAAATTTTCAAGGATCTTGCCTGTGCCCAGAACTACTGAGGCAAGCGGCTGGTCGGCCATAAGTACTGGCATGCTGGTTTCGTGGTGCAGCCGTTCGTCCATGTTGCGTAGCAGGGAGCCGCCGCCCGTGAGAATGATTCCCTTTTCACTGATATCGCCGCTCAGTTCCGGGGGCGTGTGCTCGAGAGCAGTTCGCACTGCGCTTACAATCGCATTTACACAATCGGTAATGGCTTCGCGGATTTCCGCGTCGGTCACAGCAACTGACTTCGGCAGACCTTTCACCAGGTCGCGACCCTTCACATCCATGGTGATAGTCTGCGGCAGCGGATGCGCTGAACCGATCGCTATTTTCACGTTTTCGGCCGTGCGCTCGCCAATCAAAAGATTATGCCGGCGCTTCATGTACTCCATAATTGCGTCGTCCATCTCGTCGCCAGCAATACGCAGAGAGCGCGAATAAACGATTCCGGACAGCGAAATGATGGCGATGTCGGTGGTCCCGCCACCGATATCGACAACCATGTTTCCGCTTGGCTCCGTAATCGGCAACCCGGCTCCAAGTGCCGCAACCATCGCCTGTTCAACCAGGTGAACCTGACTGGCACGGGCACGATAAGTGGAGTCCAGGACCGCGCGCTTCTCGACTTCCGTGGTCTCGCTCGGGATTCCGATGACGATGTGTGGATGGACCAGGGTCTTACGCTTGTGCGCTTTGCGAATGAAGTAGTTCAGCATGCGCTCCGCCATTTTGAAATCCGCGATAACTCCGTCGCGCAACGGGCGGATAGCCACCACGCTGGACGGCGTGCGGCCTAGCATCTCTTTCGCATCGGCGCCACAGCCGATGATCTCGCCGGTGTGGCGATCGACGGCAACGATTGAAGGCTCATTCAGAACAATACCTTTGCCGGGAATGTAGACGAGGGTATTGGCAGTCCCCAGATCAATGGCCAGTTCGGGGGAGAAGGCGCGCATCAAAGAGCGATACATCATCGGTAATATCCAGTTAGTGAACTAATCGGTGTAAGCGTCTCAAAAACTTAGCGTTGTAGTCAGAAAGTTGTTGGTGTAATAAACATCATGCGAAAACACCTAGCGCTGCTTGCAGCCGTAGCTATGCCGCTCTGTGCCCAGGACTGGGCTCGCCAGGAATTGAACAAGTCTCCGCGCCACCACGAGTGGGTGACGGTAAAGCACGACGGGCGCTCAGTCGAGACGTTCGTCGTCTACCCGGAATCGAAGGAAAAGACGCCCGTGGTGCTGATGATCCACGAGATTTTCGGGGAATCGGACTGGATTCAGGAGTTGGCCGATGAGGTCGCGGCAGCGGGATACATAGCGGTCGCACCGGATCTGCTGTCCGGCATGGGACCGAACGGCGGCGGAACGTCCAGTTTCCCTGATCCCACTAAGGGTGTCAGCAAGTTGAGTCCGGACCAGGTAACCGCAGACCTGAATGCAGCAGCAGATTACGCCCTCAAAGTGCCATCAGCTAACGGCAAATTGTTTGTTGCGGGATTCTGCTGGGGTGGTGGACAGAGCTTTCGATTTGCGACAAACAGGCCAGATCTATCAGCTGCGTTCGTGTTTTACGGACCGCCCCCCGCAACCGATGCCATGGCTCACATCAAGGCTCCGGTTTACGGCTTTTATGGCGGGAACGATGCGCGGATCGACGCGACCATTCCCGACGCGGTGAAAGCCATGCAGGCAGCCGGCAAGACTTATGACCCGGTCACGTATGAGGGCGCAGGACACGGTTTTATGCGCGCCGGCGAGCCGCAAAATCCAGATGCAACCGAAGGCAACAAGAAGGCGCGTGATGAGGCATGGGCGCGCTGGAAAAAGCTGCTGAAACAACATTCGTAAGCTATTGTTGTGCGCATAACCGGCACAGCCGCTTTTTTTTCCTGGCTGCTGGCCGTCGCAGCCCTGCTTACTGGGCAAACTACCCTTCGCGTCGAGAGCACATTGGTGGTCGTCCCGGTCTCGGTGACAGACAAGGCCAACCGATTCGTTATTGGGCTGGAGAAGCAGAATTTTCGCCTATACGAAGATGGCGCAGAGCAAAAGATCTCGCAATTTTCGGGGGAAGATGTTCCGCTCTCCATCGGCATCCTGGTGGATATTAGCGCCAGCATGGGTTCAAGGATCGGCACCTCTCGCCAGGCCGTCGCGGAGTTCCTGAAGACAATGAACGCGGGCGACGAGGCGTTTCTGGAGGAGTTCAATGATCGTGCGACTTTGCAACTGTCCTTCACCCGTGCGTTCGACGATATTACAAATAGGCTGGCCGACGTAAAGTCAGACGGCACAACCGCGCTAATTGACGCCGTCGACCTTGGGGTCACGACCATGAAGGACGCGCACAACCCGCGCAAAGCACTGCTATTGGTGTCCGATGGCGGAGAAAATAGCAGCCACTACAGCGCAGAAGCCGTTAAGGAGGCGATCCAGAGAGCCGACGTTCAGGTGTATGCCATGGGCGTCTTCGATCCCCTTTCGAAGCTGCTGGGAATGACATCCAGCGGGGTATCAGGACCGGGCTTTCTGGCGAACTTGTGCGAGCAGACCGGCGGTCGTGAGTACGCCGCCGGCAATTATGCAGCCCTGCCGACGGTGGCGCGCCGGATTGGAATCGAGCTGCGCAACCAGTATGTACTGGCCTTTACCCCGTTGAATCACGAGCATACCGGCGACTACCGCAAGCTAGAAGTTAAGGTCACACCACCAGACGGCATGGGAGAAGTAAAGGTGAGATGGAGAAACGGCTATTACGCCAAGTGAAGTCGTCTCCCGTACCACCGATTACCAGGGCCATACTGCATCATCGTCCGACCCAATCGGCTGACCGGGCGGAGCTTCGGCAAGCTTGGGAAGCGTCAGTTCTTTTGGATTTCTTTCAAATTTAGCAATCAGGTCGACAGCAAACGCATCCGTGACGCTCGGTTTGAGGTGTTCGACCGCAGAAGTCGCTATACTACGCACCTGCGGTGACGCGGATTCATCGACCGCGAGGCCGATCAGCCGCATCAGCACCACATAATTGACGGTTTTCGCAACCTCGGCCTGTAGACCGGTGCGAGGCTGCGCGCGCCATGTAGCGGCGACGAGCGTCTGAATGACTTCATCCAGACCGGGATTAGCAGCGTTTTCGGCGTGATATTGCACCAGACGCGCCGCGCGCTGCGAATTAAGAATCAGGCTGACCGTCAGGTCGGCCCCTGCTTCGGCGGCGGCGAGCGGATCAAAGGTCAAGCCCGTGTGCGCGGGAAACGTCTCAGACGTACGAGGATATCCCGGTGGACGTGGCGGAATAAGCTTCAGCACGTTTTCGGGAATGGTCAGGGTGCTCGGATCAATAGTCTGGAGCACTGTTTTTAAGGCGCGGCGCTGCTCGGCGGCCGACACGATCTGAGTGACCAACTGGCCATCTCCGCGAACCGCGTAGGTGTAGTCTAGGCCGCCGATACTCTTGCTTGCTGCTTCGGTTTGATAGCGATGGAGGAAGTACAGCGGGACGAGCACTTCCTCAAGCGTAGCCATTGGCGAGCCAACTTGGATATTGTTTTCGCCGAAGCGTGACAGCGCGATGGAACGGATCTTTAGAAGACGCGCGAGTTCGTCAATGGCATTGGCTCCGCTGTCCCAAAGGTGCGATTTGGGGTGAGCGCTTCCTGGTGGACGGCTATCGGCGTCAGTGATAGAAATGATGCCCCGATGCGCCGCATCCAGGATAATCTTGTTGAGCGCCTGTTTCTCATCCGTACCGGATGAAAATTGCGAATAGCCCCAGGTGATCGCGATCTTATCCCATTCGCCGATCCCCACCGCGTAAGCGTTTGAGAGATCGAACGTGTTGTCGGGTCGAAGGTCAATCCAGGGACCGGGATAATCCATCACAGAGGCACGCTGAGCGGTGCTCGCGATGTAGTTGTGTTGCAAGCCTAGCGTATGGCCCACTTCATGTGCCGCGAGCTGGCGCAGACGGGCGTACACAGCATCGGTCAGCATCTTGGTTTTTTGATCTCCAAGGACGTGATGCGCGAACAGGCCTTCGAAGATGAGGTAATCCTGATGCTCGCGCAAAGACCCGAGCGTAACGATACCTTTGATGATTTCGCCCGTGCGGGGGTCCACCAATGAATGGCCAACCGACCAGCCACGTGTCGAACGGTGCACCCATTGGATGACGTTGTAGCGGACGTCCATTGGGTCGGCGTCAGGCGGAAGAACTTTCACCTGGAAGGCGTTGCGAAATCCCGCGGCCTCAAATGCCTGGTTCCACCAACTGGCGCCTTCAACAAGAGCCTGCCGGATGTCGGCGGGAGCGCCGGGATCCACATAATAGACGATCGGCTCAATGGGATCGCTGATGGCGGCGCTCGGATCTTTCTTCTCGAGTCGATGGCGCGCTATATAACGCGTGACAACCGGCTGCTCAATGGGCGCGGAGAAATCCATGAACTCGGTTGAGAAGTAACCCGCGCGCGGATCCTGCAGGCGCGGCTTGTAGCCCGGTTCGGGTAGGGCGACAAAGGACTGGTGCTCCCGAATGGTTACGGCGTCAGGCGCCGGAGTCACTTCGCGGACGAGATTGCCTGGGGCGTCGCTTGTAAGCGTAATCGTCGTTTCAACTTCGGTATTGCGCGGAAAGGCTTTTATGAACGGCAGGTAGAAGTCGGAGCGAGTAGCATCCACCCGGAACTGGCCCTGGTGCATACGGCCGATGCGCTCCCCAACATGCGCGGCGTCACGCAACAGGAAATTGGTTGCGTCCACCAGGAGACGGCCGTTCTCTTCGGCGACGATTTCGAAGCCCCAGAGAGTGGAACGCGCAAAAGAGTCTTGCACATCGCGTTTTTCGAGGGCATTATCGGCAGTGGCGCGGAAACGGTAATTCGATTCGATCAGCAGAACCCGAGGGCCGGAGCGCTCGAACTGGACGACGACGGGCGAATTGGGGGTGCCGCGGTCAAGCCCGAGATCATTCGAGCCGACCCCGGCGGCGATCTCGGTGGCATAAAGGAACTCCTCGTTCAACCGGCTAATTTCCATGAGCATTTTGCCGGTGTGCTCGTCCGAGTACAGCGGGATGAACCCGTCGATTTTCCTCAAATTCGCGATACGCGCCGAAAAGGACTGATTTTCCTGGTTCGTTTGCCGCTGACCGGCCACCATTAACAGAGGACAGACGCCGAAGAGAAGCGTAAGGATTTTCTTCATCTGGATCTGACATTGTCTCAAGTGACAATCAGTTGCGCCATTCCAAATTGTTTGTAGATAGACTAAGAATGCTCCACTTACTTAAGAGATGAACTTGTAGGTTCAGGGTCTTCTTGTTCGCGCAACGACACATCTTGATCGTGGAAGATAATCCAGGCGATGTCCGCCTTATGCGGGAAGCGCTCCGGGATCTGAAGCCCCCGGTAGCGATTCACGTTGCGGGCGATGGCGAGGAAGCGCTCCGATTTCTACACAGGCAAGATCGTTACGCCGATGCCCCCACTCCAGGGCTGATCTTCCTCGACTACAACCTGCCGAAAGCGAACTCGCGCGAGTTGCTTCGCGAGATTAAAGAGGACGAACGGCTCCGGCTCATTCCAATAGCCGTCTTGACCACGTCAGATGCCGACAAAGACATTCGCGATGCCTATGAGCTGTACGCTAATTGCTATCTGCGAAAGCCGGTCGACCTGGACGGGTTCTTCGATACGATTCGTTCGGCGGCGCATTTCTGGCTTGAAGTAGCCTATCATCCTGTGGATATAGAGGTAGACGCGAAAAGCCGCTCAGATCTGTTATGATCTTGTGCGCATGGCCACGTACTCCATCGGAGTCGACCTCGGTGGCACGAATCTTCGCGTCGCCGCCGTCAGCGAACAAGGTAAGGTTCTCGATAAGCTTTCCATACCCGCCGTATTCACCGCCGGGCCCGAACACGTCGTCAACGACATCGTTACGACCATCACAGCCATCCGCTCCCACATTGGTGTTTCTGGCCTCCGCGGCGTCGGTATCGGCGTTCCGGGGTTCATCGATATGGACCGGGGCGTAGTCGTAGGATCCGCCAATTTGCCCGGCTTCGAGGACTTTCCAGTGCGGGACTCCATCCAGCGCGTTTTGGGTACCACCATCGTCATGGAAAACGATGCGAACGCGGCGGCGCTCGGCGAGATGTGGGTAGGAGGAGGCAGGGACGTAAAAGACCTTATGTTGCTGACTCTTGGCACTGGGATCGGCGGTGGCATCGTAATCGACGGGCGCGTGCTCCACGGGCATATGGGCATGGCAGGCGAAATCGGCCATATGACGGTCTATCCTGACGGGAATCCCTGCGGCTGCGGAAATTGCGGTTGCCTGGAGAAGCACGCGTCGGCGACAGCAATTGCGGCGATGGGACGCATGATGCACTTCGGCGAGCACGTCACTGCGGAAGGTGTTTACGATCTGGCACGCCAGGGCAATCAACGCGCTATCCTGATTTTCAAGTCCGTCGGCCGAGCGTTGGGAATTGCACTCGGCAACATGATCAATGTCTTCAATTTCCCGTTGTATCTTCTTACCGGTGGCCCGTTACCTGCCTGGGATATGTTCGCACCTGCAATGTTTGAAGAGATCAAGTCACGTTCCCTGACATTCGCGCGAACGAATACCCGCGTTGAGAAAGCTGTGCTCGGCAGCGACGCCGGGCTGTACGGAGCTGCCTACCTCCCTTTACAATCAAGCAGCGTCCTTGAAGTTGCCGCTGTGGGACGCTAAAGCAAGTAGAAAACTAGGACAGTTTCCTTGGCTCATGCCGGGAAGTTCGGAACCTACTAACAACCATGTATTGGCTGGGCCTTGATGTTGGAACAGGTGGATCGCGCGCGCTGCTCGTGAATGCAGATGGACGCGTGCGATTTTCCTTCACGGTTCCGCATGAAGAGATGCGAATGGAGCATCCGATGTGGGCGGAACAGCAACCCGACGACTGGTGGCGCGCATCCGCCGCAGCAGTCTCCGGCGTGCTGAAACAGGCAAACGCAGACGCAAGCGCCGTTCACGGCATCGGGCTCTCCGGGCAGATGCATGGGCTCGTTTTGCTCGACGAAGCCGGCCACGTGATCCGGCCTGCACTCATCTGGTGCGATCAGCGGAGCCAGCCGGAGGTAGACTTCATCAACTCAAAGCTCGGGCCGGAGAATGTCGTCCGCTGGACCGCCAATCCGATGCTCACGGGCTGGACTCTGCCCAAGCTTCTTTGGGTAAGAGATCACGATCCGGAATCGTTTGCGAAAGTTCGGCACTTCCTGCTGCCCAAGGACTACATTCGCTACAAGCTGACAGGCGAACTGGCAACCGATGTCTCAGATGCAAGCGGCACGGGGATGCTGGACGTGGTGAAACGCGCCTGGTCTGTGGACGTCATGAACGGTCTAGGGCTGGACATGAGCATCCTGCCGAAGCTGTATGAATCCAGCGAAGTAACCGGCCATGTTTCAGCGGAGACGGCCGCGCTCACCGGACTCGCTGCGGGGACACCGGTGGTCGCAGGTGCAGGGGATCAGGCAGCCAGCGCGATCGGCAACGGAATTGTTGCGGAGGGGACCGTTTCCTGCACCATCGGGACATCGGGGGTCGTCTTCGCGTACCTGCAACAGCCGGCATATGATCCTGGCGGACGCGTCCACACATTTTGCCATGCGATTCCGAATGTCTGGCACGTCATGGGAGTGACTCAGGGCGCCGGATTGAGCTTGCAATGGACGCGAAGTCAGATCACACCGCTCTTGACGTATGATGACCTGACAAAAGAAGCTGCAACGTCGCCGCCTGGCGCCCAAGGCCTGTTTTGGCTTCCTTATCTAATGGGCGAGCGAACGCCTCATTTGGACGCAAATGCGCGCGCGTGCTGGATTGGATTGACGGCAAAGCATACGCGCGCTGACTTGATTCGCTCGGTGATGGAAGGCGTGTGCTACAGCCAGAATGATGGGTTCGAGATTATTCGCCAGCTCGGTGCCGCGCCGAAAGTTGTGAGGCTGTCTGGTGGCGGAGCAAAGAGCACATTCTGGTTGCAGATGTTCGCAGATGTCTTTAACACTCCTGTGGCCATACTGGAGAGCCAGGAGGGTTCGGCCTACGGGGCAGCGTTGCTGGCGCTAATCGGGACCGGAGAGTATGCGAGCGCGCAAGAAATTGGCTCACGCGCCGTGCGCGAAGTCGATACCAAACAGCCGCAAACGGAAGCCGCCGAGTTCTACAGAAAATGCTACGTAGTTTATCAATCGCTCTACCCCGCCCTCCGGTCGTCCTTCCAAGCTATTCGCTCGTTGCATGTCTGAGTCACCGGAAACTTCGGGACAAAGCTACCGATACTGCGACGTCTCTTTACCAGTGCCTGTCGACCGCGCCTTTTCATACCAACTCCCACTGACGTTACGGCATCGTGCGCACGTGGGCGCGCGGGTGTGGGTTCCTTTTGGATCGCGGCGCCTGACAGGCGTGGTGGTCGATGTTCACAATCAGACGCCTGATGCAGATACACGCGACGTTCTCGCCGTTATCGACGACGAGCCCGTCCTTGATGCCGAGTTATTGAGCCTGGCGCGCTGGATTGCGGAGTATTATTGCGCGCCACTTGGCGAAGTGCTCAAAGGCATGCTTCCCTTGAGCGGCGAGATGCGCAAGACGATGCAATATCTCTTGACCGACGCTGGCCGCGACATCGCACGTCAGCTGAGCGTGACCCCGGTGAAGGACGCTGCGGCAATTATCCTCGCGATTCTCGAGCAGCGTCCGCGTACGGCAGAGTATCTGTCCACCAAGGTAGACGGCGCAAAGACGATCGTGCGCTCT